>JBAXKC010000081.1:0-1631 GCA_037137535.1 bacterium | reverse complement strand
AAAGATAAAAAACAAGACTCATATTTTACCAAATGGGTAGTAGAAAACCTGGGCAGACCTTACTGGCTGTAATTTAAGGACAGAACAAATGAGCGGAGTGGAAATATTAAAGAATAATCCTGTGTGGATTGATGAAAATCAGGCCTCCTCTTTGCTTGGACTGAAAATTGAAACTCTAAGAAAAAAGTGCAGGGCAGGTGAATATGGGTTTAAAGTTGTAAAAAAAGACGGGAAAACTCAATATAACATTCTTTTTGCTTCTTTAAATAATGAAATGCAAAGCAGATTTTTAAATATCTCATCAGTGAAAATTAATAATAACGTGCAATACAGTGAAGCTCCCGAATGGGCAAAAAGACAATCTGAAAAATATATAACAATTCTTCAACAATCAGACGGTCTTAAAGGAAAAGAACTTAGATCCTTTGTTAATCAATGGAATGAAGTAAATCCTGAATTTAAAACCTCTTATTCAGCAGTAAACGATGCAAGAATTAAATACAAACTTGGCGGCATATCTGCTCTGCTTGCAAACTACGGTAAAACAGCAGGTAATTCTAAAATAGAAGATAAATATTTTGAATATTTTAAAAACCTTTATCTTCTTGAAGGAGCACCATCAGTTTTTTCCTGCTGGCACAGCACTCTTGGCTATGCCATGAGAGAAGATGGAGTTTTAAAAGAATGCTTTCCTAAACATTTAAGTTTTAAAAGAAGACTTGAACGTGAAATACCAAAGCAATCAATATACTTGGCAAGATACGGCGAAGCCAAATGGAATAAAAAATTCGCTAATTATGTTGAAAGAGATTATTCAGGAATTAAATGCGGAAGTGTCTGGGTTGCTGACCATGCTCAAATAGACATAGCCTGTGAAAACCTTGACGGAAAAGTCAGTTATCCCTGGGTTACTGCTTGGCGTTGTTTTAAATCAGGCAAATGGCTCGGTTGGCTTTTACAACCTAATAATCCAAACTCTGACCATATATTTCAATCATTTTACTACTCTGCAAATGAATACGGAATTCCGTCGGATGTGATTATTGATAATGGAAGAGACTTTAGAGCAAAAGACTTTGCAGGCGGACGTAAAGTAATAAAGGTTGATTCAGATATCGTTAAAACAACGTCTATGCTTGATGAACTGAAAGTTAAAGCTCACTTTGCCCTGCCATATAACGCTCAAACTAAACCAATAGAAAGAGATTTTCTTAAGGTGAAAGAGCTTTTATCCAAGCACGCTGTCGGGTACAGGGGAGGAAATGTTACAGAACGTCCTGAAAAACTTAGAAAAGAAATTGCGCAGGGCAAAATATTAAAGTTTGAAGAACTAAAAAAGATTTTTGATGATTTTATTATTAACGTATTTAATAAAATGCCGTCTCAAGGTAAAAACCACAAAGGAAAATCCCCGGATGAACTCTTTGCCATTGAATTTACTGAAAAAAGAGTTGTTTCAAAAGATGCTCTTAAACTTTTCTGCACAAGAACATCCAAAGATTTATCAATAACAAGATATGGAGTAAAAGACTCTGAGCTTGGCATCAAATATTGGGCTGATTGGATGATTGGGCAAAAAGTGACCTGCCCCCGTTTTTCCTAACGATTAGAACTTAGTACTCCACGAGTTT
>JBAXKC010000080.1:0-1834 GCA_037137535.1 bacterium | reverse complement strand
CAAACAATCTTTTTCCACTATTCATTACGTCTATTTATATATTTTATTGTACGAGAGTTAGCAAGAACAAAAACACAGCAGTTCTTTAGCACTACTGGCTTATTTTCTTACTCTTTGAGTTTTTTGAAAAAAACTATTTTTGAGAAAAGAAGCAAACCGCTCGTGGCTTGTGGTTCTTAGTTAAAGTTTTCACAAAATAATATAAATTATTACATTAAGATTTATAAAATCTTCTCCTCGTTCAACCCCTCATTATCTTAATTTTTGGAGATTTCTACTCTTCTTTACAGTTTAATTTCTGATTAATATCAGCGGCTTTTAAAAATAATTCGACTATTTTGACATAAGAGGCTTCTTTATTCTCTTCTGATAAGGTTTTAATCTGTTCTAATAAGTCCTCAAGCACGTATCCTAATGCTTTAGTGCAATCAAACGATAATATTTTATTTTTTATGGCTATAATCTCCCCCCCCCCGCTTGATAAATAAAATAACAAAATGCGTCATGTGAACGATTCGACTGTGTTAGGGGCTTATGGCAAATTTATTATAACATTGTAAAAAGAAACCATGCTGCTACTAATTTAAATTTATTTTAATATATCTTAATTATCTCTTGCGTATCTTTAATACTTGGGTTAGTATCTATACTATACTAAATAAGTATAGTATAGATCGGGCAAATATCGTTAAGTAAAAAATTGAATAGTATTTAGGAGATCAAAAAAATGCAAGGAATCGGGAACCATCAAAGAAGTTTTAACCACGTTAGTTTTACTGCTAAAAATAACGTACCTAATGGTGTAAAAGCATTAGTAACTGTTGCGGCAGTTGGAATGCACCCTGTTGATTCAAATCTTCATCTTTTAAGCCATCATGTTGTTGATGAAGGCGTTTCAATGCACCATGTTCCAGAGGAAGAAAACGGTTATCACCTTCATGAAAAAATGATGAAAGCTATTAAAAAGAAAGATCCGCATACTGTTGATCATTTCTTTAATGAACATGGTTTAAGAGCTCCTAAATTACCTGCAAAACCTAAAGAAGCCAATCCAGTTCAAATGGTGAAAAGAGCAGTACAAGTTATAAGTGAACTTTTTGATAAAGCTATAAAGACTAATATGGGAAAACGTATCTAGTCAACATTTTACATACGCAGCCCTTCTAAAAAACAGAGGGGCTTTTTTTGTGAATTTAGTTATTAAAATATCATTAATAATGTATTTATTTTAACAAATGCAAACTGGTATTTAATTGCTTATTTGCCTTGTGGTTATTGCCTTCATGTTTAAACCACTATACCCATTCAAATGTAAATTAAAATCTGACAAGCAACTATAAGTTTGATTTGTTTTTAATATTATAACAAGCAACGTAATTTATAGAAAATAATGAAAACCATATCGTTAAAGGAGTAAATCAAACATGGAAATCGGACTTCGACTTAATCAGTTGAAAAACATCGTCAAACCTCAAAATACTAAAGTAGCTGAAAAAAACACAACAGACCC
Source organism: bacterium (assembly GCA_037137535.1). GTDB lineage: Bacteria > Cyanobacteriota > Vampirovibrionia > Gastranaerophilales > JBAXKC01 > JBAXKC01. Next base: position 324 of record JBAXKC010000080.1, on the reverse strand, counting down.
AAACGCCCCAAAGCTAAACGCACCTCTTACAAAGGATACAGTAAGTTTTACGGCTAATTGGACAAAACATAATGGTTTTTGGAATGCTGAATACTGGGAAGATGAAAATGGAAATCAAGTATTTGATGATCCTAGTGCTTCTTCAAGCACTAATGAATGTGAAGATTCAAGCTCTTCAGATGATACCTCTGCACCTGCTGAATCTGAATGGGAATACACACCCGGCAGTTGGCATAGCTGTCAGGAGTGGGTTCATAAAGGCACAGGAGAAAAAGTGCATAATCAACGGGATGTAGAATATTATGATAAAAAATATGCTAAAGA
>JBAXKC010000079.1:0-2841 GCA_037137535.1 bacterium | reverse complement strand
GTTTCTACTATACATTTTCTCGGAGGTTTACACAAAATTATTTATGGATTCTTTTCTTTGGCTTTTAATTTAAGTTCTGCCTCTTTAATCTCTTCATTACATCGTGCGATAGTATTAATATGTCTTCTTTTATCCTTTTTTACACTTTTTACGCCATCATAGACGTTATTATCTAATAAATACTTTTTAGCTTTAGTTTTATGATCTTGAAGAGACGATTCAAGTTGTAAATCATTAACACATGGTACTCCATCCGCATCAAAACGAACATTCGCTTGTCCATGAACTAAAGATAGTTTCTTCATTCTTACTTGTTCAAGTTCATTCTCTAATCTTGTTATTTCAGTTACTTGCTCTTTTGTTAATGCCTTGTATGCCTTTATCTTTTCAGGGCTTTTATGTCTTAATTCTCTAACAATTTCATTTTCTTCTCGTGATAATCTTGCAAATTCTTTTTTTCCTTCAGGTGTAAGGTTTTTAAAAAATTCTTTCATTTTTTCTTTAGTTTTGCTTTGAGCTTCTTTTAAAGTTGTTTTATAATTTTCTAACAGCTCTTGAGCTTCATTTTTAACTTTTTTACTATTATTAATTGTTTCAACTAAAGTTTTTGCTTCATCATCTGCGATAATAGGCTCTTTTGTTAAATTTATTTTAGGCATTTTTTCCGGCTCTTTAGGAACTATTTTTTCAGCTTTCTTAAATAGCTTTAATATAGCATCTTTTTTATAAACAGCTAGTGCTGCAACTGCAACAATACCGGCAGTTACAGCCCCCCATTTGACAATATTAAACTTTGGCTCTTCTTTTTTTGATGTAGCTGTCTCTTTTGTTGGTGGTTGAGTTACAAGCACTAATTTATCATTTGATAAATTATATATATTTTGTGATTTTTTTATATTTTCTACAAATTCCGACATGTTTTTTTCTGTTGCTGAAATTTCATTATTTTCATAAGCAAAGGCAGCAGGTTGTTGTGCTGTTTGAGTTTCTATTGGTTTAAATTGGAAATTTGTAGAATTAATCATTAATATATCCTTTTGCTTAATCCCCTACTTATATAAAAACATAGAAATAAACAAAATTGCTTTAAAATCCCAATGCATGTTTAAATAAACATTGGGATTTTAAATTAGATACTCTTACTTGATTTACCTGTTATAAAAGGCTAAGCACTCTTTTTGTCCATTTTAAGCATAACTTGTATGGCGGATATAGAATATCTCGATCAAAGAGAAAAGTATTAATGAATATACTTTTATAGTTAGAGAAAGTATCAAAACTATATTTTCCATGATATTTCCCAATTCCACTTTCACCAACACCACCAAACGGCAAATGCTCAGAAGTAACGTGCATTATTGTGTCATTTATACTCATACCACCTGCTGATGTTTGTTTTACTACATTTTCATAAAACTTTTTATTTTTTGTAAATACATAGGCAGCAAGCGGTTTTTGATTGTTATTTATATAATCAATCGCCTCTTGGACATTTTCATATTCAAAAACAGGTAATAAAGGACCAAAAATCTCTTCTTGCATTATTTTAAAATCAGGAGAAATATTATCGATGATAGTAGGTTCAATATATAAATCATTTCTATCGGTTTTTCCACCATGAATTATACGTCCTTCATGAAGAAGAGCCTCTAATCTATCAAAATTTTTCGCGTTTACAATTCGTGAATAATGCGGACTTACCTGTGGATTTTCGCCATAAAATTCTAAAATGCATTTTTTAAATTCATTTATTACTTTTTCTTTTATTTTTTTATCCACAAAAACATAATCAGGGGATGTGCAGGTTTGACCGTTATTGAACAGTTTGCCCCAGATTATTCTTCGGGCTGTTATTTTAACATCAGTATTTTCATCTATAATACAAGGGCTTTTTCCGCCTAATTCAAGAGTAACCGGTGTTAGATTTTTTGAAGCTGCCTGATAAATTATTTTACCGACACTTGTACTTCCTGTAAAGAAGATATGATCAAACTTCTGCTCTAATAAATATTTAGTTTCTTCCACTCCGCCTTCGATAACTTTAATATAATCAGGCTCAAAAGTTGAACTTATTAACTCATTAAGAAGCGTTGCTGTATTTACAGTTATTTCAGAAGGCTTCAATATTGCACAATTTCCTGCAGCAATTGCACCCACAAGCGGATCAAGCAACAACAAGAAAGGATAGTTCCATGGTGCTATTATAAGAACATTCCCAAGTGGTTCCGGCTGTATAATGCTTTTTGTTCCAGTCATTGAATGGACTTTTTTAGGGGTAGCCCATTTTTTTAAGTTTTTAATTGTATAATTAATACTCTTTTTTAATGGTCCAACATCACCCATATATGAGTCAATTATATGTCGGCCTAAATCCTTACTTATAGCTTCAAGAATACGGGATTCATTTTCATCTACCAGTTTAAGCAATGTTTTTAATTGAGATATACGAAAATTTATATCTTTTGTTTTTCCACTATTAAAATAATTGCGTTGTATCTCTATATATTCACTTATTTTTAAGTTGTCCATAAAGTTCTCCTTATTTATTATTTGATATTATCACTTTTAAAAAATTTTTCAAGATAGTTATATTATTCGTTTTTATAATATATAAACACTTCACCATATTATTAGTTAGCAATAATAATAGCAAAACTATTGTCAGGCAAAGAATTACAGGCAATCAGGTACTTATTTATCAATAAGGGCTTAGATTTATAGAAATACTAGTATGACAACTATTGAGATAAGTGATTAGTGACGATGATAGACAAACCCATAATTACTTAGGCTCTAGACTAGCGTGATTAACATGCTAGGATAAAATAATGAAGAATAACA
>JBAXKC010000078.1:0-2844 GCA_037137535.1 bacterium | reverse complement strand
AAACTCGTGGAGTACTAAGTTCTAATCGTTAGGAAAAACGGGGGCAGGTCAAAATTTCACTAAATAGACCAAATAATTTAGCATTAATTTTAAGTTTTACAGCTCATGTTGCTGAAATATCAAAAAAAATTCTTCCTGAAATCAGGATTGATCCTTTTACAGGTGATTATGCGATAATCGCCCCAAAACTTGCTAAAAAAAGTAATGCATTTGCAAAAGCAGAAGAAAATACAACAAAACTTCCAACTTCTGATTCTAACTGCCCATTTTGCACAATAAAAGATAAAGAGAATGTTATGTATACTAATGAGGGCGGATCAAGATCAAACTGGAAAGTAATTGGTTTAGAAAATTTATTTAGTGTATTTGCTCCTAAAAAAGAATATGAAGAGTTTAAACCTACAAGCTATTTAGGAATAAACTCAATACCTGCATCAGGACAAGCAGGATTAATTATTGAAAATAAAAATCATATTTTAACTGAAAATGTTAACTCATTAGAACAATATCAAGAAACTATCAAAGCGTATAAAGATTTGTACAAACAAATGAAAAACTCTGACAATTCTGATTATATTAAATATATTTCAATTTTTAAAAATAAAGGTGAAAAGGCAAATGCCTCACAAATACATCCACATTCACAAATTTTTGCATTGCCAGTAGTTCCTCCAATGATTGACAAAAGAATTCAAATAGCTAAAGATTATTATCTGAAAAATAATGAAAACCTTTTTGATGCTGCTATTAAGCAAGAGAAAATAGATAAAAAAAATATAGTTTTTGAAAATAATGATTATATTTTAATAACACCTTATGCTTCAAAAACACCATATGAAATGAGGATAATTCCAAAGTTTCAGAGTTCTAAGTTTGAAGATATTACTCAAAACCAGAGTGATAATCTGGCAGAAATATTAAGGGAATCTGTAAAAAGATTAGAAATAGTTAAAACTAATGATTTATCTTATAACTATGTTTTCAATTTTGCGCCTGTTAATAGCGATGATTCTAAGGAAATAGACAAATATTACAGATGGACAGTTGATCTCATTCCAAGAGAAAAACCTATAGGTGGATTTGACTGGTTAAGTGGAATTTATGCAATTAACAAGGAACCATCCGATTGTGCGGAAGAACTCCGCAATGCAGGTTGACATAATAATATATAATACAAAATTCAAATTATTGTTTAGTATAAGGATTGTAACATGATAAATTTTTCGTCATATAATAAAGAGTTCATAAACACGCCTAAAATAGCTTTTAAGCAAAACAATGAAACCTTAAAAGCAAATAATAATATTCCCAAATTAGTTGAAGGAAGATATGAAACGGTTGTTAGTGATATTCTTTCTAACACAAATAAAGATTATTCAATGACTATATCTGCAAGAAGTGATCTTAAAACCCCAATGATTAAGATTTCTAAAACAATAACTAATAATCAACAACATATAATAATAGAAAATGTTAATGAAAATAATAAAATTGCAGAATTTGATGGAAGTATTGATGCAAAATTACCACATGCCGATTTTAAAATTGGTAAATATGGGCCAGCACTAGAGTTTGATAATTTTTTAGTTGCTGCTCCAGACTCTGAAATAAACTCAAATTCATTTAATTTTAAATTTTTCTCAAATAATACTAAAAATAAATTGAGTTTTAAAGGTGATTTGTATGTTTCAGTAAGACCTGAAACAAGAAATGCAATTAATCAAGCATTAAATTCTTATAAAACTAGTAAAATACCAAATAGCATAAAATCTAATGATAGTGCAAAGGATTTTAATTTTATTATGCCTGCATCGGGCGAGGGCTCCAGAATTAAAATATTAACTGACTGTAAAGCGGCATTAAATTTGCCAGCTAAAGACTATTCCTTAATTGCAAATAATATTGAAAAAGGCTATGCAGTAGGTGCATTAGATGAAAAAAGTAATTTTCATATAATGCAAGATTCAACTGGATCTGCGGGATTTATTTCCAATAGTATCGATAATGGTGAAATTCCTACAGATAAACCAGTTATTTTAACATACTGCGATACTTTTAGTAATATTGATATGACTAATGCAATTGAAAAGTATAAAAATAATCCAGCAGGGATTGTTGTGGTTGGTTATCCAGTTCCTTGGGACATAGCTAAAAATCATGGATTACTTTCAATAAATAATAATGGAATTTTAGAGGATTGTATTGAAAAACCAAAAACAAAAGAAGATGCTGAGAAATCAAAGTTAACAGACGATAAATATCTTTTAAATACTGCAATGATGATCATACATCCTGATATTCTTAAAGAAATACCAAAGCAAAAAGAGGAACTAAGGCTACAATCAGAAAAGCCTAAGGAATTTATCTATGATCTATGTAAGGATTTTTTACCTAAAATCGTAAATGATTTAAATAATGGTAAAATTGTAAACAATGATGGTGAAAAATTAAAATCATTTTTTGTACCTGCAGAATCAGTTAAATCTAATGTTAACGTAAAGTGGAAAGATCTTGGAACATTAGAGCAATATGCACAAACAATGAGAGCTGTTGCTCATGATGAATTTAAAGGACTTCCTGAGCTTGTTACAAAAGAAATTAAAGAGAATGTTCTGAAAAATAATGTTATTATTATGCCAGAGTGTAAAGAATCATATAATAAATTTATAGAAACTTATAAAATAAACTCAATTAGTGGAAATATAATTGCAAAAAATAATGAAATAAAATAGCAATAATAAGTAGGTAACAAAAAGTTTTTTAGGGTTCTTAACAAACTTTCCTGATTTAGGAATCCATAAATAATTTTGTGTAAACCTCCGAGAAAATGTATAGTAGAAACGG
>JBAXKC010000077.1:0-2993 GCA_037137535.1 bacterium | reverse complement strand
ATTATAGACTCTATTTTACTGATTTTGTTTCATTTTTAACCAAACAGCTTCTTAGATTTAAACATCCTATAATCAATTTTTTTTTATTAATCTTTTATTTTTATACATTATATTTTTTTTAATAATTAATAGTTTTTATTTGCTTGATCTGTTTCAAATACCATTAGCTAAAATAGAGAAAGCTGTATTTAAAACACCCTATCCATATAGTTTAAGACTTAGCCCTTCTTTTTGTTATTTTAAACCTACTTTAAATTTTTTAAAACCAGAATTAAATTGTGATTTTAACATGACAATTTGGTATCAGAAAGAAATTGTGGATAATAATTTAGTCATAGAAAAAAAAGAAAAGTTACATTCTATTACAGCATTAATGGGTTTGCTTAATTTTCGTGAAAGATATTCTGAATCAATTAAATATGAGAAACCAGCTTTTATTGCCTTGAATAAATATTACAGCAAATCTGAGCATTTAAATTTATTAATTGATTTAACGGAAAGTTATAGTAAATTAAAAAGCTTCAATAAAGCTGAAGAATACTATATTAAAGCTTTAACGTTGGTTAATGGAAATAAAAAATCTATTAATAAAAATTTTGATACATTAAGGCTCTTTCTCCTTAAAGCAAGTATGCATGAAGATAAAAAAGATTATATACAGGCAGAAAAAATATATTGGCAATCAGAAAAATATATAATCGATGTACTTCCAATAAAGGATAAAGGTTTTAGTGATAATGTTAAATACAAACTTTGTAATTTATACAAAACAAAGAAAATAAATAATACAAAAAATCATAATTATGAAAAAATATGCAAAGAGGAAAGTTGAGAAATGAGAGAGTCAGAAAAAGATTATAAATATTATTTAGAGCAAGGACTCTTATTCTTAGAAAATCAAGATTATGATTCAGCCATAGAAAGTTGTAATAAAGCTATCAAATTAGCACCTGATGAGCCTGAAACTTATAAAAATTTAGGGAATGTTTATTCGGAGTTGAAAGAATACGATAAAGCTATTGAACTTTTTAATAAAGCGATTGAAATAGATCAACAGTTTTATAAGGCTGTCATGAATTTGGGAATTGTATATAAAGCGTTAAAGCAATATGAAAAAGCAATTGAATATTATAATAAAGTTATTGAAATAGCTCCAACATATTCATTTGTTTATATTAATTTAGGAAATACATATTGTGAATTAAAGGACTACGATAAAGCATTAGAATATTATAATAAATCTTTTCAATTGAATCCAAAAGAATATGTAATTAATTATAATTTAGGTAAATTTTATTTTAGGTCAGAGAATTATGAAAAAGCTATCGAATATTATGAAAATGCGTTTAATATTAATCCAAATAATTTTGATGGTAATAAAAATCTTGGGGATTCATACTTTAATTTAAATGAGTACAAAAAAGCAATCATACATTATGAAAATGCGTTTAATATCAATCCTAATAATTTTGATGTTAACTATTATCTTAGTTATTCACACTATGTTTTAAATGAATATGAAAAAGCAATCATACATTATGAAAATGCACTTAATATTAACCCGAATCATTTTGATAGCAATTGTTACCTCGGTTCTTCATACTCTAGTTTGGAAAATTATGAAAAAGCAATCAGGCATTATGAAAATGCTCTTAATATCAATCCAAATGATTTTATATTAAATTATAATTTGGCTGGAATATATCAACATCTTAAAAATCATAAAAAAGCTTCAAAATTTTATCAAAAAGCACTAAATATAAATCCAACTCATAATGAATCCCAAATAAGACTTAAACTTTCTAATAAAGAGTCGCTTATAAAGGCTATTCCAAAATTAGTTACTATATTATTAATCTTACTTTTTCTTTTTACTTATTTATCAAGTTTTTCAAATTTAGAGTATTGTAGAAGTAGTAAACTTCAAACTATGACTTCAACTTTTTGCAAAGAGTCTTTTAATTATAATTTTGCAATTTCTATTAAATTAGCAAAAATTCAAAAAAAATTATTTAATAAAAAAAGATACTTTATTATATTATATAGCCCTTTAGCATATTTAGTTAACTTAGCTAATACTTTTTATTTAGAAAATAAAAATAAAGAATCTATAATTTATTGTATAAAAACCTTAAATATTTTATCTGATTATGAAATTGATTATCTTTATTATAAAACCTCATCCATTCTTGCTAGAAATTATACTAAGCAAAAACAATTTAAAAAAGCTGATATAGTTTTAAATAAATCTCTTTTGAAAGCAAAAAAAGAGAATAATATTGAAGTAATGTTCTTTATTGCAGATGATTTATCTGAGAATTATATTCATCAAAACAAATATATTGAGGCAAAAAAAATATTAAATGATTATCTTAATTTGGCGAATAAATTAAAAAATAATTCGTTTAAATTAGATATATTAACCTCATTAATCAATATTGAATTAAAACAGAACAATCCAAATAAAGCTGAAGAATATAATAATAAAGCTGAATCAATAATGTTAAATAGCAACAAATTAGTCGATAGAGATCTGTTTCAATTTATACTCTTTTTTAATAAAGGATTAATTATGGAGCAGAGAAAAGATTATTTAAAGGCAGAAACAATTTATTTAAATATATTGGATAAAAATACATTAAATAATCCAAAGAAGCATCAATTCGTTGTAAAAGTAATACAAGAAAAACTTTGTAATTTATATAAAATAAACAAAAGATAATCATAATTATGAAAAAATGTGCAAAGAGGAAAGTTGAGAAATGAGTTATTTAAATTCTTAAATTTTCAGAAGTAAATTCTCTTCGTTGCTCAATGATTTCGATGTCTAAAGCCATCGACTAACTTTTTATTTTTCCGGAATGAAATTTTATCGATATCATTTAAAACAAATGATAGAATGTAATTGAGAAATATATTTAGCCAAAATGATTGGCTCATAGAATCCATAAATAATTTTGTGTAAACCTCCGAGAAAATGTATAGTAGAAACG
>JBAXKC010000076.1:0-3875 GCA_037137535.1 bacterium | reverse complement strand
TTTGACTTGAAGAAGCTTTTCTAAAGAACTAGTCAGTTTGTAGAATTCCCTTAAAGCCCTCCACATTTGGTTAGAATGTAGTACAATACTGGCTAAGGATGATTATACTATGAGAATGTTCGAGAACTTTAAAGAATATTCATGAACGTTCGAGAATTTTAAAGAATATTCCCGAATGTAAATAAACGTTCCAGAACGGTAAAAAGGGTTCCGGAACAGTTATTTAATTCTATTTCTTCTATATTTTTTCGTTATCGCTAGAAACCGATTTATTGTTAGCCTCATCTAATTTTGCTATTAATTCCTTTTTATCCCTGTTTAATGATTCTATAATTGATTCGTTTTGCTTTTGGTCGTATTCTAGCATTGATGTCTTTGAATTTAAATTCTTAATGGATTCATCATTTTTCGAGGCAGTGTCCTTCAGTTGTCTAATTTCCTTTGACTTTGTTGTGGAGGATTTTATTGCAAAATAGGCAACTCCAATTAGCGCTATCCCTGCCATTATGTAAATGGTTTTGATTTTAAAATTTTTTGCTGGTGCATGATATCTGTCTATCATATTAAAGAATTCTGTGTTGTTCATGTTTAATTAATTTAACGGTTTTACTAAATGCTTTTACTACTATATCATAGCCAAGGAATTCCAAAATTGATTCCTGATTACCATGGTTTAGTTTTATATAATTGTCTAACTTTATGTTGTAAGCCTCTAAGATTTCAAAGGTCAAATATTCACCATGTGCTTTTATGGCGTCCTCGATTTTAGCTTTTGTATCTCTTTGGATTGAAGACCAATCTAATAGTTTGTCATCGTTTAACTGATGCTTCATTTGGTGCTTTTTTCTTTTGCAATCATGAAGTACACCATGTTCGTCAATATATGAGCTACAATGTTTTTTTGTAGCTCTTGCTTGATCTTCAATTGGTTCTTCGCAATACTCGCATTGTCTGCCGAGTAAGTAGGTTTTAGATGGTTTGCTTGAACCATCTTTTTTAAGTTTTGCCATTCGTTTAAAATTTAAATTGTTAAGTCATATTCTGACACTTAACCACTTTTTAAGTAAAATTTGGTCGATGAATGATTAAATACTACATAAATGTGATAAAATATCTTACTTTTGATTATTATTATGCTAAAATAACACTTATATTTAAATTATGAAAAAAACTACATTCAATCTTCTTGACTTTCAGGATCATTATTTTCAGCCACTTTTACCTATCAAGGATTTTATTGATAAGGATGGGAACTCCCTATATAAAAGTCTCCCATATTGGCGAAGGAATAAATTATTACCATTTATTGAGAAAGGTGACTGGGGTATGCAAGTAAGTCCTGCTCAATTAATTTGGTTGAGGATACTTGATAATTTGAGAGCATTAGGTTATCCAGTAAAAGATACCGAACAGGTAACTGACTATTTTTTTAGGGATGCATATTATGATGATTTGCCTACAAGAAACTTATTGCAACAAAAGGAGGTGCTTATAAAAAAGCAGTCGAAAATTAAGCTGGACGAATTTGAACAACATAACTTAGTAAATATTGAATCAGTTTTAGGTGATAAGCTTTTATTATATGGGTTAAAATTCGACATAAGTTATCTATCAAATTTGGTTGTATGGTGTATAAAAATTGGAAAGGAAGCGGGCATTTTAATCTACCCAGGAGGATTGGTTGTTGAAAAAAGGGGGGAAGAGTTTACAAATCATAGAAAAGCGGCATTTGATGTTGAAGCCCCTCACATATATATATCAATAAAAGGCCTGCTAAAAGAGTTAGTTGATAACAAAGAGCTTTCAAATATTGTTATCCCGTATTTGCTTGAGGATGAGGAGCGCTTGGTGCTTAAGGAGCTCAGAAAGAAAAATATAAAAGAAATAAGAATACTAATTCAATCAGAAAAAATCATGAGAGTTGATACCCAGGTTCAACAAACTTTCACAGATGAGCAAGCTGAGCAGGTGAAAAAAATTCTTCATTTAAAAAATTATGAAGAGGTAACAATTAGTACTAGAGACAATAGAACTATAACCTTTAATAGAACAACAAAAAATATGACTTCCGGTAAAACCGGCTCCAAGGACTAACAGCATACTTGTCGCATCCCCTTAAAGGGCCGATTGGTGAAATGTTAAATCATAATGGATCAAAAAAATCAATCCAATGATAATGAACTAAAAACAATTCAAATTTTATCAGAGATTATTGCTAATCAAATTATCAAAAAACTACTTCAAGATGAACAACTTGGAATTACAGCTTCAGGAGATGACAGCCAAATTCGCGAAAAAAGCGAAGCCGCCTAAATGGAGGGAAGGAAATAAAGCAGTTAACTATACGAGAGTTTCCGACCCTTCTCAATTTGATAACACCTCTTTAGAGACGCAAAGAAAGGATGCAATCGCATTTGCATCCAAAAGGTCTTTAGAAATCAAAGCCTTTTTTGGAGGTGAGGCGGAGTCTGCCAAAACGGATGAGCGAAAAGAATTTAAATTGATGCTTAACTATGTAAAGAAAAACAAGGACGTAGGAGCTATATTAGTATACTCTTTTGAGCGTTTTTCTAGAAGTGAACATGCTCAAGAACTAATTTTAGATTTAAGTAAAATTGGAGTTAAAGTAATAAGCGTGCTTCAAGATATTGATGTCACTTCCCCTGCGGGAGAATTACAGCAACAAATATTTTTTGCTTTTGGTAAGTATGATAATGATTTGAGACGGACTAAAACGATGCGTGGTACTTCTGAATTAATAGAGCAGGGTTACTTTATTGGTCACTGTCCCTATGGTTATACTAACCTTAGGCGAAAAGAGAAAGCAAAATATCATGAATATGTAATCAATGACCAGGGCAAGTTCATGAAAATGGGTTTTAAATGGAAAGCTGAGGGTAAATGGAGCAACAAGGAAATTGTAGAGCGTCTGCGTAAATTAGGGGCTAACATTGAATACAAAAGTTTCTATCGTCAAATTGGGAACCCATTTTATTGTGGGTATTATATGAATGCATATTTCCCGGGTAAATTAATCAAAGGACATCACCCAGCTTTAGTTTCTATGTAGCTTTTTATGAAAGCAAATGCAGTAGCTTTAACTAATCCGCATAAAGGGATTGCTAGAAAGTTTAAGGACCCTGATATGCCTTTAAAGTCGTTTTTAAGAAGTGAGCTCACAAACACTCCATTTACTGGCTATAAGCAAAAAGGGCATATTTATTATAAGACTAGAGGTCACATTGAGCCAGTCAACGAAAAAGCATCGACCATTAATAAGTTGTTTATGGAGGAGCTGGATAAGTATAAAATTGAAGCTGCTCACAAATCAGCTATTGAAACTCAAGTAAGAGAAATTGTGTCGCAGAAATTTACCGACAAGTTACAGGAGGATGTATCCAGAAAAAGGAAGATTACTGAGTTGAATGATAAAATGGAATCACTTGAAGAAAGGTTTATCAATCAAGAATTAACCAAGGAGCTTTACGACAAATACCGACTTAAATACCTAGACGAAAAGAAGCAATTAGAGGAGGAAAATGTCAAAGGTGATTTTAAGAGTTCGAACTTAGAAAAAGCAGTAAAAAATGGTTTGGAAATTTTGCTAGACCCCTTACAGTTGTGGGTTTCCTGCGACTATGATGATAAGCAACGATTACAATATTTGCTATTCCCAGAGGGAATAAGGTATGATAAGGAAAATAAGCGAGTTCGAACTCCAAGAGTGAATAGCGTGGTCTCTCTAATCTCAAGCGTAGCAAGGGTTTCGGAAGAAAATGAGAAAGGCTACCTCGTTGGAAGTAGCCTTGATTCTCGTTTCGTAGCCGGTACGGGAATCGAACCCGTCTTTGCCCCGTGAAAGGGGGCTGTCCTAA
>JBAXKC010000075.1:0-4020 GCA_037137535.1 bacterium | reverse complement strand
AAGTGTGTGCTGTGTAAAAGCAGAGAATGGGAACAAGAAAAGAAATATCAGATAAATAAAACTAATTGGTTTCCTGTAATTAACGGGGTGTTTTTTAAGATTTTTCATAGCATATATATTGTTTTCTTATTATTCGTTATTTTTTAGATTGTTGTTAAACGTATTTTTTAATTATCATATCTGCTTCAATCGGATATTTAATCGAAAATTTCTTTTTTATAAAGATCTATGCCTGTTAAAAGAATGACCACATTTATATACAAGGTACTTTGAACAATGAATTTGCCTTTATTTTCTTTGGCTTTTCAATTTTTATTTGACCATCATACTTATAATTTTTTTTAGCTTTAATAGCTAGTGCAAATGGGAGCCAAGACGAATGATCTTTGGGGTCTAATTCTCTTGCTTTCAATAAATTTTGTACAGCATTATCAATATCTATCTTGGTTAAATAAGTTTTGGTCAGAAAACATATACCCCTAGAAATATAAGCAGATACATATTTTGGATTTAGCGCTATTGCTTTATTGTAATCTTTAATTGCATTATCTTCATTATCTTTTTCATAATAAGCCTCTCCTCGATAAAAATAAGCTTCAGCAAAGTTTTGTTTAAACATTAAAGATTTATTATAATCCATAATAGCTGAATCTATTTCACCTTTCATATAATATACATAACCACGGGTAAAATATGTAATTCCATCATTTGGGTTTAAATTCAAAGCCTTATTAAAATCATTCATGGCATTTCCATAGTCTTCTTTATCCCTATAAACACGTCCTCGTAGACTGTAATAATTAGCAACTTTTGAATCCAACTTGATTGCTTTATTATAATCCGATAATGCTAAATTCATATCTTTTTTTGAATAATATAGAGAACCTCGAATATAATAATAAAAAGCTGATTTATTATTTATATCTATGGCTTTATCTAAGTCTTTGCCTGCAATAGCTGTATCTCCTTTCATAATATTAACGCAACCACGATTAAAATAAGCCTCACTCAATAATGGATCAAGCACTATAGCTTTGTCATAGTTGTTTATTGCCCTGTTATAGTTGTTTATGCTATAATATACATCTCCTAAGTTGCAATAAACATTGGCATAAGTAGGATTAAGTTCCGACGCTTTGTTTAAATATTTAAGAGCTTTTGAGTAATTTTTATTTTGATACTCAGAATTTCCACAGATCCAATAAATACAAAATTCAACACTGCCTTGTAATTTCCCATTTCTAATATCTGATAATGATATTTGTATATTGTCTGTTTGATTTTTTATATTTAATTTATTATTTTTCAATCGATCTGAAAAATAATATTTGCAATTTATGTCATAGTCAATATTGTTTTTATCATAGTCTCCATATATAATCATGTCTGCATTATTAAATTCAAGCAAATATTTGGCACTGTCATCATTAAAGTTTTGAGTTACTTTCTTCTGAATATAATGTGTCAAAATATGTAGGGTATCAATATTATTTAGCTTTTCTAATCTTTGTTTAATAATATATGCCATATCTTGTTTCCCATCTTGACTTATTTCAAAAAATGGAACAAATAATATTTTAATGTCTTTATCACTCTTTTTAAATATAGGTTCTTCATGTTTTGTTATAGATGTATAAGTCTCTACAATAGTTTTAATAGAACCTGTAAAAGCAGCTATTGATACAATAATACTACTTAAAAACACAATTATAATGAAGATAAAATTATTTTGTATCCGTTTTATTATAATTTCTATTTTATTACTTTTTCTAAACTCAGTAGTAATTTCAGTGCGTTTTCTAAAAAAAATCATATCATCAATTATTTGTTGTTATCGTCAATTAATAGTGAGGGCTTCACTTGAAGTGAAGCCCTCACTTTCTTTTTTTAAGCCAACTTCCGTTATTTCGCTTAAGCTCTTTATTAATTTTTGCCTTTGCGTTTGGCTATAACGTTTTTAAAGTTATCGATGCGGTGGTTCATTTCGGTTACAAAATCTTTGTAATGACTGTCGCCGTTTACCAATATCATGGCATTGATTAAATTTACTATTTCCTGGTATAGTTTATCTATTTCTTTACGCACCCGTTTCATGCGAAGTATGGTTTTTGCTGATTCTTCGGAGTAACGATTGGTTACTACTAATTCAAAACTAATATTAGATGCTTTGAGTTCGACAACCCATGCGGTAACGCCCACCAGGGCAACATCGGCTGCAAAATCGCCCTGCAAATCGGCAACCAAACTTGTAATGGCGGCGGTTTCTTCATCATAAGGTTTTACTGCCACATTGCCATGGGCATCAAATATTACCATTAAATTGTTGGCTGCTTGCACCACTGCAGGTGTAAAATGATTGCGGGCTGCTTTTACGGTTTCTCTCAAGCCATTAAAAATGCTGTCGCGTTTTGCATCTGCTGCTGCAAT
This sequence comes from bacterium, assembly GCA_037137535.1. Lineage (GTDB taxonomy): Bacteria > Cyanobacteriota > Vampirovibrionia > Gastranaerophilales > JBAXKC01 > JBAXKC01. Next base: position 1,593 of record JBAXKC010000075.1, on the reverse strand, counting down.
TTGATTGGTATAGGTGCTTTTGTTGATAAAAACCAAAGCCTCGTCTTCTTCGGCATATTTAAGCAAATAATTATCAAACTTAGCCTCAATGTTCAAACTGATAGCAGTAAATACTTCAACTTGTGTTTTAAATTCAGTTTGAAACTGAAAATGTTCTTCGTTGTGAAGTTTTGCAAGATCTATTTTTATAATTTCCATGTTAAAAATTTTTAAGTGATTAATATGTATTATTATTTATGTAATCCTTTGTATTATTATATTTAAAATCATAGTATTAATTCATCTAATTTGTTTTTTGGAACGCTGATGACGCTGATCCCTGAAGGGAAACGCTGATTTAAACGGATTTTTAATCAAGAAATCAGAATGAAATAAAAAATCTGTGAATATCTGCGTTTACGGAACGTATCCGTTTCATCTGCGTTCTAAATTTTTATTACATAATTTTGAAATTAAAAATATGATATAATATATTGTTTACTACTTATTATGCACTGTATAAATAAAAAAATAACTGCTTTGAGTAGTAATTTCTTCCGCTTTCTTGCCGGAGTTCTCGTTCGAGCTTTCGGAGCTTCCGCTTTCTTGCCGGAGTTCTCGTTTAAACTTTCGGAGCTTCCGCTTTCTTGCCAGAGTTCTCGTTCAAGCTTTCGGAGTTTCCGCTTTCTTGCCGGAGTTCTCGTTCAAACTTTCGGAGCCTCCGCTTTCTTGCCAGAGTTCTCGTTCAAGCTTTCGGAGGTTTCCGACTGCTTGCCGGAGCTCTCGTTCTGATTTTTGTAGTAAAATATAGCATTGTGCAAATAGTTTTATTGATGAGTTAAAAAAAAGTCGTTAATAAACATTGACTTTTGTATTAAAATTATGTTACAAAAATAGAGTAAAAAACAAAACAAAAAAATACCCTAATTAAGGTATTTTTTGTTAAATAAAAGGGGTATTATAATCAATTTTGGGTTGGCATTAGATGACTTACTTGAGGTAATCTACAGTAATTTAAAAATCTCATTGTATTTAGTCAATGGAATTTTATTTGGAAGATCATACACATTATGGTATTCGCTAAACTCACCTCCCATGGAATAGATAAAGATAGCAGGAACGCCCCGATTGATTACGGGAATAAGATACTTACATAAACACTTTAGTCTCGCGAAAATTATCAATTGAAATTATTAATAGATTACAAAATATATTACCTTTGCTTTATATTTGAATGAATTTTAATTTTCCAAATGCGTTATGAATAGTGTGATAGTAAATAAATTATCAGAGTATTTTTCTAATCAACCGATAGAAAAAGCATGGGTATTTGGTTCTTATGCTCGGGCAGAAGAAAACAAAAAAAGCGACATAGATATATTGGTTTATTTTACACCTGATGCCAAAATTACATTGTTTAAATATATTCACATTGTAAATGATTTGCAGCAGTTAACCGGTAAGAAGATTGATCTGGTTGAAGAAGGGCAATTAAAGCATTTTGCTGAGAAAAATGCTGAGAATGAAAAAATCCTGATTTATGAGAGAAAAACCAAAAAATAAAGAGAGACTTTATCATATAATTGAGGCAATTGATAATATTCTTGAATTTGT
>JBAXKC010000074.1:0-4128 GCA_037137535.1 bacterium | reverse complement strand
AAATGTTGAGGTTTGACTAAAACCATTGATTGAACTAATAAAAAATATTAAGGGGTAAATAAATTTCTTCATACAAACTAACTATATAGAATTTTGAAAATCTAATGCGATTAAAAATTAACAGTATCAGTTGTTGATTTTATCTAAGACCTCAAAAGTAAGCTATTTATAAGAAATCAACTGTTAAATAGTAAGTTTTGTGTGATTTATGTGACATCGTTATTTTTATTATTCATATTCCGTTCACAATAAGCTGTTTGAATTTTTAGTAGTATGGGATTTTTGTGGAATTTATTTTTAGGTTCAAAATTATCTTTGTTTTTTACAAGAGGATGTAGGAAGTTGATCGCGATCTTTTGATCATTTATTAAAGATTTAAAAAAATAATTTGCTGTAAATTCTTTTTGTTGTTGCATAAGTCCTCGCCTTTATTATCATAATTTGACTAAAAATCAATCCTTATTTTCTTTTTATAGGTGTTTTTGCAGCCTTTTTTTAAGGATGTCAGATAAATTACATGTTTTTAAATATAATAAGCCTTGAAATCAACTGCTTAAAAATTTATTTCTCAACGAAGTCACATAAATCATATAAAAACGATAATTAATTAGGAATCACTTATCAATTGACTTACATTTGTAGTGTGTCTCTTTGCATTTCAGAATATATCGTATCAGGTTTGAATATTTCTTAATCTACATCATTAATTTATTAAACAAAACCGTACAATAGCTTATACGGCAAAGCTTTTCAGCATTGCAGTAAATTACTCGAATAATCTTCAAAAAACGGAAAATTTAAAACCAGCAGTCGCCGAAAAGCTTTAACAGAGTAGGCAATATCAATACATCATAAAGCATGAAAGAGAATAGAGTTTCTGCAGTTATGAATCAGGCAGTGCTTGATACCATAGTGAGCAAGTTAAAAGAAGTCAGCGTGTTGATTCCGCAGGTATTGGTCCTGACTCCAACAGAAAGAAAGGGAGGAATGAAAATGGGAGACGGGAGTATTCCATTTGTACAGAAGACATTGGAACATGCTCTTCAACATCCGGAAATTGTTCCGGCATTTGTTGATGTAGCCGAATTTAAAAAAGATGTAGCTTATGATGCTGCATTAAAAGTAATTGAAACCCATCTGAGAGAGCTTACAGATAATGTATCCGACACGCGTTTGATAGTGGGAGGTGAAGCGATGTATGCAGCACTGGCAATTTACAGTTATGTAAAACAAGCTATTAAACAAAATGTATCTTCTGCCAAAGGCGTTTATGAAGATTTGAAAGCAAGATTTATGCTCAAAAAACACGATGATGTAAAGACTGTAATTTAATTCCATGTCTTTTTTAATTAGATTTATATCTTGACCTGGAATAAAAAGAAGTTGTCATTATTTATGCCCGTTAAACAATTTGCTTAGCGGGCATTTTTACGGCTTTTCCGGCAAGACGACAAACTCTTCACCACTTCAGACAGGCGATATACCCGCTATGACTTGTCGATGCATCTTATACAAGGAGTTATTTACCCGCTGCATATGATCTGCACAGCCCTTCTGAGCTGCTCTGTACCCACTATACAGCGCCTCTGCACAAGCTGAGCAGCAGGTGTAAAGCTGCAATCCGGTATGTTTTACCCGCTGCCTAACTGCTGTATACCCACAGCCTAACTGCTGTATACCCATTGCCTATCTGCTTTATACCCGCTACTTATCTGTTGTATACCCATAATCTATATGCTTTATACCCACTGCCTGCCTGCTGTAAACCCATAACCTAACTGCTTTATACCTAATTTAAATCCGATGAAGCAGTAACATAGTGGTGTTGCCTCAGCTTTTTAGTACGTTCAGGATTTTACTGATATGGGTGATGAACGGTTTAAACTAATAAACTACAAATATGACCTTATCATGAAGTTGCCAATAATCCAACCAGGCTTTCCATTAAAAATAAATTTGATTTTTTCATTGTTTTAATTAATAATGAAGCAAATGTAACTGTCAAATATTAAGATCTCATGTTACGCACAAAATTTGAAAATACGCCAAATCTTATTATTTTTCAACCAATTATTTTATAGTTATTTTTTTTGACATTTATTATATTACTCAATTTTACTACGAAGCTAGGACTGACCTCAAATAATTTACGCTACAAAACAAGCATTTAAAAACAGCGGAGGCATGTGAAAGCAATACAGAATAGCGAAGATTAACAGCTTAGTATATGCACAAATAAATATTTCGCTATTCATAGTATTGCGTAGCATTTTTATAGGCGTAGTTTTGAAAGTCCTCGCCTTTGGAGAGGATTTAGGTGAGGTCAGTCTTGAATTTTTGTAACTTTTTGTTCAAGCAACGAAGTTAAAGAAAAATGAAATATTAAGATTTTCGGGTTGTATCCAAATTTTTTAACAAAAATATATTTAAGTAAAATTTATCGGCTTGCGTAACATCAGTTAAGATATAAAGCAATGATATGATTAAGTGGCGAATTAATGGTGAGTAAAAAAACTCCATTGTAAATTGCTGTATTACAATGGCAATTTCAGGGCGAATTTTTAGCTATTATTTTGTTCTAATTTTTCTGCAATTTATCTGATATCAGTATTTTTATTATTCATATTTCATTCACAATGAATCATTTAATTTTTCAGTTTTATGGGATTTATGTGACATTCATAATTACAGCAATTTAAAGGTGGTGTTTTTACTTTCTTTTATTTTGCTTTCAGTAATTATTTTGAAGATAAATTCTTTTGTTTTTTGGCAGGCCTTATCTTTATAAATCTGTATATCATGCAATAAGCTATACAGTGTTTTAACAAACCGCTTTTTTCATATTTAATACATGCTAATTTGAAATTAATTTCTAATTTTACCCTGTTTTTAAAAGCGTTTTTTAAAACATTAACTTACAAATACACAGAGATATGAATACTATTGATTGGAAAAATTTACCTTTTGGTTATTTTAAAACCGATTATAATGTTCGCTGCTACTTTCGTAACAACGAATGGGGTCAACTCGAGATTTCCTCTTCGGAATATGTGAATATTCACATGGCTGCCACTGCTTTACATTATGGACAGGAAGCTTTTGAAGGTTTAAAAGCTTTTAGGGGAAAAGACGGTAAAATCAGAATCTTCCGTTTGGAAGAGAATGCTAAACGTATGCAGAATTCTGCCTATGGTATCATGATGGCAAACGTTCCTACCGAATTATTCAGAGAAGCAGTTCTTCAGGCTGTTAAGCTGAATGAGAAATTTATTCCACCTTACGGAGAAGGAGCTTCATTGTACATTCGTCCTGTATTGTACGGTTCTGGCGCTCAGGTTGGGGTAAAACCTGCCAGCGAGTATTTGTTCATGGTATTTGTAGGTCCTGTAGGTCCTTACTTTAAAGAAGGATTTAATCCGGTAAGTATTCAGATCTGCCGCGATTTTGACAGAGCTGCACCACTGGGTACCGGCTGCTATAAAGTAGGCGGTAACTATGCTGCAAGTCTGAGAGCCGGCGAAAGAGCACATGATGAAGGTTTTGCTTCTGTATTGTTCCTCGATGCCAGAGAAAAGAAATATATCGACGAAGCGGGTCCTGCCAATTTCTTCGGGATTAAAGGGGATAAATATATTACTCCTTCTTCAAAATCAATATTACCATCCATTACCAATATGAGCTTGCGTCAGTTAGCCGAAGATATGGGCTTAACTGTTGAACAACGTCATATAACTGTTGAAGAATTAGCTGATTTTGATGAAGCAGGTGCTTGTGGTACCGCTGCGGTTATTTCGCCTATCAAGAGAATTCAGGACAGGGATACCAAAAAAGAATATCTGTATTGCAAAGATGGCAAGGCAGGTCCTGTTTGCACAAAATTATACAATATGCTCAGGGCTATTCAGGAAGGCGAAGTTGAAGATAAATACAACTGGAATACCATCGTTGAATAAAACCTAAAAATATAAGCGCTCCTGATAGGGGCGCTTTTTTTATTTGCAAAAATATTGCTGATTTCTACCGAAATAAAAGCTGTAGTAGTCCAGTTCGCAATTGCTTTTTTATTTGTAATCGTTTTGTATCGTAAATTCTTTGAGGTCGGTCCTCTTCGAAGATAGGGAAGAATCG
>JBAXKC010000073.1:0-4261 GCA_037137535.1 bacterium | reverse complement strand
CTACAAAAAGAATTTAAAAGTTTTACAAGAAAAGTGCTAGTCTAGAGCCTTATTTTTTAGAAAAAAATACTTAATTATTAAACTCATTCTCGCAAAAACATAATACTCCCAAAGAAACCATAAGGCTAAGTTACAAATTTATAAAAAATTAATACTATTTAGAGTAAGATTATATTAGAATTAGTTTGTTTCAATATAGGAGAGAAAAACAATGAAATCTAAAATTTTATCAACAATGGTAATCTTTTCTATATTTTCTATTGTTTTCTGCACAAATTGTAACGCAGTAGAAGCATTTGGTTGGTACAAAAAAAGTAAAAACGGAGAAGTTAAAAAAATGCAAACAATAAACCAAGTAAGAGCAAGCCACATCTTAGTTAAAACACTTGAAGAAGCTACAGCACTTAGAGCTGAAATCGTATCAGGTAAAATAACCTTTGAAGAAGCTGCTCAACAAAATTCACTTTGCCCATCAGGCGCAAGAGGCGGAGATTTAGGATTTTTTGGAAAAGGAATGATGGTTCCTGAGTTTGAAACAGCTGCTTTCTCACTTCCTGTAGGTGAGGTTTCCGAGCCAATTCAAACACAATTCGGCTACCATTTAATTGTTGTTACAGCTACAAAGTAAGAAATGTATGACATTTTGAACCACGAAGCATTAGACGACAAAACAATAATAGAAACTCTTAATACATTAAGGGATGACTGTAATTCTTGCTATAAATGCGACCTTGGAAAAACCAGAACAAAATCTGTTTTTTCTTCAGGAAATCCATCAGCAAAACTTATGCTGATAGGAGAAGCGCCAGGACAGCAAGAAGATGAACAGGGCATCCCTTTTGTAGGAAGAGCGGGGAAACTTCTCTCTCAATTGCTTGAAAATGAAGGAATAAGCAGAGAAAATGATATTTATATCTGTAATACCGTAAAATGCAGACCTCCAAATAATCGTGTTCCTTCACAAAGTGAAAAAGCAGCTTGCAGAAGTTATCTTGATGCGCAAATATCTCTCATCAGACCAAAATTAATCTTACTGACAGGAGCAACTTCTGTTGCCTCTTTTTTAAAAACAAAACTAACCATAACTAAAATCAGAGGCGAATTATTTGACGGTCCTTTTGAGTCGAAAATGATGCCTATTTTTCATCCGTCATATCTTTTAAGAAATCCTTCTCAAGAAGAAGGTAAGCCTAAATGGCTAATGCTACAAGATTTAAAAAAAGCTAAAAATTTATTGAATGAATTGTAAACAAATTTTACAAAGTCAAAAGACTTAAAAGCAGATTATAAGCACAATTAACGTACTTTTAATCCGGCAGATAAAGTTACTCTGATTTAAAAAAATACAATTAATCTATTTTATGCAATAATTTTGTATAGTTAATATTTTAATTGATTTAAAAACAGTGTATAGAGAGGTTTTACCCTATGGAGCACGGACAAGAATTTAACACAAACGAAGAAATGCAAAATAATCAGAATAATAAACTAGATGAGCTAACTTCACTTGTTCATGGTCTTGCTCAAAACTTTGAAAAACAAGAAATTAACACTATCAATAACAGCATTATCAATAGAATAGAAAGCAAGCTTGATATACTTGCTCAATCAACCTCTTCTGACTATATAGACCTGTTTCTTTCAAAACTTAAAGAAGATATTGACGATAAACAAACTTATTTAGATCAAAAAATATCCTATATAGAAAAACTTAACGGATATATTGATGAACTGCTTAAAAAAAGTGCAAAAGAATTAACTAATGAAAATCAGTTTGTTAATAACGGATTTAATTCACTCAAAACTTCTATTCAAGAACTTTCCTCAAGCTTCAATAATATTAAAAATGACTTAAATCAATTAAATGAAAAAATAAATAAAACGGCAGAAATAGAAAAAACAAGCGGTATAAATGAGGAAGAGCTAAATTTATTACTTTCAGAAATAAGACCTCTTCTTACCCAACAAGAATTACAACTTAACTCTGCCTTTGAGTTTTTACATGAAAAACTTGACCTGAATAAAAAACTTATCAATGAGTTAAATCAAGGCAATAAAGAATTAATAGAATCTCTATTTGAATCAGGAAATACCATAAGCCATAAAATTGATGGCGTTTCTACGTCCATTACAGAAATAGATACAAAAATATCATCGTTTTACGAGACAATGGAAAGACTTACCCATAGTTCAAGCAACATTGGAGAAGTTTCCAATAAAATTGAAAGTCTTTATAACGAATTAATTAACATGCCTTCAAATTCAAGAGAAGGTGTGTCTAATGAACATATTTTAGAATTCAAAAATACCGTTAATGAATTAAAGTATTCAGTCGCATTATTATCTGACGTAAATGAAGCCGACAACAGCGAAAATGCTAAGCAACTATCCTATATTATTGAAAAATTAAATAAACTTCCTGAAATATTCGAGGTATTAATGGAAGTGTTAAAAAGCAACAATATAAAAAATGAAATTGTTGAAATAAAAGAAAACCTCGAAAACTCAAATAAAGCTCAAGATACTTTATTTATCATAAACAATTTAGAAACCCTTCTGCAAAAAATTGATGATGTTTCAAACTCCGTTCAAAATAATGCCTCATCAGGAGAATTACACCATGTCATAACTTCAATAAATGACAATATCAACAATCTTCACTCTACCGAACAGCTTAATGAAATAAAGTCAAAACTTTATTCTTTTATAGAAAATCTTGAACAATTAGACACAAAAATAACCGACCTTCCAAGTCAACATCAATTTTATTCTCTTAAATTAACTGTTGATGAAATTGGACGTTCTTCTAATACGATTGAAGAAGAAATTACTAAAGTCTACGAAAAACTTGAAAATCTTAATAATATTATTGCTGAAACACCTCAATCTATTGACAAAGACTCTTTTTATAATGTTATAAACAAACTTGAAACAACATTAGCGGGTCTATGTGATTCTCAAAATACCGATTCTCTTCAAAATCAAGTAGCAAGTGCTATTACAAAAATTGAAGAGCTAAAAGATATTATTGATAATCATCATATTATTTCAACTATCTATAATATAAAAGAAGCTACTGTTTCACTTGATGACAAGATAGAGTTAATTTCTCAAAACTTGAAAACAACTTCAGAAATAGACTTTAATCAGCTCAATGAAGTAAAATCTACTCTTGAATCAATTAAAAATATTGTTGAAAATAGTCCAAAATCCGAATATTCAGAGCAACTAAAACAAATTTCCGAATTATTAGCTGATAAATCTTCTTCTGATGAAATAAACGATATTAAAGCCTATCTTCAGGCATTAAATAGCCTCCTTGAAGAAGCTGTTGAAACAGAAACTCGCAACTCAAACTTCTCCGTATTAAAAGAAAAAACAGACGAAATTTCTGAAAAAATAAATAATTTAAGTAACGAAGCTGACAATAAACAAGTTCTCTCTGAAATATCAAAATTACAAGAAGGAATTCATTATATTTCAGAAAATATTAATGATAATTCTTTTGATAAAATTGAAGCTGTTTTAGTTAAGCTGGAAAAAACTTATAAACTTGAAAGCATTACAGCAATACAGGATTTATTTAACACAGTAAATGAAAAACTTGAACTTTTAGAAACAGAAAATGCAAAAGAAGAACAAATTCAAGATGTTAAAAATAGTATTTATCCACTTTATGAAAAGCTTAATCATCTAATAGAAGCAAGCAATGTAACTGTTTCCTTAGAAGATATACAAAGCATAAAGGATAATATTAATCCTCTTTATGAAAAGATTAATCATCTCTTAGAATGGAATGCTAAAAAATCCGATATAAGTGAACTTACTACTGAAATTCGTGAAATTAAAAATAGTATTGAAAGCTTAAAATCAATTCAAAACCCTGATGAATTATTAAATTCAATTCATCAAGCCAATCAATCTATAAGTGACCTTTCAAATAAAGTAGATGAACATTTCAGTAATAATTCTCAATTTGAGCAAGTTCTTACTGAAACCTCAAAAATTCAAGAAGGTGTCCATTTTGTTTCAGAAAAACTTGAGACTATATTTGCTGAAGTCTCTAAAAAAGAACAAATACAAGACATATTAGAGTTATTAGCTGATAAATCTTCTTCTGAGCAAATAAATGACATTAAAGCCTATCTTCAAGCATTAAATAACCTACTTGAAGAAGCTGTTGATGCAGAATCAAGTAATTCTCAATTCTCATTATTAAACGAAAAAATTGAAACAGTAATTAATACCATTTTAAGTAACA
>JBAXKC010000072.1:0-4505 GCA_037137535.1 bacterium | reverse complement strand
AAAAACTACAAAAAGAATTTAAAAGTTTTACAAGAAAAGTGCTAGTCTAGAGCCTGCTCAAATATACTACAATGCTGGGGCAATTATTAGTGAAATAAATTGTGATGAAGCAATTGAATATCATTTTAAAGCATTAGACTTAGAGCCTGATAAAGCAATAATTTACCATAATTTAGGTTATGCTTATATGGCACAAAAAAGAGTTGTAGAAGCTGAATGGTATTATAAAAAAGCTATTACATTAGAACCTGAATATTGGGAAGCATATGTTAATTTGGCAAATTTATATTTTTTAAATAAACAATATAAATTTGCCTGGGATTATTATGAGTATAGATTTTTAAAAAATATAGCTATAAAAAATAGGTTTCCTAATATTTCAAAACCTATCTGGGACGGTTCTTCACTTATAGGCAAAACTATTTGTGTTTACGGCGAACAAGGGTTAGGAGATATTATTAATTTTATCCGATACGTACCTGTACTTTTTGAACTTGGTGCAAAAGTTATACTGAAATTGCATAGTGGTTATTCTTCACTTGAAAAATTATTTAAAGATAGTAATTTAAAGGCAGAGATACTTGATAATTCATTAGATGACGAGAATATTGAATGTGATACACATATATCTGTTATGAGCTTACCTCATAGATTGAAAACAACTATAGATAATATTCCATATAAAGATCATTACTTAAAAGCTGAACCTGAAAAAGTAAAATATTATAGAAATAAGTATTTTGATAATGATGATTTTAAATTAGGTATAGTATGGAATTGTAAAAATAAAGAAGTTAATGATAAATATAGATCCCTCAATGATCTTTCCTATTTTTACCCATTTTGTAAATTAGCTAATGTTCAAGTTTATTCGTTGCAAAAAGGCGATGGCGTTGATGATTTGAATAATTTACCTGATGATATTAACATAATTGATCTTGGCTCTACATTTAATGATTTTAGTGATACTGCAGCAGCTATAGAAAATCTTGACCTTGTAATTAGCATTGATACAAGCGTTCCACATTTGGCAGGTGCTTTAGGAAAACCAACTTGGATTCTTTTATCATATATACATAGTTGGCGTTGGACTTATGACCTTGAAATTAGCCCCTGGTATGATAGTGTTAAATTATTTAGACAAAAACAGCAAAATGTATGGGTTCATCCCGTCCAAGAAGCTTATGAGCATTTTAAGTTTTTAATACAGTCTAGAAAGAATTAGATCACAATATTCTCCATCCATAACAATCGATTCCAACTATCTGAAACCAGAAATTCAGGATTGAATTTTTCCCTAAATCCCTATTTTTAAGATAATATTAATTATACAGTTATCATAAAGAATTTATATTGATTTTTTAGGAGTATAAGATAAATAATGGGTTATCAATACTTAGCAGATATAGAATTATTAATTATAGAACTTTATGAGTTATATATAACTCATAAATATGATGAGTTGTCAGAAAAATTTATAAGTATACTAGTATTTTTTGAAAAAAATACAATGTTAAAAACTACAAACAAAGAATTGCAAATTATAAATAAATTTGTAAAAGCATTTCTTTTCCTTTTTACTCAAGAAAATTATATAATAAATTATGAGGATGCTGTTCAATTTATTCGTTTAAATCATATTATTTCAAATATAGTTGCTATTTCTGATTTTAAAAATACTGATCTTCAATTGAAAACCTTATTATCCCAAAAAGAAAATTTTTATAGAAAAATTCTTGCTCTTTATTCCTCAAGAAATAGTATAAAATTAAATTATAATCAGTTATTTGAATATCCAAAACTTGGTTCTTTATGGTATTTACATTATTTTCTTGTAAATGATTACTGTGGAATTAACTATAATAACTTAATTAATCATTTAAATAATGTAAATGAAAATTTAGAATTGGTTTCTAATACTTTTAATGAAGCCTATTATTCTTGTACCTATATGGGATTACACAATGATATAAAAATAAAAAACACTCCAAATAAAAAGAAAATAGCAATAATAAGCGGAAGATGGAATCGAATAACAGCCGTTTGTAAAAGTTGTTTTAGCTTTATTGAGTCATTAAAAGATGATTATGACTTAACTCTTATCACTTTTGGTGTAAATTCTTTGCATTCAGACAGTTCTTTATTTAAAGAAATAAAATATATAAATTTTTCAGAGAAAAATCCTGATATAAGTCAAATACAGGAAAATGATTTTCAATTTGCTTATTTTACTGATATAGGTATGGATCTTGAAAGTATTTATCTTGCAAATCTTAGAATAGCCCCAATTCAAGCAGCTGGTTACGGTCATCCTTCTAGCACTTATGGAGCTGAAATCGATTACTGGATAGGAGGAGCAGATGTTGAATTAATAGATAAAGCAGATTTGAACTATTTTGAAAGACTTGTTCTTATTCCGGGATTAGGTCAGCATTCTATTTACCCTAATTATCAAATTCAAAATATTAAGAAAACACGATCTGAATTTATAATAAACTGCCCTTGGGGAATAAAAAAAATTAACGATAATTTAATTAATTATTTAAAAGAAATAATTGATAAATCAGAAAAAAAACTTCTTTTTAGAATTTTTCCTGGTAGTGGTGGATTATTAAGGCACAATAATTATCTTCCTTTTTTGAAAAAAATAAATTCTATATTAGGTTCTGAAAATGTAGAAATAATTATAAATAAAAGATATCAGGAATACATGACAATTTTTGAAGAAGCTGATATAACTTTGGATTCATATCCTTATGGTGGCTATAATAGCATGGTAGATACAATCTATTTAAGAAAACCTTTTGTTGCTTTTGAAGGTGACAGATTTTTTAGTAGAGCAGCTTCTCAATTGCTGAGAGAATTTAATTTAAATGAATTAATAGCTACAAATAAAGATGAGTATGTGAATATTACCCTAAAACTTATTAATGATGAAGTTTTTAGAAATCAATTAAATGAAAAATTCAATAAATTAAACTTAAATGAAGCTTTATTCTTTTCAGGACAAGATAAAAATTTCAAAACCGCTATTCAATATCTTATTGAAAATCATGAATTATTAAAAAGGGATAAAACTAAAACTCCATTAGTTATAAGATAGAACTATTGGAATCCTTATATTATTAGTTTCCCACAAGAATAATATAAGTGTAAACCATTTTCATAGCCTGATGTTTTAAGATTTTTTAGCCCACACTTGGGATGATTTGTATTTTTCAAATTACTTTATCTATCATGTTGAGTAATTATAAAGTGGGAGATAATTTAAATAGGCATTCTAACTCAGTTGAATAAATAACAAGTAAAGCTTATGACTATTATAGAGAAGCACTAAATCAAGATTCTGATGATGCACCAATTTATCTAGGCTTAGCTTTAATATATATGAAAATATGTATATTCAGAATACATCAAAATTGAGCGCTCAAACTACACGCTTCATTTATACGACCAATATATGCTATAATGAGGTAGCAATAAAAAGAGGTAAAGAACATGCCAAAAGTTTCAGTTTCACTTCCACAGGACATACTAGAGTTTTTAGATGAGCAAGGAAAAAATAGGAGCAAGACTATTGTCACAATCCTTGAAGACTATAAAAAGAAAAAGTTTGAAGAGAAACTTGCAAGTGATTATGAAGAATATTCCAATCTTTATGAAAAAAATGATGAGGAGTGGAAAGATTTGGAAAAAGCTGCCTTGACGGATTTGGATAATGATAATGAATGATAAAACACCAAAGCGTGGTGAAATTTGGCTAGTTGAGTTCGATCCTTCTATTGGCACTGAAATTCAAAAAACAAGACCAGCTTTAGTCATTTCTAATAATATTTCAAATGAAAATAGGACTAAGGTTACTATAATGCCAATTACTAGCAATGTTAAAAAGGAATATATTTTTACTCTCTTAATAGAACCTGACTCTGTAAATTGTCTTGATAAAAAGAGTTCTGTGATTATTGCTGATATAATGACATTTGATAAACTTAGATTAAAAAATAAAATTGGTGATCTTTCAAAAGAAAAGTTAAAAGAAGTGAATAAAAAACTAAAACTTCATTTAGAACTAATTTAACACATTATATTTAAATCTCTCTTTAAAAAACCGTTGATTAACATCTGCGGTTTTATTACTTCATTTCTTCTCCATTCGAGCGGCCACCCGAAAAAAGCAAAAGGAGAATTTTCTGCTATTTTATAAGAATATTTTCTTTGTTTGGCTGGTTACTTATTCTCCAAACTGAAAAATCGCCCACTGTGCAGGCGATTCGCTTTATTAATTACCATTATTCTATTTTTTAAGACTAGAAACAGGAGAGGAAGGGATTCGAACCCTTGTGGCCGTGAAGCCCATTCGCTTTCGAGGCGACGCCAATAAACCAACTCTAGCACCTCTCCATATTTATACTATTATTTTATTATAAGTATTAGCTGTTAGTCAATTAAACTAAGAAGCTGTTTGGTTAAAAATGAAACAAAATCAGTAAAATAGAGTCTATAAT
>JBAXKC010000071.1:0-4660 GCA_037137535.1 bacterium | reverse complement strand
TTTACATAGGAGTCACTAAGTTTTAAATAGGGGGATTTTTTGGGGGCATGTCAGTCGTCATAAAATTAAAACATTCCCAATATTGTCTACAATACAAATCTTATTATTAAGCTCAGTAAAAAATATAAAATTAACAAGACCTTTTTATTATCTTGATTACAATAAAAAAGAAGCACAAGAATTATTAAAAAGAGAATATGGCTGGGAATATTATGGTGGACATCATCATGAAAATGTTTTCACAAAATTTGCTATTTCTTATTGGTTGCCGAGAAAATTTAATATTGATAAAAGAAAAATAACCCTTTCAGCTCAAGTTCTTAGTGGTGAAATATCAAGAGAGCAAGCATTAGAAATGTTAAGTAAATCCCCATATGATCCTGACCAAATGGAAAGAGATAAGGACTATGTAATTAAAAAGCTTGATATGACTAACGAAGAGTTTAATGCAATATGGGACGCTCCAAATAAGTATTTTAAAGATTATCCGTCATATTACCCTTATATAAAAAAATTCGCGAAATATTCTAAGCCATTTTTCAAATATATATTAAATTGGACGCCAACAATGTTTTTTGAAATGGAAGAAAGAGAAAATTCTAAAAAGATTTAATCTTATCTGCTAATTTTTCAGTTAGAATTTTTCTGTCATATTGCTTTACTTCATCCCAGTTTTTTTGTGATGAATATTCACTATATAATTTTGATTCTTTCCAATTTCTATAACACTCGCTTATTTGTGATTTAATACCCGATACATCTTCAAAGTCATAAACATATCCTGTTTTAGTGTTTCTGATTATATTCGCCGCAACTCCATCAGGATGTACCATTGCTAATATTGGTACGTTTAATCTGATAAGTTCAAATAATTTACCCGTATAAACACCTTTATTAAATTCATCAGAGGGGATAAATAAGAGTGTTAAATCATAATTTGCGGCTTTATTTAACATAGTTTTATGAGGAATATAGTCGCTAAATTCAATATATTTTTGGATGTTTTTTTCATTACAAAAGTCTAAAATTGATGAGTGATTTTTCATTCTTCCATAAAAATTAACTTCTATTTTATTTTTTTCTTCCTTTGATAAAGTTTCTATAAAGTCAGCAAAAGCATTAAGAAAATTCATAGGGTGATAATTTGAAAATAATGAGCCAAAGTGCATAATTCTAAATTTTTCTAAATTTATTTCTTTCACTGGTATAGCTGCAAAATCAGACTCATCATAACCATTTGTAATGGTCTGAATTTTATCGGTTTTATAAGTTTTAATAAAATACTCACTGATAATTTCTGCAGCAGTAATTACAAAATCAGAAGAATATATTATTTTTTTTTCTAGTGATTTATCAATTAATCTTCTGACAAAATTATATTTGAATAATTTATTGTAATGATTTGAAGGATTATCCGTCCAAGCATCACGAAAATCACTTATCCAGTTAATTTTTTTAAGTTTTCTTTTCAGATAAAGGCCAAATAAATGTGAAGAATACGGACTTGATGTTGTATAAATTGTATCAATATTTTCTTTTTTTACTATTTCTAAGATATTTTTTCTGTTAAAAAAATACCAGAATAACATAGCGTCAGGAGTTATAAGTAAATTAAAAATAAAATTAATTTTATTTATTATATTTGTTAATCTCAATTTTTTAAAATAATCTAAAAATCCAATAAAATTATAATTAGTTGTTCTGATAATTTTAAGAGTTGAAGGAACTTCCTCTAATAATTCTTTGTCATCAGGCTGATTTAAGTCTTTTTCAATAGTTATTACAATTGGTTCTATATCATACCCTATTAAATATTTAACAAATTTTAAAGTTCTTTGCACTCCTGCTCCACCTGTAGGCGGGAAATAATAAGAGATAACTAAAACTTTTTTTGTCAAAACTATATTCCTTTAAATCTTGTAAAACTGTTCATATAATTCATTTATTTGATTACTGCAAACTGATAAAACACCCTGTTTTATCAGTATATTTCTATTCCATTCAATTAGATTATTATAAGTTTGATTATCTTCACTCATTTTTATAGCTTTGATTAAGCTAATATCCATTGAGCTAATATCATTTGAAATTATGCCGTTTATCTCATCAATAATCAGTTCTAAATTAGGAGCTAAATTATTAAGGACAGGAATATTACCTGCTGCCATTGCTTCTAAAAGACTTACGGATAAACCGTCACTTTTTGGAATACTTGTGAAAATTTTGCTTTTTTTATAATACTCTTGCAGTTCACTTAGTTTTAGAACTCCTACAAAATCAACATTTTTGTCAATTTTAAGTTCTTTTACCAATTCTTTTAATAAAGGCGTTTCTGTCTCATCATTACCCACAATAATAAGTTTCCAGTCAGGATACTTAGTTATAATTTTGGCAAATCCTTTAATTATAAGATCGATATTGTAATGTTTTTTATGAAGTCTATTTGATAAAATTATATTTTCTTTAAAATTTATACTATTTGAACAAGAATTAAAAAAACTATCCTCTATTCCAAATTTAATAACCTTATAATTTTTTGATGTTTTAACATATTTTTTTGCTTCTCTTATAAGATTATAAGAATCTGCGGTTATTGTTTTTGCATTATTGAGGTTAAATTTAAGCATTTTTTTATAAATTGGATTCATATAAGGAAATACAAGCACATCAGAACCCCAAACCGTTAAAATTGTAGGTATGTTTAACAATTTATTAGCTAAAAATGAATGAAATGCGTAATGATTTGCTTGGTGAATATGCATTAAGTCAGGTTTTATTTTTTTTAAAATTTTAAAGATGGTTATCGAAGCAAGCAAACTTTTAAAATTTATTTCAATAGTTTCCATATTTGGGGGACTATCATAAGGAAAATCCTTGCTGTCTTTATGAGTTATTAAATAAATTTTCTCAAATTTCTTTGCTACTGCATTTGTGAATTTAGCAGTATGCAATGAATTTGCACTTATTACAACAAGACTTTTATCCATTTGAAACTTCCTTAGTATTTTGATTGTATTTCTATAAATACTATTCTAGTTTATCAAAAATATGATTAATTGAGTTACTGCTTATCAATTTTATAGATTCTGCACATATTTCCTGCCTTTGAAGGTATAATTTTTTCTAATATTTTCACAAACCAAACAGGGAAAATTTTACATAAAGTTAAAGAGTGAATTTTGCCGAAAAAGGTTTTGAAAATATTCAGATTAGAAACTTTTTTAAATCCTGCTTTACTGCATAAATAGTCCATCTGTTTTCCGCTAAATCCCCAAGAATCAACGTTTTTAGGTGATTTGAAATGATCTTTTGAGTACACGTCATACCATACAAAATAACCGTTTGGTGCAAGATTTGTTTTTATCCCTTGCATCGCTTTTAATATTTGCTCTTCGGTATTTAAGTGCATAAAAACTACAAAAGCTGAAATAACGTCAAACTTTTCGGAAAATACAGGTAAATTAACAATATCGTGCTGCTCATACTTTATACTTTGATTTAATTCTTTTGCTTCTTTCAGTCTGACTTCTGATAAGTCAATGCCTGTAATATTTTGTGGTTTTTTAGTTATTTCGGCAAACAATCTTGTTATTGTGCCACTTCCACAACCAATATCAAGAATTTTAAATTTTGTTATATCAATATGTTCATTTCTAAGTGTATTAAAAAATTTACATATTAGTGTTTCAATTTCTATATAGGTCCAAAAACCAATCGGATTTAAAACTGAATAAATATCTTCATAAATATGTTTTTTAGAGGATATTGAATTATAGCGGTCATTTACTACATTTTCGTATTTTTTCACTTATTTACCCTATTAAAATTGTTTTTTATATAAATAGTTAAACAAAAAACAACACTTTTTTAAATAGTATTTTATTATTTATAAGGCTTCTGTTATATTAATGAACGTATAATTATAACTTATTGGTATGTATTAATAAAATGACAATTGATTTTTTAGCTAAATTTTTACTGACAAATATTGTTTTCTCTTCTATTATTTTTTCTTTTTTTGCAACTTTCTTTAAAAAGAAAGAAATATCTGTTATTGAAACATTTGTTTATTCTTTGGGATTAGGCCCTATCTTTACAGCTTTGATCTTGTACTGGATGATTTTATTATTTCCTCATAAATCAAATTTATTTTATATCAGTTCAGTATTTGCTTTTTACGGATTACTTTCTACTTCTGTAATTGCCTATTGCTTTAAACAAAAAAATGAAATTAAAGAAAATATAAGTAATTTGTTTTTAACGATAAAAAATTTATTTAAGGATAAAAAAAAGTTACTTATACAAGGAACTTTATCTTTATTATTAATTGCTGTTTGCTCAGTAACACTTGTTAATTACTCTAATATCTACCTTAAAAATCCTCTTGAAGGGCATGATGTTCTTGTTTATGGAACTGAGGGCAAAATTTATTATAACGACAAGTCTTTTAAGGCAAAGTTTAAAGCCTATGACCCTAAGTCGGGTTTTTCTTACTTTTCTTTGCATGCTCCGAGTTTCCCTCTTCAATATACTTGGGAAAAACTTTGTAATTCTTTTTTAAACTCTGATACCGATAGCTATTTTAAAAGCCTTAGTCCTTTTTACGGATTTTTAATCTGTCTGACTACTTTTACTTTATTAAGAAGAAAAAGCTTGAGTT
>JBAXKC010000070.1:0-4762 GCA_037137535.1 bacterium | reverse complement strand
AGAAACTCGTGGAGTACTAAGTTCTAATCGTTAGGAAAAACGGGGGCAGGTCAAATGCAGTTATTGCAGCATCAGCAATAAATTCACCAATTAATGTTATTCCAATGCTTGTAGCACTCCCACTACCTGCTCTAACCAATGCAACATCAGCATCTTTTCCCTCTGCTATATCTACAGCAAAGCTTAAAGCCCCACCTGTTGTGGAATTAAAAGCAGTCATTGAATAAGATAAAGGTCCTTCTAAAGCTCTTGTTAGTTCTAAAGATGTTTGGAAAGTTGATATTCCTAAAGACCTAGTTGTATTAACTGTATCTAGTAATTTATAGTTAACTGAGTTATCATTTTTAGATGTACTTGTTTGCATATTTTCCCCTTTGAATAACGAGTATTGTCGTAATTAGATATTTATGATTTTCTGAATTTTTTAAATGCTAAATATAAAGATAATAAAAATAAAGAAATTGCATTTAATACTTTAAAATCAAATATTAAAAAAACTATTTGCATGATTATCAGCAAAAGTATTACTAAAATATACTTATGTTTTAATTGTTTCTTAAAACTAATAAAATCCTCATTTTCAACAAAATTATTTTTATTTGACAACTTTAACTGTTCAGTAATTTTAAATTCTAGAGCTCTCACATTTTTAACACAATGAGAAGGTGCAAGAATTTTTTTAGGGTTTTTATTATCTAAATATAGTGTTCCATTTCCAAAAAAATCTTTGTAACTACTTACACTTTTAATTCTACTTAAGAGATAACCTTTATTTTTTATAGGTACATTTATAAATAATAAAAATTCATAAAGAAAATCAACAAGTAGAGATGTTGGAATATAACGTACATTTGTAAGAATGAACTTAGCATTAAAATATGAAATAATGCCAAGTATTGAAAAAATAATCATTATAAGTAAAATAGGTTGGGCTAATATTACTAAAAAACTTTTAGTAACACTAACTCCAATCAATACAATAATAAATAAAAAAATTGACCAAAATAACAATATCCAATGAGTTTTTGCGACATAAACAATTTTTTCATCTGGATAAATTTGCTCCTTAAGTATTTTATTTAAATCAATGTTTTTGTAAGAATCATAAACAGTAGTTTCTTTATTTTCTTCCTTTTTATTTAGGTTTCTTAATATATCAAAGCCATCTTCATTTTTCATTTATTAAATTTTTCCTTATATGAAAATTTCCACAGATGCGTGAGTTTTTTCACCTCTTTAATTAAAACATCACCATAATAATATTTACTTAAGTGTAACTAATATTTACAAAATAATAACTATTCTAATAAATATAATGATAGTTCTAAAAAAGTAATAATTATCTGTATTTTGTCATATTTTGTTTAATATTATAAATAGTATTTAATTTTTAAAACTAAATATTATCAATGGTTATAGCCTTTATAAAAAATATCTAATGTGAGTTAATAAATGTAAAAATTTTTAAATCCGTTTGACAGGATATTTTTTTATGTCTTGTGGATATATAGAATAAAGTTACGTTATAAGCAAAAAATAGTTTAATAGAACATTGTTTGGTTGTTTTATTAAACTATTTTTAATTGATTTCTGCATTTTGACCAAGACTTCATGATACTCCGACCAGAACTGGGTGATAGTTTACAGTGGCAAAAAAATGGCAAGTAGTTCTGGTCGTTTTGCATTTTTTAAAACCCGGAAATAGGTGGAAAAGGATGGAAGCTTTTTTGAATTTAGAAAAATCAACATTTTAAATTCAGGTCAAGTAAGATTTAAAATCTTTTTAACATCAAGCAAGAAATCTTTTTTTGATAAATCATTGTATTTATTAAAAACTTCGAGTTCTTTTTCGTTCAGTTGCCTTCCCGTCCAACCTTTTCTACCATTATCGAAGAAAGGATCAAATGCATCTCTCGTACCTTTAAGAGATGTTGACTTGATTGATAAAATATCCGCACATTTATTAAGTGCTTGAGATTGATTTAAGTTTTCAAATAAATCTTCGTGTCCAAATTTACTTAAATAACAAGAAACAATATAAACATCATCTTTGTTTGTAATTTTATTTCGTTTGACGTTATTAGCGTTATCAGAGGAAATTTCCAACTCTTCTTTTATCATGACAAGTTTAGCCATAACTTTTTGAAGGTCTTTTTTTTGAGTTCCGGATGTTTCGATATAAAGTTTTTCAACTATGTCTAACGCTCCATTGGTATATTTTGCAATACATTTTAAATTCACATCATTATCCTTTTTTGACTTTGCATAAATATATTATTTCGCATTGTTTTTGTATTGTCAATTGCATAAATTAATTTTTCTTTGATTAAATTCTCGAAAAATAGAAATAGCTTGCGTTTATAGATTTTATTTTTTTGTAATAATTCATAAAAATAGACTTCCAATATTCTAACTCCAAGGTAAAATCCTTGTGGTGATAGAATAATAGGAGCTGAAACCCTTATGGCACAATTAAAAGAAGTATTTAAAACAAGAGAAGAAATTTGTTTATGGCTTGAAAAAAACAAAACAGCACTTGAAGAAAAAGTTGGTTTTAAAATGCAGTTTACCAGTACGGTCGAACTTGGAATCCTCGCAGAGATAGAAGATTCTAAAGATTTAAAGATTATCAGCATACCTGATTTTGAACTTTTAGAAGAATCTCTTAAAATGAGTGAAAGCTTTATCAGGGGAGAAATTGGCGATGAAAAATATGCAGGAACAATAATTTTAGCAGGTAATATTAATGAAAAATTTGATAAATATTTGATAAAACTGCAATATATTTCAAAACTTTTCAGAGTATATATTTTAGAAGTTGATGAGCAGCAACGACCTGTATTTAAAGAATATGAAGCAGTTAGTAATATTGTAAAATAATAGATTAACAAAAAGCTCAAACACCCTGATACATCTCAGGGTGTTTTTTTATTGATTCAAAACCGACACAAAAGGTGGAAAGTATCACCTGTTTTGGGAAATACCCTTTACTATGTCAATGACGCACAAGTAAAAGAGGGAATAATTATGAAGCCCGAAAGTGTTTGGATTAGTTTAAAAACCGTTGCCGAAATCAAGGGAATAACCCCACGAGCCTTGCGGTTAGCGATTCAAAAGGGTAGGTACAAAGCACGAGAAACTTTAACACAAGGAGGAAAAAGTTTTGAAATTCTTTTATCCTCATTAGAACCTAATATTCAAAATATTTACAAAAACACCTATTATCAGGAAGTTTTAGAAATTGAAAAAGAAATAATTCCCATAACAAAACTTGAATCAAGCAGCGAAAACTTTATTCCCGATAGTGCTAAAACAATTGCACTGGCTAGATTAGATCTTCTTAATGAATGGAAAAGCTTTAGAATAAAATACAAGCCAAAACAAACAGGCGATAAGCTTTTTCTTGATTTGTACAATACTGGTGAATATTTAAAAAAGCTTTATGAATTAATTGGAAGAACTTCAAGAGGCTCTTTACTTAGATGGAATAAACTTTATACGGATTATGAAAGCTGGGAAGCCCTCGCTCCGCAGTATAAATATTCTTCGTTTACAGAATATAAAACAGTATTAACCGAAGAGCAAACAGCTATATTTTTAAAACTCCTGCTACACCCCAATCAATTTAATATAGGAAAGGCAATAAAGCTTGCAACTCACATTTTGCAAAGAAGAGGCAATGAAAATATACCCCAACCAATTACCTTCCGCAGATATGCCGAACATTTTAAAAAGAACAATTACGATAAATGGGTTCTTATGAGAGAGGGCGAAAAAAGCTTAGCAGACAAAGTTTCGCCATATATTAAAAGAGATATTTCAAAAATATCAGTCGGCGAAATCCTTATTACAGACGGTCATGTCCTGAACTTCCTTGTCATGAACCCATTTACAGGTAAAGCAGTCAGAGCAACATTAGTCGGATTCCTTGATTGGAAATCGGGATACCTTGCAGGCTATGAAATTATGTTGCAAGAAAACACGCAAGTTATTGCCGCTGCCTTAAGAATGGCAATAATGAATTTGGATTTAATACCCAAAATAGTTTATCAGGATAACGGCAAAGCATTTAAAGCCAAATACTTCTGCCAATCCACAGATTTTAACGAAGCAGGGTTTAACGGGATATATGAAAATCTTGGAATAAAACCCGTTTACGCAAGACCGTATAACGCTAAAGCAAAAGTCATCGAAAGGTTTTTCAAAGAATTTCAGGAAGAGTTTGAAAAACTTGTTCCAAGCTATAGCGGAAGTTCAATAGAAATGAAGCCTGCTCATTTAAAAAGAAATGAAAAGTTTCATAAACAATTACATGAAAAAGTACATAAAGGTTACATTCCCACAATTCAGGAGGCAATACAGCTGATAAACGCCTGGCTTGATTTTAGACACTCTCAACCCTGCTCGAATGATAGAACAAGAAGTATTAAAGAAGTTTTTGAATCAAGAGAACGCCAAAACATAGACAAAAACCGCCTTGATGACTTAATGCTGGCTTATGAAGTAAAAACTATTAATCGAAACGGAATAAGGTTTTTAGGCTTTGATTATAACAGCGACAAGCTTTATGGGCTTAGAGACAGAGTAATGATTAAATACAGCCTGTTTGACCTGACTAAAATCAAGGTATATTCAACAAAAGGCGAATATTTATGCACAGCCAAAAGAATTACAGGAACTCACCCTATGGCTTATCATCTCGGAGATATTAAAGATATGGAAGACTTTAAACAGAAAATTCAAAAACAAAAGAAATTTAAGA
>JBAXKC010000069.1:0-5304 GCA_037137535.1 bacterium | reverse complement strand
ATAATGGGATTTTTTAGTAGCGTAAAAAAGAAAATATCATCTTCATTTAAAAAATCAAGTAAAAATAATACTAAGAAAAATGTAAAAACAAGAACATTAACTCCTTATAATAAATTGTATCCGATAGAAGAAGAAAACGAAAGTTTGAATAAATCTTCAACACCTAAAAGTATTTCAATAAAAGTAGAATCAAAAAGTCCCCAAACAATACAAGAATTTAAGTTAAAATTTCCAGAACCACTTCCTGATAAAATAAATTTTAATGAAAAAATATCTAAAAAAATGTCTGCGTTATTTAATAAACATGAAGATATAAAACCATTTGTTCCGGATGCTCTTTTTAAAGATATATTTTATTTGTATCTTTTTAATAAATATAAAACAAAATGTTTAGTAGCAACTACAAACGTAAATCAAAATACGATTCCAGAAATGAGAATTTTTATTAAACGTGATCACCCAAATATAAATCATGAACGACTAAGAGATATAGCTAAAAAATTAGTAAGTTGCATATCAAAAAATGAACCTATTATAATATTTCAATTAAGCTTAAAAATTGATGTATCAGGAAAAACAGGAGGACATGCCAATTTACTAATATATCGTAATAACACAAGAGAACTAGAACATTTTGAACCTCATGGAAATAATTTTCAAGGAATTGATATAAATACGATGATTTTAGTTAATGATGTTTTAGACAAGGATTTAGATTATCTTGTAAAAAATATGAATGATGAATTAATTAAAAAAGATTTATTACCTATTAAATTAGTAAAAGCACATCAAGTATGTCCACGTAAATTAGGTGTTCAAGCGTATGAAAACCAAAGTCAGCTTCCAAAATTACCAATAGAACCTGGTGGATATTGTGCTGCATGGTCTATGTTTTTTGCTGAAATGTGTTTAAAAAATCCAGAAATTTCAAGCAAAAAAATTTATAAAGCTATATTGGATGAAATGCACAAACAAGGTGGTGATGATGATTATTTTAAAAAAATAATAAGAGGATATACTTCTTTTGTAAATAATAAAATGGCCAAATATTTTTCAGAAATATTAGGTTCCGAAGTTACATCTGCAAAATTACATAGTTATGATAAACAAGAAGAGGAAAAAGGTATTAAACCACCTGAAGCGAGAGATTTTTTATATAAGTTAAATGGTTTAATAAATAAAGAAGTAAATCCCGATAGTGTTGTAGATATTAGAGGTAAAGATATGAAAGATATTACAGATTATTACAATACTTTACAAAAATACAATACATTCAAAAAGACAATTAAAAAAAGTACTTCATCATCAGATTTGAGCTCCAAAGAAAAAAAAAGTAGACGTCATACAAAACAATTAAAAGAAGACTATGATACTAAATTATCAGAATTTGTTAAAAAAGACAAAGAGAAAAAAGCGACTGAAAAAAAAAGAAAAGAAGAAGAAGAATATTATGACGACGAAGACGCATCTAAAGCATCAAAATCAAAATCAAAATCAAAATCAAAATCAAGTTCTAAAGAAAAATCATAAATATTCAAATAAAAAATATATTAATTATTTATTTGAATTTAGTACTTAAAGACAATTTTGAAAACTAATGGTTGAATATGTTGGCATCTATTTCCCGCATCCATTCATCTGCTACTCCAGGGTTCAAATAAATATCATTATTACCATCTAGCACCATTTGTTCTTTGAATAGTCCACGCTCTATATCCAAAAATTCTTCATGATATTTATGACATTCTTCTAAATACGCTAACGGTATCAGCTCTTCGCCTTCTCTTGCTCTTAAATGTATTCTTTGATGACAGTTAACAGGATCTGTTCTTATATAGACGACTTTATTTACTTCAAACTCCGAAGCAAATTCATCAAATAATGTTAAATAA
Source organism: bacterium (assembly GCA_037137535.1). Classification (GTDB taxonomy): domain Bacteria; phylum Cyanobacteriota; class Vampirovibrionia; order Gastranaerophilales; family JBAXKC01; genus JBAXKC01. The sequence goes on along the minus strand of JBAXKC010000069.1, from coordinate 3,412 downwards.
ATTTGATGCTCTACATCCGTCATTTTGCCCTGGTCGTACAACATTTTCGCAAAGATTTCCTTGTCTGTGTATAAACTGCGCTCAGTAATAATCACAATATTTTTATCTGGATTTGCTTTGACAATTTCTCTTAATCCAGCAAGCCTAGAAACAAATGCCATAATTTGAAATTTAAACGCATGCTTCTCTTGGTCTTGATAAAATAACTTCAGCATTTCAGTACCATCTTTATCCTTAATTAGTTTCCATTTTTCAACAGGCTCTTCCGCAAATATGACATTTGAACTATTTCTGTAAAATTCGTGTGCTTTTTTCATCATAGTGCTTTTTCCTGAGCCAATGTTGCCGTCAAATGAAACCAATATTACTTTAGATTGAGACATTCTTGTTATATTATCATATATTTATATCTTTCTTTTTAACTCTTTTTTATTTTTCAATTTTTTCTAAGGGAACTACGTTCCCCTATGACCCCTCCTTTATCAGACATTTTTATAGATGAAAAGTAATACTTACGAAACGAAGTGCCTTGTGTGTTTCACAATTTAATTACAAAGTTGAATAAATGCGCAAAGATGTAAAAAGGAGGGGTCATAGGGGAACGTAGTTCCCTTAGAAAAAATTGAAATATTAAATTCACTTAAAGATAATAGTATAAATAACTAATACACCACTTTAAAGCAATAATGGATCTTTATCAACGAAAATTATCTAAATCTGAATGGGATTCTATTGAAATTCCTGTTTCAGAAGAGGAAACATGTATATTAAAATTAATTACACAGGGGTTTTCTGACATACATATCAGAACAAATAAAACTAACTCGTTATTTAACTTTTTAAAAATAGAATACACTCAGCAAATGGAGGACTTTCTTTACAACAAGCACTTTGCCAAGCGAATAAAAGATTTACTAGACAGATACAAAATTACTTATGTCAAGTTCAGCAACGATAATAACAAATATAAAGCAAAAAAATTAGACAGCTGTGAAGAAGATAAAGAAGAAGATTTAGTTCAAGAAAAAGAAACAGATAAAGACGGTAATGTCATTTGCCATATCAAAATCAGCCAGCTGATCAAACTCAAAAGTGGCGACCAAATTCGCATTAATCGTTCAGATAGTATTAATGAGATAACAACAGAAATTTATGAGTTTATTCTTGTCAAGCAATTAGAGCACATGTTGACCTACAAAAGTATGCGAAATAAATTGTGGATTTATAATTACTATACGCTGGTAAACTTGATGAAAAATAATATCGACAAAGTAAACTGTTATGTCAAACAAATAATAAATGCTGTTTTAGAGAACATTGAAAAAGAAGTTGAGCTTATTGAAATCGTCAAAAATGCTTACGAATACATTGAGCGAAATTCCAACTTATTAAAGTACGGAGACATGCAGCTTTATGGACATCAAAAAGAAATATTCTCTCTTTGTAAAATTCAGTGCCCTAAATTAGTGCTTTACATTGCTCCTACCGGTACAGGCAAAACGCTTACACCACTTGGCCTATCTGAAACAAACAAGGTCATATTTGTTTGCGCAGCAAGACATGTTGGAATCGCATTAGCGAGATCAGCTATATCTGTAGGCAAAAAAATAGCCTTCGCATTCGGTTGTTCATCAGCAGATGATATACGTTTACATTATTTCGCAGCAAAAGAATATACCAGAGACAGACGCAGTGGTTCAATTAAAAAAGTAGATAATTCAGTTGGAGACAAAGTAGAAATGATTATTTGCGACATCCGTTCTTATTTATGCGCAATGTATTATATGCTTTCATTCAATCAAGCACAAAATATTATTACTTACTGGGATGAACCAACTATTACAATGGACTATCCGGATCATGAACTACACGCAATTATCAAAAAAAATTGGACAGATAATATAATACCAAATATGGTTCTGTCATCTGCGACACTTCCTAAGATGCACGAGCTTGATAATACAATTCAAGATTTTAAAGAAAAATTTGATGACTATGTCTTTCGCTTTATCAATGATGAAAAATGTACTTTTGAAACAGTTGTTAAGCAGCCAAGAATTTTCAATATAGCCAGTCATGATTGCCGCAAAACTATCCCTATTATAAATAATGATGGTTATACAGTGATGCCGCATTATGTTAGCGACGATTATGTCCAAGTACTTGAAGTTGTAGAGCATTGTGAAGAAAATTTGACACTTCTTAGATACTTTGATTTGACAGAAGCGTCTAAATTTATTATGCATATTGAAGAATTTAATCTGGCAAAATCTTCTGCGAAATTTGACAGAAACTTTATGACAGCAGGTGATATTACAATGCAGTCTATAAAAATATATTATTTGAAAGTTTTGAAAAGCATTGCTCCAGAAAACTGGCCTCAAATATTTAACTACTTTTTAAAAACTAGAGCACAAAAAATTCAACATAATGATGCGATAGATCCTAAAGGCAATAAAATTGGAAAGACCACAAGCTTAGGACCTGGAACTCAGCTTTTAACAAAGGCATCTTCAGGTTCTGTTATTGAGCGAACAACAAGCTTACAAATTCTTAAAGAGCCTCAATTATTATCAATTGTTCCAGGTACTTCTGCGATCTATGTGACAACCAAGGATGCGCATACACTTACAGATGGCCCAACCATATTCTTGGCAACAGATGTTACAAAGATCGCGCGATTTTGTATTCAACAAGCAAATATTCCAGCAAGCGTCATGAAAGATATTCAAGATAAAATAGATTTTAATAACCAAGTCACAGAAAAAATAAATTCAATTGAAGATCAATTGAAAACCGCTGAGGATCAAATGAGTAAAAAAATGGGCAGTTCTGGAGACGCATCCAATAAAAAAGATGGCAAAAGAAAGGAAAAAGCGGCCGGAGACAAGTTAGACAAGTCAAAAGACGAAGAAATTTTAAAAATGAAAGAGCAATTATCAATGCTTAGTCAAATGATTAAAAGCGCAACATTACATGATTTGTTCATTCCAAACAGAGGTATTCATAAAGAAAAATGGGCTGAAAAAATGGAAACAGCAAATGCTTTTACAAGCAACGTGAATGAAGAGGATGTTATTGCTATTCTATCGCTAAACAATGTAGACGATAGCTGGAAGGTTTTGCTGCTATTAGGCATTGGAGTATTTGCGAATCATAATAGTTCTGAGTATACTGAAATAATGAAAAAATTGGCAGACACACAGCGTTTATATATGATTATTGCGAATAGCGACTACATCTATGGAACCAATTATCAGTTTTGTCATGGCTATTTGAGCAAAGATTTAGGTCTTACTCAGGAGAAAATTATCCAAGCTTTAGGTCGCATTGGCAGAAACAATATACAACAAGAATACAGCGCACGGTTTAGAGATGATGAACAGATTAAAACCCTGTTTACCAGATTTGC
>JBAXKC010000068.1:0-5330 GCA_037137535.1 bacterium | reverse complement strand
GCTATTAAAATAAGACTTTATTTTCAGCAGTTTTGATACTTTGCGTAACTCCTGTATAAAAGTCAGATCTCTTAAATCCCCCATAAGATATAATTATATTGATAAATTCAACTACATGTTCCAACATATTATTAAACCTCTATTTACAGTTCTGCTGACTCTGTAATAAAGGTTTACTCTATTTTTTAACTTTTTTCAAAATTCAGATAAATAAACGAAAATAAGAAAAAATATTATCCTGTTGAATATGCTTCACTATTATAACTTGTAAAGATTCACACTTTTATTGACGAAAATGGAAGAACTGCAAAACTTTTAATAAATTTGACTCTTTTATAGGCAGGCTATCAAATTATAATAATCAGCCTTTTATTAATTTGATAGCCAATATGGTTTATGAATCACAAAAAGATTATATGAAAAACCAAGCAGGAAATCTGGGCATGATAAAATATAAATGGTGATTATAAATACAAATGGAAAGTACAATTATGTTAAATTCAAAAATAAATATTAAATTCAATAATTCAGAAATACAGCAAAAACAAAATAAAATAGACGAGCCAAAAAATCCATCGGCAAAAACTACTGAAAACAGTGTGACACTTATCAATTATTTAAGTTTTACAGGGAATATAAACAAAGCAAGTTTAAATTTTGGAATTTCAAACAAACCTTATTGCGGATTTAGTCCTAATCTTTCAGAAAAACAAATTGACGAGAAACTGGACAATCATTCAATGTCTATAAGCTTTGCACCTGTAGATGATTATAAAAATTTAAAGCTGGGTGACCAACAGGCACTAAAACATCTTCTAAAAGCGGCTTTTATTTTTGATTCAATAGCTCTTAAACAAGATAATCCAATGAATATTCCAATAAGCAATTCTTTGCAGAAAAAAGCTCAAGAAGGTGACCAACATGCAGGGAAACTTTTAACAATATTCAATATATTTAAAGGAATTGATGCAAATGACGGACTATCCCCCGACAAAGTCCAATTATTCAAAGGACTGGAAACTCCTATTGGAAAGGGATTTTATCCCAGCGACCTTAAAAAAGAAGAGTTTTTATGCATAATCAATAATATGCTTGATGACAATCAAGACAAAGAAGTAGCAAGAATATTAAGCAACAGAACAATTGTCAAAAGAGACGGAGACAAACTAAAAGCAGTTGATTTTACTGAAGAATACAAAGAAGATTTCGACTTAGCTGCAAAAGAACTTGAAAAAGCCGCAAAAGTTACTACAAGCCAAGATTTGAAAGAATTTTTAGAATTACAGGCAGATGCTTTAAAATCGGAAAAACCCAATGCCGATTGTCAAGCAGATATAAAATGGGCGACTCTTGAAAACCAATCACCCCTTGAATTTACTCTAATAAGAGAAAACTATGAAGATGAAATGACGGGTGTCGTTCTTGAGGATGAAAAGATTAAAACACGACTCGAAAAAAAGGGCATTTCTGTGAATGCAAAGGATTCGCTGGGTATTAGAGTCGGCATAACCGATATTGAAAAAACAACTCAAAAAGTTGTTTACAGAAGTTTTTTCAAAGAGCTTGCCGAACTCATGCCTTTTAATGACAGATATGTACAAAAATTACCAAAACAGGCTTTTGCTGATGTGAAATTGCTTTGTATGACAGGTGAAAGCGGTGCTGTAAGGGGAGGTGTTGTTTTAGCGGAAAACCTTCCTAATGACGAAAAAGAATCTCTGAAAAAAGGCGGAGGAAGAAGAAACGTATTTCATCAGCAGGTTATGGATGCGAAACAACCTTCTTTTGAAAAAATAGACATGTTATTGGCTCCCGAAAATATAAATCAAATTTCCAAAGAAGGATTCGACAGATTTATTATCGGACATGAAGTTACTCATGCACTTGGTCCCGGAGACGAATACAAATCAAAGCTTGGAAACTACTGCAGTACGATAGAAGAGATGAAAGCCGATATCGGTTCATTAATGTTTACGGATTATCTTGTCAAAAAAGGCGAAATAACAGAAGATGTTCAAAAACAAACAATATCAAGTATGCTGCTTATGTCTATTCCTGCTTGCAAGCCGGCACCGCAAGCAGCTCATAGAGTAATGGAATTAATGATTATGAATCATTTGTTTAAGGATAATGCAATAGAACTTTCTAAAGATCAAAAATTAAAAATCAATCCGGAAAAGGTAGTTGAAAGTTCTAAAAAAATAATGAAAGAAGTTATAGAAATTCAATTAAGCGAAGACCCTCAAGTTGCAAAAAATTATATTGAGAAATGGAGTGAATGGGATAATTCACCGGTAAAAATTCTTGCAGAGAAAAATGCAAAATTAAAACCGACAACATACGTTATTCTTGATCAATCATTTGCAAAAAAACTTGCATCAGAAGTCTAAACTAAAATCATAGAAATATGAAAAACACTTAAGTTTAGATAATTGGTCAGCGTATCCTATAGTATTGCTTAAAATGCAGAAATCCTAAAAATTCATTACAAATATAAATAACCTCCCCAATATACATAGGGGAGGTTACTTTAAGTATTAAGTTATTCTGTATTGAATTACTATGTATTATTAGCAGTAGTCAATACAGTAGACCAATCCTGATTATTGGCTAACTGGTTGTAGTCTGTGGAAGTTATTGCCAAATTATTATGCGCTGTTGCATAACTAGCCATTGCTTGAACAATATCGTTAATCTTACTGTGATCAATTACAATATCATCAACATGAATTTCTTCAATTGCAAATGAGCTTAATTTTTCTCTAGCGATAGTAACTTGATCGGTTTCTCCGTATTTAATAAGAAGGTCTGTAGCATTCCAACTCATAACGAGGTCTTCCTTATGAACGTCAGCTCCAAATGTTAAAATATCATTACCGCTGCTATCGGTTATTTTATCTAAACCATCGCCTTTATTAAATACGTAGGTATCATTACCTGCTGTATCTATAACAATATCATTACCTGCACCTGTAGAATAAGTATCATTTCCAAGAGAGCCCATTAAGATATTTATGCCTGAATTACCTAAAATAGTATTATCAAGTATATTTCCTGTTCCATTTATATTTGAAGAACCCATTAAATTAAGATTTTCAAGATTATCTTTTAAGGTCAAGGAAATTGTTGAATAAACTGTATCAATACCTGACATTTCATTTTCGGTAATTACGTCTTTAGCATTATCCACATAATAAGTGTCATTGCCTGCACCACCTATCATTGTATCAGCTCCAACGCCACCGTTAATTATATCGTTGCCTGCGCTGCCTGTGATTTTATCATTACCTGCTCCACCAATCATGAAGTAGTATGGATTAGCATCTCCTGCTGTTAAAGTATCGTTATTAGCTGTTCCTACGCTGGCATCAATTGCTGTTTCTATTAATTCAGTTGAATTATCACTAAATTTAATAGTTTGTACTTTATTCACATCAGAACTATAGTAATTTTTCACAGTAATACTGTCTAAATACTTAGTTTGAAGAATAAGGTCATTTCCTGATTGATATTTAGCAAGATCAGTAGCTACTATACCCGTTCCAAACTTAATTGTATTAGCACCGCCATTCTCAATAATAGTATCATTTCCAGAGCCTATATTGAATGAATAAGTGTTATCCTGAGCATTACCGGCAATAATGTTGTTCAAGCTGTTACCTGTAGCATTTAATGCAGTATCAACAAGATCAAGATTTTCAACGTTTGCAGCTAAAGTGTAATTTGCCAGCGAAGAAAGAACTTTATCTATACCACTATCCACATTTTCAACAACTATATCTGATGCGTGATTAACAGTATAAATATCATTACCCGCTAAGCCTTTCATAATATCACCTGAAGCAGTTCCTGTCATTGTATCATCAGTTGCATAGCCGTATATTGCTACATTGATATTACTAACTGTTGCAGTATCGCCATTATCAAACAATAATGTTTCAATATTTTTATTTTCTAAATATTGATCTTTTATGATGATACTATCATTTGAATTCACCTTAATTTTAAGATCATTACTATTTAGATATCTAAAGTACTCAAGATCATTTTTATTAATATTTGAGCCGAAGTATATTGAATCAACACCGCCGTTATCAGTTATGGTATCAACACTATCGCCAACATTGAACAAGTAGGTGTCATTGCCTAATCCGCCTGATAGTGAATCTGAGCCGGTTCCGCCACTTAGAACATCACTGCCACTACCACCGATAAGTACGTCATTTCCACCCATACCCGAAAGGAAATTACCGTTATCATTACCTGTAATAGTATTTGCAAGAGAGTTTCCTTCTCCTTCAAGAGCGTTAACTCCTATTAAAACAAGATTTTCAACATTGTCACTCAAAGTATAGAAACTTGTTGCATTAACAGTATCAATTCCTGAATTTGCACTTTCAATAATAATATCCGTTGCATTGTCTACAACATAGGTATCATTGCCTAATCCACCTATTAAAGTGTCAAAACCTTCACCGCCGTCAAGAGTATCATTTCCAATATTACCCTTTAAGATGTTATCAAGAATATTACCTGTTGCTTTTACACCTACTGTTGAGGTTATTTCAATATTTTCTACATTTGCAGAAAGGGTATAATCAGCTGCACTTGATAATACTTTATCAATGCCTGCTTCATCATCTTCAATAACAACATCGCTATTATTATCTACAATGTAGGTATCATTACCCAAACCACCCTCTAATGTATCAATTCCTGCTTTTCCGTCTAAAATATTATCGCTCGCATTACCTTTTAGGTAGTTAGAAAGATTATTTCCTGTTGCATTTAAGGCATTACTTAAAAGTTCCATATTTTCTACATTTGCAGAAAGTGTGTAGCTTACAGTAGTTTTAATGGTATCGGTACCTTGATCAGCGGATTCTGTAACAATATCAAGGATATTATCTACATAATAGGTGTCATTGCCCATTCCACCTTCAAGTGTATCATTGCCGACTCCACCATCAAGAGTGTCGTTTCCTGCAAGACCTCTTAATATATCATTTCCAGCAAGACCCGTTATTATATCGCTATATTCAGAACCTATTAAAGTATCATTAGCAGTTGTTCCAGGCTTAGTCAATGTGATATTACTTAACAGTAAATCACCATCAGCAAATTTAAAGGTTTCAATTCCTCCATTTTCAAGAGTAATCTTATCGCCATTTGCAAAAGAAATTTCAAGATTTGAACCTACTTGAATGAAAGTAGCATCTGCTTTATTTCTACCTGTAAATTGAATGCTGTCATTACCGCTGGCATCATTTACAGCATCTTGACCACTGCCAATATTGAACTCATACAAATCATCGCCTGCTCCACCAAGT
>JBAXKC010000067.1:0-5350 GCA_037137535.1 bacterium | reverse complement strand
AAACTACAAAAAGAATTTAAAAGTTTTACAAGAAAAGTGCTAGTCTAGAGCCTTACTTAATATTTTATGTTATTGACACATAATGCCAATTAGTCAATAATTATTAATGACTACAATCATAAATTAGTCATTAATTTGAAGAGTATAAAAATGGCACGTCCAAAAAAACAAATAAATAGAAGAGCAGACATTTTAAATACGGCTCAAAAACTATACACAGAAAAAGGTTTTGAGAAAACGACTATTGATGAAATAGCAAAGTCTGTTGGAATAAGTAAAGGTAGCGTTTATCTTGATTTTAAGAATAAAGAAGATATTCTAATTTCAATCATTGAACAACAAGTTAATATGCTACAAAAAAGACTTGAACTAGATATATTAAATGCAAAACCACCGTATATAGATGAATTAAAAGAAGCTCTAAAACAAGATGTTTCCACAATATTTGATATGGCGACTTCTCAAGTGCATACACATGTTGCATTAATTCACACAAGCTATCAAATAAGGACAAGGCTGGATTCTACAATTCAAAGATGTTTTGAACTTATTGCAATATTAATGAAAAAAGCAGAAACAAACCATGAAATAAAGCCTTTTAATGATTATAAAAAACTTGCCCGACTTATAAATATATCGTTGCAAGGATTTTTTCCGCCTTATGATATTAAATATTCGCTAGATCATAGAACTGATCTTACAAAAGAAGAAATTCGTTCTCTATTGATAGAGGATGCTTCTCTTGTCATAAATATTCTTATGGCAGGATTAAAAACAATAGACTATAACAATAATTAAAATAAAAAATATCAGCTAAAGAAAAGGAGTTTAGAATGAATAAACTAAAAAATAAGCTTACTATGACTACAACCTTATTTTGCTTATTATTTGGAATAAGTGGTTGCGGAGCGCCTCAGTTTGGCAATATGCAAGGAGGAGTACCTGTTGAAGCAATTTCTTTAAAAAATCAAACAGTTACTCAATCAAGCGTTTATCAGGCAAAATTAATTTCCAGATACTCTGTATCGCTTCAACCTCAGATTTTAGGGCAAGTCGCTAATATTTATGTTAAATCAGGGGATAATGTAAAAGCAGGTGCTTTACTTATGCTTATTGACAAAAGAAAGCAACAGGCTGCTTTAAATTCTTCTCAAGCAGAAGCTAAAGCCTACAAGTCAGGTATCTATGAGGCAAAAAGCACTTTAAAGAGCTATGAAGCACAACTTCCAGCATTAGAATCAGCATTAGAGTTAAACAGACAAGAGTTTAAAAGATATTCTGCATTATATGCAAAAAAATCCGTAAGCAAACAAGACCTTGAAAAATATACTGACAGTTTAAATAAAGCTAAAGCCGATTTACAAATAAATATTGCTCAAATTCAAGCACAAAAGGCCGCTCTTTCAACAGCTCGCTCAAACTATGAAAAAGCTGTTTCTACAATAAAAGAACAGGCTGTTCAATTACAATATTATAAAATAACTGCTCCATATTCAGGTATTATTGGAGATATTCCCGTTAAAATAGGCAATTATGTTACTGTTCAATCAGAATTATTGAGTATTACTCAAAACAAACAACTTGAAATAAACATCGGATTACCCGTAGACAAAATCTTTGAATTACACAATGGTTTACCTGTTGAAGTTTTAGACAATAATGGAAATACAGTCGGTCATTCAACTATTTCTTTTATTTCACCCAAAGTTGACACAGAAACTCAAACATTATTAGTAAAAGCAATATTAGAAAATAAAACAGGTATTTTAAAAGCAGATCAATCTGTTAAAGTAAGAGTGATTTTTGATAAAACAAAAGGTATATTAGTACCGACTGCTGCTATTTCTCACTTTGGCGGTCAGGATTTTGCATTTGTTATTGTTAAAAAAGGAAAACAGAATTTTGTTAAGCAAGTACCCGTTAAATTAGGAGATTTACAGGATAATAATTATCCTGTCTTAAGCGGACTTAAAGAAGGAGATAAAATTGTATCTCAAGGCATACAAAAATTAATGGACGGAGCGCCTGTAACAAATCTTTCGGAAGGAAAATAAAGAATGCTTATAGATTTCTTTGTAAAACACCCGCGACTTGCTGCGGTTTGCTCAATATTTATAGTTTTAACCGGTTTAATTAGTATTCCTTCTTTGCCCATTTCTCAATATCCCGATATTGCACCACCTCAAATTACCGTCACAACAAATTATACGGGTGCAAATGCTCAAGTAGTAGAATCTGCAGTAACTACACCGCTTGAACAAGAGATTAACGGTGTGGAAGGAATGAAATACATTAATTCCACAAGCAGTAACGATGGAACAAGCACAATAAATATTGTCTTTGATCCTAAGAGAAATCTTGATGCAGCTTTGCTTGACGTTCAAAACAGAGTTCAGACAGCTGAATCAAGACTACCTGCCGAAGTTAAAGCAACAGGCGTAAATATAGAAAAAAACTCTTCAGCTATGGTATTAGCCTTTGCTCTATATTCAGAAAATGGCAAATATGATAACGCTTTCATAAGCAACTATGCGGACAGATATATAAAAGATACTTTAAAACGTGTTAAAAATGCCGGAAATATTATGATTTTTGGCGAAAGAAAATTTGCGATGAGGCTATGGCTTGATCCATCTAAACTTGCAAGCAGAAACTTAACGGCAAATGATGTTATTAATGCGTTAAGAGAGCAAAACGTACAGGTTGCGGCAGGTCAAATAGGTCAACCTCCTGTTGATAAAAACCAATCAATTCAAATGAGTGTAAGAGCTTCTGGTAGACTTGCAACAGCTCAGGAATTTAATGATTTAGTTGTTAAAACAGGCTCTGATGGAACATTAATAAGGCTAAAAGATGTTGGACGCAGCGAACTTGGTGCAGAAAATTATTCATCAGGATTAACATTTCATGGACAACAAGCTGTTGGTGTAGGTGTTTTCCAACTGCCAAACGCTAATGCCCTAGAAGTAGGCGATAGCGTTAAAAAAGAGATGAAAAAATTATCAGAAAGTTTTCCCCCAGGTCTTAAATATAGAATTGTAATCGACTCAACTAAAATAGTTAAAGAGTCTATCAGAGATGTATTATGGACTTTATTTGGCGCAATATTATTGGTAGTGGGCGTTATATATCTATTTTTACAGGACTGGAGAACAACGCTTATTCCTGCAATTACAATTCCTGTTTCACTTATAGGAACTTTTACGTTTCTTCAAATCTTTGGCTTCTCAATAAACACTCTTACTTTATTTGGTATTACGCTGGCAACAGGTCTAGTTGTTGATGACTCTATTGTTGTAATTGAAAACATTGAACGATTTATTAAAGAAAAAGGTATGCCGCCTGCAATAGCAGCAGTTGAAGCGATGAAAGAAATTTTCGGAGCTGTTGTTGCTACGTCATTAGTGCTTATTGCAGTTTTTGTACCAATAGCCTTTTTCCCTGGTACAACAGGCTTATTATATAAACAATTTGCACTTACAATTGCATTCTCTATTGCTATATCGGCATTTAACGCAATTACATTGACTCCTGCCTTATCAGCATTGTTATTAGGTCGCAAGCATAAACAACACGCTATATTCGATAAAATAAATAATATAATTCTTGCAACAAGAAATGGTTATAACAACCTTCTTCAGTTTTCAATAAAGCATAAAACTAAAATTCTTGCGGTTTTCTTTGTCTTAATAGGTTTAACCTATTTTCTATTTAAAGTTGTGCCGACAGGCTTTGTTCCAAACGAAGATCAGGGCTATTTCATAACAATGATTCAAGCCCCCGAAGGCACATCACTTGAATATACACAACGCATAGTCACACAGGTGGAAGCTACTCTTAATAAAGTTCCCGAAATTAGCGGTTCATTTTCAGTAATAGGGTTCAGTTTTACAGGAAATGGTTCTAATAAAGCTACGTTATTTATAGATATGAAACCGACAGAGATGAGAAAAGGAGCTGAACATTCAACTGCTGCTGTTGTAAATAGGCTAAGAGGAATGTTAATGGGTATTCCAAGTGCATTAGTAATTCCTTTTGAACCTCCTGCAATTGACGGTGTCGGAAATTTTGGAGGTTTTCAGTTTGAAATAAAAGATCAAGGAAACCATGATTTAAATACATTAAGCACAGCAACTCAATCAGTTCTTATGGAAGGTAGCAAATCCCCTGTGCTTTCTGGATTATTCTCCAGCTTTACGGCTAATGATCCACAATTAAACCTTGAAGTAGACAGATTAAAAGCAAAACAGCTTGATGTATCTTTAAATGAGATTTATAGCACTCTTCAAATTTTCTTAGGATCTATGTATGTTAATGATTTTGATTATATGAATCGAATCTATCGTGTTTATGTTCAAGCAGATCAACAATTTAGAGATAAACCTGCCAGCATTGGTGAATTTTATGTACGTTCAGAAAAAGGTGCAATGATTCCTCTTTCTAACTTGCTTAAAACCTCTCAAACATACACACCACAGATTATCAATCACTATAATATGTTCAGATCAACTGAAATTAATGGTTCACCAGCCCCTGGGCTTAGTACAGGTCAAGCTATTGCTGAAATGGAAAAAATCTCCAAAAAAGTTTTACCGCAAGGAATGACTTTTGAATGGTCAGGAACAGCACTTGAAGAACTTGAATCGGGTTCAAAAGCAACATTTATTTTTGCATTAAGTTTAGTTTTTGTCTTTTTGATTTTAGTAGCTTTATACGAAAGTTTCATAAATCCTATAATTATTTTATTAGCTGTACCTTTGGCAATATTTGGAGCATTAGGCGCTCAATTTATCGCAGGACTTCAAAATGATGTTTTCTGTCAAATAGGTCTGGTAATGCTTATAGGATTAGCGAGTAAAAACGCTATTTTAATTGTAGAATTTGCAAATAAACTAAGAACTGAAGGCTTATCAATAGTTGATGCTGCTCGTCAAGCCGCCGCAATACGTTTTCGCCCTATTATTATGACTTCTTTAGCGTTTATTTTAGGAATACTTCCTCTTGCTTTAGCATCCGGAGCAGGTTCTGCAAGTCGTCATTCTATGGGAACAGCTGTTCTAGGCGGTATGATTGTATCAACAGTTCTCAATTTAATATTAGTACCTGTGCTTTACATTATAATTATTTCAATACGTGAAAAATGTACTTCTACTAAAAAAATTGAGCAATCTACTGAAAAAAAGGAATCTTTAGAGAATGTAGATTTATAAAAATCAATCCGATAATAATAAACTTAAGAACGACTGCTGAAAAGTGGTCGTTCTTTTTAGCGCAGGTTTCTTTTAAATATGCCAATATTGACCTGCCCCCGTTTTTCCTAACGATTAGAACTTAGTACTCCACGAGTTTC
>JBAXKC010000066.1:0-5593 GCA_037137535.1 bacterium | reverse complement strand
TTTACATAGGAGTCACTAAGTTTTAAATAGGGGGATTTTTTGGGGGCATGTCAAAAGTAACATTCATGCTCATTTTTATTTCTCCAAATCAACTAGATTCTTGGAAATCAAATTTCCAAACGATTTTAGTATATTAAGCATATAATAACTTGTCAATATTTTTGTCATATTTATTAAGTTCAAGTTGCGAAAGTAAAGAAAACCTCTACTAAATACAGATAAAATCTAATAGTAGAGGTTAAAATAATATTTATTAAATTTCTAATTTATTTTTCTACCGTCTTTTGTCCTAAAAAGCTGGTTAATCTTCCCAATGTATCTGATTTATCATATTTATCAACGTGCATGTTAATAATAGTAAAGCTTTCTGTGTTTTTTGAGGCTTTATCTAATGCTAATTCAAGCTCATCTTCGGTAAAGACTTCTAGTCCTAAACCACCGCCTACTATTTCAGGGAATTTATGATATTTCCAGTCTTGAATTTCGTTATATGAGCCGTCTTTTAAAAATCTTTGGGTGGTATAGCCATGATTGTTGATGACAAAGACTATTGGCTTTAAATCATGTTTAACAAAGCAGGATAGCTCATGTCCTGTCATCTGGAAAGCTCCATCCCCAACTATTACAACAGGACGGACATTTTTATCTATGATTCCCGCACCTATTGTTGCAGGAATGCCATATCCCATTGAAGTATAATAAGCCGGCCCTAAATAAGAGGAGTTTTTAGGAATTTTTAAATCGGCAGAACCGAAAAGACAATCACCTACATCACATATTACTAAACTATCTTCAGATAAGAAACTGTTTAATCGTTCAAAAAATCTGTTTACTTTTAAAGGTTGTTTTTCTTGTGGAACATAGGTTGTTGCTTGTGGTGGATTATAAATAACTTTTTCATTGTCATTTTTTAGTTCTTTTGTTAATGCTTCAATAAATTCTTTTAAATCTATATGCTTGTAATAATGATGTTTGATGCAAAGCTGGTCAGTTGTCGCATATATTGTTTTGGATATATCAAGTTGAGCCGTTCCAAGGTTAGTATCAGTCATTAAAGCACCAAGAATAAGAAGACAGTCCGCCTCTTCAACGTAGCTTCTTATATTTTCCTTGCCTACTTTGCCCATATACACGCCTAAAAATTGAGGATGTGATTCGTCAATGATAGATTTGCCTAATAAGGTTGTGCAATAAGGATAGCCTGTACTTTCAAGAAGTTCAGTGAATTGATTTTCAATATTAAACCTTTTAATCTCGATTCCACCCATAATTACAGGTTTTTTAGAGTTTTTAATAAGGTCTACGGCTTCTTTTAACGCTTCATTAAAATGATTTCTATGTTTTGTGCAAATAAACTTATTCGGCTCCGGCTGAACAACACAAGGCTCATTTATCATATCTCGTGGAAGTTCAATGTAGACAGGTCTTTTATTTTCGATACAGGCATTTATAACCCTGTCTATTTCATAAGCTGCTGTATGCGGGTTGTCTAACTGAGTGGAGGCGATAGTTACTTCCTTAAAGATATTAAATTGAGAATTCAAATCTCTGATGGAGTGATGTAAAAGATAATCGCTATTTCTTTCGCAAACTCCAGGTGCTCCGCTTATTAGAATTAACGGGGATTTTTCCGCATAAGCTCCTGCTACTGCGTTAATTGTGTTTAATCCTCCAACGCAATAAGTAATACATAAAGCGCCAAGTCCGTTCATTCTTGCATAAGCATCGGCAGCAAAAGCAGCTCCCTGCTCTGAACATGTTCCGACAATCTCAAGAGGGCTTTGTTCCATCATGCTGAAGAAATTAATGACATAATCTCCCGGAATTCCAAAGACATGACCTACCCCTGAGTTGTTAATTTTTTCAATTAAATACTGTCCTATTGTTGTAACTTTTTCCATTCTCATGATCCTTTTATACTCAAAATAATTCTGTTTTGTTTATTATACCTAATTATGAAAAACACTATAAATAAAGAATTTATAAGGAATTTTCAAATTGTAGAAAAATAAAGAAAAATCTACAAATTATACTAAATTACTCTTTTTATGTAATAAAAATACTGCAAATTCAAAATGACCGTTCTTTAATTTTAAATTTAATCTTAGAAATTTTCTTTTTTCTTGAATTAATACAACTTTACAAAAAAAATCCCCTTTCAGAATTGGAAAGGGGGCATTGTTAAAAGAGGTTTAGTGTTAGGGTGTTTAAATCCATTGCGGGATTTAAATTAAAAAGTGAGGTATATTAATCGAAAGCACTATCCTGCTTTCTTATTATTTACAATTTCAAGCCCGAATACGCTAAGATCATGCAATAGATCGTTGAATGGATCTTCTGAACATCTTCCGTACACTGCACAGGCTTTTTCTTGTTTGATTTTATTATTTACTTCTATTTTTTCTTCTTGTTCCATATCATCTCCTTTGTTATTAGTAAGAGTAACGTCATTTTTGCATTTTACTTGTAAAACTTCTAATCCGAATTGTGTAATTTTATGGCTTTCTGGAGTATTTTCTTTAGCATTTGTTGAACAGACTCCATATAAAAAACAATTTCGGTCTTGTGAGCTTTCTTCCTTTTTTTGTTGAATTTTGCTAAATTTAATCTTTCTGTTGTTCATATTCAGCTCCCCAGCTTTTCTTGCTCTGCAGTTAATTTTGTAAATACAAGGGGGATTTATCAAATAATGTATTCTGGTACTATTATACCAAAATACACAAGATAGTCAAGACATGCTTCTGTGAAATATTTTTTATTAATCCCCTATCATTAATGACGAACAAAATATTAAAAAGTTTTAATTAATTGCTGATTATTAGAATTAAAATAAAAAAACAGAACAATTGTATATAGTTCTTCGGGAAATTGCATAAAAGAGCTAATATAATATGCTTATAAACGTAAAAGATTAAATAACTATTTTCTATAAATCCAGTTGCATTTTGCTTTGCAATTGTAAGAATTAGTCTAGTATGCTTGCTTTTACAGCAACATATTCATTTTAAGCAAAAATAGCACTTTAATGAAAAGAAAACTTGTTTATTGTATTATTTGTTTGTCATTACAGCTTTATCTGATGATATTTAGGAGGTTTACAGTACTATGCAAAATGAAAATTATGTATATATTTCTGACATTGGTAAATATGAAGGTCAAGAAGTTTGCTTAAAAGGTTGGTTATATAATAAACGTTCCAGCGGCAAATTGCACTTTCTTCAAGTAAGAGACGGTTCAGGCACAATACAGGCAGTTTTGTTTAAAGGTGATGTTTCTCCTGAAATGTTTGAAACAGCAGGTAAATTAACTCAAGAATCTTCAATAATAGTTCATGGAACAGTTAAAGAAGATAAAAGATCTGCAATAGGATATGAGTTAGCGGTTAAAGAACTAGAACTTGTAAGCCCGTCTTTTGACTATCCTATATCCCCAAAAGAGCATGGCGTTGCTTTTTTATTGGAGCATAGACATTTATGGCTACGTTCTCCAAGGCAGCAAGCTATTATAAGAATTAGACACGAAATAATTAAATCTATAAGAGATTATTATGACATGAATGGATTTACGCTTGTAGATTCACCTATTTTTACACCTTCAGCTTGTGAAGGAACAACAAATCTTTTTGAAACAACATACTTTGATGAAAAAGCATATTTAACACAGAGCGGACAGCTTTATATGGAAGCTGCGGCTATGGCTTTTGGTAAGGTTTATTGTTTTGGCCCTACATTTAGAGCTGAAAAATCTAAAACCAGAAGACACCTTACAGAATTTTGGATGGTAGAGCCGGAAGTTGCATATATGGATCTTGAAGGCGATATGGATTTAGCTGAAGATTTTGTTGAATATGTTGTTCAGCAAGTTGTTAAAAACAGAAGAGCTGAATTGGAGTTACTTGAAAGAGATATATCAAAACTTGAAAATATTCGCAAACCTTTCCCTAGAATTACTTATGATGAAGCCATTGAGATTTTAAAATCAAAAGGAAATGAAGTTCAATGGGGCGATGACTTTGGAGGAGATGAAGAAACTCTAATTTCAGAACAGTTTGACAGACCTGTAATGATTCATCGCTATCCAATGGAATGTAAGGCTTTTTACATGAAACAAGATCCTGAAAACCCTAAATTAGCTCTTTGCGTTGACATGATTGCTCCTGAAGGATATGGAGAAATGATTGGCGGTGGACAAAGAGAAGAAGATTTAGACGTTCTTCTTGCAAAAATAAAAGAACATAACTTACCTCAAGAGGCTTTTGAGTGGTATCTTGATTTGAGAAAATACGGAAGCGTTCCTCATGCGGGCTTTGGACTTGGAGTAGAAAGAACCGTAAGCTGGCTATGCGGACTACATCACGTTAGAGAAACAATTCCTTTCCCAAGATTAATGGATAGAATAAGACCATAAAAGGAGTTTATATAAATGTCTGATTTTAGTAAAAAAGCTGAAGACAAGTTCATGGAAGGCTATAGTTGTTCTGAATCAGTTGTAAGAGCTGCTTATGATGAAGGATTAATTGATAATTCTGTTTCTGTAGAGCTATTAACTAGAATTGCTTCACCTTTCTCAGGTGGAATGAGTAGCGGTTGTGCTTGTGGTGCGATTGTAGGCTCACAAATGGTTTTAGGTTTGACTTTTGGTCGTAAAGACACAAATAAACCTCCCTTACAGATAAAAACCATAGCAAGATCCTTTATTGATAGGTTTAAGCAAAAAAGAAATGCTGTTTGTTGTCGTACATTAACAAAAGATTATGATTTTAATGATCCCGAAAGAAGGCAACATTGTAAAAGCCTGGTTGGAGAGTGCGCCGAAATACTGGAAGATTGCATAAAAGAAAACCAATAAATAAGTTAAATAACCTGCATTAAATTGCAGGTTATTTTTTTTGCGTTCAGCTTAAAATCCATTGATATTAATAGATAGCAGCATTTTATTAATTGAGGTTCTTTATTCCTGCCCTAATTGTAACGGAATGTTAAGCGAATATATCATTTTGATATACTAAATAGCAATTAATTATATCTTAGTGTTTTTATATATATGTAAGGAGTTTACAAAAGCCCAAAAGGCAGATAAGAGAAGAATTTGGAGGATATACGCAATGGCTAGAGTACTTATTTCAATGCCTGAAGAATTTTTAAGCACAATCGACGAAGTTGCTGATAAAGAACAAAGATCAAGAAGTGAATTAATTAGAGAAGCATTAAGAACCTACATACACAAGTCCAAAGTAAGAGAAAACACCGTTGCAACAAAACACGCAGCATTACTTGAAGCATTATTAGACTAATCACAGAGGGAAAAGCACAAAAGGTTGCTACCGACTTTAGAATTGGGGAAATTAAACGAAAAACAGAATATATAGAGGTTATTTGAGGGATAGTACAAAAGCACAGAGGGAAAAGCACAAAAAAGGTTGCTACCGACTTTAGAATTGGGGAAGTTAAACGAAAAACTGAATATTTAGGGGTTATTTGAGGAATAGTACATAATCACAGAGGGAAAAGCACAAAAAAGGTTGCTACCGACTTTAGAATTGGGGAAATTAAACGAAAAACTGAATATTGAGGGGTTATTTGAGGAATAGTAC
>JBAXKC010000065.1:0-5645 GCA_037137535.1 bacterium | reverse complement strand
AAATTTCTCTAATCTCTCAAAATTAAGGTTTACACAAAAGTTGTTACGGAATCGACGAATTGCTAATAAATTTAACTTTTCAGACAGCTTCTTAAACTTTAAACCCATGAATAAATTTATCATGAGAACGTGAATTTTCGCTTAAGACTGCCCCTTCTTTTACAAGATGAACTTCAAGACTTTCTAAACTGTCAAGTAAAACATAGTCTTTAAAATTCCTGTAAAGCCTGTCTGTTTTTTCAACAATGATTATTTTTATATCTTTGTTTTTCTTTAAAAACTTTACCATTTCAGTAAAATTTGTTCTGCCTTCTCTTTTGGCAGTTTCATGTCAGTAAATTCTTTTGTGATTTTAAAGCCTTTTTTAACAGCGTATTCTTGTAGAAGTTTTATTTAAGCAGGAATTGAATAACCTTCTTTTTCCTGTTCTCTGCTTGAAACTCTTGCATATAAAACAGCTTTCATCTTATCCCTGTCTTTTAATTGGTTGAATTAAATTTATTGTATCCGCAATTTTGCGTTTAGTTATTCTTAATTCATAATCTTCTTGATAACGCAAAAAATAACCTTGGCTTAAATTAAAATATTTAGTCAATCTTAAATCAGTATCAGCCGTTATTCTTCTAGTATTATTAACAATTTCATGAATACGGTTAGGTGGTACAAAAATAGCCTTAGCAACGGCATTTTGAGAAAGCCCAAAGGGTTGAATAAATTCTTCTTTTAACATTTCTCCAACAGTTTTTAATTCGATATATTCACTCATAATTTATTTGCCTCTTTTTTATATTATTATGCGGTATGTACTGCATAATGTCAACTATAAAGAAAAACAAATTAAAGCTAGTAATAATAAACGATTTCAACATCAAAAGAATGTTTATCAAGCCACCTAAAGCAAATGTGATATTGGTCATTTATTCTTATAGAATGTTGCCCTTGTCTATCATCTTTTAAACCTTCAAGTCGATTATTTGGAGGTGCTTTTAAAGCATCTAATACATCAGCTATATTTAACATTCTCAGTTTTTGTAATGAACGTTTTTGTATATCATTAGGTAATTTCTTAGAAAATGCCTCATGATATATTTTTTCTGTTTCCTTGCATTTGAATGATTTAATCATGAGCTATACCCTTCAATAAATTTTAAAGTTCTTCTTTTTTGTATAACCTGTATTTATTTAAAGGATTTCTGTAAGGCTTTAGTTTTCCTGCTTTGTCCCAACACCTAAGGGTTGTTTTATCAACTCCTAGGAGTTCCAAAACTTGTTTTATAGTTAAATAATCTTTAATATTTTCCATGGAAAAGCCCTCTTCAAAAATAAATTTGTTATTACCTTAAAACATTATGCAAGATTAGGCGAGTGGTTTTACAAATTTATTATATTTTTAATATTATTTTGATACCAATTATGGGCAGGTTCATTAGAATTATAAGCTTGTTTAAAATGTTCATACAAAGCAGAATATTTAATATTTTTTAATAATATGGATTTAAGTTCAGTCGTTTTCAAAGGAATTATTTTTAAATTGGGAACAAATTGACTATGATTTCTAGGATTATAATAACCATTATTCTTTAATCCTCTAAAATGATTTAATACATTTATATCTAAATATGGAGAAATAAATGTACAATAAGAATCGTGATTATCTGTTTCTAAAATATGATTTCCTAAATGTCTTGATACAGGCTCCATTTCCATTCTTCTTTGGGCTTGTTCATCAGCTAATGTAGCTTCTATTAACATTGTATGCTGTGGATAAGAGAAGCTTTCTCTATATTCATAAACAATATCTGACTCTCCACCACCTGCATGAGATTTTGGCAATAAATCAGCTTCTAATGATAATTTCATAAAATCTAATATATTACCTTGTTTTTCACTAACTTTATACCAAATAATCCCCAAAATATATTCAAAAATAGTAGGTATGGTTGCATTATCTGTAACTAAACTATAAATTCTTTTATCATCACGATTTTCAAAGCAGTCTAACAAGTCAATTAAAGTCGTATTATCAAATTTTTCATCTATTAAAGTATTAAACCTATTAAGCCTTTCATCATTAATGAAATTTTGAATATCTTCTTCATCTTCAATAGTAATGCCTAAATCAGTTTGAATATTTTGATAAATAGTATCTTTATTAAAAGTTAAATAGTTAGAAATTTCCTCAATATCACAATTGTTTTCAAGTAAATCACAGGATTCAAAAGCTTTATCAAAAAGATTATTATGAATTTCTTTATAAAAATATTTTGGTATTATATCAAATACTACTTTATTATCCGAAAATATGACAGTATCTGTAGTTTTGAAATATCTTCTATTTAAATCGCTATAATCTGAAAGATTGGCTTGTATTTTAAATAAATGTAATTGATTAAAGAAAATTTCTTTAAATTCTTGTTCATTATTTACATTAAAAATATTAGCTTCTGATATACATTCTTCAGGATTATTTCTTAGTAAATTTCTATGAGTAGAATTAAAAAGATATTTTCTCCAGTAAGTTTTAAGTTTTAAATCATTTGTGACTTCATAGACTTGACATAATTTTAAATAATTTTTATCTACACAAACTTTTTTAAGAATTTGATAAAATGGAAAATAAGATTTATCGTATTGTTTACTTTTTCGATTCATTCCAATAGTGCAAATAAGTTCCTCATCTACTTTATTATCAAGAAATAATTGCTTTGCCTGAGGATAATTTGGCCTAGACAAAATAATATTTAATAAAATATTATCTATGGTAGTTTGGTTTTCTCTATATTCATGTATTTTTTGAATTATAGTATTAGTTGTTTCTAAATCAATACAAATTGGCAATAAGTAAGTAAATTCTTCATTTGTTAAATATTCAAGTTTTGATAATATATAAATTAAAATTAAATATGGACGAACAATTTTATTATTACGAACATTATTAGATAACTTCAACAGTTGTTTTGTATAAATATAACTATCATTTGATATTTTTAGTTCATTATTTTTAGAAAAATTTTTAGCTTCTATAATTTGCAATAAGGCATTACCTGCTTCTGTCAATTTTCTTTCAGCGTTAATTAAGCCAATTCCAACTAAACCCGATGTTTTTTCTCTAGCGTCTTTTGCTGGTCTACTAGCTTCGCCTGACAAAAAATTATTGTCTTTTAAAAAATAATAATAAGATTCTTGAGAATCTTGCCAAGATTTATTTCTATTGCTTTCTATATTCCAAAATTTATTTAATAATTGAAGTTGAGTTTCAATGCTTAAATTATGTTGTTCAGTTCTAAAGCTAGTAGTTCCAATACTCCAACAATAAGATTTAAAAGGAACATTTTCATAAGGCATATTAATTCACCTCGTAATTTACTACCAATACTTCTTCTGTATTTGTAGTTTTATCTTTTATTTGATAATTTGAGTTTGAATATGAATAATCAAGATTTATAGCTTTATATTTACTTTTATTTTTTTCAAGCCAAGAAATTAAAATTGAGTTTTCTTTATTTTTATTTTTTAAAACATTAGATAACGCAAATTTGATATTTTTATAATGTAAATTATCTAAAAAGTTCAACAAATCTTTCTCATCTTGTTCATCCCATCCATTTTGTTCATTGTAAGTTGCACAAGTTATCAAATAAGGAGGGTCTATATAGACTAGACTATCTTTATTTAGCTGAGAAATATCAAAATTTCTAAAATCAATATTTTCAAAAACAGTTTTCTTTTCTTTTAATGTTGTTATAAAAGCTAACAACTTGGCTTGCATTTGTTTATTGAAATCTCTTTTACCAACAGGTAAATTAAATAAACCATTCGAATTAAATCTTATTTGATTATTAAAAGAATAAATAATTAAAACGTAGAATAATATAAAATAGTAATAGTCTTGATTTTTTATATTATTAAAATCTTGTCGAAGTTTTAAAAACTTTTCTTTATTATATTTACCCAGTCCCTTACTACTATCACAATCATAATACTTATAGCCATTTTTAAAAGAATTTGAAAGATTATATTTTGAAACAATTCTATTTATCATTTCAAAAATAATATCCTCATCTAAATTTTTAAAAGTATTAAAAAGGTAAATCAAATTTGAATTTATATCATTAAATATTATTTTATTAGCTTTGATATTAATGCCTACATTACCTCCTCCACAAAATAAATCGACAAAAGTATCAATTTGCTTTGGGAAATAAGGTAATATTTGACTTAAGAGTTTGTATTTACCACCAGTATAGTTTAAAGGAGATTGAATGAATTCTTGTTTGCTTTTATAACATTTACAAACAAACAATCTTTCTTTATTTTCTTCAATATCTGATTTTCCCGTAGAAAAAGCTTTAAAGTCTTGTTCAAAAATTTTAACTTCACCTTGTGTTTTTAAAATTCTAATAATTTCATCATCTGACATTTTGGCATTAGAGCGGTCATTTCCTTTGTTTGCCATATTATTATAAGAAAGAACAATATATTTAGCTTTTATATTATTAACCAAGTTCTCAAAGACATTAGTAGCATTTTTGGTACAATAATCACTTTTTAAAGAAGTTCTATCCATTTTTTTAGCAATTCCTTTTACCTTCGGCTTCTCCCAAGTAGCAACATTCTCCAATAAATGATAAGCGTCGCAATATTGACGAGAATTGTAAGGAGGGTCTATATATACAACATCTGCTTTAATAAACTTTGCTAATTTATTGGAATCAATATTGTAAATTTCATTTATCTTTCCATTGGTTTTAATTGCAGGTAAAGCTAATTCAAGGTTATTAGTTAATTCTCCATTTTTGCGATATGCATCATAATGTCCACAAGTATTTGCTATTTTATCCATAGCATAAAGTAAAGAGGTTATTAAAATACATTTTTCCCTGTAATTAATATTTTTTTTCTTGAAAGATTTTTCAATATCTTCTCTTATATAACCAATTTTCTTACATACATTTTCACTAAAATAAGTGTTTGAATAGTTAATAGACATGTAGTTATTATTTGTAACAGAAATATTATTATATTTTTCTAAGTATTGTAATATTTTTTCTTGTGAAAATTCATCATTTCCAAACCAAGTTTGATAAGAAACATAATTACTGAATAAGATATCATTAATTATTAATTTTTTATCAGAAAACATTGCAGAAACTGCTCCAGTTCCTGCAAAAATATCCGCAAATGTATCAAATTCTCCACATTCTTGAGTAATAACAGATTTTATAAAATCATTTAATTTATATTTATTACCCAAGTACCTTCTATTATTTATTGAAAAAGTTTTATAGTTTTTCTTTTCAAAAGAAGGTGTTATTATCTTTAATTCATTCTTTTTAAATATTTCTTGAACAGACAATATAATTCTCCTTAATCAATGTTATCTTATAATAAAATGCTTATTATCGCTAGTAGATTAAGATAAGTTTAACCCCATTTTTAAAGGCGAGTTTAAAAAATAGTAATATTAAACATTACTCTGATTTTATTGATTAAGAAATGCTTGAAACTTTATAAGCAGTTCAGTTTGATTGTTAGCATTTGAACTTGAAAAGTTTAGTTCTGAAATAATATTGCCGACTTGAATATTACTTAAATTGACATGCCCCCAAAAAATCCCCCTATTTAAAACTTAGTGACTCCTATGT
>JBAXKC010000064.1:0-6034 GCA_037137535.1 bacterium | reverse complement strand
TACATAGGAGTCACTAAGTTTTAAATAGGGGGATTTTTTGGGGGCATGTCAATTTTCAGGTTTGCCTTTTTCTCTAATAATTGTATCTAGATCATGTCTTTCCTGAGCCGTTCTATATTTTAAAATAACTTTTAATATTTCAGGCTGTTTATTAGCTATTGCGTAATCCCAAATTTCAGCTGACAATTCTGAGATCTTTTTAAAGTCAATTTTGTCGGAGTTTTTTTGCTCTTCTTCTAGTAAACTGACTTTAATATTAATATCAGTTTTGTTATTTATAGGGTTTAGATCCATTTTGGCTGGATTTGAATTTATTATAGACTCTCTTGTTAGGGGTATTATAGCTTTAAATCTACCCTCATTTATAGTAAATGGACTCTCAATATCATTAATATTAGTAGCCGTTGCTAAAATCGTACAACCTGATTCTGCACAATCCAAAAAGAATGTTTTCAAAAAGCTATTTAATTGACTATTATATTCTTTATTATCTTCAGTTAAAGCAATTTTATCAAAATCTTTTATGAATATAATAGTCCTTTGGTCGTTATCATCATAATCAGTTAATGCCTGTTCTTTTATATTTTCAAGCGTTTCTTCAAATTCATAATAATTATTATTTTTCATTGAAACTTCTTTAAAGTGAGTATGGAATTTATCTTGTAATACTTGCTCTGCTAATGCTTTAGCAATATTTTGATTATTCGTAGAATATGGACTATGAAGAAGAACACCATTTGGTACTTTTGTTGATAGTCCTTCATTTTTATCAATTTTATCAGTTGCAAATGGTTTTATAAATGAAGTTATAATCAAATCAATAGTATCCTGCTTTAGTTTTGCAAGTGTTTTATAGGGGGGGATTTGGGTTAATTTAACAATAGCTTCTTCTCTCGGGGTTAGTTTTGAGCTTGATTCATTGATTTTTTTCCGTTCAAGTTCTAATTTTTGATTTTCTTTTATTGTTCTTTCAAGCTCTTCTTGCAATAATTTTTGTTCTTTTTCTTTTTCTTCTAATAATCGTCTTTGCTCTTCTTTTTGTTTTGCTAAAAGTTTTTCATTCTCTTGCTTTTCTTTTAGCTGTTTAAGATCTTTTTCTTCTTGAATTTTTATATCTTTGATGCATTTATTTACTTCAGCTACATGTTTTTCAGCCTTAGCTGTAAACCAATATTCAAAAAAATTATATCTTTCTCCAATATGATAAAGTTTGGCTCCTTCTTTTTCTTTTTTATATTTAATTGCATCAGAATATTCTAGATCTGTATAATAATTATTATTTACATATATACCAGCAAAAGATACTTCATCCTTTGTTAATCTATTTATTATTAATGAGTTTGAATTTCTATTATTTAAAGTAATTTCTTGTTTGTCTAATTTAGTCTTTAAATTAGAATTTAAGCTACTTGATTTTAAGTTATTTTTAATAGATAGCATATATTTTCTCTCTTCCATTTGTAACAGCCCAAATTAAGCTAGGCTATAAATAAGCCTAGCTTAATTTTTTATATTTAACGATTAATCTTTTGGTTTATCTCTATTGTTGTTTATTAAATGACTTATACCTATAATTGAAAGTCCTACCGCTAAACCTGCCATAGCTCCAATACTCGCTTTAGTTGCTACTTTTTTAATGGTTTCTACTTTGAATTTTTTATGAAATTCCGTTTTTATATCAGACAAATAAGCTTTAAATATATCCTGTTCTTTTTGCATATTCAGAAGGACACGATCATCAGGCTTATAATAACCACTTGCTATTGATTTGGCATCGCTTTTTATCTCTTCTATATAATATCGAGGCATTGACTTCTTTTCATTTTCTATACGTGCTTTAGTATATCCATAGATTAAATCCTCTTGCTTGCTATTTTCACCGATTTTTTTAAAGCAATTATTAGCAAATATCGCAAATTTCATTTTAGCATGCTTTAAGCAATCAACTAATGTGACTCCTCCTGCAATGCCTGCACCAGCTGTAGTTGTTCCTGCCATAATTAAAGTATTGTTTTGTATTTTATTATTTGTTTTTGGAACTTCTTTTTTTGAAGTAAATGACAGACTGTTTATACTATTATTAATACCATTTATCATTAATTATATCCTTAAAAAAGATAATCCTACATTTATCATTAATGCAACTTCTATATTATATAAAAACAAGTATAAAATAAAATTGCTAGCAAGTATAAATAATTTATACTTGCTAGTTTTTAAATCCTATTTATTTTTTTGCTGTATCTTCTTCATATGATTTCCCTGCAATAGTTTCATAATCTTTTTTAAATCTTATTAATTCATCCTCTGGAATATCAGAACCTTTTTCCTCTAAAGCATCGAGTAAGTCTTTTTGTGAAACAAAGCGTCCCTCCTCAAACGCAAGAGCTTTAGCTTTTTCTACTAAAGTTTCAATACCTGAACAACTATATGCTCTATTGTGTTTTTTTGCATCTGTATTAAGTTTTTCTGCGATTGCGTCTGAATTTACTGATTTATCTTTTAATCCTTCAAGATAATATTCCAATATATCTTTAATATCTTCTTTTGATGGAGGTTCTAGTAAATGCTTCATAGTAAATCTTTTATCATTAATAATAAAAGCTTTATCCATTATTGTAGGGTGATTAGTTGCACCAAATATAGTTATGCCGTACTCTGAACAATCTTTCATAAAATCTTTGATAAATGAGGTTAGTGGTTGATTACTACCTACTTTGTCTTCATTTAAGACATAACCATCAAACTCATCCATGAATATAATACTTCTCTGACTATTCTCTTCATAGTCTTTTTGAGCTTTTTCTTTTATTTCACTTAATGTATTTATAATTTGATAAGCTTCTCTTTCCTTTGTTTCTTCAATCCTTTCGCCTTCAATTATTTGTAATCTAGGGCGTTTAATTTCGTAAAAATTCGTTTTTACTTTATCTTGCAAAACTTGCTCTGCTAAGGCATATGCCATAGTGGTTTTTCCATTTCCTGATGGACCATAAAAAAGAATACCATTAGGAATTTTTGGATTTTCTCCTTCATTTTTCAGATCTTCTTCTTTTACAAAAGGATAAATAAACCAATTCTTTATCTTCTTAATGTCTTGTTGGTAGCCAGCAATTTTTCCTAACCCAAATCCTTTTTGGAGTTTAGCTTTTTCTTGTTCAAGAAATTTACTTCTTATATCTAATTTTTCTTGCAACTTTTCTTTTTCTTGCTGGATTTTCTTCGCTTGCTCTGCTTCCTTTGCTTTGTTTTCAGCTATTTCTTGTGTTAATTTAGCAATTTCTTGATCTTTTTTATCATTTTCCATTTTAGCTTTTGTTCTTGCAGCTTCAGCAGCTATTTGAGCTTCTTTTGCCTCTTTTTCTTTTAGCATGGCTTCAGTCTTTGCTGAAGTAGCTTCAAGCTGGGCTTTCACCATAGCTTTATGTAAGTTATTTTCTCTTACCCTTAATTTTTTACCTACAGTATCACAAATACCACAAGCTGCTCCACCCAAAGCACCAACTGCTGTTCCCACTATTGTTGGAACTCCACCCAAAGTCCCAAATGTAAATGTGTCAATAGTAAGTCCAATGCTACATCCTGCGCCTGTTCCATCAGCAAGGCTTTTACCCACTTCATCAGAAAAAATGGATTCCATCCAGCTAGGTTCTTTTTCATCATTACAAACTACAGCACCAAAGGCAATGACGTTTTTATGATTATTAATTATTAAACTTTTATTCAATGCTGCTGCATAATTAAGTTGATTTAATAAACTTGTTTCATTTTTGCTATTACTAACAATATTAGTATTTTCTTGCGAAGTTTGTTTTTTCTTTAAATTTTCATAATTAAAATTTGGTTTTGTTAAAACTTTCATAATTTAAATTCTTTCCTTTGATTAATATGTAATTACTCTTAGTTTCTCTTTATATCTGTCACTTAAAGTTTTGTCACCCATTTTTTCATATAAGTCTATCAATGAATTATATGTCCACTTTAATAGCTCTAAATCAGTAGACTCTGAGCTACAATCAACTAAAATTATTTTTTTTAGATATTCAACAGCTTTTGAAGGTTCTTTCTCTTTAATTTGTTCAACAGCTTTTTTAAATGCAAATAGTGATTCTGGCGTATTATTAATTTCTTTTACCATTGCAAAAGTATCTGCTGATTTAAAAATAAGTTGTCTTGAAAGATTATAATCATCATTTTCTTCTGCAAGTTTAGCAAGATAATAACTTGATAAACCTTGATATTCTAAAATATTTTGTGATTGCACTCCATAAGTATTTGGGAGGTTTTGTGCCATTTCAAGAAGTTGTTTTGCCTTACCTTTTAATGATTTATCATTTTCGCTTAATTTATAGTAAACAATTCCTAATTTTGTCGCTGATTCTAAATATTCTTTATTAAAAGCGATTGGATTTGAACTATAAATACTAAATGCATTTTCAAGATATTTTCTTGCTTCTTTATTTTGCCCTTTTGTATATTTTAATCCTCCTAAGTCTAAACTTATGTCAGCAAACATATTTTTATCAGATTGCGGATTTGCCAATAAAATTTTATAAGCATCGCTTAAACTCTGTTCAGCTTTATTGTTATTTCCAATTTTTTTATAACCTTGAGATAATAACTTATTAATTAATACTTGATCATTTACATCAGATTGTTCATTTGATTTTAAAATATCAAGAACCTTGTTGAATTTTTCAATGCCTGCTTCAGTTTTATCTTGACGATATAGATTTATAGCCGTTTCACTATGACATTTTGCAAGTTCTATGCTTGTGTTGCCATAATCATTTGCTACTATATTGGAAATTTTTTCTAATGTTTCAATTTTATTTTTATCATTTGAAATAGAAGTTAAATACATAAAAGATAGAATGGAATCTTTGTCATTATTCTTTTTCAAAAGTTCTTTTGCCTTCGTAACACATTCTTCTGAAATTTCCTTGTTTCCTGCGGTTAAGTGTGCTTCTCCCACAGAAAGATATTTCTTACCTGCTTTTACTTCAAATTTAGCAGCTTGTTCTTTTTCATCTGAAAACTCTAAAACTTGTGAAGTATGTAATAACGTATCAGCTGCTTCTTTTGAATGAATCTTTTCTGCAAACTCAGAAGCTTTTAAAGCATGCTCTCTTGAGAACTTAATAAGTTTTTCTGAATCTTTAAATTTAAAATATAATTTACTTAAATTTAAATACGCTTCCATAATTGAAGGATCTGTATCAGGATTATCTGAAAGTTCCTGTCTTATAGACAAAGACTGATTTAATAATTTATCAGCTTCTTTTAATATTTCAACGTCTTCATTACTTTTAATTCTAGCAGATGCAACACAACCTAATTTGTTTAATAAATTGGCATTTTGTAAAGAAAATTGATCATATAACTGAATTATTCCATCTTTAGCTTTATTATATTTAATTTCAGCCGCATCAAATTGTGTATTATTAAATCTTTTGTCACCTTCTTTTATTAAAGCATTTGTTTCTATATAGGTTTGAGCATTACCGCTTACTATTGCATTAACTTCTTCTTTTGTAATTTTACCTTCAATCAATAAAACTTTTAAATAAAAAATCAAATTAGCTTTTTCAATTTGTTTTTCATAATCTTTTTGAGTTTTTTCAACTTCAAGTTTTACTTTACCGTCAATTACTTCGGATTCCGCTAATTTTGTAATGCCTTTATACTGATTTGCTTTTCTCCATTCTTGACCTGAATTATTGCTTTGAGCGTTTACTTGTTCATCCATATGTCGCTCTGATGTCCCGTCAACCCACCTTTTATTATAAGAACCTTCTCCATGTAGTTCCCATTTATGATTTACAGAGCCAGAAAGACCAAACCCCTTTGGAGATAAAGAAAAACCTCCCTCTACAGAAGATGATAAACTTCCTCCTAATTTTATTCCTAAATTATTATCATCAGTATGATTTTTAGAATTTTCATCTATTTGTCTATTATTCTTTTGGGTTTGATTACCTTTGACATGCCCCCAAAAAATCCCCCTATTTAAAACTTAGTGACTCCTATGTAA
>JBAXKC010000063.1:0-6900 GCA_037137535.1 bacterium | reverse complement strand
AATTTCTCTAATCTCTCAAAATTAAGGTTTACACAAAAGTTGTTACGGAATCAAAGAAAAATAACTTACTGCTAATTTTGCAAAACAAACAGTTAGTTGAGATTAAATTTGATTAGCTGATACGCTAGCTTTTGTCTATAAAAGCTTAATTAACTTGAATCGCTAATTGATCAAAAGTTTTATTATCTTTATAGCCAAATTTTGTCTTTCATTCTGGAAATATTTTTTGTTCCATATTTGCATACATATAAAAAGACTTTTTCTCTGTAAGATGTATCAAAATACTTTAAGCCTTGCATATTCCAGCTTTCTTTTTTGTATTTTTCAAGTTCTTTATATTCTTCATCGCTCATTCCATGGCTGGTTTCAAATCTATGAGCAAACGAGAAACCTGCTCTTACTTTTTGGACTTTTGTTATGTAATATTTTTCTAAATCATTTAAGATAGGCGCATCTTCGAGTAATACAAATTTTCCGCCTGTTGAATGTGAGGTTATTTTTCTATTTTTTGCTAAGAAGTCAACAGTTTCTTTTCCTTCTTCGTAAGTTTCCGAAGGAAAACCAAACATTATGAAAAGATGATTCCATATATCAGCATCATAAGAAGCCTGTAATATTTTTTCTCTTGCTTTCGGACAAGTTAGAGAGCCTTTATTCATAAGTGTATAAATTCGCTCATTAGCTGATTCAAATCCCCATAAAATAAATCTTAAACCCGCTTCACGAGCAAGTTTAAATAGTTCTGGAGTAAATTCTTTTTCAAATCTTGCATATATATAGAAATTAATTTTTAGCCCTTCTTTGATAATTTTTTTAGATAATTTTTCAAGATAAGCAGGGCTCATAGCTTCGTCTACAAAGTGAAAATAAGATGCATTGTTTTTATTGATAAGGGATTTAAGCTCTTCAATAATTGTATTTACTGATTTAACAGCATATTTACTGCCAAAGTGATGAGTGCAGAAAGCGCATTTTCTCCAATAACAATTTCTGCTTGCCTGAATATTAAATATAACCTCAGGAGTATAATATAAATTTAACGGGAAATTGGTAAAATCAGGAGCAAAAAGTTCATTTGCAGGTATAGGTTGCTCTTCTTTGTTTATTTTAACCTGATCATTGTCTAAATAGATTAAATTTGGAACTTTATCAATGCTAATTTCGCCTTTTAGGTGCTTAATTAATTCTAATAACGGCTTTTCTCCCTCGTTATATATCATTGAATCAGCAAAAAATCTGAAAAATTCGGGATTATTTATTAAAATATCTGTATATCTTCCGAAAAGATTGCCGCCAATACTTATATGAGCTTTTGTTTTAGCTTTCAGCATCATAGCAAGGGTTAAGGCAGGCACAAGCTGTGTATAATCCCCTAAAGAAATACCGATACAATCTGCGTTGACATCAATCAACTCAGGAAGCAGTTCTTCAAAATAATTATAAAAAATATTTCCTTCTTTATCAGTACAATTTTGTTTCAGCTCTTCAAGTGAATGAAAAGATTTTGCATTTATATTTATAAAATTTAGTTTTGATGGATAATATATATCCGATAAAATATTTGTTGCTTTATTTATTACATTAAAGGCTTTTTCCATTTGATGAAGATTATAAAACTGCTTTTTATCTCTGAGTATATTTTGAGCTTTTTGAATATTTTCTAAAACAAAATTATATTCATTTTGTTTTGCAACTTTTTCTGTGGCAATAAATCTATTAAAGATATTTTGATACGCAAGATCAAACTCTTTTATATTTTGTCTTTGTTGCCTTATTCCAAACACTTTTGCCGCATTTGCGTTATATATTTTAAAAGCTCTATCAAGAGATTTATAAATGAATTCAGGGTTTAATACCTTATTATAAAATTCTACGTTTAAATCCCTAAGATGAACTTCATTCCCATTATTTACAAGAATACTCTGTATCGCAGCAGGAGCAAGATGAGGATTAAACGGTATCCATTGTGGTGGATATATCATTAAATATTTCATAATAATTATTCTCGTTTTCTTTTACAGATAGATAACTACATTATCAGTTTAAATTATATTTATAAATAAAATCAAGGACAAAATACAAAAAGACTATCTTTTCAGATAGCCTTTTAATCGCAAAAATTAAATGTTTATATTATATGCGGTATCATATAAAGTACTGACTTCATAAAACCTAAAAATAGAAAACAAACAAGCGGTGATAAATCCATTCCGCCAATAGGAGGGATAAATCTCCTAAAAGGTGCTAATACAGGCTCAGTTATCTCATCTAAAAGCTTAAATGGTTGTTTCCACCATTGAATGTTAGGAAACCATGTTAAAGCTATTTTAATGAAAATCATTAATTTTAGTAATTCTATAACTTTTGCAAGTAATAAGACTAATGATGTTATCACAATAATGTCCTTTCTCTTAATGGATTTAATTAAATTCTTGAGTGCTCAAGAACATTACCACATCCGCATACGTTTCTTTCAACAGGAAGTTGTTCAATCATAGCGAATAATAATTTTCTTAATTTTTCGTTGTTTTCATTGAATACTTTAATTACTTCTGAGTGGCTTACAGGATCAACATCACCAACTAAACCGGCATCATAATCAGTAATTAATGCAATGTTTGTTACGCATAATTCAGCTTCTTTAGCAAGGAATGCTTCAGGATACTGAGTCATGTTAATAACTTCCCAGCCTTGAGCTGTGTAGAATTTTGATTCTGCTTTTGTACTGAATCTTGGGCCGTTGATAACTAAAATTGTACCTGTCGGATGAGCTTTAATTCCAACGCTTGCAGCTGCTTCAATAGCAACTTTTCTCATTTCAGGGCAATAAGGATCAGCAGGGCTGACGTGAGTTGTGATAGGACCATCATAGAAAGTATCTTTTCTACCTGAAGTCATATTTACAAACTGATCACTAATTACAAATTGACCTGGTTCAACATGTTTTTGAAGACTTCCTGCTGCACAAGGGCTTATAATTCTTTTTACGCCTAAATATTTCATAGCCCATATATTAGCTCTGTAGTTGATTAAATGAGGAGGAAGAGTATGCTTCTTGCCATGTCTAGGTAAGAAAGCAACTTTTTTTCCTGCTATTGTACCAACCATAACTGTATCACTTGGTTGACCATAAGGTGTTTCAACTCTTACTTCTTTTACATCTTCTAAGAAATCATAAAAGCCTGAACCGCCAAATACGCCTATATCAGCTATTTTTTCTCCAACTGAAAACATGTTTTTCTCCTATAAATTTATGTAATTTCATAAAGTATCTTTTGTGTAGGATATTTGATTTTACACAATAATATAATAACCAAAAATCAATATAAAGTTAACAAACGTATATTTTTTAAAAAATATCTATTTTTTATTTAACAAAACTTAAAGATGGGCTAATCATGAGTTTATAAAACCCTAAACAATGGAAAATAATAAATAAGGAAGTAATTTATCTTGGCTGTTTAACGTTTATATATATAGTTAGAAAAGTGGAGTGGATTATTAGTGAGAAAAGTTAAAGGTCAGAATTTAGTTGAATTTTCAACAGTTGGTCTTGTTTTGCTTGCCATTTGTTTGGCAGGTGTATTTTTCTTTGGAGACAGTCTTGCTGCCTTTTTTAAGGACAACAATATAACTAAAACTTTTCTTGCGGGAAGATTTAATAAAAAAGAAACTATTCAAGATTATATAAGCGGTGTAAGTGCTATTATAAGCAGTGGCGGAAGAAATATAAATATATCTTCACCTGTTGAATCAGTATTATCACAAAAAGTAAGAGATGGCTCTTTTACTCAAACCAGCGGATCTTCAGGTAATCTTAAAGAAACGGTTGAAATTCTTGAAAATTATTTAGCACAATTAAAAATTCTTTTGAATTCAGCTCCATCTGGAACAAATACAGCAGATTTACAAAATGCCATTGTTCAATATGAACAGGCTATTAATACCTATAAAAGTAAAGATCAAGCTGTTATTTCAAGTACAAAAGATCCAATAGTACAGATGGTAAAACAGCTTGATATTGCAGTTGATTTAAGAGCAAACGGAGATATAGCCAATCAGTTAAATAAAGCACTGGATAAAACATTAAGCAAATTACCCGACGGTAATTATAAAAATATGTTAAAACTTTTTACAAGTAGTGCTTTGGCGCTTGGTGGAAGTTTGGATTATCAATTTAACAGCAGATTAAACAGTTATATATCAAGTAATTTATCTAATTATATTGATACTGAATACTATAATAAAGAGTTTGCCGCTAAACAAACAGAACTAGCTAATCTTAAAAATACTTTGCAACAACAGACAGTCGATAAAACCACGTTGCAAAATACTCTTAGCACACTTCAAAGTGAATATTCAACGCAGTCTGATTCATTTAAAAGTTATAAATCAAGTTATACTTCAACTATAACTGATGCTATCAATAACTTGAATTTAAGCGGATCATATTCTAGTGCTGTTACAAGCAGTATTGCCAGTATAAAAAATAATCTTAATACAGAAAAATCAAATATTAATGACATGGCAATAGGTGCAAGTATGCCAAGTGATTCATACATAAATAGTGCTATAAATTCACTTAACTATTTAAAAGGTACTCTTCCTGCTAATGTAGATATTAAGGTTTCAGTTAAAAAAACATATTATGAAAGTTGGGATTTGTGTCATTTATTTCCTAAATATAAATATATAGATGAGATAAAATCAATAGCAAATCCAGATATTAGCAACATAGAATCCATAATATCTTCCCTTAATACAGCAAAGTCAGGAGACAGAGGCAATATCTCCTCAACAAATACGGCTCTTATTGTCAAAAAGGCACAGATAGATCAAACAAATGCCAGTATAGCAGCATCTGATGTCAATTTAGCCTCATTAAATCAACAAATAGCTGATGCTGAAGATTACATAAACAGAAATGGAAATGTTTCTGAAAGACGGAAGAGGTCAATTGCCAAAGGTTTAACCAATATTGATTATAGTAAGTTAAATCAGAGTACAATTAGTGAATTGACTGGTTTTATAAGTATTTATAGAAATGGAACATATAGCGACATTTTGCCTGATTCTTACAACGGTAAAAAAATGTGTGAAGCAGTTCATGCTAATATTGTTGGGGGAGAGTGTAATTTATCATTTTAACTCAGAAATTAGTTAGATACAAAGTGGAGTGGATTATTAGTGAGAAAAGTTAAAGGTCAGAATTTAGTTGAATTTTCAACAGTTGGTCTTGTTTTGCTTGCCATTTGTTTGGCAGGTGTATTTTTCTTTGGAGACAGTCTTGCTGCCTTTTTTAAGGACAACAATATAACTAAAACTTTTCTTGCGGGAAGATTTAATAAAAAAGAAACTATTCAAGATTATATAAGCGGAGTAAGTGCTATTGTAAGCAGTGGCGGAAGAACTATAAATATATCTTCACCTGTTGAATCAGTATTATCACAAAAGCTAAGAGATGGCTCTTTTGTTCAAACCAGCGGATCTTCAGGTAATCTTAAAGAAACTGTCGAAGTTCTTGAAAATTATCTAGCACAATTAAAAACTCTTTTGGATTCAGCTCCTTCTGGAACAAATACAGCAGATTTACAAAATGCCATTGTTCAATATGAACAGGCAATTAATACATATAAAAGTAAAGATAAAACGCTTATCACAAGCACTTATGATCCTGTTGTACAGATGGTTAAGCAGCTTGATATTGCAGTTGATTTAAGAGCAAATGGAGATATAGCCAATCAGTTAAATAAAGCACTAGATAAAACATTAAGCAAATTACCCGACGGTAATTATAAAAATATGTTAAAACTTTTTACAAGTAGTGCTTTGGCTCTTGGTGGAAGTTTGGATTATCAATTTAACAGCAGATTAAATAGTTATATAGCAAGTAATTTTGCTAATTATATTGATGTTGACTACTATGATAAAGAGTTCAAATCGAAACAAACCGAATTAGCTAATCTTAAATTGACATTGCAACAACAGACAGCAGGGAAATCAACTTTGCAAAATACACTTGCCTCGCTTCAAGGTGATTATACAACTTTGAAGGATTCATTTAACAGTTATAAATCAAGCTATGTATCAACAATAACAAATGTAATTAATGGTTTGAATTTAAGCGGATCATATTCTTCTGCTGTTACAAGCAGTATTGCCAGTATAAAAAATAATCTTAATACAGAAAAATCAAATATTAACGGTATGTCAATAGGTGCAGGCATGCCAAGTGATTCATACATAAATAGTGCTATAAATTCACTTAACTCTTTAAAAAGTACTATACCTCAAACAATTACAACCCAAGTTCCAAGAGAAGAAAAATATTGTAAATTGCAAGGTCCGATTTCAGGATATTGTTATAGTTGGGGTAAAAGAACAGTTTTTGATGACGTGACATCGACAAATCCAGATTATACTCTTATTGAGAATACAATTAATTCTCTTAATTCAGCAAAGTCAGGCGATAGAGGTAGTATTTCCTCTACAAATACGGCTCTTATTGCTAAACAGGCACAGATAGATCAAACAAATGCCAGTATAGCAGCATCTGACGTTAATTTAGCCACATTAAATCAACAAATAGCTGATGCAGAAGATTATATAAACAGAAACGGAAATGCAACTGAAAGACGTAAGAGGTCAGTTGCCAAAGGCTTAACTAGTCTTGATTATAGTAAAATAGATCAGCGCTCAATTAGTGAATTAACCAGTTATATTAATATCTATAGAAATGGAACATATAGCGACATACTCCCCGATTCTTACAACGGTAAAAAAATGTGTGAAGCAGTTCATGCTGATATTGTTGGCGGAGAGTGTAATTTATCTTTTTGAAATTATGGGAGCTTAAATAATTTGTCTGATTCTCCGATAGAATCGAGTTAGAATAAAGAA
>JBAXKC010000062.1:0-8588 GCA_037137535.1 bacterium | reverse complement strand
AATTTCTCTAATCTCTCAAAATTAAGGTTTACACAAAAGTTGTTACGGAATCAAAAAAAAAGAGACGTTTCGTCTCTTTTAAATTGGGGTTATATAGTTATGGGATAATTTATAAGCTTTTTATTAATGCTTATCTGCAATTGAAATACGATTGATCAATTTTATTAATTAACCAAAGTATTTAAAGTCGCATTCAATACCTTTATCCACACACTTTTTAACGCTTTCCAGCTCAGTTTGAATAGCCTGATGCTGAGTTTCGTATTGCTTTAATAGTAGTTCTAATGTTTTGTTCCATTGCTGTAGCCGTTCTATTTGAGCCTGTTGGACTGCATTAGCTCCTTGCGTTTGGGAATTTTGCCCTCCAGACATCATGTTATTTTGTGTTGTTGCCATTGCGGTAGAAAGATTCATTATGGCACCAGACATTGTCATAATTTGTTGAGTGATACTTTGTGTTAAAAATTCAATATCAGTTTTTCTTGCAGTAAGCATTAATAATCTAGCTTGACTTGTAACTAATCCCATTTTATTCCTCCTTCTAGGAAAAACCTATTTAATTACCCCATTCTGTTTTATTTTTGTTTTAGATTTATCATCTCTTGTTTATATAAAAACAAATGGATTTAATTAATTGCGTGACTGGAACGTATTAATATAAAAGCATTAAAGACTTTGTGTGTATCGCTAAAACACAAGCAGCAAGGGTGTAACAGGATAAAGGCCTCAAAAAGCCCATCAGCTTTATAAATATACGGTATTGATGATGTATTTATAAAGTATTGAAAAAGTATATACAAACATGCCAAAACTTTATTGTTTTTTGTAAACTTCCTGTAACATGTTTTAAATTAAGCAGTAAATAACTCTAATTATTTTAAAATACCTGGTAATAACCATAAAGGCATGCCTGCATATCCTGCGCTTAATCCAAGGCTTTCCAGCATTTGTGAAAGCTCTGAGCCTGTAATCTTCTGTAAAATTGTCTTTTTGGGTTCGATAGTTATAATTTTTGGTTTATCTTTAATATTTGATAAATTACAAAGCAAATCAACCGCATCAGATTGTGAGCCTACTGCATCTACTAATCCGAATTCAAATGCTTGATTGCCTGTATAAATACGCCCATCGGCATATTTAAGTAAATCTTCTTCTTTGAGCTTTCTTGATGACCTTACTACTTCTAAAAATTGTTTATAGGTATCGTCAACCATAGATTGAAGAATAAGTTTTTCTTCTTCTGATAAATATCTGATATTTGAAAGTATATCTTTATGAGAGCCTGATTTTATAATCTGGTGATCTATACCAATTTTGTCATATAAACTTTTAATTACATTAGTTTTTATAATTACACCGATAGAACCCGTTATTGTGCCTGCATTAGATACAATCTTGTCGCATGCCGTAGCAATATAATAACCACCGCTGGCAGAAACATCGGCAAAAGAAGCAACAACAGTCGCACCATTTTCTCTTGCTTTCATTATAGCTCTATGAATTTCCTGCGAAGCTCCAACAGTCCCGCCCGGGCTGTTTATACGCAAAACAATATTTTTAATGCCCTGTTCTTCAGCATTTTCAAAACATTCAATTAATTTTGTTGCAACAGGAAGTGAACTGTTATCAATTATGATTCCTTCAAGTTTTATCAAAGCAACACGCTTATCATTAAATATTTTATTTAATGTTTTTTTGAATTTATTTTTAATCATTACTCAATCCAACTTTATTAACTGTAAGTTTTTTAGCTTCATTCCAAAGGTTATCAAGTTCTTCATACGAACATTCTTTTAAATCTTTTTTAGTGATTTCTTCCATTTTATGAAATCTTGAAATAAATTTATTATTAGCTTTCATTAAGGCTAATTCAGGATCAATTTTATTCCATCTTGCCATATTCACCATTGCAAAAAGTATATCGCCAAATTCTTCTTCCATGTGTTCTTTGTCATTA
Source organism: bacterium (assembly GCA_037137535.1). GTDB lineage: Bacteria > Cyanobacteriota > Vampirovibrionia > Gastranaerophilales > JBAXKC01 > JBAXKC01. The sequence continues at coordinate 6,631 of JBAXKC010000062.1, read as the reverse complement.
TGTTCCAGAGCTTCATCAAATTCTTTAAATTCAGAAGTTATACAATTTTTCAAAGAATTGTAATCAGGCCATTCAAACCCTGCTTTAACAGCTTTTTTACTTATCTGTAGTGCTGACATTAATGCAGGCTGCGATTTTGTTATTCCTGATATATAAGAAATACGATGCGGTTTTTCTTTTTGTTTGATTTTATCCCAATTTGACATTACTTCAGCGACATTATTTACTTTAACATCACTAAAAACATGCGGATGTCTTCTTATTAGTTTTTCATTAATAATTTTCGCAACGTCATCAAAGTCAAAAGCTTCTACTTCATTAGCCATTTGCGCATGCAAAACTATCTGCAATAATACATCGCCGAGTTCTTCTTTTAAATCTTCATAATTATTGCTGTCAATAGCATCAAGAGTTTCATATACTTCTTGCAGGAAGTTTTCCTTTAAGGATTTATGTGTTTGTTCTCTATCCCATGGACAACCGTTAGGAGCTCTTAATCGCTCAACTGTTTTGATTAATTTTTCAATGTTTTCGGTACTACTAGATTTCATAGTCTATTTCTGAGTTTTTATTTTTGTTTGATTTCATACTTCCCCAAATTAAGGCAGCTGATTCTTTTGCTGTTAAGTATGGAAATAAACCTTTAAATTCATTACAGGCCGCATAAAATTTTTCGCCAAATTTTTCTACATTTTTGTCATCTACTGATGATATTGAATTAGTGCAATTATTTTCGCTTTTAAAAGCGGTTGTTTTATTAGCGTGCTTTTCTCTTAATGGTTGACAACTGATTTGATTATTTGCAAAGTTAAATCTGTTAATATTATTCATGCCGCACCCCAAATCATCTATACAAAGCTAATTACTTACTCACTAAATATTAAAAATCCTCACCGAATTCTAATCATAATAAAGACATATACATAAAACAAGCCTTATTCGATTAATTTTTATAACAAATTGAAACCAACTCTCTAATATACAAGGTGCTAAATATTTTTCATGGTGATTAATCTCATATAAAAGTAACTTACAATCATAAATACTAAAAATTTGATAAAGAAGAAGCAATACCAAATAGGTTTGCTTCTTCTTCGCTTAATATCTTGAAAATAAATTATATCGTAGCTACTAATTCAGGCAAAGTACTTTGATGGTTATTTGCGGTCAAATTATTTCCATATTGAGTATCACTTGAAGCATTATATGATGCTATATTTTGAATGATATTATCAATATCAGAGCTTGCAAGTGAACTACCATCATTGAATTTTACAGTTTCAACTTTATATTTAGCATTGTAAGCCCAATTTATGATGGATAGTCCGTCATTAGTTCCATTGATTGCAAGTTGAAGATCATTACCGTTTCGGGTTATGTTTAAATCTCTTTTGCTTATACCTGCTCCAAATATTATAGTATCATTGCCATTGGTATCAGTAATACTGTCCCAATCATCACCACGATTAAAAAGATAGGTGTCATTTCCTGAATAATCTTTGATTCTGTCAAAACCTTTTTTGCAGTAATAAATATCATTGCCATTATTGTTCACAAATAAATCATTAGAATCGGTGCCTACAATGGTTGGAGTAATAACTGTTGGAGTGTTTAGACCTAAATTTGTTTCTACCTCATCAGAACTTAAAGTTGTATTATTATAAAACTCCAAGGTTTCTATTTTATTTCCGTCTAGCCAACTTTGTACTGTAATACTATCTGAGGAGTTTTTAATTTTAATTACAACATTTTTATTATCAACTGAAAAATCCAAATTATCTTTTATTATATTTGCACCAAATTTTATTTTGTCTGTTCCACTTGTGTCATAAACTATATCTTGCCCATAGCCATTACTAAAAATATATGTGTCATTACCTGCTCCACCATTTAAAATATCATTCCCTGCTTTAGCGTCTATAGTATTATTTGCACTATTTCCATTTATTATATTGTTTAATTCATTTCCAACCGCATTAATGTCCTGATTGCCAGTTAATGTGAGCTTTTCCACATATTTGCCTAAACTGTAGGAAATACTAGAATTAACTAAATCTATTCCGCCTGCATCTGTGATTACTGGTTGACTGCCATCCTGTTTTTTAAACACCCAGCCTCTTGCGCTATCAAGTGTTATAGAGTTTCCTCCCGAAAATAAGACCCCATCACTTCTTAGCCATTGACCTTCAGGTAATTTAACCGTCTGTTGAGTTAAGGTATCATTAAGATAAACAAGGCCATTCGTGTAATCTCTTTCATAGACTGCTCTTTGTAGAGAATAATCTTCAATAACATCATAAGTTCCTGTAGTAGTACCTGCAACTATATGTCTGTTCTCAGTCGGATACCCCAGTTCTCCAAGAGTTTTAAGAGGTAGAATATATGTTTGAATATTTGTTCCTGTGTTTGAAGAAGAGCCTAAGCCTAAAATATTATCGGTTAATAAATTCATTGGAATTCTGAAGGTTTCAAAAGGCCCTGCCGCATCATCCCAATAAGTATCCTGACACACTTGATTTAATGATCTTGCCGCATCACTGTATTTAAAATATGAGGCAATGCTTTCGTCGGCTGTACCAACTACATCATCAATTCTGTCTTCAAGCATTACAACATCTCTTGAATTAAAGGTTGAAATTGGTGGCGAATTCCCTATTAAAAAAGCATCGCCAATATTATTATTAATTCCTGAACCAATTGTATTCCAACCTACTTTAAGTTGATAAAATTCGTCATTTGTAAGTTTATACAGGTCACCCGTAGATTTTGACCTCCACCAATTATCTGAAAAAATACCATCAAACCCTGCTTTAACTATATCTGTAGCATGTTGAATATAATATTGCTGGAGAATGGGATTTCTGGAGTCAAAAAGTGGTCTGTCTGTATTAGTTCCACCATAATAATGTACAATCGCTCCAGAATCATCTTTTAAAAATAAATTATTTCTATTTGCAAAGTCATAACTTCCAAAATTTTCCCCATTATAATATTTTTGAGATTGCCAAAATTTCCATGAAGGAAAATTATTTATACTTTCATAGCTGTAAACATCAGCTATGCTTAAATATGGTAAAACATAAACTCTATTGCTGTTATTCGCGGCTGCATGACTATATATATCATTTTTTGTTTTTAATAAGCCCATTTGAGGATTCATTACGCTATCATAATTATCTAAAAAAATATCGTTATAATCGTTAGAGCCTGTTCTTGTACCAACTCTATTAAGAGTAATATAATCCAAATATGTGGTTACTAAATCTAAAAGCTTGTTATTTTCTTGAGTGGTGGCATTTTTGTCTATTTGAGTATTTCCGTTTGTATCGGTAGTGTACTTGGTAGCTGCCAATAACATTCCATCGGGAGTTACAGACCATTGATTACCCATAACACGAGGATAAGTTCTGCTGTAAATGTCTTTTAAATAAGCAGAACTTATCCAGCTTGTATCAGGTGGAGTTCCTGTAATTGAAACGCTGTTAGATGAAGTTTCTGTTGTTTCATCGACTATATCGCCGACATTATCTACTATATAAGTATCATTACCTGCTCCGCCTTTCATTTTATCTGCCCCTGTTCCGCCATCTATAATGTCATCACCTTCAAAACCATAAATGGTGTCATTTCCCCCAAGAGCATATATTGTATCATTTCCTTTAGTTCCATTAATAATATCAGCACCCTCTGTGCCAGTTATATCTTTGTTTCCGTTTAAAATATTATTAATATCGGATACATTTAATGAACTACCGTCTGAAAATTGAATTTGTTCTATCTTATACTTGTCCTCACTCCAATTTATTATTGTTATCGAGTCATTTGTATTTTTAATTTTTATACTTAATGTATTGCCATAAATAATTGATAAGTCTAAATTTGATTTAGTAATACCTGTTCCAAATTTTATTGAATCATTTCCATTTGTATCAGTTATTGTGTCATTACCGTCACCTAAATTAAATAAATAAGTATCATTGCCCCAATAGTCTTTAATTATATCATCGCCTTGCTTTGCATTGTAAGTGTCATCTTCATAGTAGTTTTTAAAAATATCATTACCGTTTGTTCCATCAATTAACATCCTAAAATCCTCACAATCCTTAAATCTCAAAATTTCTTAAAAAAAATTTACAGTTTGTATGATAAGCTCTAACTCTATTTATTACATTGGTAGTGTGTTGTTAGACAAAAGTTTATTAATAAAAAATATAGTGCTTGTAAATTACCGAACTGTTTTAATATAAGAATAGATATATGTCTTAAAATTTTTATTAATATTTTGAAAAGACCTGTTAATATTTTTTATTTTTCAACTTATAGCTAATGAGAGAGTAAGTTAAGGCATCATATAAATATTATGAAGATTAAGAATGAAATTAAATTATTTAACTGTTTAAATGTAAACCAAAAGGCAAGGCATAGTTCAAAACCTCAATTGAATTTTAGTAATCAATTAAAGCAGGATAAATTAGAATTAAGCACTATTGCTTTTGGTGCAAAACAAAAATCTAGAAATGACCTTCAATCAAAATTGGCAATGTTATCAACAGCATTATTTTTAGAAGCAAGTTTATACGGCTGTGCGAATAAAACTGACAAATACGAACCATCTCTTGATAATAGAAATAATGTTGAGCAAGTACAACAAAATTCTGCTTATGCTGAAAGTGTTGATTTACAACCTGAAGCCCCGGAAACTTTAAATATAAAACCAATATCGACAAATAAACTAAATAATTCAAATGGTCAAATACAAGTTTTAAACTCCGGTACGTCTGTAAATGGAAAAGAAATCAAAACATATTTAGCGACAAATGCTAATACACAAGGTGGTAAAAAAATCCTATTAATCGGAACAATGCATGGGCTGGAAACAAAAGGCAAAGGTATTATCGATATTATTATGCAAGAGCATCAGAAGGATGAGGCAATAATTGGTAAAAATACCGTAATGATCGTTCCTGTTTTAAATCCCGATTCTTTCAAAACCGCAAGAACAAATGCACATGATGTTGATTTGAACAGAAACTTCCCGACTTCAAATTGGGGGCAAAATGCAAAATACAATCCCGGCCCAAGTCCTGCAAGTGAACCTGAAACTCAATATGTAATGAAATTAATGCAAGAGTTCAAGCCCGATCTCGTAATTTCTTTGCATACTCCACAAAATATTGTTTATTACATGGGCGATGCTAAACAATTAGCGGAAGAAACAGGCAAATTAATGCATTATCCTGTTGCAATGGAAGGAACCCCAGGAAGTATGGGAACTTATGCAGGTGAAGTAGGAACAAAATATTTAAATATAGAATTACCCTCCTCTGCAACAACTCCACAGCAGGCATGGTCAAATTTAAAAGATGGTTTTGTTCATATTTTAAGTGATTAGGATTAATTAGTTATTTTTATATATAAAAGAAGTGTGGCATCAGTGGATTAATTCTACTTTGCTTATTTAAGTATGCTCAAAATTTATAATTCTTAATCAAAGAGCAAAATTAATTGATTTATTTAACAAATTAACATATTATTAATTTATAATATGTTAATTATGCTATGGACTAAATTGTATGAATAGAGAACAATTCGATAATCTTTTCAAATCAGTATCAGATTTTTTCGGTACGCTGGCGAACTCGGATAGAGTGAGAATATTAGGGTTGTTAATTCAATACGAAGAATTAGATGTCAATGATATACACGATAAACTTCATATAAGTCAGTCCAGAGTTTCCCAACATTTAAAGTTACTTAAATTAAATGAATTAGTTACCGAAAGACGGGAAGGAAAACACGTTTTTTATAGTATAAAAGACGAAAGAATTTCAAATGTATTGGAAAGTGCATTTCAGTTTCAAATGATGAAACTAAACGATACTGAAATTGTTATGAAAATTCAAGAAATTATAACAATTTTGCATGCAACGGAGTTAGCAGGGAATGAAAATGAATAAAATATTAAGTAATAAAACTGTTGAAAGCACTAAATACTTACCGCATTTTGAAGAAGAACCTGATATTCATCCATCAGCAACCATAAGAAATTCAATAATTGAAGGAAAAGTGCATATTTGTGAAAATGTTCATATAGTAAACGCAGCAATCAGAGCCGATGAAGGAACACCTTTTTACATAGGCAAAAACTCAAATATACAAGATTTTGCAGTTCTTCATGCTTATTGTATTCATGAATACGGCAATGACCTCGAGCAGAATAAAGTTTATGTTGAAAATAAAGGTTATTTTGCAATTTATATTGATGAAAAAGTTTCTTTATCTCATGGAGTGCTTGTTCATGGTCCGTCTTATGTTGGCAAAAATTCATTCATTGGTTTTAAAGCTACTATTGATGGGGCAAATGTTGGAGAAAATGTTGAAATTGGCGCTCATGCTTACATAAAAAATGTGACCATTCCCGATAATACCGCAATAATGCCTAATGCAGTAATTACAAAAGAAGAAGACATTGAAAAATATATAATAAACTCAGCAGGAATAAATAAACGAATTGTTAACGTAAATATTGAAATGGCTGAAGTTTACAAATAACGCAAAAAAAAATCCTGATTAATCGGGAGCTTAAATAATTTGTCTGATTCTCCGATAGAATCGAGTTAGAATAAAGAAA
>JBAXKC010000061.1:0-9436 GCA_037137535.1 bacterium | reverse complement strand
ATAGCAATGATAAGGGTTACCGTTAAAAAATGTTTTTAACCAAACAGCTTCTAAGTTTTCGTGGACAGATTCAACCAAATACTGCACTTAATAAAGCATTGCCTCATGTTGTCGGAGTTATACAAAATGACGTTAATTCTGATATAGCTTTGCGTAAGACAGCAGGTTTGCTTTTACATTGTGATTTAATAAGTAATATTTACCCTAAAGATAGGCAACAAGCGTTTAACAAAGCATATAGTTTTTCTAATAACTCTTTAAATTCAAATTTAATGACTATATTATCAAAGAAAAACAGAACTGCTACAGTGGATAAAATGCTGGGTGATAAAATATCAGTCGATGTTGCTGAAAAAAATGGAATTAAAGGAATAGGTATTTCCAGTAAGTTATTAAAATATTGGAAAACTCTTCCCGATAATATAAATTCGAAGTTTTTATCTGAACTTCAGGAAAAATTTGCTTTAACTTCTGACTCTATGGAGAAAATTAAAGCTACTATTCAAAAATCTCTTGATTTGAAAGAAAATACTCATTTGCAATTAAGAAATAACGGTGAGAAAAAATATATTGAAATGGCAAAAGAAGTAATCTTAAGAGTTAAAGCTGAAGGCTCAGGACAGGCTCAAAAAATAATATGTGAAGTCGCTAAAAAACTTTGAAAAATTCTATTTAAGTCTAGATATAAAATACTAAAAACACTCTGATTGCAAAAATAGAGTGTTTTTTAGTTTATTTATTTTACAATACCTGTCCAGTTTTCATCGAATGTTGGTGCGGCTGCGGCCCAACCTTTAATTGATTCGGCTGGTAGGTCTGATAGATTATCTTTTGTATCTCTTATGATTTCATATTGAAGATTTTTACCTATTCTTCCATTCGGTGGTATTGTCTTAGTTGTATTCTGTGGTAATTTCTCAGTTCCATTTTGTACTTCATTTTGCGCTTTTTTAAATAGCTTTTTGACAAATGAGGTTATGGCTTCTCTTTTAGTAAAGCACACACCAAGAGCTATTACTGATGCTATTGATGCACCTATAAGTAATGCTTTATTGTCTTTCTTTTCTTCTTTCTTTTTCCCTGCAAAAGAAACACTATCTCCTTTATTTTCTGCGTTTAAAAGAGATGGGGTATTATTAGCGTTATTGTTTTTATTTAATGTTGATACATTATAATTTGGTGTTTGATTATTTATGCTCAAACTCATAAATTTCAACCCTTTTCTTAAATTCTATGTTTTTCTCTATAATAATATAAAAAACCTTAGCTTGTTAAACATGTTAATAAAAATTATTTCCTTTAATAATTCTTTACAAGTTTGCATTTTTTTATTTAAAGAGGTTCAATTATAATTTTTTTCTTTCTTTTGTCCATTGCTTTTATTATATTCCTAACATCAACTGACATATATAAATTTGGTTCTATTTCTAAAAATTTGTCAAAACAGTCTAAAGCTTTATCATTATTTTTCATTTCTCTGTAAATCAGCCCTAATGTAAGCCACGCTTGAGAGTTTGTAGGATTATTTTTAACTGTTTTTATATAATTATTAAGGGCATAAGACAATTTTCTTTGAGCTTTATAGGTTTTAATAAGATTTTGATAAAATTCAATAAAATTTGAATTTATTTTTATTGCTTTTTGAAAACAAGGACCCGCCAAGTCATATCTGCGCGCAATTAAGTACATTCTTCCAAGATTATTATAATAACTGCCTGCACTTGCGGAATGAGGATTTAATAGAATTGCTATTTTAAATTCTTCGATAGCAGCATAATAATAACCGTCTTTTTCGTATTGTAAACCGATATTGTTATGTAAATACGAATTGGGAACAGGATCAATTACATAAGTATCTGCTTTTGCCAGGAAAAAAATCGTTAATAAACAGGTTAGACTTAGCAGTCTTTTCATAAAAGGTCGATTTCTAACCCTTCATGTGCGACACAAGCATTTTTAAATTGTTTTATTGCGTTTTGTTCTATTCTCTCAATAAAATTATCATCATAGGAAGGGTCAAGATGATATAAAACAAGTTTTTTAGCGTTGCATAATCTTGCGGTTTCAATTGCCATTTCAGGTGTACTGTGTCCAAAGCCCTGTTTAGGCATAATTGGGGATGAATATTCTTCTTGAGTATATTGTGCATCATGAATAAGAACATCCGTATGGCTTGCAAAAGCTATAAGTTTTAAATCACCGCCTATGTAACTTTCCTTATCGGTTGCATATACAACGCTTTTGCCTTTGTATTTTATTTTATAGATCATTACGCCATCTTTAGGATGTGCATAACTTTTTAAGCAAGTTATTACAACAGCATCTTCAGGAATTAGGTATTTATCATTACTTTTAATTTTAATAAGTTTTGGTTCTTCATAATCGGGATGCAAAATAATAGTATCTGTATCTTTAATGTTATTAATTTCAATATTTGCAGCAAGTTCATTAAGATCAAGCGGGAAGAAAGCCGAACACATTGACTGTGTCATAACATCTTTAAAATTCAGACCTACTGACATTGTTCCGTACATGTGAACCTTGCTTGAATTTATATAAACAGGCTTAAAGAATGGAAAGCCTTGTATATGGTCATGATGAGCGTGGCTGAACAGTAGAACAGCTTTGACTGGTGTTCTGTTATCATTACTGCTTCCGCTTGATAAATATTCTCTTACGAGTTCATTGCCTACTTTTATAATACCTGTTCCAGCATCAAGAATAACTGAATAACCGTTTACTCTTATTTCGACGCAGGAAGTATTTCCGCCATATTTTATAAAATCAGGCGAAGATACAGGATAACTTCCTCTTATCCCTCTGAATATAACTTTAAATTGTCCGTTATGCTCTTCCATTAATTTACTCAAATAAACTAATTATATTCTTTTATAATAATTTATTTTTCAAATAAAGCCAATAGTGATTTTAAATTTTTACATTAAATTATATAGGTAATTCTATACATCCGTAAAATTGCTTGCTGTTATTGTCTTTTTTTATTTACAACAGTTTAATTTTGTAAAGCTGTTTAATAAAAATATTCCACTAAATATTTTGTTAGATATAAAATTAAATCATAAATGATTCTAAAATAAGTAAAGCTGAAAGAAGGTAGGAATATGCCAAGCAATATACTTGTTGTTGATGACGATAATGAAATTAGAGAAATGATTTGCGCAGACTTGAAAATGAGCGGTTTTCTTGTTGATAACGCATCAAACGGAGAAGAAGGTTTATTAAAAGCCCAAAAGAATAAATATGATTTAATACTTCTTGATGTAATGATGCCAAAAATGGATGGGTATGAAGTCTGTAAAAATCTTAGGCTTTCAGCTTCAACAAGGGATATTCCCGTTATTCTTTTGACTGCAAAAGGTACTATTGAAGATAAAGTTTCAGGGTTCAATTCAGGGGCTGATGATTACCTCGTTAAACCTTTTGATATACAAGAACTTTTGGTCAGAATAAGAGCTTTAATGAGAAGATCAACTTCCAATACTTCTGTTGCATCTTCAAAAGAAGTATTGGAAGCAGGAGCTTTTAAACTTTATCAGGATTCTCTTGAAGTTTCTATAAATCAAACTAAAAAAAAGTTAACTCCTACAGAATTTGAAATTTTATATTGTTTAATGCAGCACATCAATGAAGCTGTCAGCTTATCAACTCTTTTAAAAGAGGTTTGGGGCTATGATGCTGATGAAGATGTAAGAATGGTTAGAGTGCATGTTGGTGGTTTAAGGCAAAAAATAGAGATTGATACAAAACAGCCTAAATTCCTTCATACCGTAACAAATGTCGGCTATAAATTAACTCCCTGGAATTAGTTGTAATGCATAGACTTAGGATTTATGAGCAACTTTTAATTGTTTATTTTATTGCTGTGCTTATTCCTTTAGTAGTAGCGGCTTTGCTGATTACTAATATTAACCAGCATTCATTAAGAGAACAGCTTCGTTTATCGGCAATAAATACTGCTTCTGCTGTCAGAGATCAGATTGATGAAAACATTACAGAACGAAAACTCTCGCTTTTTTACCTTAAAGATAGCCTTAAATTTATAAAGAATAATCATAACAAAGAAATTTTTTTACAAGAAATTAATAAAAAACATAAAATGCTTCAAGATATTTCTTTTTTTTCTATTGAAAATAATGAAGATTTTGTACCTTTTGAAATAAATAAAGATAAAATTATAATAAGAGAAAAAAATTCTGACTCTTTGACTTTGGTTCAATCAATGAAGCTGAAAGATATAGAAAAAGAAATTTTTAAAAATCTTTCTCATGAACAAAGACAAATATTTGTGATTGATGATAATAAAAATGTTATTTTTTCTAATGTGAAAAGTCAGGAATTTTTTAATCAGATAAAAATAAGAATACCTACAAAAAAACTTGTAAATAATCCTATTGTTTTTGGTTATTCAAAAAACCAGCCGCATGTTTATATAAAACTCGATAAACCTAATTGGGGTATTGTTGTTTTAACTCCTAAAAATATAACAAATTACAGTATTATAAAAGCACGTTCAAAGATAATTATAGCTCTTGTAGTTACTGCATTATCAATACTTATGATAGTTGTGCTGTATGCTTTAACCCTTAGAACAAACATCAGGCAGTTATTTAAAGGTATAATTGCAATAAGTAAAGGGAATTACAAGAGAAAAATCCGTTTGATTTTAGGATTTTTAACACCTTTTGAGGTTCAATTCCTTGCTAATGAGTTTAATAATATGGTTGAGCAAATTGATAATTCCTATAAGGTTATTCAAGAGGCAAATTGTAAACTTTCAAAACTGGATGAGATGAAGTCAAACCTTATTGATACAGTCAGTCATGAATTTAGAACTCCTTTAACTTGTATTAAAGGATATACAACTCGTTTATTAAGAAATTATGCTGATTTTGATGAAGATAGCCGAAAACAATCTTTAAAAGTTATTAAAAATCAAACCGAGAGATTGAGCCGTATGGTTGAAGATTTGCTGGTTATACCTGATATTGAGTCATCCTTGTTAAGAATTTATCCTGATACAGTTCAGTTAGAAGAAGTTGTATCTCTTTGTATTGAATATATCAAACATAAACAGCACAGAGAAATTAATATAACCGGGCAATCAGAGCCGATACTTGTATATGCCGATCCAGATAGAGTTGAACAGGTCATAATAAACTTATTGGATAATGCTATAAAATATTCAATAGAAGATAGTTCCATAACTGTTAATATGTTTAATGAAAATGACTTTGCCGTTGTTGAAGTTATAAATTTCTGCAAGCCTATTTCTATCGAAAAAATAGAAAATCTTTTTGATAAATTCACAAGAGTTGAAGAAAATCTTACAAGAACAACAGGCGGAACAGGACTTGGACTTTATATAGCAAAAGGTATTGTTGAAGCTATGGATGGGCAAATCAATTTATTTACCGAAAATAATATATTTAAAGTTATTCTTAAATTGCCTTTATCTCAATAGATTCAGTTATGATATTTTTAAATTTATCGAAAGTTTTATATGAAATACTTTGAACAACATTATAAATACATGGATAAGCTTTTAACAATGTACTCGGAAAATCCAATTGATGTGCCTGTATTTGCATTGACAGTTTTTGAAGATAAAATAATTTCAATACAAAAAAATTTAAAAGAGTATAAAAATGATCCAACTTCACATGCGGAAATGGAAGTTATAAGAGAAACTGCTTTAAAGCTAAACAGGTGGCGATTAAATGACGTAACCTTATACGTTACTCTTGAGCCATGCCCGATGTGTGCCGCTGCTATTATTCAAAGTCGTTTATCAACAGTTGTTTTTGGCGCTTATGATAGCCTTTACGGTTCATTTGGCTCAAAATTCGATATGAGAAACATTTTAACTTCTGATATTAAACTTATTGGAGGAGTTAGAGAGCAAGAATGTACTAACGTTTTAAAAACATTTTTTGCAGAAAAGAGAAATTAATATGAAATTAAAAGACTTTCTTGATGAATTAGTAATAAAATATGAAGTTTCTGAATTTATAAAAGATGATCCTGTTCAATTTCCTCATAAATTTCAAGATTTTAAAGATATTGAAATAGCGGGATTAATAGCATCTTCATTTGCTTATGGAAAAAGAGATAAAATCATTGAAACAGTGAATAAAATCTTAATAGTTATGGAAAATGAACCATATAATTTCGTAAATAATTTTAATATTGAAAAAGATGCTAAATTATTTGAGGGGTTTTGTTATCGTTATAACTCAGGAGGCGATATTATTTTACTCATCGAGTCATTAAGAAAAGCCTATAACGAATATAATTCACTTGAAAAACTTTTTCTTAAAGAATATAGCGAGGAACATAAAAACATAAAACCCGCTCTTAATTCATTTGTTAATGAATTAAGGGATTTTGCACCTGATGGCTATAATCCGAAAGGTTTCTACTTTCTGCTGCCTTCTCCGCTTAGGGAAAGTGCTTGTAAGCGTTTAAATCTCTTTTTGAAGTGGATGGTAAGAAAGCAGCCTGTTGATTTAGCTTTATGGAAGAGTGTAAAACCCTCTCAATTGATTATGCCTTTAGATGTTCATGTTGCTAAACAATCAAGAAAGTTAGGCTTAACTCAAAGAAAAGCTGATGATTGGAAAACAGCAGAGGAAATTACTGACAGACTCCGCCAATTTGATGCTGAAGATCCTGTAAAATATGATTTTGCTATATTTGGAATGGGTGTTTATAAAGATTTACCTGATTTCTCTGATATTGAGCTTAATTAACGCAACTTAGAAGTAATCTGTTATCAGATAGACAAGAGCTATAAGCTTCGCCTGAAAGCATATAGGACATATATGCGGCTTGTCCAAGGCTTATCCCTTCATCATTAGGTGCTGTATTCTTGTGTGTAAGTATATCAAGTTTATGTTTTTCAAGTTCTTCAATAGTTCTTTCTAATAATAAACCGTTCATCCACAAAGCTCCGGAGAGAGCAATTGTTTTAATTCCTGTATTTTTAGAGATATTAACTACTGAACCTGCAATCATTTTAGCAAAAGTATTATGTAATCTCGCTGCAATCAAAGAGTTGTCAACTTTATTCTCAATGTCTTTAACAATAGCTTGAATTAATGAGCTGATATTTTTGATAGTGTAATCGTTTAATTTATAATAGGACTTATCTTGTTTATTAGCGATATTTTCAAGATAAAGCGAGGAAAATTCTTGATAATATGAGTATCTTAAAACCCCCATTATAGATGCAACTCCATCAAATAATTTTGTTGCAGATGAAGTTAGAGGTGAAGAAACTCCTTTATTTAAAAGGCTATCAAATATTTTTATTTCTTCTGTGGTTATTTTAAGACAATTAGAGTTAATATAATCTGAATTAATGGAAAATCTTTTAAGGAGACTATAGCCCAGTCTATAAATCTCATTTTCTTTGCCGCTTATTCCTATCATTTTAAAGACAGGAATATTTTGTTCTCTTTTATATTGGCTTCCATCATAAACCAATAATTCACCGCCCCAGCTGGTCTGGTCTTCACCAAAGCCTGTTCCATCCATAATAACACCTATCGCAGGGGTATTTACGGGTAGTTCATTATCGGCGATACAACTGATTAGATGAGCAAAGTGGTGTTGCATTTGAATAAAAGGTATTTTTAAAGTTTTAATGTATTTAGTTGAAAGATAATCGTTGTTAAGGTCACATACTGCATAGTCGGGATTAATGTTGAATAAGTTGCAGTACATGCTTACATTTTTTTTGTAAAGATCAAATACGTTTGCTGTGTCCAAATTTCCCATATATGGGCTTACATGGGCATGTCCGTCAGGAGTAACAATAGTTAATGTTGAACTTTGATGTGCCCCACATGCTAAAATTACAGGGGAGTGTTCAATATTTTCTATTTTTGTTCTCATTGGAGCATAGCCTCTGGCAACTCTTATAAAGTATTTTTTGCCGTTTATTACTTTTACTATGCTGTCATCAGAGCCGTTTACAATATTTTTGTCATGAAAGAGCATTGCATCAACAAATTTTCCGAATTGCTCTTCTGCTTTAAGGTTGTCTGTTTCTACGTTGCGTCCTGTATTGTTTGCATTGCTTAATACTATTGTTTTAAGATTTTTATTTTTAAATAATAGTAATTGTATAGGATTAAATGGTAGCATTACACCTACTTTTGAAAAACCTATGATTATTTCATCGGAAAAATATTTTTTATCTTTCAATTCAAGCATAACTACAGGTCTTTCAGGGGAAAGCAACAGTTTTCTTTCTTGCTCGGAAAGAATAGCAAACTTTTCAATCTCCTCGATTGATCTTGCCATAATGTGTAGAGGTTTATTTTTTCTTGTTTTAATTTCTTTTATGGTTTTTATTGCTTCAATTGAATCGGTCGAAGAACATAAATAAAAGGTATTAGTGCTTTTGAAAAGAATAATCCCGCCATTCAATAAAATTTCTGAAGATTTTGAAAAACAGGTCTCAACATCAAAATATAAATTATCTTTTGTTTTTAACCATACTTTATTGCTGCATTTTAAGCATATTTCAGCTTCATCATTATTATTCTCTGAACTTTTACAATTAGTGCAAAATTCATAGAAATCTTCATTGTCTCTTATTTTTTTATCATGCAATAAAGTTGTTTTGCTGTATTTCGGGCCACATTTTTCACAACTCATGAACGGATAGTTGTAAAACGGTGAATTTTTGTCCATTATCTTGCTTTCGCAGTCGGGACAAGTGGCTATATCTTTTAATAAGTCTTCAATTTTGTTGAATTTATCTTTTTTATTAAAAACTTTGAAGTCATTACAGTTTTGTACAGGAATGTCAGAAAAATTTATATCGGTAAGCCTTGCTGCGCCATCAGTTTCTCCGTTAATAACAGAGATAAATCTGAAAACAGAAGCACTGTTTCCTTCTATTTCTAGGCTTACTTTATTATCAAGCGGTTTATTCTCAACGCATCCTGATAGATTAAACTTTTTAGCCAGCCCTTCAAGGTAGGACAAAAAAGAATTGCAGCCTAATACACCTGAAATTTTTATTTTTTTTCTAACTTTCATTTGCCCTAACTCAAACTAAATCTTCAACATAATAAAAACATGTGAATGCTTATAATTTACCTAAAATTTGTTTTTTTATAAATAATTTATTTTGGATAAAAATATGTCTCTCTATGTGTCTATTGAATACGAAAAATATTTACGTTTATATTGCCCGGTTAGCTAGTATTCTATGTCATTATATATTCTATTATTATTTTATATTAATTAAAAGGAAAATAAAATCAAAATTTTAGTTTAATAAATCTCCATATCTAAGTTATAGTCTGTTTTTTATGTTTACCATGACATAATTCCCATATTTAATAGTTCTTAGAAGCTGTTTGGTTAAAAACATTTTTTAACGGTAACCCTTATCATTGCT
>JBAXKC010000060.1:0-9712 GCA_037137535.1 bacterium | reverse complement strand
TTTTTTCCTCAGTAGAATTTTGACACATTTTTACTTTTTAAATTGAACAGCCCTGCAGGGCTTCAGACATCGAAATCTTACAGCAACGAACAAAATGAAAAGGTAAAACCCTAAATAATAATTATGAAAACCCCTAAAAATATAGTAAAATCATGATGATAGTTTTTTAGGATTAATTTATTAATGAAACTTGACTATACAAAAGCATTTAAAGGTCTTTTTACAAATACCGAATTAAAATCAAGCTTTTTAATTACAACTATTTTAACTTTTATTTGTCTTACTTGTTTTACAATTATTGAAACAAAAAAACCAGATATACCAGCAGGAATGATGATTAGCACCGTTTTAATTTTAATTATTACAGGCATAATAAATTTAGGATATTCTATTGAAATAATAAACAACGAAATCAACAATACATTAAACTCATTACCAAGTTACAAAAATCAAGTCAAAACATACTTCGTCAATGGACTCAAATACCTATTAGTAATTCTTCTAATTATGATTGCTGTGATTATTGATTGTCAATTCTTTAGTCTAGCTTCAATATTATTAGGCAGCATATTAGCATTACTGCTAATATGCTTGCCACATGTATCACACCCCATGTTAATAATCTTAATCATACTCTTTATTTTATTTTTGATATTTCAAGTAATTTCCGCTCAATTCGCTAAAAATTTCAGTATTTCAGAAGGACTACGACCTATAAAAGCAATAAAATTTCTATTCAAAAACTTAGCTGATTATTTAAAAGTATCAGTAATTCTAATAGTTTTAGCTCTTGCTTTATTTATCGCAAATAAGTTAATCCTAACTATCCTAAGCATAATCGTTACATCATTATGCATTACAGGAACAAAAAGTCCAATATTTACTATTATTATTGGCAGCATTGATTCATTAGGAATTACACCTCTCGCACTATATATAAATATTGTTGTAATGAGCCTCTACGCCCAAATCTACCGCCTAGGCAACGAACAAAAAACAGAAATCATATCCGAATAAATATTTTTAATAAAATCCAAGACCACTGATTATATTTAATTAATCAGCGGTCTTTTTAATAATTTTGAAAACCCCTAAAAATATAGTAAAATCATGATGATAGTTTTTTAGGAGATAATTTATTAATGAAACTTGACTATACAAAAGCTTTCAAAGATCTTTTCACAAATTCTGATTTAAAATCAGGCTTTTTAATCACATCACTTTTAACCTTTGTTTCTCTCATTTGCATAACAATTCTTAATACAAAAGGCTTAAGCCTACCTCTAGGAATGAAATTACTGGCAGGCTTAACTTATTTTGCTACATGTATAATTATTTCGGGCTATTACCTTGAAGTAATGAACAACGAAATCAACAATAAATTAAACTCCCTACCAATTTATGAAAATAAAATCGGAAGTTACTTTGTTAACGGACTAAAATACATATTATTCTCGTTAATAGTAATGATTGCCATAATTTTACTATTAATCCCCGTTGCAATATTACTTGGGGTAATAGGCGGAATCTCTGGACTAACTCACGCATCACATGCAATTTCACCGGCATTAATAATCTTAATTCCATTATTGATTTTATTTTCCATATTTGTAGGCTTCTTATTTCAAGTTTTAACCTCACAATTCGCTGAAAACTTCAACATTTCACAAGGACTGAAACCTATAAAAGCAACAAAATTCTTATTCAATAACTTCGGCAGTTATTTAAAAGTAACTGGTATCCAAATTATTATAAATATTGTTTATTTAATAATTTGCTCTATAATCAGTTTTATTATAGGTATAATCCTTGGATCAGCAGGTTTTACAGGAATAAAAAGCCCTATGTTTCCTATTATAGTAGAAAGCATTGATTTAGTAGGCATTACACCTCTTGTACTCTACATGGGAATAGTAACAACAGACCTCTACGCCCAAATCTACCGCTTGGGCAACGAACAAAAAACAGAAATCATATCCGAATAACTAATATTCAATAAAGTCAATCTCCGCTAATTTTGAAATATAAATTAGCGGATTTTTTGATAAATAATCCAAATGTATCAGCCCATAGCTTAAAAAATCCTGTATATTTTAAAACACAGAATGTTAATCCAATCGCACAAAACATTAATTTTTGTAAATTAACATAAAAAAACAAGCAAAATTTCATGTTTACGTGCATTAAGAAGATATGAACAAGAGAGTTAAAAAGGAAGTCATAATGGGTGTTAGAGAGACATTAAAAATGGACAGCGAAATTAAAACCAATCTAAGAGAACTTATCAGAACCAGAGAAGACAGCGAAAACTTAAAACACTTTGGCAACCCTATTAAAAGCAATATTGTAAATCCCGCACAAGCTATGAGCCTTGAAGCAAAAGCACATGGGCTGATGAGCAGAGGCGATATGCAAAGAGCAGAAGACCTTTTTATACAAGCCGCCGACAAATACGAAAAAAACGACCAGAGAAAAGCCCGTTGCTATAGAAATATCGCTATGATTAACGAAAAACTCGAAAGAGTTAACAATTCAATAGAATATTACACAAAAGCCGTAGATATCTACGGAAAAGACACCCCAAATGCTGAAAGATGCCTAAACAACATCGCAGAACTAAAATCAAAAATCTAACACACCCCTCCATAAAGAAATCACCCCCTAATTTCAAGGGGGTTTTTATTTACATAATTTAATTACTTACAAAAAAAGCTACTTCCGCTTAAGCAAAGTATTCAAATAATTCAAAAGATTAGCCTTATCTTCTTTAGCAGTATTAGCTAAAACAGTATTTACCGCCTCTTTTATGCCTTTAATTTTAGCAACATCAACACCATCTTTAATCTTAGCAGCAGCCCTTGCAACAAATTTAATAATAAGCCCGTTAGTAATAAGATTATGCTCAGTTCCCGTTTCAGACATACTCGCCCAAAAACAATCCTGAACATGATCAGGAATATTAATCTCAGGAATTTTAATTTCAGCAGGCTTAATTTTTTTAACCTGTATAATTGCTGTATTAGCCAAATTAGTAAGATTTTGGGGAATTTTACTCATATACACCTTTACACTATAAACCAATATACATAATATACCCTAAATCTGTACCTCATAAACCTTCCGACTTTTTTCGGGGATTGCAGCAAGACAAAAAAATTAGCTAAAAGTCTTATGAATAAAGGGCTTTAGCTAATATATTTTCTATGGAATTTATTATAACAGAGGTAAAAGTATCCATGTGGCTACTTTTTCTTAATAATTGTTACAACAATCAAACTTATTTTTTTGAAAATTCAACTAAAAACAAATCATAAT
This sequence comes from bacterium, assembly GCA_037137535.1. Lineage (GTDB taxonomy): Bacteria > Cyanobacteriota > Vampirovibrionia > Gastranaerophilales > JBAXKC01 > JBAXKC01. The sequence continues at coordinate 6,397 of JBAXKC010000060.1, read as the reverse complement.
AAAATAACTATTTTCGCAAAAACTTTAACTAAGACCCACCACCCACTAGCGGTTTGCTTCTACTCTTTATTGCACAAAATATTTCTTGAGAAAAGAAGCCAATAACGATCAAAAACATGGCTGTTTTTGTTAACTTTTTATTTTTCGAAAAACAAAAAGTTAGTCGATGAATTCAAACATCTAAATACAACGCAACGAACAAAATCAAAAGGTAAAAACAAAGAAAACATAAATTATTTTTTACAGAGAACTTGATACTTAGTGCCTGAAATCGTATTGTCATCAATCGGAGTTTTATTTGGCGGATAAGGAAAAGAGCCTTTTATGGTATTTTTTGAATCGAAATGAGTGGCATAAACATAAGTTATTTCTTTAGTGGCACAATTTATAGACATATTATTCAAAACATAAGCAATATTATTTTTTTTAAGCTCATCGGACGGATTTTTAAAAATATATTTGGTCTGATACTCAACATTATCGCCATTATAACGAATGGAATCTATATAAAGATATTCAAGATCACCATTAGCTGTTTTACTAACCATGACTGCTCTGTTGGCGGCACTACAAAAAATCGAGGTTATCAAGAAAAAAACAGCAAATATTGCTATAAAAACCAACTTTTTCATAAAACTCCCCCCTGATTTATAATTATTTTTCATTTTAAATTAATTTTAATAAAAAATTATGCCGATTTAGACTTAGTCTATATAACTCAAATTCATCTTTTAAAAAAATTAATTAAGAATATACTAAATAATTTAAGCATTATAGTTTTCACAAAAGAAAAAACCAAACCCCCACCACCAACAAGCGATTTGCTTCTTTTATCAAAAATTATTTTGTGCAAAACAACACAAAGAGTATGAAAAGAAGCCAGTAGCGGTCAAGAACTGCCATGTTTTTATTTTTGCTGACTTTTAAGTCGATGGATTCAAACATCTAAATCATTAAGTAACGAACAACATCAAAAGGTAAAAACAAAAAAAACATAACGATTAAAATTAAGAATTTATTTTAAAATATTCCTGCGGATTACTAAATATTTTTTCTAAAAGAGAATAGTATTTAGCAATATGCACACCATCCATCAAAGAATGATGGACTTGAACGGAAAATGGCATCTTAATCTGGTTGTTATCATTGAAATATTTACCCCAAGTAATCCTAGGAATGGAATCAGCAGGTGAAAAATGAACGGGATGAACCAGCCCTGTAAAGGAAATCCAGGGTAAACAGCTTAAGTATAATAAATCATCACGATTATTCTGTTGCTCAATAATAATATTATTTTCCTTAGAATAAACCATCGCATCAGCAACGATGGGAAAAAATTTGTTAATATCTTCTTCGTAGTCAACTAAACAATTGCAAAAAAGCTCATCTTCACCCATGATAGAACAGCCTGGGTGGATTATATCATGAAGAACAACTTGTTCGCCTCTTATACGATATCTAAATTGTTCAATCTCATTAGCTGCTTTAATTACAGCATAAAGAACAACCTTAAAAACAGATAGTTCATTGTCTTTAACAAATTTCAAAGTTTCAGTAAAATTTATATTTGCACAAAGATTAAACTGAGGATAATCAAAGCCTTTAAAAAATTCATAATGTTTTTTTCTATTCCAATTTTCAATATCAATATATTTCATAAAAACTCACTCAAATAAAACTGTATTAAAAATTAAAACATAAAATAATTATATATTTAAGTATGGTGATAAATTTTGAAAATTCGATGACTTATAACAAATTATTGGTATAATTTTATCTATTATTAAAGGTGATTTCCATGCAGAATATTGAAAATTTTAAATTAGAATTTATAAACATGTCTACACTTATTTTTGATAAAAATTATGAAACTGAAAATAAAACACTAATATTAGAGCAATTAGACTATTATATAAATTTATTTTTAAATAATAACAAAACAGAAACCCTGTCAGAAGAACTAAAAACGTCTTTATATTTTATTAGAGAATCCATATATTTAATTTTTGAGGACTTTTTGATACTTGAAATTGAAAATAAATATACTTTAAAATTTTTAAATAAAATCAAAGAAACTATTTTTTATGAGGCTAAAAACATATTAAACGGCACAAATAACATTAAAACAGCTCAAGCTAATTTTGAAATATATAGCTTTAAAGAAGCCTTTACTTTTTTAACCAACGAATTTGATGTTGATTTTGCCAGAGGATTAATAAATCCAAATAAATTATATGAAAGATTAGGTGTAGATATCTTAAGAATAGAAATATCTCACAATTTAATACCTCTAATTACTGATGAGGCAATAGATTTTCTTACACTCATAAAGACATTAAGAGAGCACTTAGCTTCTGAATATGGATATATAGCACCAAATGTAAGGATTATGGACAATGGGACTTTTGATGAAAACACTTTTAAAATCAGCATTAGAAGAAGATCGGTTTTTAAATCCTGTGCTTATCCAAACCGATTAATGGTCTATGCAAAACAATGGAATGCCAAAAATATGGAGATTCCCGAAGATACAATAATCGATATTGATCCATATTATAACGAAACAATTTACTGGCTTAATCCAGAAGAAATAAGTAAAAATTATGATGGAATTATGCTATTGCCTCAAGATTATATGCTAGAAATTTTTGAAAACATGTTGTTTAAATATTCTCCACTTATAATAAATTTGGTTCAAGCAAAAAAATATATCGAAATAGCAAAAAGCCAAGAGTTTTATGACCAAATGATTACAGAGCTAATCCCCGAAGTATTAACGCTGGTTGATTTTCATAAAATACTCATAAATTTAATAAAAGAAAAAGTTTCTATTACAGATATTTTACTTATTTTTGAAAAATTATTAGAAATAAGTTATAAAACAAAAAATCCCGATAAAATTTCGGAAGAACTAAGAAAAGAATTCTCATGGTTTATTTGTAATCAATATGCTAATAATAAAAGAATTAAATATCTTAAATTATCTCAAGAAGATACAGAAAAACTTTTAAATAAAGACGAAACCTTAATTAAATTCCTTAAAAAACAAGTAATAGATCATTTAATCATAAATAATCAAAATTTAATTATTTTAACCTCTAGTGAAGACAGATTAAAAATATATAGAATTTTAGCTAAGAAAATCAATGATATCGGAGTTTTAGCAGTAGATGAAATAGATGAGGAATATATTCTGACGAAGTAATTATTTAATATAATGATCAGACAGAATAATTTAGAAATATCATACTTAAATTCTTTCATCACAAGAAAATTTCGATGTCTAAAGCCATCGACTCCCTTTTTATTTTTCAAAAAAAAGGAAGCAAAAACATAACAGCTCTGACCGCTACTTGCTTCTTTTCTTACTCTTTGAGTTGTTTTGCACAAAATGATTTTCTAGAAAAGAAGCAAACCGCTTGTGGGTGGTGGAGGTTTGGTTGAGGATTTTATGAAAACTGTTATGTTTTTTTATTTTTACTGGTAAATTTTCTTCGTAATTTTTACTATTTTTGCTTTAATAAAGAAAAATGAGGAAAAAAATGAAAAACAAAAAAGTAATTATTTCACTTTTATCAATTACCTTTATTGTTACTTTATATCTACAAAGTACAGCAGGGATTGATACGCAAAAAATATCAAAAATGGAAAATCAAATTAATTCACTTATTTATCATAACAATACAAATAAAGCTGAAAAAAAATTAAACGAAATCCTTAAAATTTACGAAAAAACACCACAAACACGCTATAAATTAATTGATAAAGAAAATCATGTCGCAACCTATTTGAATTATGGCCTATTAAAAGAACAACAAAAAGACTATAATTCAGCAATAGCCTACATGAACAAAGCATTAATCCTCTATAACAGCTATAAACTTCATAATATCAATCAGGTTCAAATGTTGAGCCTCGGGATTATAAGAAACACTTCTATGATGAGGCATATCTCCTTGCGTGAAGGTTATTATGAACAAAATACCATTTTACTTGAAAGAGAAAAAATAATTTCCGTTGAATTAATTAATAATTATAATTATTTAATTCAAAACAGTATAAACGAATATAATTTGGAAGAAGCAAAAGCCTATCTGAATAAAGCTCTTAACCTTAGAACAAATGACCCTTTAATTATAAAAGAGCAAATTAAAAGTAAAATATTACAACAAAAATACAACTTATAATTTTAATATTTTAAGAGGATAAATACCTTGAAAAATCCTGTTAATATAAAAAAAATGGGAGGAGAAAAATTGGTTCAAAGTATTTGTTCGGGAGCCGGCGAAGTCCTGAAATTGATGGGTGGACAAGGTCTTGACCTATCTAAAGTAACAGGATTTGCTAAATCTAAAGGGATAGACGGTTCATTTACTGATAAACTCGGTTCAATTCTTAAAAAATACGATCAAAATGGCGATAATTGCTTAAATCCTACAGAAGCAAAAAAAGCTTTACAAGATTTAAAAGGCAAACTGGGAATAGGAAACGGCGGAATCAATCTTGACGGGCTAAAGGCCTTTAAAGAAACCGCAGAAAAAGAAGGTATAACTAAAACACCTATATTAGACACCTTAATCTCAAATTTTGCAGCCTTTGACACAAACAATAACGGTAAGCTCTCAGCAGGAGAATTAAAATCAGCACTTAATACTTATAAAACAGTTATGCAATCATAAATTTTAAAAAGAGAACTTAAAAAAAAGTTCTCTTTTTTTGAGTTCTCTTTTTAAAGTAAAAAAATAATTTTCGCACAAGCCTCAATCAAACCCCACCACTAACGAGCAATTTGCTTCTTTTCTTGAAAATAATTTTGTGCAAAAAAAACTCAAAAAGTGAGTCGATTGCTTCAAACATCAAAACCGTACAGCAACTAAGATAATTTACAGGTGAAACCTCAACAATTAAAGAGATGCTGAATCAAGTTCGACATGACGTATGATTAAAAAAATTAAGAATTAACGAACTATTTTAGCACTTGGATGAATGTTGAGCTGCATTTCCTCAACATTTTGCTTACCTCTAAAAGCTCTACTTGCCCACTCTTTAACACCTTTAAAAGCACTTGAAACATCATTAAGACAGTTTTTTAACCTTTTTAAATGATGAGCAGGAGTTGTACAAGGAGTTACAGGGCCTACAAGCTCTTCTTTTAAGTGCATATTTTTACCGAGCAGTCTGCCTTGGAATATATGCCCGAGTGAAGCTGAAACAAGGAATATAAGTGAGGTTGTAGCTCCCGAACTAAAGGATCGTTTATAATCAATTGGTTCACCGCCGTCAAAGCCTTGATAAATCATATCAACTGCTGTTCCTGCAGTAAGCCCTGTTAATGCTTGAGTTCCGACTTCAGCACCGACTGCTGCAAGACTACCTGCTTTTTTAGCAGCATTGAAAGCCATTCCGCCAAGATTTGCACCAACCATACCCATTGCCGCATCAATACCGCCGGTTAAAAAGTCTTTTACACCTCTTGAAAAGGAGTAAGACTTTCCGTTATTGCTTGTTTGTTCATTAAATGCCAATAATGCGGATTTTGTAACTCCACCAATTGCGACAGCAGCTAATGCGCTTTTTACAAGTGGTAATTTAAACTTACCTGCTAAAGCAGCGGCAAGCTCAGCACCTGCAACTAAGGCAACGCTGTGTAAAATGCTTTCTGTCCACACCTGATTGCCATCTTGTCTTGCTTTTAAGGTTTCATCAAAAGAGGCTTCCTGTTTTTTAAAATTAGCGGTATTTAATTCTATAGAGTCATTATTACCCGATTGCATTGCTTCTTGCAGATTTGTATAATTTATTTCAAGTTTTTTAAATTCATCGTCAGCTTTTTTCTTACAGCCTTTTGTATTTAAAAGATTTCTTACAGGCTCAGAAACAAGTTTGCTTACAACTCCAGACTCATCGGCATTTGAAGCCTTTAAGGATTCTTTTCTCTGGTTTAATTCCAACAAATAATTATTACTTGAGTTTGCGGAAAAATTAATGCCCGTCATTCAGCTGAACTCCTAATTTTTTTAGATAATAAGACCCAATCACTAAAATAAATAAATTCAAAATTGACTAGTTTTAAAGTTTATCACAATTGTATATATTAATAAAAACCAAAAATAAATTTTATTAACTCTTTTTACGTTGTTTATTAAAAATTTGATACAGAAGTTGGATTTTTCACAAAAACCATCATTGCGTGCGTAGCGAACCATCGACTATATTATGAGGTTTCACAAGTAAATTACCTTCGTTACTAAATGATTTAGATGTCTAAAGTCATCGACTTCCTTTTTATTTTTCGAAAAATAAAAAGGAAGCAAAAACAATACAATTCTTGAGCGCTACTGGCTTAGAAGCTGTTTGGTTAAAAACATTTTTTAACGGTAACCCTTATCATTGCTAT
>JBAXKC010000059.1:0-10856 GCA_037137535.1 bacterium | reverse complement strand
ATAGCAATGATAAGGGTTACCGTTAAAAAATGTTTTTAACCAAACAGCTTCTTAAATATTAATTTTTTACAATAATATGCAATTATATTTTTCCTGCTACTTAATATAAACAAAAAACTACATTTTAAAGGAAAACTGAATGATTAAGTTAAATCTTTTCTCCACATTAAGTTCTCAATCCCTAGGTAAAAAAGCAATAATACCTCTAAACCAAATTAAACTACCTAGTTTATCTTCAGATGTAGTTAGTTTTACGAAAAAAACTTATAGCAATAGAAATACCGAAATAAAACCCGAACCAAAAGAATATATATATACCCCTGAAAACAAACTTTCAAGAAATTATGTAATGGGCTATGGAGAGATGAGCTCAAGCGGACATGAAATATACAATGTTAAATCCTCTATTCAAGTAAATCATTCAATAAAAAAACTTTCTACTGCTTTCGATCTTTATTTCAAAAAGGGAGTATATTATACTATAGACGATATAAGTAAAAATGAATTTGCATTATGTTTATATACTTCAATTGCAAAATTTTACAATGATAATAACAATAAAAACTTATTACACGATACAACTTCAACGGAAAATGCCATATTGTTAAACGATTATGGCTTTGAACTTTCTGATCCTGATGAAAATAATAAAGATTACGAAAAATTAAATTCTGCACTTCAAAACAAAGATAAATCAATAATTAAAACTTTTATCAATAATAATCGTGATATATTATTCACTATGTCAAAAGAAAAAGCTTTAGATTTAAAAGAGCAACTTTATAAAGAAATACAAAATACAATTCAAAATAATTTCCAAAATGATTACGATGAAGTTTCTTCTTTTGCACAAAGAGGTGAACTATATAAACTACCGTTAAATAAAAAAGTTAAAATAGGTATAGATAAAGATAGCGATATAAAACTTAGCCCAAATAATACCAATAAGTTTTCTTATGTAACAGTAGAAAAGAATTCGGATAACTCAATTACATTAACAAATTCAGGAGATTTAGTTGGAGAACTTGATGGAAACAGTTTTGTAAGATGTTTCCCGTATGATAAAACCATATTACCTGTAAATTCGCTTTTTTCTGTTGATAATGATATTTTTCTTAATGCTAAAAGCGGTCTAAGACGTATATCTTCTAATGCAGCTGATTTTATACAAAACACCAATTTTGCCAGCTTAGCAATAGCAGGATTTAATAACCTGAAAATCAAGCAGGGACAAATTGGCGATTGCAGCTTTATTGCTGCTCTTTCTTCACTTTCATTAAAACCTGAAATTAATGAACTAATCCCTAAAATGATAAAAACAGACAACAAAAATTACAAATATACTGTTACATTTCCAGGTTTCCCTCAAAATCCTATTGAAATAAGTTACAATGAATTTTCTTCCCTATTAAAAGACACTGATATCGTCAATGCTCCTAATAATAAATTTGTTCCGCTTCTTGAATACAGCTATTCAAAACTTAAAGAAAGTATGAACTGGAAAGCAGATGTAAAATCTCCTAATAATTGGAAACATTGGATTACCGGAGTAAATGCAAATGATGCCTTATACTCTTTAACAGGAGCAACGGAAAAAAGAGAAATTATTAGTAAGGATGAATCTTTTTATAGTGACATAGATGCTAAAAATGAAGTTAAAGAAATATTTAACGAAGTTTCAAATAATCCTGAAGATTATGTTTTAACTGTTGGAACAAGTGAAAACATAACTCAAAATAGATCTAAAAATATTTTTATGAATCATTCCTATGCAGTAAAAGAAATTGATAACGAAAATGAAACAATTACACTTATAAATCCTCATGATACAAATAAAGAAAGAGAATATACTTTTGACGAATTTTTTAATTATTTTGATAGGCTAAGATGGGTAAAACTTCCATTCAGGAGTTAAATCTTTATAAATCGTGAGAATTCAAAAGAAGCAAACCTCATTGGCTTGCTTCTTTTGAACTGCAAAATTAAACCATAACTTTATAATATTCTTTAAACCATTCTGTAAATACCTCTAATCCTTTTTCAATAGGGGTTGTAGGATTATAATCAAGTAATCTCTGAGCTTTTGTAACATCTGCGTAAGTAATCGGAACATCACCCGGTTGCATTGGATATTTTTCAATAATAGCTTTTTTACCAATATTTTGTTCAAGTAATTCAATTAAATAATTCAGCTCAACTGTATTTGATTCTCCGAGATTTATTACTTCATATTGACTGTCAGTATAATCAATAGAGGCAATTAATCCCTGTAAAATATCATCTATAAAAGTATAATCTCTTTTTGTGTCGCCATTACCAAACATAGGGATTGTTTTACCTTCATTAATAAGTTTAGAAAACTTATGTATAGCTAAATCAGGACGTTGTCTTGGGCCATAAACAGTAAAAAATCTAAGGCACACAATACTTAAATCATATAAATGGCTGTAAGTATAACAAAGCTGTTCGCCTGCTGCTTTTGTGGCGGCATAAGGAGAAATTGGTTTATCTATTTTGACGTCCTCACTAAAAGCTCCATCTGTTTTTATACCGTACACAGAACTTGAAGAGCCAAATACAAACTTTTTCACCTTATAATCTTTTGCCAGCTCAAGTAAATTAACGGTCCCATTAATATTCGTATTCGTATATTTTATAGGCATAAGCAGCGAAGGTCTTACACCTGCATTAGCGGCAAGATGAACAATATGAGTAATATTATTTAATTCAAAAATACTTTTCAAAGAACTATAATCAGTAATATCAGCTTCATAAAGTTTATAATTTGGATGATCAATATGATTTTTTATATTATTTCTTTTTATTGTTTCTGAATAAAAATCATCAAAATTATCTACACATATAACATTAGCATTATCAATCAGCTTATCAATAAGACTACTGCCAATAAAACCTGCTCCGCCAGTAATTAAATAAGTTCTTTTCAAGATGTGATTCCTCCCTATACAACATATAGGTCAAGGTATCACAACGGTTAAAGCTTTAGGAATTATGCTGATGTCTATATCCTCTTCGGCTACTCTTTCGCCGTCTATGTGCATGTTTTTGTCGATTGAATGAATTTTAATGTTTTTTGCCTGACTATAAAAGGATTTAGCACTTTGTTTATGTTTATTGAAGATTATTCGAGCAAAAACAGTTAAAAATTCCCATATATTTTTTGCTCTCAATATAAAAATATCGAGTTTTCCGTCAGTAATAGAGCCTAATGGGGCAATTGTGCATAAATTTCTAAACATATTGCCTGTATTAGATATTATTATTGCATTAGCATCTATTTCAAAAGTTTTATTATCAATAGTTACAGTATAAGATTTGGTTGAAAGCTTAAAACTATAAATCATACCTTGAATAAAATAGGCAAGATACCCGATTTTTTGCTTTAACAGTCGTGTTGCACCGTTTACAACATCTGCATCATAGCCCATACCTACTCTTAATGCAAAATAATCAGTCCCAACTTTTCCTATATCTACTTTTGAGGTTGAATCGTTAATTATAATGTCAATAGCTTTTTTTATATTAAATGGTATTGAAAGACTTGCTGCAAATAGATTTGCAGTTCCACAGGGTATAATTCCGAGTTTTATATTTGTATTTATTACATAAGGAATTGCTTTTAAAACTGTGCCATCACCACCAATAACTACAACGGCTTTATATTTATCAAAATTTTCAACTTGCGAAAGCCTGTCAGTATTAATTATTTTAAAACGACATTTTTTTTGAATAAAATACTTTACTATTAATTCTTTTTTATTAAGAGAAGAACCTTTTCCCGCTTCAGAATTAAAGACAAGTAAATATCTATTATTTTTTTTAAACTCATTCATGATCAACTGCCGTTTTTTATTTATTACTATATTTGTACTGCTTCATCAAATTAGTGTCAATAGCACACATACTAATTTAATTATGATATTTATTCTTATATTAACTTTCAAAGTAATAAAGAAAAAACATAATAATTAATTTCCTAAAATAGGCTCTACTGTTAAAATTATTTGCATTAACTTTTGTAACTATTTTCAGGAATTTCTTAAAAAAAACAAACTTTTTAAAAGTTAAAAACCTTTATTATCATGTATTGAGGGAAGTTTTTTGGGTTTTATTTATGAATATAAGTTCTTTAAATTTTAATATGGCTGTAAAACCAAAAACATTACAGCCGAAAGAAGAGAAGCCAAAGCTTATACAACCGTCTGTTCAAGAGAAACAGACTAACACAATAAGTGCTAGCGCTCCTTCTGTTATACAAGCAATTAAAGCCCAATCAATCTCAGCGCCTCCTGCTTTTAAAGAAATAGAAACATTTGAAGTTCCTTACCTTAATGCAAAAGGTAAGTTATATATGCTTAATAACGGTCAGAAAGTTGTAGTTATTCCTAAAGAAGGTCCTACTGCCGTTAAAACTTATGTCAAAGTCGGCTCTTTTAATGAACCTGATAAAATCAGAGGAATAAGCCATTATATTGAGCATAACTTATTTAATGGTTCAAAAGACCTTGCTCCTGGTGAATTTGTTAAAAAAGTCAGTGAAATGGGCTCATCCTATAATGCCAGCACTAATTTCTGTATGACTGATTATTACATTGAATCTCCGCTTCATGGCGACAATGATTTTAATAGTATAATTTCAATGCATGCAGATATGCTTCAAAACCCATTATTTACAGAGCAAATGCTTACAAAAGAAAAAGGGCCTGTTTGTTCTGAAGTTCAAATGTATCAAGATTCTCCATATAACACAGCTCAAAATACAATGCTAAAAAAATTATTTAATATTAAATCAGAAAGCCCTGACTTAATTGCAGGAACAGTAAACAGCGTCAGTAATTTAACAAGAAAAGATGTTCTTGATTATTATAATAAATGGTACACTCCAGACAACATGACAACTGTTATAGTAGGCGATGTTGACCCGAACACAGCCATAAAAACGGCGGCTAAATGCTTTGGAGATAAATCCTCAAAATCCATTAAATCAATGGATGACTATCTGAATAAGTTTACTAAGCATTACGAAGCTCTTGATACCAAAATAGATAAACCGATAAGAACTGATCTATTCAGTCCTTTAGTTAATTCCACAACAGTAGGACTTGGTTTTATCGGCCCTAAAAATAATGACGTAAAAGAAAGTCTTAAAGCTGAAGCACTTGCAACTGCCTTAACAGGATATGACAATGCAAGATTAACTCTAATGCTTAAAGCATACAGTACGGAGGCAGCTTCTTCCATATCAACCATAAGCCCTAATTTTAATGATCCTCAAGTGTTCCAGCTTGATACATTGTTCAGATCGGGTGAAGAAAAAGAAGGAATAAAATCTGTATATGAAGTTTTAGAAGGAATTAAAAACATTCCTGTCGACAATATAGAGCTACAAATCATTAAAAACAAATTGAAAGATAACTTGAATGTATCAGGTGAGTTTGCTATGGCAATTTCTGATCATATCGGTGATGCTATGGTGAATAGAGGAGACTTGAAATCTTATACGGAAAAAGCTCAAATGATTGATAAATTAACAGCTGCTGATATTCAAGATGCAGCTAAGACTTATTTGAACTTAAATAAAGTTTCATTAGTTCTTTTACATCCTGAAACAGATAGAGCCAAAGTTGAGCAAGAAGCAAAAGATTCAACAACTCAGCAACAACCAATAAATAATGTCTCTATTCAGCAACCCAAAGCAACTAATGCCGCAAAACAAGTTTCTTTTGCAGGAACAAAAAACATAGTAAAATCAGAAAACATTTCAGAATTCAGATTAAATACTAATGCTCATATTGCTGTTAATGACTCACCATCAAGCACAAGAACAAGTATAAATTATTTAATTCAATCAGAGTCTATTCCTAACTATAAACCGGGTGTTCCTGATATTTTGACAGAAATTTTTAATAATGGTTCAAGTCATTATAAAAAAGAATTAATTTCTGATTTACTAGATATGAATAATATCAAAGTAGCAGGCAGTGCAGGCTCAAATTCAATTATATTTGGGCTTGATTGCCCTAATGAAAATATTGCTCTGGGACTTGAGGCAATGAAAGAAATTCTTTTTAGTCCAAATTTAGACCAGAAAATATTTGATGACATAAAAGCAGGCTTAAAACTGAAGTTTACAAGTCAGCAAAAAGATCCTATGACAAGAGCGGTTGAAGCGATGTATGGAAATCATCCATTCGGTAACAGCTCAAGAAAAATACTTGAAAACATTGACAGTATTACACTTGATGATGTCAAAAAGTTCTATAACGACATTACAAATAACGCTCAAACAAGAATTGTTGCAACAGCTCCGTTCAGTAAAACTCCTGAGCTTAAAGACAAGCTGTTTAACGGACTTCAAAACGGATTCCCAGTTTCAAAACCTTATCATTATGACAATAATATAAAAGTTCCCGACTTTAACTCTTCAAAAGTTGTAACTGTAGCTGATGACAGACAACAGGCTCATGTCGTTCAATTATTCAGAATTAAAGAATCAGGAAATATTAAAGATAGAGCTGCATTACACTTAATGAACACCATTTTAGGCGAAACAAGTCAATCCAGATTATTTATGGATTTAAGAGAAAAACAACTTCTAGCTTATATGGTTAAGTCAAAATATATAACCGACGGCAAAATCGGGGAAATAGCTTTAGAAATAAAAACGACAACAGACGACCCTAAAGCTAATAACGGAAAGCCTCAATATGATAATCTTGAAAAATCATTAAATGGATTTAAGCATCATATTCAAAAAATGCAAAACGAACTTGCGACAGATGAAGAACTAAAGTCGGCTAAACTTGCATTAAAATCTAAAATTATCTTTGGATGTGAATCTTCCGCAGGAAAAACAGACTTAATTCAAGGCGGCTTCAATACTCCTTACGGCACACAATATTTATCAGAGTTATTAAAATCAATTGATAATATAACAGCTAAAGACATTCAAAATGCCGCAAGACTATATTTAAACCAGCCTTCGGTTGTTTCTGTAGTTGCCAGTAAAAATACTCTTAATAATGAGCAAAATTACTTAAAAACGCTTGGTGACCTGACTAATTATTAGTACATTCATTCTGATAACCTGCTAGAGATAGAATTATTCTCACAAGCAGGTTATTTTTCACATAAAAAGAAGCTTGATTTCTCAGAGCTTCTTTTTTATATAATTATAATTTATTGCTTTTTCTCATTACTGAAATCATATTTTTCTTCTAATAATTGTTCTACATCTTCTAATGATTTTAATATAGGGTCTTTGCGTTCATCAATGTAGTCTGACATGTTTTCAGCGGCTTCATTTTGAGCACCTTTAGCATTTATAATTATTTTATCAAAATCAGGAGCAAATTCACGCTGTTTTATACCGCTTTTAATCCTTTTTTCTATTTCTTCAGGGTTTTCAGTTCCTCTGGCTCTTAGCCTTGCTTCAAGTTCCTCGGGGCTAGAGGCATCAACGAACATTGTAACGGCTTTATCTTTGTTTTCTCTTTTGATTCTCATAGCTTCATCAGCAGTTACGTTCATTATAACATCATGACCTTTGCGTTTTTGCTCAAGATCTTTTTTAGTTACGCCATAATACTGACCATTATCTATTGAATGCATGTACTGGAATAATTTATTTTCATGTATTAATTTTTCAAAGTTTTTATATTTATTTTTACCTTTTAAAAATTTATAATTAACTCCATCGATTTCACCAGGTCTAGGATCTCTGGTTGCAAGAGAAACAACAGAATTAATTTTTGGATTTTTCTTACGCATAAGATCAATGACGGTATCTTTACCTGCACCTGACGGACCTGAAATAACTAAAATATTTCCTTGTATTTTAGATTTAAGTTTACCTATATAGTTATGTAGTCTTTGAATTGATTCGGGAGCTTCAGCTTTTTTTTGTTCAATACTTTCATCCGATTTAAAACTAACAGTATCTCTTGATAAAGTTTTTAAGCTCATTGGCGAAAACTGTTTTACAGAATTATTTTTATTTTCTGTTTTTAATTGAGAAAATGGATTAAAACCAACTCTAGACAACATATAAAACTCCTCTACTCGTTCCTCAAATGCATAAAGTTATAACAAAGAAATTCTTGATAGCAATTAATGTAACATTATGTTTTTTATTGATTAAAAGTATACATCCATAGCACTTATAAGAGGCAAAAATTCATGAGATACTGAAAAGGCTTTAAATAAAACTATCTACAAAATGAAAGATGATAGTATTATAATAATTCAATAAGTTAATAAATAATGTCTATAAATACTAGGAGATGAATACGTGAAACTAACAGCCCCAAAAGGTACTAAAGATATACTTCCTGCTGTTTCAGACCTATGGCAATACATGGAAGAAAAAGCTAAATATATTTTTGATAAATCAAACTATCAGGAAATCCGAACTCCAATTTTTGAAGCAACAGAGCTTTTTTGCCGAGGGGTTGGAGATTCGACAGATATTGTAAATAAAGAAATGTACACATTTATTCAAAAAGACAGAAGTCTGACATTAAGACCTGAAAACACAGCAGGAGTTGTTAGAGCGTTTATTGAACATAATATGCATAAATTGCCTAATCCGTTAAAACTCTGGTATAAAGGTCCTATGTTTAGATATGAAAGACCGCAAGCTGGAAGACAAAGACAATTTCATCAAGTTGGAGTAGAAGTTTTCGGAGTTAAAGAAGCCTCAATTGATGCAGAAGTAATCCAAACTGCTATATGGTTCTTAAAAGAGCTTGGTATTGGCGGATTAGCACTAGAAGTAAACAATATCGGATGCCCAGAATGCAGAATGTCTCATCGTGAAAAGATTAAGTCCTCCGTAAAACCAAGATTAGAAGAATTTTGTGAAGATTGCCATGTAAGATATGAAAAAAACCCATTAAGAATGTTAGATTGCAAAAATCCTAAATGCAAAGAACTCCTTGCAAATGAAGAAATTAACAATGTAATAAATGAAGATTATATCTGCCCTGCATGCAGCGAACACTTTGAAAGTCTTAAAGTTTACCTCAAAGTATTAAATATAGATTTCACAGTTAATAAAAGATTGGTTCGTGGACTTGATTATTACAACAGAACTGTTTTTGAGATAACCAGCAACGCTCTGGGCTCACAAAACGCTGTTTGTGGTGGTGGACGATATGACAATCTCGTAGAAATGCTTAATGGACAACCTACCCCTGCTGTGGGTTGGGCTATGGGAATGGAAAGACTTCTTGCATTAATGAACGTACAAATTGAAAGAGGGCTTGATGTATTTGTTGTTTCTTCTGATACAAAAGAAGCCTTAAAGACGGTTGATGAATTAAGAAAAGCTGGATACATCGCAGATTTTGACCCAGCAGGCAAGAAATTTGGGAAACAATTAGAAAAAGCTTCTAAATCTAATGCAAAATATGCTCTAATATTAGGTGAAGATGAAATAAAAGCAGGAACATACAGCCTTAAAAATCTTCAAACAAGCGAGCAACAAACATTTCCTAAAGATGAAGCCTTAAAAATAATTGCAAAATAACGGAGAATTTATCTTGAAAAAATTCATTTTAACATCTTTAACAGGAATATTCCTTTTGTCTTTAGCATCACAAGCCTTTTGCGATACGGTTAATTCTAAAAACATAACAACAATAGGAAAAATAGACTTTATTGTAAAAGGTCTTATTGATATAAAGACCCGAGAAGGCGAAAGAAAAATATGGAGAAGCACCGTTCAAAACTCCTCAAGAGATATTCTAACAATAGGAATATTCAAGAAAAAACAAATTTCCGGTGAAGTAATTTTGGCTGATGAAGAAATCGTTGAAATAAAGACACTTACAGGCAACATGACTATTCCACGTTGGAAAGTAAGAGATATTTCAATATCAGATTATACTGTTTATATCCCCGTATCAAATAAAAGAAAATAATTTTTTCTTGACATAATTGCTTTAACTAATAAGATTATTAAAGTACAATAAATTAAATATTTTTGGAGAAGTGTCCGAGTGGTTTAAGGTGCAGTCCTGGAAAGACTGTGTATCGCAAGGTACCGAGAGTTCGAATCTCTCCTTCTCCGCCATAAAACGCCATCACTTAGTTGAGGGCGTTTTTTATTTAGAGTAAAAGCCTCGCTAAAATAATATTATTGCAAATCACACTTAACTCGACCTAAAGATTAAACTATAGTTTGGTTTTTTCAATATTCTTAGTTAAATAGCAAACTAGATGATATACTTTTATGTAGATATATTAAGTTTGATGTTTAAAATAACAAGGAGTTTATATGAATAATTTAAAAAGTTTATTTATTGCTATGTCTGTTACGTTTATCTGCTTATTCACAACAATGGCTTCATACTCTGAAACATTAGGTGTTGTAGATCTTAATAAAATATTAGCAAATTATGCGAAAGCTCAAAATGTATCAGCTGATTTAAAAGTAAAAGAAGCTGATTTACAAAAATTTGTTGCAGATGCTCAAAAACAATTAAAAGGTACTGCAAACCCAATGGAAAATAAAAAACTTGAAGACAAACTGACTGCTGAATTAAATTCAAGAGCTGCCAATCTTAAAGAGGAGCAAACCAAACAACTAAAACAGGTTGAAGATAACATTAATCAAACAATTACAGCCGTTGCTAAAGCTCATAAAATTGATGTTGTATTTAATAGAGCGTCTATTGTTCTAGGTGGAACAGATCTAACTGATGAGATATTAACAACATTAAATGCTGATAACAAATAATTAACTTCTTTTATTTTTAAAAAAGATATTTCTTCTAACGAATCCATAAATAATTTTGTGTAAACCTCCGAGAAAATGTATAGTAGAAACGGAG
>JBAXKC010000058.1:0-11350 GCA_037137535.1 bacterium | reverse complement strand
GCATCGCTACAATCCAATAGAGTTAGCTCTTAAACAATTTTGCGTAACTCCTGTTTATAATAAAGCTTATTCCACTGTAGGTTTCAGTATTTAAAAAATCATAAAACGCCTAAACAAAAATGTTTACAGATTTGTAATTAAAGGCAAACTCACATACAGTTTTGATAAAAAGTAGATTGAAAAACAACCGGTATAAAAAAGGATTCTAAAAGACTTTAATTATTAAATGCAAAATTCTGTATTAGCCTATTAATTTGCCACTAGCATTATAATAACCTATATCTTTTATAGTGCCATCAGGATTATATGTTTTTATCCTTTTTGTTCCATCTTTTGCAGTATAATACGAAATTTTTAGAGTTTTACCATCGGGATAATATCCGTCAGAAGCTTCAGAACCATCTTTAGCATAAGTTGTATAGCCTGTTAATTTACCATCAGGAGTATAAGTGCTCGTAAATGCAAGTGAGCCATCATTATTAAATGATTTGATCGTTTTTGCACCGTCCGGTCCAGTATAATAGGTGGTTTTTACGGTCTTACCATCTTCATAATAGTTGCTGGAGGCTTTTAATCCATTTACTGCAACTGAGTTAGTTGTCAGTAATTTACCATTGGGGTCATAATTATTTGTCCATATTGCTTTATCCTCTGACGTATAGGTCTTACTTATGGTTTTATCTGCGTTTGTAACAGTAACAGAATCTTTAGCGTAAGTATTATAAACATCGGAAACTTTGGATAAGGTTTGGGCTACATCTTGATTTTTTGTATTTGCTTTGTTGTTTGAAAATAAATTATTTGTAAGATTTACAACAGACTCGTCGTTAAAATATGCAGCACCGCCTTTAGCAGTTGTTCCATTGGCTGAATTATTTGTAAAACTTGAGTCATTTACTTTAACTACAGTATCACCTACTTGTGATGCTCTAGTAGTGCTATAGATAGCTCCTCCATCAGAACCTGCTTTATTTCCGTCAAAGGTTGAACTTGTTATAGTTGCTTTTGAGCCATAATCAAAGTAGGTTGCTCCTCCTTGATATGTTGAAGAGTTATTTGTAAACGTACAATTGTCAAAATTACTTTCTACTCCGACACGGTCTAAAACAGCCCCGCCATTATCAGCTTTATTTCCATCAAAGGTACAATTGCTGAATTTATTTGAGGAGCGGTCATAATCATAAACAGCACCACCATCTTTAGCTGAATTATTTAGAAAGGTTACATTTGATACTTTAACAGAATAACCTGATGTGAAAGGATTATTAGGATTGTCTTGTGGTCTGCTTGCATCATAGTTAATCATTCCGCCGCCTTGCCCCTTAGAGCCAGTTCCGTTGGCATTTCCGTCTTTAATCGTAATACCATCCACTACTGCTTTTTGTGCTCCTGTAATAACATGGTAGCTGTTATCTGAATTATCACCGGCTTTACCAATATCACCCGATAAAATCGTTTGATTCTTTTTTATATCACGTTGAGCTAAGTCAGTTTCGCCACCGGCAAAACCTCCATAAATCTCCATATTAGGACTTAAGTTAAAAGTTGAATCACGTCCAGCTGATTCATCAGGCTTATATGTTCCTTTTGCAATCCAAATTTGTGCATTATCTTTACTAGCATCTTTAATTGCTAGAGAAAGATCGCTGTATGCAGATCCCCATGAGGCACCATTTGTATTTCCTTTACTGCTCGCATCTACATAAACAATACGTTTTGAGGAGGATTCTACTGTTTGCATCGGTGGAGGAGGAGGTAGCGGTGGTGTCTGAGGCTGTTGAGCAGGTTGAGAATATTTTGATACTATATTTGATAAATTAGCTGCTGTATAATTTTTATCTCCAGCAGTATAACCTTTTCCGTTTGAGTTAGATAAAGGTTCGTCTTGAACTATTGAATTTTCTATAACAGGAGTATCGTTATGGAAGTTATAAATTTCATTTGCGCCAGAATCACTTTTGTTATTTGTAATTATACTATTTTTTATTACCGGATTGTTAGCAGGTCCAGATCCTTGATACAAGGCTGCACCATAATCGTTAGCTTTGTTATTGGTAATAGTGGAGTGTTCTATAACTGGAGAAGATCCTCCGTCACTGGCAATGGCTCCTCCTCCTTTGGCAGAATTTCCGGTAAATAATGAATTTAAAATATATGGACTAGATGAAAAATCATTATATATAGCACCGCCTTTTCCATCTTTGGTACTATTATTTGTAAAAGTTGAGGAAAGAACAACTGTATTTGTGAACATGTCATTGGCCATAGCACCGCCACGTTCTGTAGCTGTATTATTATTAAAATCACAATTTATAAATTCAGGTTTTGCGCCTGGGGTTGGAGGGGCACTCGGATTGCTTGGATCGGGTACGCTGGGAGGTTTATCCAAGGTCATGTTGTAAGAAGCCCCACCTTTAATTGCCTGATTATTTGTAAAAGTACAGTTACTTACTACAGCTGCAGCCTGAAAACTTAAAATACCTCCTCCAGCACCTTCTCCCTTCTGCTGGAAGACTATATCAGGTGTTATATTTGTCGGAGGAGTTTCTCCTGTATTTCCACTTGTGCTGTTTTTCCCGGGAATAGCATTACCGTCTCTTATTGTAAATCCATCAATATTTGCTCCAGTGCCATTCTTATCGACTGTAACAACATGATAGCTGTTATCTGAATTATCATTTGTTTGTCCTATATCTCCAGATAGTACAGTTATATTTTTAGAGATATCTCTTTGTGATAAATCTGTTTCGTTACCTGTAAAGCCTCCAAATAGATTGACAGATTTATCCACCTCAAATGTAGCTGATCTGTCAGTTGTATTAGTAGGTTTATATGTTCCAGCTTCAACCCATAGACAATCCCCTGATTGTGCATTTTTAAGAGCATCTGTTAGATTACTATATGCACTGCCCCAACTTTTACCATCAGCTTTAGAATTAGAGTTATTTCCGTTTACATAGATAATCGTCATGTGGTGCAGCCTCCTTATTTTAATAATTGATAAAATAATTATCGAGTTAAATATGGTCTTGATAAATACAATTATGTTGGAGAGCATAACAGGGTAGTACTTTTAATTGTAGCTTTATTGTTAACAATGCCCCACTGTAATAGTACAACCAGTTGTATATCTGGTTGAAATTCTTACAATTACTCATTTTTGAAATTTATATATATAGATTATAAGTATTTATTTAATGATGAAAATCATTATTGGCATAATATTTTACAATTCTATACAAAGTTTTCTATGATATTTAAAACAAAATTAGAATTAACTCCTGAGTTTTAAAAAAAGTTAAGAAATAGATTAAACCTCTATTACAGAGTTAGCAGAACTGTAAATAGAGGTTCAGTAATATGTTGGAACATGTAGTGGAATTTGTCAATAAAATCATATCTTATTGGGGATTCAAGAGATCATAAAATCCTAAACAACTAGCGAATAAATCCTAAAGATTAAAATTACTAGTCATTAACTACTGAAAATGAGGTTTATATATCAATATTGTATTTGATGCCGAGATGACTTGCTAAATAAATTTAATTTTTCAGGTAGCTTCTAGAACATATTCTGATACAATTGATATTAAAATGATTTATAGGTGAATTGTGAACAATCTAAATACATATTATAGAGTATTATACAAACTTGATGCTTCAGTAGGTTGGTTTTATGCTGAAATGTCAGGCGATGAAAAAACTTGTGTACAAAAATGTCAAAAATATTTAGATTTAAAGAAATGGTATGACTATAAGCTTTATGGAAAATGTAGCGGAAATGCCTCCGAGTTTATAAGTTATAAGCCTGATGCTTATATAACCCATATGACAACAAATCTTATATATTTACCTGAATTAAAGAAATGGTATGAACCTAATGATGTTATGCCAATACCAACAAATAAATGTGAAATTAGCGATGAATTTAGCATTGATTTTTACTTTGATGAAGTAATGAATGATGGGGACTTTGATGAAGGTGAAGAACCTTATGTAACTGTGGATTTAGAAATAAAATCTAAAATGCAAAGTGTTAAAATATCCGTTATATGGGATTGGATGGTTACTGATATACATAACTTCATTAAAAAAATCGAACAGGATAACTATGCAAATATTCTTATTGAAGAATGGAATTATACAAAAATACTTGTTTGGACTCTTGATGATAAAATTCGAGTTATAATACAAAACTATGATAATTTAGATATAGAAATAATATTTGATGCTTTAATAGATAAGCAACTTTTTCTCTCTGAACTTATGAGAGTAGTAGAACAAATTGAAAAAGATAAATTGCCAATTATTTATAGACAAAAGATTGTCGTTCCAACTCCCGTAGTAGAAAAAATCGAAAAAGACAAATTCCCAATACTTACAAACTTATATCAAAATGAGGATAAATTAGTTATGAAAATAGAACATTTTGAATGCAGATGTCACACCTCTGACCATATTTACAAGTTTGAAATTGATGAAGATGGATTAGTTTATTTATTTGTTCAAATGAATAAACATGAAAATTTCTTTAAACGTTTGATTGTAGCAATAAAATATTTATTTAAAATCAATAAGAACGATTCTTACTGGACTGATATTGTGATAGATGAGAAAGATACAGATAAATTGATTGAGATGTTAAATTTATCCAAAGAACGAGTTAAAACTTGGAAAAAGTAGGTAACTCTAATTAGCCTCATAAACGACTGATTCTTGAAAAATACCAAAACGAGCATTCAAGTCATACTTAAATAAAACTTTATTATCCTCCTCATCAATCATATAGCAATCTTTTGGTAAAACAGTTGCTATGCTTTTTCTTTCCTTGTCATAAACAAAAACAAGCGTTTGATTTTCATAATTTATAGCCCAAATAGTAAGCCTATTTGATTTACGTTCAATAAAATCAGCTTTTCCAGTTTGAATTTGTTTAACAAAACGTTTATGCATATCTTTCGTTAAATTAATATTGAAACGCTCTTTAAGCCTGTTTTTAAAATGTATATATTGACACTTTGTTTTACTGCGTGAATGCATTTACTTATTTTTTTTTAGTTAAACCGAATATATTAATAAAGTTTATATATTATATCACGATTTGAATTTGCCTGAAAAAATTAGCTTATCTTTGTTAGATTGTTCTCTGCTTAAACAGGTTCTCCAAAACATTTACCTGCACCAAATATGCACCAAGGTCAAAAACAAAAGAGGCTTCGATTTCTCGAAAGCCTCTTGTTATTTGGTTGCGGGGGCCAGATTTGAACTGACGACCTTTGGGTTATGAGCCCAACGAGCTACCAGGCTGCTCCACCCCGCGTCGGTATATATATATCATATAACTAATAAAAATAATTGCAAGCACTTGTTTACTAAAAATGTAAAAGATTAATAAACGTAAAACAATCGGGTCTATAAATTTAAACTTGTATACTGCCATGTTGATGGTTTTATAAATGCTAGATAGCTGAGATACTCAACATATATCATATTTAGGGAAGAAGGTTGGGGATTTTTAACGTGTTTAAAAAGTCTCACATATGGATTATCGATAAAGATAGTGAAATTTATGCTAATTTAGAATTGCATAATAGCTATGAGGTATCGTTATGTAATTATATTCAAGAGGCAGAACTTTTATTGGAAAAAAAGTCGTTGCCATTTGAGCTGATAATTCTTGATATATTAATTGATAATATCAATGGTTGGGATTTATTGACTAAAATAAGATTGAATCCTCAGTTAAAGAGAGTGCCTATTATTTTGACGGCTGACAGCAAAAATGAAACGCTTCTTGTATCAGGATTAAAACTTGGGGCGGATGATTATATTTGCAAACCTTTTAATATAATTACGTTAAATGCAAAGATAGAAGCCTTATTAAGACGTATTCTTTGGAGTGAAGAAGATTATAAATTATTTAGCACGACTGAAAATACAATTCAAAAGAATAAATTGACAACAAGAGAAAAAGAAATTCTTCAATTAATAGGCTTGGGCAAAAGTAATAAACAAATTGCTGAAAATCTTTATTTAAGTGAATTAACTGTAAAAACGCATTTGAAAAATATTTTCAAAAAAATGCAGGTTGCTAATAGGACTCAGGCTATATTAACGGCTATAAGTAAAGGCCTTATTGAATCAAATATTTAAAGAATTAGCGATAAAAGAATCATAATTATTGTTCCAATTTGTCCTGCTCTTGCAGCAAAAGCCTGTTGTGGAAGAGTTCCTGCATTTTGATTTATTTCTTTGCTTGATGGTTGAGCTTGTTGTATGGCAACTAATCTTTCCAATCTTTCAGTAATTGGATCTTTATCAGATACATTATTAAAAACCTTTGTTTCTAATCTTGCAATTCTATCTTCAATACTTTCATTGTCATAATTTTCACCAAGTTCAATTGTTTCTAAAGCAGAAACAATTTTTTGCACATCTTTAATTTTATTTGTAGGTACGTATTCATAGTCATTGTCATTATCATCGTTTTTACTTAAGTTGTCTGAATATTCAGGAATTATTGCTAATTTTAATTTTTCTACTCTATCGACTAAATTTGCATTAGAAGTGGTTTTGAAAACTTTTAACTCAAGTCTGTTGAGGCGAGAATAAATATCTTCATTTTGAAAAGAATTATTAAAAACCTTTTTTTCTATTTTATCTAATAAAGGATATTGTTCAGTAGCTTGAGGCTTATTTTCATCATCTTCTTGTTTTACAATATTTGATATTTTGATTAATTTGTTTGATTTTACTTTGTTTTCGGCAGAATAGGTACAAGTTGTATTAGAACTTGCAAAAACTGGGGTTATATTAATAATGGCCATAAATAAAACGATTAAAACAATAATAAATTTGTTTTTCATAAATATAAGCCTATTTTTTCTTGATTAAATAATCATTAAATCCTAATAATCAATAATTATCATCACCTATGCGAATATTTAATTGGATTAACAAATCTTTTATAAAATAATTATTCGGAAATTTTATAATTTATTATTCTTGCAACTTCTTCAGCAGCTACTTTATCGCCAAATTTTTCTCTAATATTAGACAATTTATTTAACATTGTTGTTCGTTTATCTTTGTCATACAACAAGCCGATTACTTCCTCTGAAATGAGTTTTGGCTGTGCTTTGAACTGAAGAAGCTCTTCTACTACTTTTTCACCACTTATAATATTAGGCAAAGATACATATTTTAGTGATTTTACCATTAAGTAGATTAAATAAGCTATGGTAGGCCCTTTATAGCTAACAACCATAGGTGTTTTATATAATGCTGCTTCAAGCGTAATTGTTCCCGACGCTAAAATTGATACATCACAGGAAGATAAAAGAGCATTGTTTTCATTTGTAACTCTAAAGGTAATTTTATTATTTTTTACTTGTTTAAGAGCATTATCCAGGAAAGTCTGGAATCGTTCTTTTGAGAAATTTGAAGCACGACAGATGAAAAATTCAATTTCTTTATCAGATTTTTCATAAATCAAATTAGCTGATTTTATAAAAATAGGTAAAAGATACTCTAATTCCATCTTTCTGCTACCGGGGAAAATTCCGACAAGTTTCTTATTTTCATCAATAAAGTTATTTTTAGAGAATTTTTTCTTTGATGTGGCTTTAGGCAATTGCGATAATAAAGGATGACCTACATATTCAGCATTTACACCTTCGTTTTTATGGAAATCCTCTTCAAATGGGAAAATAACCATCACTTTATCAATATATTTTTTAATTTTTTTAATGCGGCCTTTTCTTGAAGCCCAAACTTGTGGCGCAATATAATAATAAACAGGAAATCCTTCTTTTTTAAGAAATTCCGCAAGTCTTAGATTAAATCCGCCATAATCAATTAAAAGAACAAGATCTGGTTTGAATTCATTTTTAAGATAATTAAGAATATCTTTTCCAAGCTGAATATGACTAAAAATAGCCTTTAAAGCATCAAGACCTACAACTCCCATTTTTGAATGAGTTCCAAATAGCTTAACACCTTGTCTTTCAAGGTTACTTCCACCAATTGCCTCAATTTCAACTTCAGGATTTATTTTTCTTAATTCTTCAACAACAGAAGCCGCATGCGTATCGCCTGAATGTTCGCCTGTTACTATAAAAACTCTTTTCATACAGCGATAAGTACCATTTTATTTTTATCGGCAAATTCAATCATTTCATCTTTTTGTACAATAAAAGTTTCATTAGCTTCAATCGCTAAAACATTTGCACCATATTTTTTCATGGTTTTAAGAGTATGAACACCTGCCGTTGGAATATCAAAGCGGTTATCCTGCTTTGGTTTACTTACTTTTACAACAACAGCCTGTTTTTTGCCGAGTCTGCAACCTCTTTCGATTGCTCTATCTGTTCCTTCAATAGCTTCCACTGCAAGTATCATTTTGTTTTGAACAACAACAGTTTGCCCTATGTCGATTTTGCCTATATGTTTTGCTATTTCAAATCCGTATTCAATGTCTGCAAGCTGCTCGGGAGTTGGTTTATGTTCGCCTAAAACACCTTTTGCCGCTAATAATTCTTTTAAAAATATTGACTGATCTAAAACAGCTATGCCTTCTTTTTCAAGTTCGCCTACGACTGTAAGCATTATTGCATCGTCATTTAATCTTTTAATTTGAGATAACAGCTTAAAAGCACGTTTATCAAGTTTTGGTTTTCTAAATAACATTCCTTTATGGACTTTGCCGATAAAGGTAATTTGAGTAATACCCTCTTTATGCAAAGCATCCATTGTTTTTTGAACTTCACCCGGTCCATAAGAATAGACTTTACTGCAATATCTTTTTAAAGCAGTTGTATTATCTGAAGATAGTGAAATTGCGACTATTTCAAATCCGCTTTGAGTTGCAGATCGAGCCAATACAACAGGAAGCTCACCATCTCCCGCTATTAATCCTAATTTCTTTGAAAGAATAATTGACATAAAAATTCCAGACATTCTATATAAAATAATGTTATGCTATAAACGAATTATATCTAAGACAAAATTTTTATTAAATACATTTATCTTATAATTTAACAAAATTTGATTGAAGGCTTTTAATAATGAGTATTTTAAAAAAGGATTTTTATAATAGAGACACCTTGATTGTGGCAAAAGAGCTTTTAGGTTGTAAAATAGTCAGACAAATTGGAAATAAAATATACTCGGGAATTATTGTAGAAACGGAAGCCTATAAGCAAGATGACCCTGCCTGTCATTCTTTTAAAGGCAAAACTCCACGAGCTTCAACTTTATTCAAAGAAGCAGGATTAGCCTACGTTTATCTTATTTATGGAATGTATTATTGCCTTAATACCGTTACAGAGCCTTTTGATACAGCGGGGGCAGTTTTAATAAGGGCATTAGAGCCAATAGAAAATATCAGCAATTCAAATGGACCTGGTAAACTCTGTAAAGCCTTGAGCATAACAAAAGAGTTTAACGAGATAGATTTAACCTCAAATAAATCAAATTTATGGATTGAAAAATATAACGAAATTACTGCTGATAATATAATAACCACTGCAAGAATAGGAATAAAACTTGCTACTGATTATCCTTGGCGATTTTATATTAAAGATAACCCGTATATTTCAAAAAAATAAATTTTAAAAATAGCTAAGCCCGTGTATTATTGCCCATAGATAATAGATTGCAACAATAACAATTAAAGGAAACATAAAAAAGCCAATTATTCCTGCTATTTTAAAAACTTGCAGAACTAATCCCATATACACCCTCCTCGTTTTCCCTTATTTAAGAATAGGTGTTTTTTTATGTTTTTTCATTACCTTATGAGATAACTTGATGATTTATTAAAAATAACTAAAGTGCAACATTCTCGAAAAGTGCTTCAGATGGAGATTTCTCATTCAATAAGCAATTTTTTATATAGTTTTCAACAGAACTTAGCTGTTTTTTACCATTTTCACTTTGATCAGAGATCCCTGTCATTTTAGAAGAAGCAGGAATATTTCCACCTGTAATTGCCGTTCTGATGTCTTCAGCTACCATTTCATAATCAACGGCAGAATTTAAATTTTCGATACTTTCATCATCCATATATTTTCTTTCGTTTCTTATAATCCTGTCATCATTTAACTTACCGCCCATTCTTAAAGTTTTCCAACCCTGCATAAAGTCTATTCCTGAGCTTATATCTAATGAGAAAACAGAGTTATCTTGATTTTCTTCACTATTTAAGTCCATTAGCTTAAAACTTATTACATGTCCTAATTCATGGGCTAAAGCTCTCGCTCTATCTTTATTATCTGATAATACACTGGGCTTGAAATTTTTAACTTCATTTAATTCCGCTAATGCTTTTTCCTTAGTTGCCATATGAATATATCTGTTTTCTACGTCATAGGCTTCAATCCATACACCGGCATCAGGGTTATCTGCTAAGCATAATCCGCCCTCAATATTTCCAAATTCTTTGTCAGCATGTCCAGGGACAAAAAAGACATCTAATCCTTTATTGAATAAACGTTCAATTACAGGTTTGTATGGGCTATTTAAACTTAGAACTTCTTTTATTTGATTTTCGTTTGGAGAATGTTCTTCATCTATTTCAAAAAATTGTGCTTGTTGTCCTTTGATTGATTGAGCAATAATGTTTGGCTGTGAGAGCTTTTCTTCTGCAATAGGATTGATTATTGAGCTTAATAAAGTTTCTCTTCTTAATTTCGCTGCTTCAAGTGACATTATCTTCCCTGTTGTTTCTGGTAAATATACATTTAATCCTGTTTTAGGAGAAGGTTTTGCCTCTTTTTCTTTTATATTGGTAATTTTATCTGCTAATATATCTATTTGTTTTGTTATTACTTCTTTTTCATCTGAAAATAAAAGTTGAGTGTTTAATTGTGAATAAAATGAAGCATCTTTTTTGTTAAACTTTTTCCAGTCGAATTTTTCATTTGAAACATCATCTAGTGAAGAAGAAATATCGGCAACGGAAAGTTGATTTTGATTAATTAAACCTTCTTTAGGTCTTCCGATTCCATTTCTTGAAATTGAATTATAAGCTGCTAATGCTTCTAATGAATTAGTAATTAGCTTTTGCTTGTGATTAGTGTTGCTGTCAGGCAAAATCAGTCCTTGTTTTTCGTTAGCGATTGCATTAAGCGTTGAAACAGAGGCTTTTTGTAGAGCTGATAATTTTTTATCATAAGCATTTAATTCATTTAATCTGCTTTTAAGTATTTTTGGCGCATTCTCATAAGCTCGCTGTGTTTCAGCTTTTAATCTTTTGATTTTTTCTTTTGCGATAAGAATGTCACCCTCAAAATCAGAAGCTGTTTGGTTAAAAACATT
Source organism: bacterium (assembly GCA_037137535.1). Classification (GTDB taxonomy): domain Bacteria; phylum Cyanobacteriota; class Vampirovibrionia; order Gastranaerophilales; family JBAXKC01; genus JBAXKC01. Next base: position 31 of record JBAXKC010000058.1, on the reverse strand, counting down.
TTTTAACGGTAACCCTTATCATTGCTATTCT
>JBAXKC010000057.1:0-11664 GCA_037137535.1 bacterium | reverse complement strand
ATAGACTCTATTTTACTGATTTTGTTTCATTTTTAACCAAACAGCTTCTTATTTTTCAAAAAATAAATTAATTTAATTTTAAGCGTAATTTTTTATGCTTAAATTCTCTGCTAAATAAAAAAGACTCTTTTCCCCTAAAATTTTGCTGTTTTTCAATTTCCGAAAAAACTAAAATCCGCAAAATTTTAATCAGTTTTTAATTTCTGATTTTCCAAAATATGCGATTTTCTTTAAACAATAATTTTTTAAATTATGGCAATAATTTAAAAATAAAATTGAAGCTGTGAGTTTTTATACGCAAACCTTTTTTTATGTACGTTTTTACATAATCTTTATTATCGGACTCATGCTAATAGCATGAATTTTAGTAATTTAGATTATAAATTTATTGAGTTTCACATTTTGACTTTGGTCGTAGCTATAAGGTTTAGATCTCTAAAACCATCAACTTTATTTTTATTTTTTAAAAAATAAAAATAAAGTAAAAACAAAAACTTTGTGGGTTCTTGACCGCTACTGGCTCCTTTTATTCCTCTTTCAGCTGTTTTTCACAAAATGATTTTTGAGGAAATAAGCAAAGCGCTTTTGGGAAATGGGGTTTAGTTGAAATTTTTACTAAAACTGTTTTTCTAAATAATATATTAATGAAAAATAATCCCCCCAAAAGTAGATAATTTCTAAAAAATCTAATTATTTTTAGGAATAAATCAAAAATTAAATAATGTTAAACTTTAAATAAAGATATTGTTACTTTAACAAGAAAGATGCAGGATAAGAAAATGAAAAATATTGAAAAACGACCTTTGGAAGTTCAAAATAATATTTTCGAATTTAGCGGTTACATTGAAAGACTGCAATTTTTCACTAATACGATATGGTTATATCTTGCATTTTTAGGATTGTTCTTTATTTATCAGAATTTAACCGTTAATTTTTACGCTAGCGGCTCAAATTTTGCTCAATTTATCTTAGAAATAGTGTTCTCACTTATAATAATTTATGCAACTATGTTATATCTCGCAAATATTAAAAAACGGGTAACAGATATAAAAGGCTCTGTCGATTGGCTATATATCGGCATTGCATGGATAATTGCATTTGTTCCCATTGCTAAAGTGCTTTTAATTTTGGTTTTATCATTGATTCCAAGCCATAAAACTCAACAAATAAGTTATCATCACGCATAAAGATTTACTTTAAAACAATTTGCTTATACACTTACATTGAGATGTTTTTTGAGAAAATTTATGTTTAATAGAAATAAACTCCAACTAAGCCAAGATGAAATAATTGTTTATGATGCAAAAAAAAGAATTAACGAAAAATTTTTAATTGCAGTAATTTTACTTTTATTATTAATTATATTTGCAATATTTCAGTTTTTATTCTTGCATAGAATTATTACATTTACCATTACAACAATTGCAACTGTTTTATTACTGTATTCAATTTTAAAGCTTAATATATTTCATCTTCTTTTTACAAATAGAAGAATTATTATTGTAAAAGGCTTTGAGATAATTGATGTTCATTATGAAGACATATATGATTTAACAACAATTCCCAAAAAACATAGACTTTTAATATATTTATTCAATGGCGATAAATATGTATATACAAATTATAAAAATGAATCAAAACTTTTAGAAGTTGTTTCCCAATATTTACCGCAATTAGACGTAAAACGAGTAAAAATAAACCCAAAAAAAACCAAATGGAAATTATATTAAGTAAATTTATCTTGATGTATAAATAATAAAGTTATAATTCAATCATTTGCATTAGTTAATTTATAGAACTAATCAATACTATCTGATATAATCATTTGACATCTAATTAATTCTGCTTAGTCAGATAATTTATTTTCAAATTTATTTTGAAAAAGAATTTTGTAATGTAAAAAATTTAAGATTGGGAAAAGCTTGATGGAAATGTTTAAGAACCTCAAAACAGGACAAAAAATCACCTGTCTTGTAGTTACAATGCTAATTTTTATTGGATTTCTGGGATTTATCGCATTAAATCTGTTAAACAGGTCTGATAGTGAATATGATGACATGTACAACGGCGTAGCATTGCCATTAAAGCAAATTAACCAGATAAGAACACTAGCCAGCGAAAACGAAGCTCTTATATTAAGATTAATTCTTTCTAAGGATAAAACAGAATTTGCCAGAGTTTCTGCAGAATCGACTGAAACAGATAAAATAACTGATGAAACTTTTCAAGAGTTGTTTAAAAGCGGTATTACAGAAGATGAAAAAGTTACTGCAAAAACAATAAATGATAATCAAGATAACATCGCAACAGCATGCAAAGAAATTGCAGACCTTGCTTCAAATGGCCAAAAAAGAGCAGCTTATCAGAAATACCTTGATATTGTTGCTTCAATTGATAAATTAGACGCAGATTTAAAAGCATTTTCCGATAAACAGGAAAAAGATGCCGCTCTAATGAAAAAACAACAAGATGTTGAAACCATTGACACCAGATTACAAATATATGTGATTTTAATCATCTGTCTCGTAGCAGGATTAACTCTAGGCTTATTTATTGCAAATATGATTTCTAAACCGCTCGCTAGTGTTGTAAAACTTATAAAAGAAGTAGCGAAAGGCAATCTGTTAGTTAATAGCCTGGAATATACTTCACAAGATGAAATCGGCGATTTAGCCGAAAATTGTAACTTAATGACAAATAATCTCAGAAAATTGGTACAACAAGTTGCAACTTCCGCAACCAATATATTATCAGGCTCTGAAGAGATGAGTTCTGCTGCAGATCAAACTGCTATGGGTGCACAACATGTAGCAGAAAACATTCAGCAATTAGCTCATGGTGCTCAAGATGTATCAATAAGCGTTGAGGGCAGTGCTAATAACTTAAATCAAATGAATAAAGTAGTTCAGACTATTTCTCTAGAAGCTCATTCAGTTGCACACCTCAGTAATGAAACTGAAATGAGCGCAAATATAGGAAAAGATCACGTTAAAAAAGCTGTTGATAAAATTGAAAGTATCAGAAGTGTTTCTTCCGAAATATCAGGAACAATCGGAGAACTCGGCAAATTAAGCAGCGAAATTGAAACAATTGTTGATTTAATCAAAAGTATTGCGGGTCAAACAAATTTACTTGCGCTAAACGCTGCAATTGAAGCTGCAAGAGCAGGAGAACACGGCAAAGGCTTCGCAGTAGTAGCGGATGAAGTTAAACAACTCGCAGGCGCATCTGTTGAGGCTACAAACAAAATTACAGCGATGATTAAAGAAATTCAGCTTAAGACAAATCTTGCAGTAAGCTCTATGGATAAAGGATTAATCGAAGTCAACGAAGGCGTAATCGTTATCAATGATGCAGGAAGCGCACTTGAAAACATTATAGATCAAGTTAAACTTGCAAATTTAAAAATTCAGGGAATTAATAAAGAAATTGACGGTGTTGCAAAAAGTTCTGATGAAATTGTCGCTTCAGTCGAAAGCATTGCAAGCGTTACAGAACAAACCTCAGCAAGTGCGCAAGAGATTGCAGGAATTACAGAAGAACAGACTGCCAGCCTTGAAGAAATAAACGCAAATTCTCAATCTCTAGCATCAATTGCAGAAACACTAAAACAACAAGTAGCTGTTTTTAGAGTATAAATTCTATAAATCAATAAAAAAGGTTTTGTTTAAAACAAAACCTTTTTTTATGTCTAAATACAAAAAGAGATACTTAAAAATTAAGCATCTCGGTGAGAGAGTTTTATTATTTGTTATTTATTATATTTAATAAAAAAAGACCCGAAAAGTAATTTACAAAATCTATTCAAATATTAAATAATATTAAGTATTATTATTTAAGACTTTTCTCAATTAGAATTTCATAAATTATGTCAATTTTTCCCTTATTCCACCAAACTGCGATTTTAAATCATTTACAGCATTTAAAGTTGCAAATTTCTTTTCTGAATCTTCTAAAATTTCTCTTTGTTTTTTCTCAAGCTGTTCGGGCCTAACAAAAATCCAGTATTGTGCAAAAAATGAAAAAACAGCAACTTTAATTGATGCATATAGCATATATTGTTCTATATACCTAAATCCTTATAAAAGGATATTACTTTCTAAACCCTAATAATATATTTAGCAAAAATTTTACCCAAAAATCACCACCCACAAGCGGTTGCTTTTTTCTCAATAATTATTTTGTGCAGAACCACTCAAAGAGTAAGAAAAGAAGCCAGTAGCGGTCAAGAGCTTATAAAGTTTTTGTTTTTGCTTACTTTTTATTTTTCAAAAAATAAAAAGGGAATCGATGCCTTCACAGAGCTGTTCAATTTAAAAGTAAAAACATGTCAAAATTCTACTGAGGAAAAAATAACTCGGAGAAATTAAATGTTGCTAAATTTTTTAAAAGGCTTTTCGTCCGCCCAAACGCATAAAGCCCATAGAGTTAGACCCTAGACTAGGTTATCAGCACCATATACTTCTATCATGGACTGATTTATAGCAGTTTCAGAGTAATCTTTTGAATAAAAGAGTTGAAGAGGATATTTTTGCTCTTAATAAAGCCAAATATCCAACTCAGTTAACTCATTTAAGTTCCCAGCATTGCTAAAACTAAACCAGATACTAAACCAAAAGACTTCAATAGGACTACCGTAAAAATTATATAAGTAATCTTCTTTTAAAATTTTCCCATCCGCAGTGACTGTATCTATATCACCATAGATAAGCCATACACACACAATAGGCTGCTGTTTTCGCAAATACCAAGCATTCAAATAATATTCATAAACGTAACAAACATCCAATAACCCATTATTAGTAGTAAATATATAAAGCCAAATCTAATTTTTTTTTCTTATTATGAATAAATATCGTATTATTGAAATTCTGTAAATCTAAAAGCTAAAAACAGGGCTTGATTTTAGCACTAATATCATCTGTAAGCCTTATCTGCCCGATATTATTAAACCTTAAAGGCGTAATCCTGCGACCGTAAAGAAATATTGACTGTTATCTATAGTTATAACTCCTTCAGGGCTGACAGTTCCTTTGTCTGCAACAGGCTGTTTAACATACTCTGAAGGCTTAGCTCCTGCGAGCATATATGTCGCTTTTCGTTTGTAAATTGCCAAATACTCCCCATAAAAGTTCAAAGCAATTATAGGGCTGGCATCATTGAAAATGTTGGAAATATATCTCGTATCTTCGGCATTAGTCTAGTCTTTAGGATTTACAAATGCAGAATACCTTAAAATAAAACAATCTCTTATAAAAACACGTATTTGTAAATCTCAATAGAGCAACCCTTAGGCGCATCAGCAGATAATTCAACAATACTATTCCCATCGTCATAAAACAAAGGCTTATCAATTCCGTTAGAATTTATCACACCGTTATTAAACTGCATAAAACAGGACAGGGCTTGCATTGACACTCCAATATAAAGGAAGGTTATAACCCCGAAGAAACAGAAAAAGAATAAATTTTTCCACCTGAAGCTATGAATATCGGCTTGCTGACATTACCGACAACATAATCATATATACCTAAAATCTTTGCATTAAAAGGCAGAACGCTTTTTAAAAAGTTCATATTCCCTTTCATTTTGATTATACCGCCAGTCTGATAACCCTCTACATTTTGGTAAATCGCTCCATTCAGTTGCAATTTCCGATTCATTCATTGAAGCCATTGAAGAAGCCTTATTTAAACCGCCTGTATTGTTGAAATAATTTAAAATTATCACAACTCACACCACGAATATCAACTGTTACCAAACCTCATAGTAGGCGTATAATCCTTAGAATAACCATCTAACAAAATCATAGCCTGTAAATAGCTGTCATATTTAGATTTAGCGAAAGTATATTTCTAATCAGGCTTAAAATTGAGCCTATAAAGACAATAAGCTCCCCAATCCACAACATGAAGCCATTTATGGTGAATTATACATTTATCTGTGTCAAACTATAAATTAGACTTATTTACACTCCCATATGAATTAACAGCAAAATAAGCTGTTAAATACTTAATATTAATAGTATAGGCCTTATCGAGAACAGGATACAAACTTAATTTATTGCAGTAAAAACAATATTTAGCATGCATTCCCGATGAATTAGACAGCTTACTTAGCTTAGCATGATAAATAAATTCAAGATATTGGAGCATTTCCTCAAGCTTGATATAGTTTTCACAAGATTTGCAAGAGTTATATACTCAGGCAACTCATAATCAGCCAGTCCCGCTTGTGTTACAAGGGAATATTTCTTTTCTCTAAACGTCCATGGAAACTTTGAACAAATTTACTAAATAATATTATTAATATGTTGCTTAATTTCAAAATACGGTGCGGAATTATTCCCAAAGAACAGCGGTAACTCCTAATGAGCAAGGACGTAAACCCTTTTTAAAATGGTTAAAATATCTGTTAATACTACTCCACCACCCTTTGATAAAACCTAATAACACAGCCTAAGTGCATTTTAGCATATTTTCAGCCTGGTCACCGTTTACAAAAATATTATTTATAATGTTTTCGATTAAAAAGCATTATAAATAATATTTTTATCAAATCGCTCATGAGACTTTGCCTTCTTCAAATCGGTAATAACTGCCTTTTCAGCCAACTTTCTTGCCTCCTGTATTTCTTACTCAATCTCACCTTCAAGCTCTTTCTAAATATAAAAAACACTTTTCCCCATTAATTAATCCTCTAAAGCCTTTTCATTACGCATAAAACCCTCTAAAACAAACATAATAAATTTTCATACCTCTTTCGAGTAGAAATAAATAGTTAAATAATCATAAAAAGACTAGCCTCTCGAGCAGGTAAAAATTTTTATATTCGAGTTATAACCATGATGAACAGAGAAATAAAGGCAAATTTTATGATTATAAATAACTCTCACATAAATTTAATAAAACAAATACATGAACCGCTAAAACAAACAGAAATGAATAAAATAGGATTTAAAAACCTAGAAAACGATACGATTGAGCTAAATAACGAAGATATAGACATTGAAAATGAAGATAAGCTTGAAACTAACAGAATTATCCACCGAGAAAAGATATATTCAAGCATTCTTGCGGCTTCGCTTTCCTGTATACCTCCATTTTGCCTAGGTGTAGCAGTTCCTATGCTTAACCTTTTCATTGATCCAAAGAAAACAGAAGACACACAGGAAGCTGAAAAACGGGAAAGAATAAGACAAGCAAGGTTTGAAGCCTCATTAATGGCCTCAATACCATTTGTAGGGCTAATCGTTCCATTAATTTACATGCTGACAGAAGACCCCGAAAAACCAAAACCGCTATTCATGAACTACTAAATAAATTAAAGCCCTTGTTTACCCAAGGGCTTTAAAGATAGAGCAGAAATTAACTAGCTTACCATACAAATTAGCTTCACTGAGGCATAGGATGCACCTGACTTAGCCCCATAAAGATAAAGTTCCCTTACAGCTGTGTCAAAGCTGTCTTGGAGCCTGATGTTTTCTACTTAAACAACTTGTGACGCAAAACTAATTGCATTTTTAGTTCCTCCCATAACGTACAACTTACCGCCAACAGGCTCAAGGTTAGTGTAGACAAGAACGTCAAGCCCTCAATACGAGTGATAGAAACCTCTCTAAGTCTCTTATCACCATCAGCAGTCGCTCTGATAAACTCGCGAGCCTGTATTAGAACCACATAAATATCAGGATGACAATCCAAGGCTTTTGACCATTGCATACAGTATTAGCTTTCTTTAAAGACTTTGCAATAGCTGCAAAATTAAAGTAAATATTGTCTTTTGATAAAGCTATTGGGATAACTTCAAGCCCAATAGTGTTAGCAGTAATAACATCAGCATGTTTAGCGACCAAGAAACTATCTTTAGCTAAATCAATAGCAACTTTGGGCCTATCAATATAACCTGCCATTATGTTAATGTTGGATTGCGACTTTGAAACATCATCAACCTTAAAAGCAAAATATTTTTTCTAATCAATCAATAAATCAGACATCGGGGAGTCAAGATTATCGTAAATAACGATTATATCATATCTTTTAACGCTTACATTGCCAAACCTTTTTATATAGATAGTATCACCGACACTCTTAATGTCGCCTTCATAATCCCTGTTGACACATTGCATCATCACTCCCTACTTATCCAAGAGAGCAGAAAGCTTTTGACTCCACACCTCAATTTGAATAATCATTAGCCATAAAAATAAACCTCCTAAATTTTTTAAACTCACAACACCCCATAATGGAGCGTTATACAAATGCACAACAAATCAATATATTACTTAATGATACACTTTGACATCTGCTTAAAAATAGCTTTTTCATTTTCATTGCGAGAAAACTCTTCCTGAGTTATTTTCTAAATACCAGGCCTTGAAAAAGAACGTGAATTACTAATGGCAAGCTGTAAATTTATTATTGAACTTACCATTCGTGATTTTGCATTTTCATTCTGATTTTCACACCTTGAACAGAGTTATATCCATTCATATAAATATTAACAAGATGCACAAATGCATTACTTAAACCCTGTTCTTTTAAACAGCTGTTTAAATCAATATCTTTCCCGATATATTGAGAAAGAGCCACTTCAATTTCTGGTACAGCAAGATATTTTTCATACTTAGTCAAAATTTCTTTTAAATAATTATCGTTATTAAACTTAATTTTGGAATATTTACCTCTAAACTCATTCTCTGACCACTTATAAGCTGTTTCTTTGCCAAATTGAGTTTCAATCTCAGAATAAAATTTCATACGCTCTTTAGAATCATTTTTACTTACATTTTCAGATGACAGTTTTAACATGTTTTGTGAATGGCCTTGATGATTTTGCAGGTTATTAACTTGATTATTAAGGGGGATTATTACCCCCTAAAAAGCCTTATTTTAAAGGCAAATCCCCGATATAGAAATTAACTTCTTCCATTGCCGCTCCTTTCTTTTTTACACTCAAAATTCGAGCTATTTCATTAAAAAATTGCATAAAAATAGCCCCTCTTTTAATAAAAGAAGGGCTATTTTATTTTATTATTTAATTTTACTATTATGCGTGTTTATTTAATTTATTTCCAAGATGCTCTGCGTGAACATTAGCGATATTAAGAGATACGGAAGCGCTATGAGCAGCAACGTTATTTGTTAAAGGCTGTGACATAGCGTGAGCATGATTTGGTGCTTGTTTCGCTTGTAATTGTACATTAGCGTGGGAAACATTGTTCATTGAAACCATGGAAATTCTCTCCTCTAATTTGTTTTTGAAGTAAATTAATGTATGCATATCTATATAACACAAATTTGTCAGTTTATCAAGAGTGTACAAACTACAACATAAAAAAAATACTACAATTAAACTAGGCAAATTATTTAATTAATAAATAAAAACTTGTGGTCATAATTAAATCGAAAATAATATCAAAAGAATTTATATCACAATAAAACAATTTTATGCAGTTAATCTTTTCTGTGAAGTTTTGCTGATCTATTCACTAAACATAAGCATATACCCTTAACGATCTTATGGCTAAAGGAGCCTGTCAAGTAACTCATTAACAAAGCTCGGCGTATACAGGGGCTTTACGACACTCACAAAGGTATTAATAACCCCACTATCAACTGGGTTATTAACCCTATTTTTACATATCAAACCCAACACAAACCCCTTGACTCTCCCGATAAAATCAGTAGATTTATCGCCGATAAAATTATTCTCATTACAATAATCAATGCATATTGCGGTAATATAATCATCAAGAACTTATGAAACAATATTTTCCAGCTTATCAGCCTTCCTGACTATTGTTGTATATAACTCTGACGGCAATCTAAAACCTAAACTCATTAATAAACCTCCTAATTATTTTTATTATCAAAAAAAACCCTTAAGATCCTCTTTATAAAAATTAATCTTGACAACTTCACTTCACACAAAGTTAAAAACCTCTTTGAGGCCTGCCAAATAAGCCCATAAATTTACAGGCGAATTGATAGAAACACTATTTATATTTTTCCTTAAATATCTCCCTCAAAGGCAGAAATTATCCTCAATTTTCAACTCTCTCAAGCGAACAGCATTAAACAAAGTGTGAATAAATCCAGTATTATGCAAACATAAAATTTTTTAGAAAAGAAAAAAACAGCACGCACGAGCAGTTTGCTTCTTTTCTAAAAAATTGTTTTGTGCAAAAAAGCTCAAAGAGTAAGAAAAGAAGCCAGTAGCGGTCAAGAACTGCTATGTTTTTGTTTTTGCAAACACCTCAACTAAGCCCCTTACCTATCTCCGCACAGAGGCTATAAATATAAAAGGTTCAACAGAACCAATCTGATCAAAAGCCCTTTTCATAAGCTTAACCCACTTAATTTTGGGTGCAATCTCAGGTCTTGAAGTAAATTGATAAATCATATCAAGCGTTTGTTTTCTTTTAGAAGGTTTTTCAAATACCGCAATGCCATCATTAACTATATAATCATAATTCCCCTGTCTGAAGATCTCGTAAATCACCTCAAAACTTCTGAATTTCGAGATTTTTACAGTTTACTGCTTTATTTTCTGCGGAAGAGGAGCTGTTTTCTTGTATAAGCGTTTCAAGGCCATCAAGGTTCGTGTAGACCTCATTATTTGAGAGTTGTCGCAAGGTCGCCCAAGATCTGTAAACTTTAGCACACGAAGAAAATTCATTCTTTCCTGATGGATCAAACACAAAAGCCTCAGGAGAAACAATCTTAACGTCAAGGCCGTCATACACCACTTCATCCACAACGACAAACGAATCCTGCCGTTGTAGGCTATTAGCTGTAAACGCAGAGTTTCCATATCCTACCTCATGATTGAGTATATCTTGATTATTACCCCTTTTATCAATCGTAATATTAGATGACAAGCCCATGTTTTCGGCTAATGCTTTTTTTCTGAAACGACCAAGTTTCTTAGTCCAGCTGACAAAAGCGATAAATTTGCCCTTATCAATCCAATTATCAAGCCCCTCTTCAATCTTCAAAGGTAAGTTAATCTTTCTGAAGATATCAGACAACGCAGCTTTTTGCTTAGCCGCATTTTCTGATCATTCAAAGAACGTCCCTGCACACCAAACATTGTATTTATTTATGAATAAAGTCTTTTCCAAAGATAAGCCTTGTAGCTCTCTCGATTTCGTGCATTTGAGGCATTTTAATCTCGTTATTATCTTACTGTGGGGGATAAATAATCTTAGCAAGACTCTGATTCGCACCAAGAGAAAAGGATCTCAATGAATCAAACTTATCCCAAAGCTCAGGCACATAACCGGCAAAATATTCCACATCAGATGAGCCTAATTTCAATTATTTCCAGTTTTTCTCAAAGAAAAAACCCTGTAACATCGCTCACTCCTTATTTTATACCTACTAATCCACTTATTTTTAATTATTACTTTAGAAAAGAGAGTTTTCGCAAAAGAAAAAGCCAAAGAAGCTGCACCCACAAGCGATTTGCTTCTTTTCTCAAAAATAGTTTTGTGCAGAATAACTCAAAGGGTAAGAAAAGAATCCAGTAGCGCCCAAGAGGCCACAAAGTTTTTGTTTTTGCTTTATTTTTATTTTCGAAAAATAAAAAGGAAGTCGATGGCTTCACAGGGCTGTTCAATTCTATTAAATCCATTTCAAGCTCATTAGTCGATTAAAATCC
>JBAXKC010000056.1:0-11816 GCA_037137535.1 bacterium | reverse complement strand
AAACTCGTGGAGTACTAAGTTCTAATCGTTAGGAAAAACGGGGGCAGGTCACTTTACCTTTTAAAAGTTATAAAAAACTTGAAAATAAAAAAACAGAACAACAACCAGCAAATAAAAACAGTGCCAGCTTTCAAGGCGAAGCACCAACAGATAAAATATCCGCTAAAGAGGCAAGTTATTTAAGTTCAATGCAAACCAAAAACATGATACTGAATAATGTTAGTTTTAAAGGACATCTTGAAACGACTAAAATGGAAATGAGTACTGGCGGATCTTGGTCTGGAGAGGGGATTCATCCTGGAAATGCAATTCAAATGGGGTTTAACAGTAAATGGAATCAACAAATAAGTAGATATACTGCAACAGCATCAACTTATATTCCAAGTGAAGGTGAAACTGTTCTATATAATCAACAGCGTCATACAGTAGAAGGATATGAGGATGGAGCGGTAGATCAAATTTATAAAAAAGAAGGTTGTACTTTTATTCAGACTGATTCATTGTCAAAAAATGAAATTGAAGAATTAAAAAATAAGACAAAGTTAGCAAACTTAAGAAAAAAAGAAGAAGAGTCAAAATTAAGAGAAAAAGAAAAAATGATTCAATCTCTTATCGTTGACCTTGAAACACTGGAAGCAAGAAAAAATACTTTATTAAAAGAAATAGCTTCTTCTTCAAGCTCACAAAAAGGACAAAAATTACAAGAACTTAGACAAATTAAAGAACAAATAGCAGAAAAAGAGGAAGCATTAGCTGAATAGCTTTATTTAAAAGTAAAAGGATTGACAAATAAGTCAATTCTTTTACTTTAGATACTTTTTTTATAGAATTTGTTATATGAGTACGAGTGAAACCACAATAAAATTAAGTTTTATTCCCATTCCTCCTGAACAATCAATAAAATGGACTTATCAGGAAAGTTTATGTCATTTAAATCAATTAGTTGATAGTGACAATATTAATAAAGCTTTTGACATTAATAAATGTTATAAAAGCCCTGTTGCTGATAAAAATAATTCTGCTTGGTTTAAAAAAGCAAAAATAATAGGAATAAATCCAAGAATTTGTAAAACTTACTGGGGAATAGTCAAATATGCAATGACGTTTCCCGAAGATTCCATACATATTATGCCATTATTTGAATCGGGCAATGATGGTGCTATTTATGCTCAATCAAGTTGGGAATTAAACGAGGAATTTTTAGACTTTGATTTAATAAAGTTGGGATATAATACGGCAGAAAAACAACTGAAATTAGCTATTAATGTATTACATTCAATGAATAAATGTGTTGGCTTTGATGTATTGCCACATGTGGATAATTTTTCAGAATTAGTATTTTTAAATCCATCTTTTTTTGAATGGGTAAAACTTAACGAAAGTAAAACACAACAATTCTTTCCCCCACAAATTGACTATAATCTTTTATATTTAGAAATTGAACAAGTCATTTGTGATTTTTTAAGAAATAATGGTGATTCGGAAAATAAAAAATTAGATGAAAAAATAATAAATAATTTCTATAAATTTATAAAAGAAGAAGATAGAAGACAAATATTATTCGGACAAGATATTGAAATCAGAAAGAAGAGAAGAAATCAACTTATTAATGCCATAAGGCAGAACTGTTTTGAAAGTATTCCCGTCACAGAACATTCACCAAGTAGACCGATTTTATTCGATAAAATTAAACAAAATGGTGAAACTAATTATGCTGTTTTTAAAGTTGAAAATATTTCACCTTTTGCAAAAATACTGGGAGGTTTAACTCCATATAAATGGTATTCGATTGATAAAAATGGATTCCCTGAAGTTGAAAAACTAGAACAGAATGTTTGGCAATATTTTATACAAAAACATACTGAATTTCAGAAAAAATTTAATTTTGATTTTTTTAGAGCAGATATGGCTCATAATCAAATTTCACACTCTCATAGTAACGAAGACAAAAATTATGATTATAACTGCGAATTTTGGGCAAAACTTAAAGAATCTATTAAAAAGACTACTCCTTATTTTGCAACCTTAGCAGAAGCTTTTTATAATAATTATTATATTGACGGATTCAAAGATATGATAAATAAAGACTTTGATGTTGTATTAGGAGATTTAAACTTTAAAAAATTAAATGAAGAATATTTATATATTTTAGATGATTATATAAATGTATTTCCTGCAAATTTTAGATTTTCACCATGTAATACTATAATAACGAATGATGCAGATCGTAAAGAAAATAATGATATATTTCAATCAGATTTTGCAAATGAAATAAGAATGTTTACAGCATTATTTATGAATACGTCTTCTTATATGGGAATTGGCTTTGAAACTAGAGAACAAAATCCTATTGAATCACGACAATATACTTCAAACTATACAAATCACCAGCAATTTGAATATAAATGGGGTGAAAATAAAGAATTATTTACTACTTTATCAAATTTAAGAATATTATATGACTATTTAAAGCCTGTAATAAAAAATGAAAAATTAATTTGGCTAAAAACAAGAACTAACAAAACTGCTGCATGGATATTTGTTGATAAAAATAACTGTCCTCTCTTTTTATTTGCTTTAAATTTAGAAATTAATTCTAAAAAAAATAAAGTTGTAATTGATAAATTAATTGAAAAAATTTGTTATAAACACAACTTTAAAAAATTAATCTTCAATGAACTATTATCAAATTCAAGAGATGAAAAACCAACACAAGAAATAATAATAAATAAACATATGCAAACTTTAACTTTAAAAGATATAAATCTGGGAGAATTTAAAGTTTTTTCGATTACTAATCTTACGGAGTAAGATCTAAAGGCACTCTTTTGAGCGCTGCAACCACTTCCCTGTCAACATAACCTTTTCTTACATAGTCATCAAGAATTTCAAAGGCTGTTTCTTTTGAAAAAGCTTCTTTGTATGGGCGTTTTGTGGTTAGAGCATCATATATATCAACAACAGCAACAATTCTCGTAAAAATATCAAGTTCATCGCCTTTTAATCCATAGGGATAACCACTTCCATCAAGTCGTTCATGGTGTTGGGTGGCTATTTTTTTGATTTGAGTAAAAGTATTCAAGGGTTTTAATATTTTATCGGCAATAAGAACATGTGTTTTCATTATTTCCCATTCTGCCTCATTTAACGCTCCCGGTTTATTTAAAATCTCATCGGGAATTCCTATTTTTCCTATATCGTGCAAAATCGCACCTTTGCGGAGAATTTCAAGTTCTTCGGGAGAAAGACAAAGTTGCTCACCAATTTTTTTTGTATAAAAGCCTACCCTACTTATATGTCCTCTTGTCAATTTGTCTTTTGCCTCAACGGTATTAGCAATAGATAAAATAATAGAATCTGAATCTTCTAAAGAATTAGTAAGCTGATTTAATCTGAAATTTTTTATCTCAAGCTGTTTACATTTCTCTTCCAGTTCAATATTGGCTCTTTCTATAGATTTATACAATTCCTGCTTTTCACTTATATCATTAAAAGCTATAAAAATAAGCTTTTCACCATTTTTATAAAGATTTAAGGCTTTATATTCCAAATATCTGAATTTTTTATCAACTGAAAAAAATTCGTATTCTCCATTAATAACTAAATTAGGATCATCTGTTTTAATTAACTGGACTATAGTCTCATGAAGCGCACAATTTGAACAATTAACTATATCCTTATCCGTACAATTCGTAAGGTTACAAGATTTATCTTTGATTGGGAATTTTTGGTTTACGTTAACGTTAAACACATTCCCTATGCTGGAATTTGCATACAATACTTCTTTATTATGATTTAAAACCATAACGGCAGAATGGATATTATTTATTATTTTTTCAAATAAGCCTGAGTCTTCACCTAAAATTTCCATATTTAAGACATTCCATCATTCTTACAATCATTAAAGCCTAATCGGCAATGCTCCCGTAACATCACTTTGTGTAGGGCATGTCATGAATACTTGTGTTGAACCTCTGTTAATAATATCAAGTTTTCCACCGCCACCATTATTATACCAGCCTATGTATTCCATTGCATCATTAACTCCATCTCCGTCCGTATCAGCCACATTCGGATTTGTTCCAATTATTTCTTCAACAATATCGATTAACCCGTCATTGTCGCTATCAGTATTAAAATCATCAACACTGATAAGTCGTGGGTGATGAAGCACCGCAACACTATCAATATCAGCCCCTGGAGTGATGGAAGCATGTTCTCCGATTAGTAAAACAGGATTTGCAGAAGATTCTTGTAAAAATCCGTCTTCAATATTATCATCAATGATTTTTAAGTATTTTGCACTCTTTATATTACCTGCTCCTGCAGTAGCTCCTGTTCCATCGTAAGGAATAGAGCCGTTAGGATCAGCGCTGCACTTTGATCCAAGATCAAAATAACCGCTTCCATAAAATTTCGCTTCAGTTCGTGTTGTTCCATAATAGGAAATATCTTTATAATAAGCACCTGCTTTCCCTGTATTGTCAGCATTTGCGGGGATTCCCGTACAGCTTATATTTGTCCATGAAATACCGCCACCTTGCATTGCTTCATTTGTATATGGATTATTCGGATCAGTATCGTTTCCTGCAAATATATAGTAGCCTTCAAGAGTTCCAAGTTCTCTGACATACAGTTCTGCACCAGGCATATCCATAAGAGCTGACGGCAATTTTATCATTATATAGCCGCCAGGACCAAGTGATAACGCTTTATTATCAGGAGCTCCAAGTATGTTATTAATATTACTGTTCACATTACTGCTGTCTCCGACAGGATTTCTAATATCAGTATCTCCTTGTGATTCAGCTATAATACTACCGTTTACCAAGCCTTGAGGCAATTTACTACTTAAATAAATTGGCGCAGATATAGCAGCTGCTTGAGCATTTATTTTTATTTTATTAATACCTACAAGCTTTGCAAAAAAAGTTGTTACTTCTATATCGGACTCTATCTTTATTGCTTTTGAAGCAGCATGAGTTGTTTCATCAATTGTTGGGGTTGCATTCGCGTTTTTCAAGCCTAGAGAACTTACCATACTTGTATAAGTATCAAGTGTTGCCTGTTTTGCATTACTCGTATTTATTTGGGTTACACCTGTATTGTCTGTAGTTGGTTCGAGATTTGATGCACCGATAAGAGCAGCAGAATCTAATACTTTCTGAAATTCGTTTTGGGCATTTACTACAATTCCTAAATCTATTACAAAGCAAGCAAAGGACAATATTGTTATTGCCCCTAGTGCAAATATTATTAACGATGCACCTTTTCTTTTTTTCATCGTGTTTGACTCACTTTATTTATAAATGCAGATTGATTAAGTTGATCAAGTTCTTTTATTCCTGTTGACATATTATAAAAATAAGTCATTAAAGGAGCAGGATTATCAATCCAGGAAGGCATTTTACGATAAAGATTATTATTGGTATTATAATAAATAAAAGTACCAAGGGCTTGAGTAACTTCTGTACATGGATTACCAGCAGTTCTTGTTATTTTATTAAAAGTTACTTTGTTTAAGTCAACATTATCAAAAGAAGGGACATAAGGCGTTTTGAGCGTAGACACTTTTGCTGCTCCTGAGGTCGTAAATGGAGAGGCCATTCTGTACGGTACAATTATTGAGTCGGCAGCAAAAGTAACGGCAGAATTAGCAGTTACTTTATAATAAACTTTAGCAGTAGAAGCTCCGCTACATATAACATTTCCATTTACTGTAGAGTCATAACTTTGCCCTACTGCTAACTGAGCTGTAGTTTTAGCAGTCGGAAGGTCTGTAACTTTAGTTAAAACTGAAGCCTGCGTCCCGTCAATTTTGTCATTTCCATCAATGTCTATGTATTCAGGGTCTTTATCCCATGCGTTAGGAATTGAATCTCCGTCATTATCAAGATATAAATCTTGAATATTAACAGCTGTTCCTGCTGCCGCAAGTTGCCCGTTATTATCGATGGAAAATGATGATTTATAACCATTTTGAGAATCAGTTGGAGCTACTGCATTATTTGGAATAAATAATCTTAAAATGAAATTATTGGCAGCATTTGTATATACAGCACTTTTTACATATTTAGGATCACTTGCTGCAGTTGTTGTAGACCAGACTGCGTTATCAAAAGTACCATAAGCATCATTTGATGTATCATAAAATAAACTTAATCCTCTTTTTCCATAATTATCAAGAGTTGTTCCTGAAACATCCCCACTACAAGTACCCATATAGGAAGCACCTTGATCGCACCAGCTGACACCTAAATTATCATTAAAATCAGAACTTGAAAATAAAAGTCTTCTTCCGTTATAAATAGGGTTTCCACTCGCAGCCAAGTCAGTTTTTGTGAATATTGCCTGAGTAAAACCTAAAGCTGTAATAGCCCAAGTGTATGGAACTTTAGAATCAAACCAGTTTCCTCCATTATAATAAGGAGATTTAATCGCAAGAGTTCCTGTCGTTATATCTATAAGCTCATTTTGAGGCAGTAAATCTTCACCCCACCAATTTACTAATCGGGCATATTTATAAGCAGAGTCTCCGTTTGTTGTTTTGAAACTCAATAAAATAGCTAATTTTGACCTGAAATCAATTCCATCAATAGTAGAATTTATTAATGCACTTGTTCTGCTATCCAAATTGCCGTTGGTTTTACCAAAAGAGGAAAGATCATAAGTAGAAAGCGGAGAATTAAAAGTTCCAGCAGAAAGCAAAGATTTACTTATAACCTGTGAACTGGAAAAGGTATATTTGTCGGGAATTAGTTGGCTATTAAATAAATTAGGGAGCTTAAACACAGGTTCATAAGAATAAATAGCTGTTACAACCGCAGTTTGACTGTTTGCTGGTTCAGTAATAGAAACGCTTATTGAGTCTGAATTAGGTAAATTATGACTATCAAAATAACCTTTTATAGAAGTTTCAAGAGTTGATCTGACCAGCTCAAGCTTTGCTGCTTCTGTATTTGATTGATTATATAGTTGATTTAGTGCAGGAATACTTGATTTTATTGACTCCCCCAGTGATATTTTTGTATTGATAGCATATCCTATTTCAACAATAACAACTAAAATTGCCATAATAACAGGGGCAACCAATACAAATTCTACAAGTTGTTGAGCTTTCCTGCTTTTTTTCAAAAATTACACTCCAAGAATCTTTATATAAAGATTTATTCCCTAAATTTAACTCATATAAGCTATTATAAACAAATGTAACTTATTTTTGTTAAAAATACAAACAACTGCAGCTTATTTAAAAACTGCAGTTGTTACTAAAATAATTATTATAAGATTTAAATTTTGCCTTCATCAACTAATTTATCGGCTTCTTTTGTTGTTAAAGGAGTGATATCTTGATTTCCTTCTTTAACTGTTGATTTAAGTATTTCTTTAAAATCTTTTAATTTTCCGACAAGATCTTTTACTGTAATGTCTTTATCGGGATTAAGCGGATTTGGAACTTTATCTTCCATTTTTAAGGCTCCGCCATTAATTCTAAACCATAAAGATCGTTCAAGAACTTCTGCCATGTTTACACCTTTACCGTTCTTTTCATCAGGCATATAAGTTGATAATAATTTTGAATAATATTCTTTTTCATAATCCTGATTAATAGCAATTTTCCAGTTACTATCGCTGTTAGATTCCCAGAAATTATTATATCTTCCTTTTTTACCGTAAATATCATTCATCATTACCTGAACGTTTACAGCTCCTTTTCCATAGCTTCTTCCACCGTAGAAAAGACTGGATAAGGCATCTGTTTTTGCTTCTTCATTTCCATTTTTATAAGCAATTAAAGAATCATCATCATGTGTTCCTGTTGTACACCAGTTTAACTCTTGTGTATTTTCAGGAGTTGCACCGTTTCTTACAAAATCAATATTTTTAAAGCCTAATTTTGAAGCAATACCTTTCATCCAGCCATCATCACGGCTTCCTGTTATTTCGGTAATGATCATATTAAGTTTACCTTCAAGAGCTTTTTGATTTTTCTTTTCAAATTCTTGTTTTTTATCTTGTGGAACTTCTTCTTCAGGTTTTAATCCCATTTTTTCTTTTACTTCTTGAGCGGTTAATTTTTCAACGGCATTTCTAATATTTCCAAGGAATTTATCTGGAGCTACATTATTAATTTGTTGAAACCCGTGGTTATTCCAAAGAATTGGCTCAATATATTCCCAGGCAGCATCAATTCTTGTCCCGTCATGGACTTTAAATTTTTCCGCTCCAAATGTATTTTGATACTTGGTCTGAACATAATCTTCTCCAGCCTTATCCCAGAAATGGAATGCTTTAATTCCCCAGTTATCGCTGTTAGTTCCAAAGTTTCTTTCTTCAGGATCAAAGGAAGCCGGGAAACTGAAAGCGTCAATATCAGCAGAGCCGATAGGGCAGTCAGACATTACTTTAATTCCAATACTGTTAGCATATTCTTTCATATCTGCTTTTTGTTTATAAGCAAGGAATTGAACAAATTTAAAAGTATCAATTTCCTCTTTGTTATTTTCTAATATATTTTGTTTTTCTTCTAATGCTTCATTATGTTTAGGAGAGTTTGGATCATTAGCATACTTTAATAAATTCTTATCGAGGTCGCTCCAAGCAGTTCCCTCTTTTATTTTACCTTGTATCATTCTGCCATTATCATCAAATTCAGGTCTTCCGCCTGTTTTTTTATTTCCATGGTATTTAGTTTCTGCAATAGCGTAGAATAAAGCCTGATTATCAAGCCATTTACTTATAACAGGATTGTTGCAAAAACTTTTATAATCTTTAACAAGCTCAGCTTGTTTAGGAGTAGGGGATTCTACTTTGCCTAGTTTTTTAAAATTATTAAATGCTGTTTTTAAGAAATCGCTATAAGTTGCATTATATTTTTCGTAATGTTGCCAGCCTTGTTGTCTTTGTTTAAATCCATCGTCAGAGGGTTTTAATGTTACTTTTTTAACATCCTCTTCAGAAACTAATCCAAGTCCTTTGACCGCTTCAGGATCAATAACATTGGATGCAAAAGCAAAAGATGCACCTGCATAAGGACATCTACTTGCAGGAACTACTTTTGTTCCATCTTTATGTGTTTCAAGCTGCATATCACCTTCAGGACCAAGAGTTAATACATTAAACGCAGTTGTATCTTTTACAAATTTCAAAAACTCTTGTGAGTTTTTTGAAGAAGAAGACCCTAATCCTGTATCACACTTTGGATTTGACGGAAATGCAGTTGAATGAAGAATTAATGAGAAATTTTGAATTCCTAATGTTTTAAGCGAGGTCTCAAGATATTTACTATAATCTTTTCTTTCATCAGTGGATAACGCTCTACCAAAACCAACAGACTGGTTTTGATTTTGTTTTTGTTCAATCTTACTTTTTTCTTTTAACGCCACACTTGCATTGTTATTATTAAACCTAATCATCCCTAACCACCTTTAAATACTACTTAACCAAATAAAAACAGAACAAAAAATTTATTGCCATGTAATATATTAATATGAACTTTTTTTTACATAGTTAATATTTGACAAAGACTTTTAGAGTGTTATAACATAGTAATAGAAATTAAAAACATATGGGCAATTGGCGCAGTTGGTAGCGCACTTGATCGACATTCAAGGGGTCACAAGTTCGAGTCTTGTATTGCCCACCATAATTATAACAAGGCTTTCGGCGATTTGGCAGAAGGCTTTTTTAGTGCAAAAAATACCTGTTTTCACTTATTTTTCATTAAATGATTTTTATAGAATTAGCCTATATGAATAACCTCAGATTATCCTCATGAAACAAAATAAGCTTAATTATTCCCACTTCATAGAAGTATGTAAAACTCTAAGAATTTGAATTTGATTATCTTTTACACGATATGGAACAATATACGGATATTTTGTGATTATAAGTTCTCTTGTTCCTAAAACTCTTCCTGTTCTACCGATAGCGGTATTTTCAGGAATTAAAATTTCAATCCTGTCGATAATGTGCAAAACAACTTCTTTAGCCGCTTTTGGATTATTGTCATAAATATATTTTTGAATACATTCTAAATCTTGTTGAGCTAGTTTTGTCCATCTTATTTGCATTATCTAGCTTCCCAATTAGCTTTTAATTCTTCATTAGAGATAAATTCACCATCTTCGGCTTGTTTTAGTCCTTTTTGAATAGCAGTAAGCTGCCAAGCTTCTGTCTCACAGTATTTTTCAATAGCTTCAAGAGCAATAAAAGACTTTGAACGACCTGTTGCTTTTGCAAGTTCTTCAAGTTTAGATTTAGTATCTTTTGGTAGTCTTAATGAAAATTGTTCAGAAGCCATCTTTTTCACCTCATTGTATTACTATGTAATACAATATACCACAGTTAGTATTCTTTATAACTGATTCATTTAAAACAAGATTAATTATTACCAGTTTTAAGCTTCGAAGATGGGTTTTACCCATAGAAAAATCAATTAAGAACCTCTATTTTAAATAGTATTTATTCTTAGCCACTTTTCAATTTCTTTATATTCAAAATTATGATTTTCATATAAAGAAATAATATATTTGATAGACTCAGTCACATCCACTTTTAATTTATATCCATTGATAGCTAAAAACGTATGAGTAACTGCAAATGCGACTCTTTTATTTCCGTCTATAAATGGGTGATTTTGAGACAGACTTTCCCATAAAGCTGCTGCTTCCTGGATAATGTCTTCATAATAACCAGTCTGTGGACGATACAAAGCTGCTTCTAATGCTCCTGCATCACGCAATCCATGAGAACCGCCGTATTTATCAACAAGTATTTTATGGATAGTCAAAACTTCTATCGTTGTTATGTATTCTGTCATTTAGCTAATTCTTTATATAAGTCGTCGAATTCTAGCATACTTTTTTCAAAATGAGCGATAACATGTTTTCTTGGCTTTAATTGTTTTTTCTTTTCGATCAAATCTTCAAAAGCTTCATTCACCAAAACCTGAAACTGTTTGCCTTCTTTTTCCGCAAGTTTTTTAAGCTCATCTAAAAGATGTTCATCGGCTTGGGTTGAAAATTTCTTTAAAGGTTTACTCATAAGTTCTATACCATTTTTTTATCTTATTATTAATTATAACAATATTTTTAACCATTTCAAGATATATCAATATATTTCTTGATAGAATTTATCGAACAGCATAGATTAGTTTTTGTTCGTTAATTTCATCTTTTACGAAGAAATTATTTAAAGCCTTGACCCCCTGCTGGTGTACTTCTGGCATGTCATGTTTACGAGGACGCCAGCCAGCTTTTGTTGGTGGAATATATTCTTTTTAAATTTGCCATTCTTTGTTTGTTAAATCACTTGGATTTCATTGTAATCGAGTCTCTCTTTAATTACTCGACAATAATATGATACATTTTTAATTAGTTTTCAGACAACTGATAAATCAAACGATATTTGTTTTATCAGTTTTATATATGTATTAAAATAATTCTTATTGGAAACATGGGTAAGAACTATGAAATTAGATATAAAAAGAGCTTTGAAATCACCTTTTAATGGTAATAATTGGTTTATAACATTAACTATTTTGGGTATTATTAATTCATTATTCTTTGTATTAGTTGAAAATTCTAAAGAGAACCCTCAGCTTTTAGCTATAATTATATTAATGGTAATACAACCATTAGGCATTATGATTTCAGGATATATCATACAGTTCGTACATAATGAGATAAAGGGGAATTACCCTTTATTGCCATGTTGGAAAAATAATATTAAAAGTTATTTTAGAAAAGGTTTTTATTTAATAGAATCCATAAATAATTTTGTGTAAACCTCCGAGAAAATGTATAGTAGAAACG
>JBAXKC010000055.1:0-12270 GCA_037137535.1 bacterium | reverse complement strand
ATAATTCCGGGAAACCCTACCACAAAAAAAGCGATCCGCCAGCCAAAATAATGATCGATCCAGCCACCGATAAGAAATCCAATCAAAATACCTATTGATATTCCCGTAGAATAAATAGCCAAGGCAGTTGCTCTTTTTTCTGGGGGATAGAGATCGGAAATAATAGAGTGAGCTGGCGGACTTCCACCAGCCTCTCCAATACCAACGCCAATACGGGCAAGTAATAATTGTATAAAATTCTGTGCCCTGCCTGAGAGTGCCGTCATGCCACTCCATATAATTATGGAAATGGTGATAATATTTTTCCTGTTGCTCTTATCTGCCAAACGGGCAATTGGTATACCAAATGAAACATAAAAAATTGCAAAAGTGAATCCTGACATCAGACCAAGCTGCGTATCTGAAAGACCTAAATCTTTTTTGATAGATTCCTGAAGGATGACCAGGATTTGCCTGTCAATAAAATTGAAAACATATACACCAGTAAGTATGAAGAGTATATAATTTCTATACTTCGTACTAAATGGAGAAACATTATTTTGAATGGAACCTTTAGGGGTTATTGGTGATGACTCTGCAATTGGCATAAATTGACTTGATTGTTGTTTGCTAGAGGTTGTTAAGCAAAATTGCCAGCCGAAGAAATCGGTCATTTCAGACCAATGTTTAAAAGAAGGATCAGTAATTAGTTTTTACTCCTTTTAAATTACAACGAATTTTAAAAATAAATATTAAAATAAAATTAAATTTGAAAAGCTTGAAACAAAATGGATCAAACTACTAAAAACACTGTATTACTAGTATCTCTATATGTGCCATTTTGTATCATTGTTGCCCATAATAAATTCACAAGAGAATCGAATTAATTGAAATCAATATTAGTAACCGAATTAGTCACCAATATGGGGTTACTAAAGACAAAGCAAGGCAAGAATAGGCAAATGTAATTGGCTGATTTAGAATGTAAATGCCGAAGAATATGAATTAATTATTTGTGTAATCCCGCCTTGCGGGATTACCTCCCTGCGCTCGGTCATTTTCCGATACAGAAAATGAGTTGAACTTATTATAGTGAGTTTCAGAGAATTTAGTAACGGATCTATAGTAAAACTCGAACGATGCCAATTGACTAGCTATTTCAAGAGTGGGCCATTATTTTACTCAATGTATTTAATTCTGTATAATTCAAAAGCCCCTTTAAAATGGGGCTTTTGATTATTAGTTTCTTGTTTAAATTATTCAACCCCGTTATTTAGAACTCAAGCTTGCTTGAAAACTTAAAATTTCGCTCCAACTATTTTTTATTGCTTTTTTTAAACCATCTTGATAAGCTTGACTGCTTCCAGGTTTATTTTTTTCAAAAGCATCTTTCATACTTGGTTTGTAACCTGGGTCTCTTTCTTTTAAACCATCTTTATATCTTGTAACAATAGTGTAACCAGGTTCACCTGAACTTGCAACTTCATAAACAGCAGTTGATCGTTGAGTAGATACCCAATTTGTTTTCAATTGTTTTAGTAGTTCTTCGGTTTCACCACTATATCCTGGGTTATATGTTAAATGGTTTATGGCAATTTTATCTGTATAATTTGCTAAGGCGATTGTGCTTAAATCCTCTCTGTAAACCGCATATGATACTTTAGAAAAGTCTTGTAATAACGGCGCAATATTTAATTCCCAATCCTGCATATGCGCAGCTCCTAAATCACCACGATGATCGAATTCATCCCAAGAATTAGGTCCTTCATTGATTTGGTATCCACCCTGATCAGGGCCAGTTTCAATACTAAACACCCTCCATTTCCATTTTGATTGATGATATTTAGCAACATGAGCTGCCAATGCTTTTTCAAAAGCAGTTACTTTACTTGATTTAGGAAATACTCGTTGTGCATTTACAACCTTTGCCGGTTGGATTTGTGATTTTCCTAATAGTGGGATTAGGAATAAAAGCAAAAGCATTTTTTTCATGTGGGGTTTTGTTTTAAATGAATAATGCTATCAAAATAGATATAAATAATTTAAGATGCAATAGCTGAAAAAAATAGTTTGAGGAGTGAAAAAGTAAAAATCTCATTTAAAAAGCCCTAAAAAGTAAGAAGGTTAGGGTGAATTGAGTATAACAATCGTGCAATCCCCCTTGCGGGATGACCTCGCTGCGCTCGGTTACTTTCCAATACAGAAAATGAAATGTGCTGATTCTAGTGAGTTTCAGAGAAATTAGTAACAGAATAGTTATAGTTTAATGACTAGATAATAAGCCAGATTATACTTTCTTTTTTTTACTAGAAGTAACTTTTACATTAATTGCTCTTTCAACCTCATCAATATTCTTTTTTGCCTCATCAAAATATTCAAGTTTTTTTTCCACACCAATGTATCTTCTCTTATGAATGAATGCGGCAACGGCAGTTGTTCCAGAGCCTAAAAACGGATCCAACACAATATCATTTTCCTTTGTAAAAAGCCTCAAAAACCATGTCGGCAATTCAATTGGAAAAATTGCACTATGATTTTTAGTAGTAGAATCTGTTGCCATTTCTACTAAATTACTTGAATATAAACGATGCTCTTCTTCAAAGACTAAGACATTATGAGGGTAAACTTTCTTCTTATTTAACCAATTTGAAACATTTCGAGTTAAGTGAGAATTGTTTTTTGAGATATATCTAATAAAATCTTGTTCTGTTAAAGATTTAAATCTTTTATCTGCCCAATCGCCAATAGGAACTTTGACAGCATCTTGATACATCTTAAAAGATTTCGATTTTGAAAAATGCAAACATCGTTCCCACGAATCCCTAAATCTATTGGGCCATTTTCCTGGGAAAGAATTTTTTTTATACCAACAATATTCTTCAATCCAAAACCAACCCTGTTTTTTCATTTCCAAAATCAATTCTAAAACATATGTCTCTCTTTCCCCATTTACAGGATGCTCTTTAATATTTAAAATAAAAGAACCATTGTCTTTTAAAATTCTTCGCAATTCTAAACTAATTGGTAAAAACCATTCTACATATTTTGAAGAGTGAACACCCTCATATGATTTCTTTCTCTTATCAGCATAAGGTGGCGATGTTACAATCAAATTAACGCTTTTGTCAGGAAACTTTTTTACATCAGAAAGAATTTTTGCAGAGTCTCCGTTGTATAAAATATTTGTAGGAATATTATTTATGATCGCCATTTCAATTAGTTATTTTTGAAAATGAAAATTTCTCTACCTGACTTTCCCAAAAATTATCACTTTTAAAAAAGAATTGATAAGGATTTTTAATGACTTCTAAAGATTCAAAATTGAATTTTGTTTTAGATTTAATTGGCAATAAATAAAGATAATATGAATCACCATAAATTTTGGAAATTTCTATTTCATTTCTACTCCAAAAGAATTTATAATCTAATTCGGAAACCGCTTTTACTTCAATATAACGAAAAATTCTATTGGAATTACTATCAAAATATTCTTCGAAACTCCTGATATCATAGCCAGCTAAAGTATTTATAATAGATGTATGTTCGATTTCATTTTTATTAATCTTGATATTTAATAACCTTTTTTGTTCAAATTGTATTATTGCAATTTCAGCAAGTAGGCCAATTTGTTCATTTTCAATTTGTTTTTCTTTAAATTTCTCAAAAGTCAGCTTTCTTTTATTAATTATTTTATAGAAAAGATCATCAAATTTTGAATCTATTACATATTTTTTTTTATCACCACTTAAACAAATAAAATTTAATTCAATTAATAAATTTCTAATATGACTATATTTTAGTTTTTCACTTTGATTAGCTTGAAAGAAAAAGATTGAATCATTTGATTGAAAATTAAATAAGAAGTCTTTTAATAATTGTGATATAGTATTACTTGAAGTTGAAAATATAGTTTGCAACAAAATATTATTAAATTCCTTTGTCTGAGATGCTTTAATTAATTTTTCATTCTTGGGAATCACTTCATTTCCTGAAATTTTTATTACATTCAACACCACTAGGAAAGACAAAGTTTCATCGAAATATGTTCCTCTTTCGGAATACTTACGATTTACGAATTCTATTCTACGGATTTTTGCAATTGATACAATTCGACATAGGCATTCTAGATTGGCAACTTTTATATTACTGAATTTAATTTTCATTTCTTTCCAAATAAACGATCATAGGCATTTAAATCATCGTTCTCTTCTTCAAACATGTCTAATGAATAAATTTCATAATCATGATCAATTATCTTACTCATTTTTTCTGCTTTTTTCTTTAAGTTCTCAAGTATATCATGTTCGATAGTGTTTGCATATTGCAAAAAATAATAATGGGCAGAGATTTTTTCTGAACCTCCAACACGATGTATTCTATCTAGAGATTGTAAATATTGTGCGCAATTATAAGTTAAATCATAATAAATTGCATTATGGCAAGTTTTGTGCAAAGAAATTGATTCTGCACATGCTGCTGGATTAGCAATTAAAATATCAAGCCCACTATTTTCGTCAACAAATTCATCTCGTATTTGTTCCCTAGTAAATTCATCAGGAATTAAAGTTATTTCAATAGGTGTTTTGCCATAAATTGAACGACAATAAAAACCTAATACGTTTGTAATATATTCTTCCAATCTTTCAATTGTCCCAACAAAGTTTGTCCATATTACAACTTTTTGTTTTGTTTTTTTAAATTCTTCAAGTTTTGATTTAATAAAATCAAATTTTGCTGGCAATTCTAATTTATCATAATTTCTAATTATTGATTTTAAATCCTTGTCACCTTCTAATACTGTTTCATTGTAATCTTCAACTGCTTTATTTAGAAGATGTAAATACGAAACACTTTGCCTAAGTCGAATCATTCTCCCCCTCTTCAGCTTATTAATAAAATCAATATTCTGTAAATAATCATCCATTGCATATCCGCGAATCTTTTTTTCAATTGCATCATAAATTATCTGTTCATAATGATTCATTGTAAGCAAGATCGGGTCGTGAAATATTGCTGGTTTTAACCCTAAATCTTTTTTCCGAACCCTATAAAAAAGTGCACCCACTTTATCTTCTAAAATATTTTTAGCTTGATCAATGTTGTTCCTCTTTTCCAATGATTGCAATTTAATTTTTGAACTAGACTCAATAGGTTCATTTTCGGGCCATAAAAAATCGAACAAATTATAAACATCACTGAAGCTTTTGGGCATCGGTGTTCCAGTTAATATACACCTAAACTTAGAATGCATTGAAATATTCAAAACAGCACTTGCCCAATTCCCATTCACCTGTTTGATGTAATGCGCTTCATCAATTACTAAAAATGCATTAATACCCTTTTGTGAAAAAAATGTATTAATTTCTTTTTGATCATTAATTAATGTTTGGAACGTAGTAAGATATAGCTCTTTCTTATTGTTTTTATTTACGAAATATTCACTTTTACGAGTTTGCTTATTCCCTCCAGCTAAAGTTGCTTTTTTAGGTTTTCGACCAAGCGTTTCATAAAATTCATTTTTCCATGGTCCAAAGCATGCAGGGGGGCCTACGATAAAGAGAACATTTGCCTTATTTTCGGATTTAAGTTTTTCATAAACACTTAAAACAACTGAAGTTTTCCCACTACCTGGAACAGAAAAGTTAGCGCCATTTTGAACTAAATACAAATGAAAAGCTGCTTTGAGTTGATGCGCTTTTAATACACGAGTAGGCAAATGTGTTTTAAAAAATAGTTCAAATTCTTTATACTTTTTTTTATCGAAAATACCATTCTTAAAATCTCGTCCTAATTCCTTTACATTATCAAATTTTGCTGATTTTTCAGCGATTAAATCAATTATTAATTTACAGTTTTCAGATACTTCAAACTTAATTTTTTCTTTGCCAAAATAATGTATAATTTTTACTAAAGTTTTTTCTGGATATCTACCAGTATAAAACATATTATCTTCAATATCACTTTTAAATCCCCAATCTTGTAATTGACTTTTTTGATTTGACTTTAATGACAATTTTTGCAATGAAAATTCGGTATCTGAAAAGTCTAAAATCATTTTATTTATTTTTATTAATCCCTTTTAATTTACTCTTGCTTTCCTTTTCGATATGATAAAATTCATGTTCAAGATCATTTGCTCTTTTAGCAACCTCTCTAGCAAGTTTCATTGCTTCTGTTATTTTATCTAATAATACAGCTTCAGGATCCATATTATCATGATTTAGTTTTTTTAATGCATCTTCTAAAAGTGTTAAGGGAGTCTCTCTGTCTTTTTCATATTCGATTATCTTAAGTGCAGTATTTACTTTTCCAACAATAAATGTTTCATTTTTTTTCCCCCATTTTTTATCTATTATATTAAATTCATCTTCCTCATTATATTCTTCTTTAGGTAACAAATCAGAAATATTCTTGATTTTCATTATTTCTTTCTTTGCTTCATTGTTCCCTAAAATTTTAGGAAGCTTTCTAATAACTTCATGGGTTTTGTTATAGGGAAAATCTTTTTTACGAATTATTTTGAATGCTATATTCTCAATGTCCCCAGTCTCATCATCTTCAATACCAAGATCCATAGCTCTTTTTGTGAGTTCTCCATCGTCATTTCTCAATTGCTTATGAAAACCGTAATAATCAATAAACGAATACCATCTTCCCTCTCGATCGTTTCTTCCTTCTGAGATATTGTCATATAGTTCAGAGCGATCTAATTGGTCTAAATATCTATCAATGCAATCAAGGGGACCTAGAAATTGATCTTGATATTTTTGCAATTCTTTCTTGAATTCTTTATGTGATAAGCCAACTAAACTTGGATCGTCTTTAAGTTGCTCTTCTAAACTCATACCTGCATTAATCTTTCTCTTTATACTTATTGCCCTATCAAAATTTGTATACTCAGATTTGCCATCACTTTGTAATTGATAACGATTTTCTATTTCTTCAATTTCTTTTATTGTTGGAGGGCCACCCTCATCACCTATGCCGGGAAGGATTACAACTTTCATTCTTTCATATTGCCTATCTTTTGTAGTTTCTAACAATACCTCAAAAGTCATCTTCCTTCGGTTCCCATTTATTAAAAAACCATCACATGTAATTATAGCAGGCTCATTTTGTCCAGAGTGTTCAATGGATTTTCTTAGCTTAAGATTGTTTTCTTCATCTTTCTTTTGTAGAAATTTTTTTATTATTTCTTGCGTTTCCTGCTCATCCTCATTTAAGTTACCATGTAATTTTTCATAGCTTGCTATATCTGAAGCAATTCGCCCATTATCTTTTCTGAATTTCAAAAGCGATATTGGAACAAAGAAAACATCCCTTTCTCCAGATTTCCCTCTTTTTCTATCATCTCTAAATTCAATAACTGCCTTCTCTGGACTACTTCCTTTTGTTGCTTTTTCTTTAATTTCATTTGCGAAGTCATCAATAATTTTGCGCGGAACAGAAGTTGTAATTTTTTCGCCCATATTCATATTTTTAATTATATAAATATAACGAAAGATGGCGCAATACAAAAATGTTATATAATTTTAATTGTATGTGGAAAATAGTATATCTAGCAATTTCTTTTTTGTACAATTGCTAGATGTTATACCAAAATATATTAATGTGAAATTTTATCAATTAATATGCAAACTTTCAAACTCATGTAACCCTCCTTTCAAAAAAAAAGGCCTTTAATTATATCAAAAAACAACTTAGTAGTATTCAAGCATATATTTCAGAGTATGTAATAGAAATAAAAAGTTATTTACTTTATCTCATACACAATCCTACTCTGGTTTCCTCCCGTTTTATTAATTTCTAACCTATAACCTTTATAAGAAATCATGTAGTAACCATTTCCATCATCAAAATGAATAGCTCCCTTTTTAGTTATTATTGCTCCATTCTTAATTAAATAACCTGTTTTAAATCGATTTTAAATACTTTTATAACTATTTACTATTACATCAATGATTGATTGATCGCCATTTAATATTGCAATCATTTACGCTAATTAAATGAAATTCATAACGATAGTCTACTGCATAGTCAAACAAAATGAGATTGATTGAGTTTGCGGTTCCCCTCTGCATGATAATAACAGTATACATTATACTAAATGTAATAACTGTAAGAAACGTAATATTTGTAATATTCGTAACATTTGTATCATGCTATCAAAGAATCCAGATGTATTCTTTTAATCAAATGTTTCTTTCCAATACGTGATGATTGTATACGGTTCTCTTTAATCCACCTTCTTAGAGTTACGTGTGTGATATTCAATAATGCACTTGCTTCAGTAATTGTTAGTAATTCTTTACCTGCCAGCATCGGGAAATTTACGGTGGTTCTTATCTTTCCTGTAATACTGGATTCTACTTTAGCGATTGCCAATTTTTCGTCCCTAGCTGCTTGCTTATAACTACGTTTACTACATTTATCTGAACAGTATTTTGTTTTAGTTGTCCTTGCTATAAATTTACAACTACAGAATTGACAGATTCTTTCGATGCGGATATTACTACTCATTGTGTTTGGGTATTTTCGGTTTCAGTTACTATACTGAAGTTCCTCTACCGATAAAATGATAGCAACATTATTTTGCCAGTATCAAACCTTATGCGATGGTGCATTCAAATTCATTACCATGCATCCATTTGATTTACATCCTGAGTTTTATAATAAACCGATTTTATTATCGAAGGAGGAACAAGCAAACCAAATGATTGTTATACAACAGTTCTTTGATGACTTTCATTTGATTGAAGTTAGGAAACACCTTCATAGTTTGTTGGAGGTTGCAATTACAAGTAACAATGATTTGTATACTGAAGCAATCGATCGGGATAGTATTGTGTGTTTTTGTGAGAGGGTTGAGAAGTTGGTGGAAGGATCATTTCTATTTGTTAATAGATAAAATAAATACAATATTCCAGTTATAATAAAATTAGAAAACTGTATTAACCTTATTTAACTCTTCAAAATCATTTTGGAATTCCACAATATAATCTCTCTTAAGATTATCATAAGAAGTCCTGTGAACTAATGTTTTTAACCATACCCATCCTGATTTTACTTTTTCTTTATCAAATATGTATGATCTTCCAAATAATTCTATTAAAAATATTAAGGCTAGAAAACTCCATATAAAATTTTGATTTGATCCCAATTTTTCAATTTTATCATTAACACATTTATTACCCTTTAAGAATAAAGTGATGAATAATGGCACAAAAGTTAATATGTTTATTGAAATGAAGTATAACAAATCATTTCTTTTTTTAATTTTAAATTGCTTCCATTTTAATGTAGAATATTCTAATTTTTCCGAATTAAATTTTGCTAAAGCCTTTTGATACAATTCATTTTCCTCTTTTAAAATTCTAAAATCAAGTTCTCGTTTTAATTCATCTCTCTCATGCAAAGCTTGTTTTAAATCTAAATCCTTTTTCACCTTTTCTCTGTAATAATCCTCGAAGAATTCATCCTTATTTAAAAAGTCTAATGTTGTATCTAAAGTCTCTGGATTTAAATCTTCAGGTAATACAGACTTCTCCCTCAATACATAACTTCTTTCCAAAGCCTCTTCTTTAGTTAATTCACCACCACGAAATTGTTGCTGCAGTTTATTAAATTCTTTATAAACAGTTTGATTCAATTGTGAAGACAAGATTATTTGTGCTTTACAGATAACATCTAAAGATTTAGGAATTAGTTGTTTATCTCCAAATCCTTTTTTAAGTTTAAACCAAAACTTGCTTGTTATATAATCAATATCTTTTGCGAAAGGAATGTCCTCTTCCTTGAATTTTACTTTTGTCTGGTGTGCCAAATAGAGAGCAAATCGATTACCAGTTATGAAAATTGTTCCAATATTTTCAAATTTTGTTTTGCTCAACCCTCCTCTATAGTAATTTATTTTTGTAAAAATTTGCAGGAATTGTCTGCATAAATTCTCGTCAAATAGCTTTTGATTACCGTAAGCTTCTTGTTTTAATGTGTCTATCAAATTATTATCTTCGACTAGATATTCTGGGTAAGTATAGATTGATTGACTAAATTCTTGATAGAAAATACCTTTTCGTTTTAACTCCAAATCAAATTTTATTCTTTTAGCCTTAATATCGCTTAGAGTTTTACAATCCTCAAGGATTTTTTTCATTGCAGTCTTGCTCGGATCTAAAGTAGATGTTCCTTTAAGTATATATTCAGCAGTTTTAAAAAAAGCATCAACTTGATCCTTTGTTTCTTGGAAATATTTAAGTTCAACTATTTTTTCTCCATGTTTATTTTTAGTATTAGTATTTATCTGTTTAACTAGTTCATAGAAATCATCAAATATTTGTTGGAATAAACTACCATTATAGCCTAGTGCATTAAATAAGTGTTCTGTACTTAAAAATATTTTTAAATCTGTATTCCATCTGCCTAATTCATTTAAATCTGCAGTATACCTTATCCCTTGATACAAAATAACACCTTCTCGAATAAGATTTAAATTTTGGGTAAAATTTGTATCCTCTCTATTCTTAATTAGAAAAGCGCTAATTAATTTCGAATATTTTTCAGAACTCCCATTGTCAATTATAAAACTTTTAAAATTCTGAATTGCTGCATCTTTTTCTTCTGGCGTTAAAGGAGTATTGACTTTTGAATCAATAAAGCTAATTAAAGCTTCTAAAATTTCAGATTGTACTTGAACAATTGATTCATAATTTTCATTCAGAGAAATGAATTCCTTTTCGATAGAACTATTAAAAACATAATGACCATGAATTGTTGGAGTAATTTTCAACCGATTACGTACTGTTGTTCGAACAACTGATTCAGGAATTTTAAATTCATAAACCTTTTCAAGCAAATTGGTCAATTCATTCGAGTTGACTGTCCATTTTTTTTCCGAAATAACAGCGCCTTTTATAAACTCGGCTAATATATCAGATATGTTAGTGAAATTTTCATTATTATACAACGCACTAAATAGTGCTACTGATGCTAATAGATTAGATTCTTTCATACCTTTTATTAACCTTTACTTGTGTTCTTAAATATACATAACAAAGTAAATAGCAAACAAAAATTTATACACAACCAAAAAAGGAAATTGAGAGAGCTATTTTATTCTTTATTAAGGTTAAATTTGAAAAATGGCTTATAAGCCTTTATTTAACAGAACAAGAAAATCTATATCTTTTTAAATAGCTCTAAAAAGCAAATCAATGTAATAGTTTAATTTAGAAGTAGTCGAACATTTGTTATTTCTTTCTAAACCTTATTAATTATGAGTTCATTAAAATGGAAATCTGATGTTAAGCAATGGAATAATCTTGAAAAAGATACGGCATCACTTATTTTAAATCAAGCTGAATCGCTTCTTCGAGAAACTGTTGAAACCGCTAAGACAATTTCATTAAAAGCCGAGAAACTTATTACTATTTTAATCCCTCTAGAATCAGGTATCGTACTTTATTTTATTGATTCTTCAAAAGAAATTGGATTTACTTTTTTAAATATAACAGCAATCTTGACTTTTATCATTATTGGCTTGAGCTTATATTTTACATCTAAAAATTTTAAACACTATGAGATTTCAGTACCTGGTGAGTTTCCAGATAAAATATTAACCTCCGCATTTATTGATACTGTTTTTAAAAATGATGAGCAATATCTTAATATGGTTTTCAATATTTGTGAGAATCTGCAAGAGCGAATAACTATTAATAGAAATTTGAATTCAATACGAACTAATAATAATCGTATATCAATAAGTATACTATTTCTGACACCTATATGCCCATTTATCGCTTACCTTTTGTGTCGGGTTTCTGAGATCCATTTCTAACTTCCATAATAACAGAAGGATTAACTACTCTTTCGGGTTGCGCAATGGGAGTTGCAGTCGATTGTGGCTGAGGAGTTGCTTGTTGAGTATTTGAAGGTTTCGTCTCTGACATAGTAAATTCAGTTATAGCTCTAAGTTACAAATAAACTCATCTTTATTTTAAATTGTTAATAACAAAATTTGTAATTGCATCATCAGTATCTCTTTGTGTATCATAATGTATCATTGTTACCCATAATAAATCCACAAGAATATAAATTCACAGCAAATCAAGAGTAGTAACCGAATTAGTCACAAGTATTGGGCTACTAAAGGCAAAGAAAGGCAGGAATCGGCAAATGTAATTGGCTTATAAAGAATGTAAATACCGTAGAATGCGCGTCTTTGGTGATGAAGCTACTTTCCAATACAGAACTTGGAGAAAATAAAATCGAGTTGATCTTCATTGGTGATCTCTC
>JBAXKC010000054.1:0-12473 GCA_037137535.1 bacterium | reverse complement strand
ATATATAGTGGGAATTTTTTTTCCAAAAAATTTTTTGAAAAAAAATTTTTGTTTAAGTGAAAAAATAGTTTAATTTAAAAAGTAAAGAGTGTTATATTTACATAAAACATGAATTTTAAAATTACTATTATTAAATAAAATGTTATTAGTTTTTTTCATTTTTCATAGAATTTTGATTTGACAGTATTAAATTCCTATTCAATTTGATCAACTTTTTTTTCCACATTTGCTAAGCGTCCCTCATATTTATTATAGGGTTTATCAAGCCATTAATTGACTTTTTAAACACCGAAACTTCCAAGTGTTGAAACAATACTTTTTCCAACACTGCCTAGGGTATCAACAACAGTGGGTGCCAGAAGAGCCCCAATTGTGCTTAAGATTGCACTCATTTTTAAATTTATTTTTTAATTTATTTTTTAATTTTAAAAAAAAGATTATAAGTGGTTTTTGAACTGGTTATATTAAGTATTTAGTAAAGAAAATTTCAGCTTTTATATCCACTTATAATCGAAAATTTTAAATTTATTTTTAATTTAAATTTATTTTTAATGTTTGAACTTATTTTAACAGTTGCTGGTTTACTAGCAATTGTTTTCAACACAATTTTTAGAAAAACATGTAAAAAACGATCAATATGAAATAGGTTTAAAATTACAGTGCAACTTATAGGGTTGCAATAAAATATAAAGAAAGCTGTAGGGTTGTTTAAAAACTTATTCATAAATCTATCTAAATAAGTTTAAATCAATAAAAATTAACTCATTTAAAACTATTTACCAATCTTATTTATTTACTTAAAAAAGCATGACCCCTGTTAAACAACTCCTAAATCTAGCTGGAATCACATTATATTTTTACGTTGTTATTAACAATGAAATACAACAATCTGGAATTATATGTCGTCTGTTAAAAAAAAGCTGATTAATAAATTTATCACGCGTGAGTTTAGATAATTCAGAAACAACATCATCTAGAATTATTAAAATATTGTTTAAATTTTTAATGGTTTTTTAATATTCTTATAATTTTTCTTAAAGCCAAATAGGTGATAGACAATCCATTGAATTATCAGAGTCCAATTGAAGTTCTTGATAAGCTGAGGGTGTGACAAATATTATTTTATCAAATTTTTTGAAATAAAGATCTTTATTCATTATTAATTCTTTAACCAAGTGTGATTTTCCACTACCCGGTTTACCAACAATAGCAAAGCAGAACTACTGTGGAGTTATATCTGGAAATTTTAAATTTTGAACACCTTCTTATAAAGTTTAAATTGGTGGTGAAATTACAGGATATTTTTACATTTAATTAAATTAATTTTAATTATAAAAAATTTTTAAAAAATAATATTTTAATGAGTTAGAGATCAATTGGCGATTAAGGATATGTGGTTGATGATTAATTTACTTATTTTATAACAACAGACAAACCAACATTTTCTTTTTTATTACCTCAACCAACAAAAGCTCTTTTAGGCTATTCAATTAAAATTGAAAAGGCATTTTGTACTTATACAGGTACCTCACTCACAATTCCTTATCATATGATTTTAGCAATAGATGGAGCATCAGGTTATTTTAACGCTGAAGCTTCAAATAGTGAGATAATAACATTTTTAAAACCTGAAAACATGGTTTACACAGGAACAAAGCTTTTTGCAAATTTTACGGAAAAGAAATCTGAAGTCACCCATCTAAAGTAGACTGGAGGAATGTGTAAAGTGGGTTTCTTTGTTCCAGCAACGACAATGACGACAGACGGTAACGGGGTGCCGACAACAACCTACGCACCAGCTACGATTTCAACTACAGCTGATTTTCAACCAATTTCAGTTGAATTTACAATAACTATTTATTATAAGTGATGTTTTATTTTTTTTTATTTTTTGTAATTTTATATAAACATGAAAACATAAATTATTATTATCAACCCTATCCAAAGGTGTTAACACCACCATTGGTTAATTGAACATAAAAATCATGCCAAAGCATGACATACATTGTTGAATCATAGGCAAATTTATTTTGATCAGTACCTCTTATTATTAATTCTATAGGTCTTGTTTTAGTTGTGTCAAGTCCACTTAAAACATCTGGATCAAAAGGATTTTGATCCAGACCTATAGAATAAAGTGCTTTACCCTAGCATCGCATTTCCTCCCATAAAGCAGCACCATACCATGCATGCTCACCAGATGGGTCGTAAGATCTCTCATTGAGAGCAAAATTTAATTTATCAATTGAAATATTATCATTACAATCAAATAATTTGTTAAATGATTTTTACAATTCAACTAAAAACTCAGTATTATCACCATCCACAGATGTTAAATCACTGTTTAATCCGATATTTCCACTCATACCTTAAATAGGGTATGGTGGTAAATAGTCAGGACCCACTTTCAACTAGTATGATTTTATATTTTACGATAATCGATAATTTTTTCTACAATGATCATATTTTTAATATCTGTTATCAAGAAACCAGAAAAGCAGTGCTTTACAACTTTCAATTCCGTTATTGATTTACCAATTATTGGTAACAGTTCCATTAGCTATTATATTGTACATAGGTCCCATACTAGCTGTTTAAGAACTTAAAATAATACCCTCTCCATTTAAAGATTAGTTTATTTAATTTGTAACCAATTCATCAAAATACCATAGGTCAAACACCATTTAAATACTGTCAACTTTCCACCCCGCTTTGATAGGTTTAGTTGTTCCACCATCAGCAAATCCAGCACTGAAAAAAGCATATGGATTTAATCTAAATTCAAACATTAATTATTTAAAAGCTGATAAAGGGAGAAGTTTCCATTGATCTTTAGGTATTAAAATACCTATAGCACCAGATAAAATAGGAACTAAAAGTCTAATTTTAGTTGTTTAATATTTATTAAGCGCAGTAGTTGTTGAATCATAATCAATTCCACCTAAAATAGCGTCACCACTATGTAAAAATTTACCTTAAACAACTTTTAGTTTTTAACCAGCTGGACAAATATAAGCACCCTTACCCCTACTTAAACTCTGTGAATATGGATATAAATATCCAGTGTCACCAGCTGATTTTTTAACATCTATAGTATCACTAGCACCTTTTAATTAAGTGTCAAAAACATCAATTCCAAACTCAGTATCAGCTTCTTAAAATCTTAAATCAAATCTATCAAAAACTGTTTTTTCATCTTTTTATTACCAGTATTCTCTATAAAGAGCTCCGTTTGTAGAGTCGTTAAGACTTGTAGATTTACAGTTAAGAACTTACATCATGTAGTTATTAGGTCTCCATCTACTCATAGTTCCATTCGTGACTGTTGCAGCTGTTGAGTAAGAATACCAAGAGTTATCACATGGTGTTCTTAATCCGTTATTGCTGTAAATATTTTCAAAAGCGTAACCTTCATATTACCTATTCGCTTCAACTAAAGGCTCATATTAAATATCTCTCAAAATATTTCCAAGTTGGTCATATTCATCAACCCTTTCAATTTATTTTGAATTTGAATAAAGTGTTAAGGTTTAAAAAACACTTGTTGAGGGTCCATCAAGCATTATAACACCAGCATTACCCTATAAAGTAGCATCAGTACTTATTGTAACATCCACATATATTTTATACGGATCAACAAATCCGTCAGATTCAATTACAAACCTGACTAATTCATTTTTATTGAAGGTGTTATATGAAGATTAGGGGTTTAACTACCACCTCTTCATTTTAGTTGCAAAACCACGAGGTTTTATTTAATTATAGCGAACACATTAAGGTAAACTCATTTGTAAAAAAAGAAAAATGTAAATTTAATTCAGAAAAAATTAATTATACAAATTATGAATATAAAATAACATTATTAGTAAAAAAATTGTAATTTTTTAATTAAAGTAACACACATTCATTATTTAATTTCCTACACCTGTTCTTCATTTATTTACTAATCAATTTTCTCTTTTTCTTTTTTAATTTGTTCACAGTAAAGTTCAACA
The DNA here is from genome assembly GCA_037137535.1 of bacterium. GTDB lineage: Bacteria > Cyanobacteriota > Vampirovibrionia > Gastranaerophilales > JBAXKC01 > JBAXKC01. The sequence continues at coordinate 8,478 of JBAXKC010000054.1, read as the reverse complement.
TTTTAAGTGTTCACCCACGGAGCATATTGAGCGTAAAATTGCCTAAGTTGAGTTTCATCTTTACTAATTAAAGCCTGTTAAAAGGCATGTCTAGCAACTCTTGTTGGAATCATAGCGTTAGAATTCATTTAAATTTTTATAATTTATTAATTTTTTATTAAATTATAAAAAAAAATAATACAAATGTAATTTGAAGAAAGTAAAATTAGAGAATATGGTGAAGGTGATGACATCCAAGTTGAATAACTCATAGGTTAGCTAAAACCACAAGATAGGTAAAAACTAGCTGATTTGTTGAATGCTGGAGGTGCAATGCCTATTAGTGAAAAAGGAATATAAATAAGGAATTAGTTAAACAATATATTACAAGATGGGGTTGGTGTTACAGCTGAAGAGTTGTAATAAGCTCAAGCTGCTGTTAATAAACTTACAGCTTAATAAAAGGCAGCGCTAGCTGGTTAAAACGTCTCTTCAGGAAGTAATTTTTATGAAAAAATAAGATTAGAAAAAGGTGCTCTTTTAGATGCTTAGAAAGGTTAAGTAAATAGGTATACTACAGTTGGTCTTTAACCACCTGCAATAGGAAGTGTAAAGATTAGAAAAGCTGTTAAACAAATTGATCTTTTCGGTAGTGCAGCATATAGATTCGGTATAGCTAAAAGCAGTCAATTTCCATCTTTGGAGTGGACTTTACCTGACAACACTAATTTTCTCTTTACTGCAGCAGTTAAAGATTTTGATATGAGGGTTGATAAATTTGGAAGATTGAGATATGGTCCTAAAATAATAGCCTTTGCTAAGACTTTGAAAGATGCGAAAAAAAAAAGGGTTTTTTTTGGTGATAAATTTGGTACAAACCCATCTATAGTTTCAAAAAGAGGGTTAAATATTTTCGCTAAAGCAAGTAATATAAATCCTGCTAATTTTCCAGAAGTGGAGTTTTTTATAAATGTTGAAAAAGCTAAAAAAAACTTCTCTAGAGCTTACTTCAAATAAGCAGATCCTAAGGGTTTCTTAGGTAAACGTGAATATTCATAATTAATGAGAAGTTTGGGGGGCACTTTTTAAAAAATAAAAGGTTTGGTAAGGAGATTGGAGTTACCTCTCGACTCCTCAGGAGCGGCTATAAAACAAGCTGCTGTAGCTAGTTACGAAGGAGCGGTAAGAAAAATTACAGACAGTGCTACAAAGAGAGGTGCAGATTGGATTAATAAATTAAATTACATTTTATGATATAAATATAAATATAAAATCATATAAAATCATTAATATTATTAAAGGGCAATGTTAACCCATTTATGTTTTTATGTCTTTTAGGTTTTATAGTTAATAATTTTATTTCATCTAGAATTGATATTCCTCCATAATTTCTTTCCCATTTTTTTTATTAAAATTGAGTCTATCCCGTTTAACTCAATTCAATTAATTTTTCTTTTGAAGGTTAGATTATACCTTTACATCTTAAATATAGCTTACTTCCATTATATTCTTTATCTAAATCTAGATAGTAGCACTTTGGAGCTATGAATCTGCCACCAATTATTTTTATCGAAGCGTCAAACTGTGAAGCTATATCACCTCTTTCAGATCCGATTTTTTACACTTTTTTCAAACCTTCCAGCCCCTTTTATTTAAAAACACATGAGTCTGTATCACAGTAATAGATGTTTTCATAACCTATTGAATTTAATAATTTAAATAACCAACTGCGTCCGATCATTGTAACATATGAAGCTATTCTTATTAAAGAACCACAATAATTTGTTCTCAGTGGATTCGGTTCAAACTAAACTTCAACAAAATTTTTATCTAGTTTTCTTATAAATGAGATTAACTAATCAGAACTGCCCTCTTAAAATTTCTATATGAGTTCTTTACGACCTTCAAATTGCTGCTCTAACCCCTGGAGTCCAACTTACTACACTTCATCATGAGACATTATTTTTCTCTATCCTAAATTCTATTACCCTAATTTTCCATAAAGGGAGTTACCAAACAATTTTGCTATAGCTCTCCTAGGTCCATCTTTAAATCGTTTTTTTTCATTAAAAAAAAGAGTCATGTAGTCTTTAAAAATATTACCTCTTTAGCTGTAAGAAATGACACCCTCTATTTAAATTTCTTTTAAACCTAGCTCTTAAAATGCTAATGAAATTTCATGACCCCAGAAAACTAAAAATGGTATTTTTTCATCAGATGCCCACTCTTTCACGTAAAGTGTTATTTTTGTTTTAATGTCTTTTACTGGTAAATTGGGCATTTTACTATCTTTATCGAATTTAAATTATTTTAAAATATAAAGTCTTGTTTTTTAAATTTAACCAGCTCCAGTTATTCGCTGATTGACAGCTTAGTAGGTACCTTGAGAAATTGGAAAGTCATTATCAATAGATAGAATTGAAACATACATGGAAACAAAATCAAAATAATGACTGCCTTCTTCAACCTCTTGGTAGTTCCAAACTTGGCAGAGTCCACCGTGATAGCTTTTACGTTCATAATTTTAAACTTTAATCCCTTTTAAATCGTGAAAGTTTCCATAAATCTGATTCACATTTTTTGGTAAAAGATATTTTCTAAAAAGATTTAAAGAGGTTGATGGCAAAGTACGTTTTACATCTGATTCTTTAGCTTAAGGAATGATAGCTTAAACAGTTTAAACAAATTTTTCATAGATTTCACGCATTACCTTGACATCAAATTAGCAATACTCTATGAGTTTTTCAACAAATGCCTTATCTTTCATATTCTCTTTTGTTATTTTTGTTACATCAAACTCCTTCTTTCTGTGCTCAACTTGGAAATCTTTAGCTAAATTCTTAAGTTTACCTGGAATTAAATCACAGGTATCCACAAAAATGATCACATCTTGAATCTATAGATAGGTGAGGTCTACAGAACTTCCACCGAAATCAACCTTAGAACCAAAGAATTTTAATAAAATTGGGAATAAAAATAAATGATCAAATTTATTTCCATTATGAGCGAGCACGAATGTTTATTTTATCTACTTGTTGACACCGTCAAAACTTTTAACATAGACATCATACAGAAATTAAACAAATTGTAAACAACAATCTTCAGCTAAAATATAGGCTGGCTTGCGGTCTAATTCATAACAAAGTAAGACGGGTTATTATTGATCACCACTAACAATTTTTCTCGTAGATTTTCGCTCTTTCTAAACTGGCACGCTCATTGTTTCGATATCGTAAAAAATGTAGGACCTTTCTAAAGTGTTTTTCTACTTTTTTGAATCGTTTAACTTTAGCTTAAATGTTGAGTTCATCAATTAATTTAAAGATGGGTTGTATCTTTTTTTATTTAACCACACGTGGGAACTTGCTGTAAATATTCTATACTTTATTTTTTCATGTTCAACACCTAGCAAACTCTGCGTTTAAAACATAAAAACATTTATTAGTTTAGTTACTTTTTCCCAGAAAATTTTTAAAGATTGAACTAAATTTTGAGAAACTAAAAGTTTGATATTTTCTTTATAAAAATCTGAATTGAAGTAAAATTAAAAAAGAGTATCACGTGAAAAAACAATTTTAGCATCCAGCTCTTTTATAAAAATGTAGCCAAAAACTTGATCAACACAGTTTATTTCATCAAAGTCTGGATAGTCAGTCAATTTACTGTAAAATCTTTCATTGATAACAGCTTACTTATTGTTATATTCTGATCTTTCTGTTATAGATGGATTACTCTCAATATCATGCATTTACTCATACTCCTCTTCTTATTGTTCTGGTTCTTCTTCTTATTGTTCTGGCTCTTATGGTTCCTATTCTTCTGGTGGTTCTTCGTCAATTTATTTATTTTTACCCATTTTGTAAACACTTTAATTCTTTCCATCCAGAATCTTATCAACATATTCAATGGGTATTGAGTAAATTTAATATTAGATTATTTAAATTCGAGAAAGATCCCACTCTAGATCATCACCATATTCTTCGAGTTGTTCAGTTGCAATTTCGATTATAACCTTTCTCACTTTAAAAAGCGCATCATAAACTAATTATTTGTCTGGATCGTTCGAGTTTAAAGCTTCAATGATCGAATTAACCTCGGTATGATTTAACCTGAAGCGCCCAGTCTTAAACATAAAATTTGTGTTTGATGGAGCTTTTTATTTGTTTTAAAGGTCAAATCTATCCTCCATACCCTTAAAAGGTTCACTATCGGGTATATATAAAATTGGGAATTTCATTATAAAAGTTATATAATAGAGTTTTTTAACACCGTTAAAGTGTGCTTACAAGCCTCTTGCCAAACCTGAAAAAGTCATTAAATTAATTTTATAATCTAAAAGGTGGAAGCTGTCGTTTTCATCAGCTTCCTCACCGAAGTAATTCATAAATTCATCTTTATAATCTATATCGTTTGGCTTGGCTTCCCATACCACATCACTCCTGAATTAAAAAAGATTTGAAATATCTAAAGCTTAATAATAAACATTTTTTTCAAAAACATCAGTGAAAAAGAAAGCTTTAGTTTTTAAAACATTTTAAACAACTTCAGCTGGAACTGTAAAAGCGTTTGTTTCAAGAGTTAAATTTGAAAATACATTTTTAATGTCTTAACCGTAAACACTGCTTTGATAGATTAAACTTATTTTGTGTGCTACTAAAAAAGCCATAAATAATGGTAAAGTTGAAAAAAAAGAGGATTTAACACGCTTGTTTTCACCTTTTAGTAAATCTAAATAAGGCTAAAGACAGAAAATTCTTTGAATAATATTATTCTAAAATCTTTTTTAAGGATCCGCATTTAGTACAGCAATTATCTTAAATATCTAAACTAAAACTAAAGCTGCCAGACCCTTTGAAGTTGCGAGCCTACCCGCGAAGCGTTCCATAGCTTAGCCATTTTCAATGTAGCTTGAAAATGGGTAGAGTCCTTGTACGATGTCTGTTGGCTGTTCATCTGTAAATGGTGCATCAGGTGTTGTACCAGTTTAAGTAAGAGTTAAGTATTCTTTATATAAAACAGACATTGAAATTTAACTGACATTGAAAATAACTCTATAAAAAAACTTAAAAATGTCAACTTCTGAAGCGACAATGTTTTGTTGGGGCGGGCCATCGAAAAAAATATTATCTTCGTCAAGTCCGTTATTTGGTTCATTAATTATGGACTACCTTAAAGTGTCTGTTGTGTAATCGTGAATTCTTAAATCATAAAATTAATTTCTTTCATAATTTCTGTCAATAAAATTTCTGATTGAATCACTGTGAAAAAATAACTTGAAAAATCCTTCGTCAACTGAAATATTTGAAAAGTACTATCTTCTGAAATTAACTGAGTTGTAAATAGCGTAGGCCAGAAAAGATGAAATTTTATCTTAATCGAGTTTATCTTTATAGTTTACAAAATCTAATAAAGTTTACTCATTCGCTTGTGCCAAATCCATCATTTAAAGAGCTTGAATTAAATTAAAATCACCTGCTTTCACATTTGCTGTTTACATGTTTATTTACTTCAAATCTTCATACTTTTCACGTATTTCATTTCGAAACTCCTCCTTGTTTACAGCAAATTTGTTAAATTGTTCTGTGCCTCTTGATCTGTTGTCCACAACACTTTTAATTCTATTGTAATAGTTTATTTCTGTACATTGATCTGGTAAAAGCTCATCTTCATTTAGAATGTTTGGCACGTGTAGAGCTCGCTAACCTGGATTCTTTATTATTTATTAAAGTCTTGGATCCAGTTTTTCAACGAGTACTTCTGAAATCTGCTTTTACTAAGTAAAAACACCTGGTGGAAAAATTGAAATTTTTTGATCCCTTTTTCTTGGTTAATGAGCTTACTATTCAATTTCTATGTTTTACATTTAAGGTAGGACATTGAAGTCTATATTACGAATCTACCATCTTTCACCCTCACCTTTTTAATATTGCTCATCTTCTTACTATTTGAACTCCTCTAGTTCACCCCTTCTCTTTTTATTAATTTTTTTGGGTGGCATTTTAACAATAAAGTAAATTTAAAAAAATTAAATAAATTTGAAAAAAAGTTGTGGTAAAAAAGTAAATAAATCATGATAAGGTAAAAAAAAAACACGTAAAAATATAAATTAAAATAACAAAATTAAAAATTTTTCATTGTTTTATATCAAAAAAATTGTGTGTTAAAATATAATTTTTCCAAGCTTCTTGAATTGAGGGGAATTCATTATTTAACAGCATCACCCTCCAGTAATTTGGGTTTAATATCGACTCGCAATTACGCACTCTCAGTGCAAATAGACTTCGTTTATCTGGGCTGTGATGATCTACAAAATCGCCACCGTTTTTATCTCCAAATCTCACAGTGTAATTTCTCACCTTACCCTTCGCATCTTGGAATTTAAGTTTTATCTTATATTTCTTTCTACTGTTCTTCTCCTGATTTAAGAATGGTGGTTGTACTGAAATCAGACTGTGGTTCTCGGTCCATGGCTCCCTTATCCCTAATAATTTCTTGTTTTTTTTTTTTTCAAGTTGATTTACATTTTACTTTCGAATTGTTTTTTTAAGAATTTTTGGTTAATCCTCTTATAAATTAAACATGTCATCCTCTTGAGGAGCTTCCATGTCCTCTATGTTTAAATCGTTTGATTTTTGATTAAAATCAAACTGAGGTTTTTATTGAATTTCAACCTATTTTGTTTAAGGTTTTTACTATAATTTTTATAAAAGAGAGTACATGGAAAAAAAATATTTAATTTAAAATTAATTTATTATAATTTTTTTCTATAAATCAAAACAAATAAAACATAAAAAAACATAAAATTAACTTTATATTAAATTTAAAATAATTTCATTCCTTTTCACAATCGACAAAGGCCCATATTAACTCTCCTAATTCTGATTTGTTTGGAATAGTGTTTACTGCGCCCGCTCTCTTTTAATCATATTTCACTGAACAAATTGTCTCTTTTGCTTTTATTGCGAACCATTTAACACTCAACTCACCATTAAAAAAATTAACTGTTAGTGAGAGAGCTGGAGTTGTTGTGTTCTGATCTTCTTTTTTATCATGGAAACCCCATCTGAAAAAACCAACTTCTGTGCAATCAGCAATGTAGTTTTTGAAGTAAGCATCTTTTATCGCTTCAAAGTCCATTTTGTTGTCTTCTTCAAGTAACTCACCAATTTCACCGAGAAGGTACATTTAATAGATTCTTTCTCTTAAATAAGCTAAAAGATGAGGTGGGAAAATTTTCATTTTGTCGTGTTCCAACTCCTGTGTAATCAAAAATTAAATAGTTTTTCGCATCTGTGTTGTCTTTAGGATCTTGTATTTATCTATCAGCTTACCATATTCCTAATTCTAAGTGTCTGGATTTATCTTTACTTTTTCCTCCTCAACCTCCTATTTGTGCTGAGCTGCTGATTCAATTAAAAATTCATCTTGGTGGAGTGGGTTAAACATTATTTTTAATTTTTTTTTCTCACTTTGAAGCTCTTGGTCTGTTGGAAAATCCTCTTATTGGTTTGGTTTGAGTTGATCTTTTAGTTCTATTTGAGCGCGAGCTCTTTTAATGGTTTCCCTGCTGAATTATTGCATTTTGAAAATTAATTAAGTCAAAAACTTTTTTTATTAAATAAAAATTAAATAAATTATAATAATTAAAAAACAAATAATTTATTTTAATTAAAAAATAAATATAGTTTTTTAATTTTAATCCACCTTATCTGTTTTAATTAAAAAATCACCATAAAAAATTACACTGATAAAAAAATAATATTTAATAAATAGTAACCTTTATTCATTTACTAATAATATTTGATCAGAAATTATTAAATAGTAACCTATATTACTTTAGAAAATAGTAACCTATAATATTCTATTAATAGTACCCTATATTATTTTATTAAATAGTGGTTTATATTACTTTAGAAAATAGTAACCTATAAATTTCTATTAATAGTAACCTATATTATTTTATTAAATAGTAACCTATATTACTTTAGAAAATAGTAACCTATAATATTTTATTAATAGTAACCTATATTATTTTATTAAATAGTAACCTATATTATTTTAGTAAGTAGTAACCTACAATATTTTATTAATAGTAACCTATATTATTTTAGTAAGTAGTAACCTATTACAAAAAAAATTAAAATTTTTCTATGGGACAGCATGCGCGAACCCGACATCGTCAGGCAACTGAGCGCGCATTCTGTCTCCGAAGCCGTTCCCAAACTCGTGGAGCAGGCTCTGGAAAACGCCGGTGTGCGCAGTGACAACGTGTCGGCGATTGCGCTCGAATGGGAAACGCCCGACGCTTTCGAGTCCACACGCAACATCTCGACCGAAGACATTCCCGACGGCGAATTTGCCTCGACCTTCCAGGACTCGGCCATCGGGCCGATGGAGGAGGACCTGGACGAACTCAGCATCGAGCGATCGATCGCTGAAATCAACGAGGTGATCCGCCGTTCTGCCGAGAAGAAACAATCCCTTTCCCAATCGGGCTCG
>JBAXKC010000053.1:0-13043 GCA_037137535.1 bacterium | reverse complement strand
TTTACATAGGAGTCACTAAGTTTTAAATAGGGGGATTTTTTGGGGGCATGTCAATCTTTTATTACATTATAATCAATTTGATAAGACAATTCACTTCTACGTTAGGCTCTATACATAAAATATTTTTGTATATTTTCATCAACCTGTTGCTGAATTTGTGCTTTTCTATCAGAAATTTGCATCTTATCATTATTATTTGCTTCTGCAAGTTTAAGAAGTTGTCTTTTCTTATCCAAATCAATTTCAAGAGAACGAATTGTGCTTGCCGTAGCTTCCATCTTTAGGTACTGCTCTCTACCTAATACTATAAATTGTTGCTTACCATTTACATTTTTCCAAATTTTACACCCAGAGCCAGTTATGACAGCATTCTTTATATCAGTATAAGTATAACCGGGATAAGTTTTACTGAAATCTGCTATCGCTTTACTATAATTAGCACTAGCTACATCATACGCTGTTTTAGTTGGATTCACATTGATATCAATTTTATTATAAGCAGAATTAGTATCCAGTAGATTAAGCATATCACCTGCAGGTATTTGGTTTTTTGGATCCAGATTAATTTGCTTTGTCGTAGAGGATGTTCCTTGATCGGCTGTAGTAGTTGCATTAGTTTTAGTAGTTGTAGTAGGAACATAAACAGTTACTTTGTCAGTAATTTTATCAGCCATTCTTAGAGACCTCCACTTTTATATTTTTAAATTAACTTAATTTTCTTAAATCACATCTTAGGTCATAACATATTAAAGTGATAATTTCAGTTTGTGCTTCTCATAATAAAGTTATCGGTATAGACTAAGAATATCTTTAGGAGAACATGCAAGCATATTTACACTTGTTTACAAACACTGCAAAAAGTTGATTTATTTATATTTTTTATTACAACCATTAAATATATTGATATAGAATTAAATGAAACTTCTAATCAGATTCTTAAATTTTTCTTCTGAAAGTACCTCTACACCAAGAGTTACAGCTTTATCATATTTAGACCCGGGGTCATCACCTGCAACTAAATAGGTTGTTTTTTTACTAACACTTGAAGTTGCTTTTGCCCCAAGTTTCTTAACCATTTCTTGAGCCTTTGTTCTGTCGAGGGAGGTCAATGAACCTGTAAAAACAAAAGTCATGCCTGCTAAAGGCTTTTCACCCTGTTCCTCTATGGCTTCTTCTGTTTTTAAATTATGTGATTTCAATTTTTTAATAAACTCAATATTTTTAGGATTTTCAAAATATTCTTTTATACTTGAAGCAATTTTATCCCCAATTCCATCAACAGCGGAAAGCTCTTCAATTTGGGCATTTTTAAGATTGTCTATTGAATGGAAATGTTGCGCTAAAATCCCTGCGGTTTCTTTGCCTACGAATCTTATCCCCAGACCGTTTATTAATCGAGCCAGCGGTCTGTTTTTACTTTCATTTATAGAATTTATTATATTATTTGCTGATTTTTCAGCCATTCTATCAAGGCTTATTAAACTTTCAAAAGTCAGCCCATATAAGTCAGAAGGATCTTTTATAAGCTCGCAGTCAAAAAACTGAGCAACTAAAGATTCGCCGATACCGTCAATATCAAGAGCATCTTTGCTTACCCAATATTGAAGCCAGCCTTTTATTTGAGAAGGACATCCCGTAAAATTAGGGCAATAGTGATTAACTTCGCCTTCTCTTTTTTCAAGCGGAGTCTGGCAGGCAGGGCATTTATCGGGATATATGAAAGGAATACTATCTTCGGAGCGTTGAGTTTTATCAACATTTATTACTTTTGGAATAATTTCCGCTGCTTTTTTAACGGTTACAACATCGCCAATCCTTACATCAAGGCGTTGAATTTCGTCAAAATTATGCAAACTTGCTCTTGCTACAACTGAACCTGCTAATTTAACAGGTTTTAAAACGGCAACAGGAGTAACTGCACCCGTTCTTCCAACATTAATCTCTATATCTAAAAGCTGAGTTTTAAGTTCTTCGGGAGGAAATTTATAAGCTGTTGCCCATCTTGGAGCTCTTGAAGTAAATCCGAGTTCATTCTGTTTTGAAATATCGTTTATTTTAATGACTGCGCCATCAGTTGCATAATCAAGCTCAAATCGTTTTTCTTCCCATTCTTTACAAAAAGAAAGAGCTTCTTCAATATTTTTACATTTTTTACTTGTAGCATTTACTTTAAAACCGTAATCTTTGAGTAACTTTAACAAGTCAAAATGAGTTTTAGGCTTTTCAAAATTATCATCACCAAATTCAACAGCATAAGAAAACATGCTTAATTCCCGTTCTGCCGTAATTTTAGGATCTAATTGCCTAACAGAACCGCTTGCCGCATTTCTTGGATTTGCAAATTCCTGTTCATTGTTTAATCTTCGTACTTCATTTAATTTTTCAAAAGAGCTTTTAGGCATAAAAATTTCACCACGAACTTCCATAAGTTTTGGAAATTTATCGCCATGAAGTTTTAAGGGGATAGATTTTATTGTTTTTAAATTAGTGGTGATGTCTTCCCCAACTATGCCGTTTCCTCTAGTTGTTCCCCTTGTGAAAAATCCGTTTTCATACGTCAGGGAAATTGCAAGACCGTCAATTTTTAATTCGCAAACTAATTCTATATTATGATTATTTGAAAAATTCTTTAAAGTTCGCTCATGCCATTGTTTTAATTCATCATCGTTATTAGAATTATCAAGGCTATACATTCTAAATTGATGTTTATAAGGAGTAAAACCCGTTGAAACAGTTTCACCTACACGCTGTGTAGGGCTATCCTGCGTAATAAATTGAGGATATTGAGATTCAAGCTCTTTTAACTCTTTAAAAAGAAGATCATATTCAGCATCAGATATTTCGGGAACATCTTTTAAATAATATAAATAATTATGATGATTTATCTGATCTCTAAGATCTTTTATTTTATTTTCTATTGAGCTGAAAAGATTGAATTGCATAAATTTAAAGCCTTGTTATATTTAACAAGATTTATGCTACTATAAAAAATTTTTTCAGAAAAGCAAAGAATACTAATGACCAAATACATAATGTTGATTTGAAATTTTCATACCTACAAAGTCAGAAAGATTAAAATCATATTTAGGAGAATATTGTATTGTTAAGGATATAAATATAACTATAAAAAGCGTAGAGAGAACAAAATAACCAAATAATTTATTCATTTACTTAACAACCTCATATATTTTAGATTGATTTAATAATATCATTGCAATATGCTTTGTTTATTAGATGTATGGTTAAATTAATCTAAACTGAAAGACATCTCTAAAAGAATAGTTTTTAACGGGGGCAAAAATTGTTTTTAATAAACGCTATAAAAAAATATTCCAGAAAAAGAAAAGCATTATTTACAACACCCGGTCACCATCAAGGAAAAGTAGCTCCGCCTTCTGTTAAGAACCTTTTAGGAAAAAATATATTTTTAGCGGATCTTAGTGAAATCGAAGGGCTTGATAATCTTCAAAATCCTGAAAATACAATTTTAAAATCACAACAACATGCCGCACAAGTTTATGGGGCAAGAGATACTTTTTATTTAATAAACGGAAGTTCTTCTGGAATTTTAGCCCTGTTTCTTGCAACCTTAAAACGTGGCGACAAAGTATTAATAGCAAGAAATGCCCATAAATCAGTAATTAACGCACTTATTCTTACAGGAGCAAATCCTGTTTGGTATAATACGGATTGGGACAGTAAATGGGACATGCCGACATTCCCGAATGAAATAAAAAATCAGATTGAAGCAAATCCTGATATAAAAATGGTTTTCATTACTAATCCGACTTATTACGGAATAATAATAGATATTAAACCTATTGCTGAAATATGCAAAGAAAAAAATGTTATATTAGCGGTTGACGAAGCACATGGCGCTCTTTGGAACTATTCAGAACAATTCCCTGAATCATCAATTCTCAACGGTGCGGATGTGTGCGTCCAATCATTGCATAAAACAGCCTGTTCATTGACCCCTAGTGCATTATTACACCTTTCTAAAGAATCAAAAATACAAGCCGAAGCAATACAAAAAAGTTTAAATCTAATAAATACAACCTCACCGTCTTATCCTATCCTTGCAAGTATAGAAGGCTGTATAAACTATTTAACAACTCCTTCTGCAAAATTAAAAATAGAAGAATTAATAAAAAACATTAAACTTTTAAAATCAGAGCTTGAAGAAACGGGCGAATATGAATTTTTAGAAGACACCGAAAACTTTAAAGTTGATCCAACAAGAATTTTTGCAAAATTAAAAGGCGTAAACGGTCATGACTTAGATGATTATTTACAGAATAAAACTCCTGTAGAAGTTGAATTAAGCAATAATAGCGGTATTCTTGCAATTACAGGAATAGGCACAGATAAAGTAATGCTTAATCAATTAAAAGCCGCTCTTTTAAAAGCCGCAAAAAAACTTCCTAAAACAAATCAAGTAAATAATTTTAGAACCCAACTATTAAATCCAAAAACAATCATGACACCACAGGAGGCTTTTAACGCTAAATCAAGAGAGATTGATATTAACGAAGCACAAGGTATGGTTTCTGCTGAAAGCATAGTAAAATACCCCCCTGGCGTGCCTGTATTAATTGCAGGGGAAGAAATTACGGCAGAGCATATAGCTATAATCGGCAACAATACAAAAATAAAAGTTATAGAATTATAAACCTCTTAAAAATTCGGATTTAAGCATTCTCGGATTATTTAACGCAACATCTATCATTTCAATTAATTTATCTTTATTTTTTGCAAGATTATTTGATTCAAGCGGAAGATAATTTGAAGCATGATTTGCTCTAAAAATACATTTTTCTAAACCGTCATCAAGATTAGAAAGAAAAACTCTTATTTCTTCTAATATTTCAATATTATCCATGGCAATGAACTTGCCTTGTCTTTGTAAATTATAGATATCAGTTCCTTTAGGAATCATAAGCGTTAAAATTGAAATATACCAAGGAAGAACAGGATCAGGCTTAATTGCACTTATAAGTTTTGCAGTTTCTTTAGCATGCTGAATGCTACGTTCTTTGTCTTTTCCTGCAAGCCCTGCTATAATTGTCGCTGATAAGGTTATACCCGCACGATAAAGTTTATGACAGGCTTCAATAATTTCTTCGGCAGTTGCTTGCTTGTTTATTTCATTTAGAAGTTCGTTATCGCCTGTTTCTATACCGACATAAGCTATTTTTATTCCTGCGTTGCTTATAGCTTTGAGCTCTTCATCAGTTTTTAATAAAATATCTTTAACATGAGCATATAAGCCGATTCTTTTAAGATTTTTATGGATACTGTATGAATATTCGGCAATTTCAACAAGGCTTTCTGCTTTCATAATAAAAGCATTACCGTCTAATAAAAACATTTTTCTTACATTATCGCCATAATTCAGATAAGCATTAAATATATCTTTTTTTATTGACTCGACAGGACGAATTAAAAACTTCTTACCCTCATTTCCTATACAAAAAGCACATTTATGAGAACAACCCTCGGTTGCCTGAATAAGCAAAGAATTAGCCTCAGCGGGAGGACGATAAACAGGATATTTATAATAAATTTCAGAAGACATTTTTAACGTTTTCTTTCTATCTTGTAATAGTGTAAAATTAAATTTTAATACAGATTTGATAAAAGGGAATATATTTATGAATAAACAGGAAAAAGCGCAAAAGCTTTTAAAGTTAATTATTTTCTTAACAGGAGCTATTTTTATTTTAGTAGGTTTATTTATCGATAAAATCTTCATGTTTTTACACTCACATAATATTTTATCTAATATAAAGACAGCTGATTTAACTTTAATAAAGTCTGTAGTTTACGGAATGGGAATAATGGATATTATAGGAGCTTTTTTATTTCCTAAATTTATTGAAAAGAATAAAGTATAATTATGAAAAAGATTTTTTATTTATTTCTAATACTTTTTCTAACCTCAAATAAAACTTTTGCATGTGATTATACTCAGCCCGACAAATTAAAACACATGGAATACTCACGCAAGGGAACTGTTATTATTACAAAAACATTATCACCTTTATTTTGGCCGATAAAACCTGTCAAATGGATTTTTAACGATAAAATACAAAAAATATTCCCCGATAACTATGTCCCACAAGCTATTGCAGGCACATTGATTTTCACCGCAGGAATGTTAAAAGAATTTCCTTATGATGCTTTAACTCCGGGAGATTGTGATATGTGCGACTTAAAAGCCGACTGTATCGGAATCAAAAACGGAATAAAAGAAACCAGAGCCAAAAAAATCAAAAAATAATCATAAAGCTTCAAAATATTTTTTTATGCCGTTAAATATTGCTTTTGCTGCTGTTTTTTGCCCCTCATCAGTTATTAAAAATTCATATTCATCGGGATATATCATGTACCCAGCTTCGACAAGGACAGCAGGAAAATCAGACGGTCTTGTTAAAACAAGGCTGTTATAATAAACTCCGTTATCGTTAAAACCTGTTTCTTTAACTAGTTCAGGCTGTATTGCCTTTGCTAAAGCTAAAGAATGAGGATGATAAAAGTAAGATTCACTACCATGTATTAAATTAGGGTCTGAACCGTCTGCTAAAGCGTTATTATGAACACTTACAAGAATATCCGATTTATTTTGTCTTGCAATATTTACCCTTTCATAAAGCTCGACATATTTATCATCTTCTCTTGTCATGACAACTTTTGCACCTTGCTGTTCAAGAAGTGTTTTAAGATATTCAGCAATTTTAAGATTAACTGTTTTTTCAGCAATTCCGGTTAATCCGACAGCACCCGATTCGCTTCCTCCATGCCCCGCATCAATTGCAATAACTCTATTTTTTAAAACATTATCAATTTTAGGCTGCATTTTTTTTAACCTTAAAACAAAAGTATTATTTTCATAATCATAACTGTATCCATAAAGAGATTTTGTTTTTATATTAAGTTTAAAAACATTTTCATAAGGCTGATAAGCAAGCATAGTATTAATAATAGAGTTATAATCAGCTATTTTGTTTGTACTGATATTTAAAAGCGCATTATAAATATATAAATCTATATTATTATCAAAATTTTCTTCAATTTTAACAGGCAAACAATTATTAAGCGGTATCTTTATAATTGTATATTCAGCCGTTTCTTCTGTCGTTACAGTTGTTATCTGACTTGGATTCAAGGCATATTCACCTTGTAAAACTTCTACATCTTCTGCTTTTATAAACGCAGATATATTTCCGTATTCAAATCTATATTCATTGCCGATTTTTGCAGTTATTTTTAAATTAGTTCCTTGCGGCAAAGGAGTTAATCTTGACATTGTCGGAGCAGTTCTAATAACTGCTTCATTTTTTATGGTTTTACCCCAAATATTATCAGGTAAAATACTTATCTTACTTTTAGAAACTTCTTCTACTGTTCCGCTATTTCCGCAAAGTCTGTAAATTACGGGCGTTAAATTCAAATCATCTTGAGTTTTTATTGTATAACCAGCTTGATAACAACCATCTTTCACCTCTGTCATAGGATAAAAACACTTTCCATCAAATGAAAACTCTGCTTTATTTCCTTTTGAGCCTTGAAAACTTAAAATAATATTTTCACCAACAGGATATAAACTATTTTCATTAGGCATAACAGATGAAGTATTTATTACAAATGATTGATTGGATAGACTCAACGGCTTTTTGACTGAATAGAGATTATAATCTAAACTATTTTTTTTATTTTGATACGTTGAAATAAATTTAAAAGTATTTTTACCTGATTTAAGCTGAACTTTTTTTACAAAACCGCCATTTTGTCTTATGTTCAATAATTCGCCGTTTAGCTCAAGCTGACTTCCCTGCGTAGTATTGCCTATAAAAAAAGTAGAATCTGCATTAATTTGTTTGTTTAAAGGTGGGTAAATAATATTAATTTGCGGTTCTTTTGCAAAACAAATACCACATAAAAAAATTTCTAAAAAAGCTAGTAATATAATTATTTTTTTCATAGAATTTCCTTTTAGCATAAGGCTAAAAACCTTATTGAGTTTATGTTTATAGATTTTAATGAGGTAAAACAATAAAATACCCTATACAAATAATAACAATTATTTACATTTTAACAGGCAATAATTTATTGTATTTTGTTTTTTTAAACACAGCTAAGGCCATAAACAATAGTTTAAATTAAAAATCGGAGAATCCAAATATTATGACTACCGAACTTCAAATGAGCGACCTTGTGGCAAAATTAGAAAATAGCGAAAATATTAAAGAATTTTTGGAAACACATATTCTTGAAACAAAAGTAAAGTCGGCTGTTGATGTTTACATGAAACTTGTTAATTCAGAAATTGAAGAAGACAATAAACAAAACTATAAAACTGATTTACAAAAAGATTTTCTAAATTATATCCGCTCAAATGATATTCAGGTAGAAGAAGTTAAAACTGCTGAATGCATAGCAAAAACAGCATTTTCAAGGCTTAAAAATGCCAGCGAAAATTATTACATAAACAAATTAAATTCAATAAAAGATGAAAAACTAAATATTTTAAAACTAAAAGCAGAACAAATGAAAAAAGAGTATGAACTCGTTAAAACCATAAGATAATAATAAACTTTTTGAAACAATAAAGTTGTATTTGTTGAACTAATTATTATTTTAATATATTCTCATGGAACGTGGCTTTTACAGGCTGTAAACATAAAGCAGGCAAAATAATCCGTTAAGCCTGTGTTTTAATTAAGTAAAAAAAACAGAAGTGAGATGGGAATGAACGAAACAATGCTTTTTGAAAAAAATATTCTTGATTTAAGCGATGCTTCTACGCCTGTAGACATATTACTTGAAATTAACGTTGCTCTTGAAAAGTATGATTTAAAAAATAAAACAATTAAAATATTTTTAGGAGATATTTCTTTATCTTCATCGCATATTTTAAGTATAAAATCAGTTTTAGAAAGCGTTGATGTCAAAATAGAACATATTTTTTCAAACTCTGTTCATACTCAACTTGCAGCTTTATCAGCAGGGCTTTCAGTTTCTGAATTTACTAATGAAGTTGAAACTCAACAAGAAACAGACAATATTGCAGTTACTGAAGAAAATTTAACCGAAGAAACATTCACAATGGAAGAAGAACAAACTTCTTCATGCCTCTCTTCAATAATCGAAGAGGAACAAATCAAAGAAGAAAAAACTTTAATTACAGAAAAAGCAAAAGATGATTTTGATCCCGAAAATGGAAGTGTTAAAACTTTATATGTAAAACAAAATTTAAGATCAGGACAAAATATAAACTATAACGGAAATATTGTAATTATCGGACATGCTCACGCAGGTTCTGAAATTATAGCATCAGGAGATATTACCGTATGGGGAATCATGAGTGGTATTGCTCATGCAGGAGCCAAAGGATATAAAGGTGCTTCAATAAGAGCACTTAAAATAAATGCTATTCAGCTTAGAATAGCTGATGTAATTGCTAGAAGACCCGATAGACTTGATATCAAGAAAATCGAAAAAGCAAATACATTTACACCGGAAGAAGCAAAAGTATCAAACGGGGAAATTAAAATTTCCCATTTAAATAACTAAGGAGGAATTCTTTAAATGTCAGGTCGTGTTATAGTCATAACCTCCGGAAAAGGAGGAGTAGGTAAGACTACTTCTACAGCAAACATTGGCTCTGCTTTAGCAAAAAACGGAGCTAAAGTTGCAATGATTGATACAGATTTAGGTCTTAGAAATCTTGATCTTCTTATGGGTCTTGAAAATAGAATTGTTTATACTCTTGTTGACGTTGTTGAAGAGAGATGCAAACTTAATCAAGCTCTTGTTAAAGATAAAAAAAATCCTAATCTGGTTCTTTTAGCTGCTGCTCAAACTCGTGATAAATCAGCAGTTACAGGCGAACAAATGAAAGAAATCTGCGATAAACTTAAAGAAGAATATGATTTCGTTCTTGTTGATTCACCTGCCGGAATTGAGCAAGGATTTCAAAATGCTATTGCAGGAGCAACCGAAGCGATAATCGTTGCAACTCCTGAAATGTCCGCAGTAAGAGATGCTGACAGAATTATCGGACTTCTTGAAGCAAAAGAAGAAATAACAAGCTACAGGCTTGTTTTAAATAGAGTTCGCCCAACATTAATTAAAGCTAACGACATGATGAGCGTTGATGATGTTGTTGAAATTCTTTCTGTTAAACTTTTAGGAATTATTCCTGAAGATGAAAACATAATTGTAAGCACAAATAAAGGTGAGCCTATCGTTTATAACGAAGAAAATGAAAAAGCAGCTGTTGCTTATAACAATGTAGCAAAAAGAGTAATGGGCGAAGACGTTCCGTTTATGAATCTTGAACCACCAAAGAGCTGGCTTGGTAGAATGAAAGACAAGCTCATTGGGGCGGCAAGTTCATAAGGAGGATTAAAAAATGAAAGCTATAAATGAAACTCTAAGCGATATAATTGCAAAATTAAACCGTATTTTTGCATCTAGTGATGAAAAACTTGCAGACAGCAGTAAAAGTGATGCTTGCAATCGTTTAAAATTAGTTCTGATGCATGATAGAAGCAATATTTCACCTGAAACTCTTCAAAAAATGAGGGATGAAATGGTTGAAGTAATTTCAAAATATGTTGAAATAGACAGAGATGCTCTTGACCTTTGTCTTGAGTCTGAGTCAAACACAATTGCTCTTGTTGCAAATATTCCTATTTTAAGATCAAAATAAGTTTAAATATTATTTTTAAAATCCTGCTTTAAATCAAAAAGCAGGATTTTTATTTTATTTTGCTCTCATATTAAAATAAGCATCTTTTAAATTTGGATTATAAAACGGATCAGCTTTAGCAAAAAAATCATTAACTTTTTCTGTTAAATAACTAAAATTCTGACTTTCTATATCTTTAAAAAGACCTTCTCTTGATACCGATTCAAGATGATAAAGTTTAGAATGAGGGTTGTATAAATTATAATACCCCTTTTCTCTTAATTTCATACATAATTCAACATCATTATTTATAATAGAAAGCTCTTCATTCATTCCACCGACTTCAAAATATTTTTCTTTTGATATTGCAAGACATGCACCTGTTATAAATGAATATTCCTTTATTAAATCGCTATAATTCATATAACCAGAATAATTATCCGGCATTAATCTATTAACATGAGAAAAATGGCTATCAGTTTTAACCATTCCACAATGTTGAATAGTTTCATTCGGATATAATAATTTAGCTCCAACAGCTCCGACATCTGTCAAAGCAGCCAGACCTATAAGGCTTTCTATCCAATCTTCGCTTATAACCTTGGTGTCATTGTTCAACAATATTAAATACTCGCCTGTGGCTTCTTTAGCGGCTGTATTATTAATTTTTGAATAATTAAATTCAAAATCGGCATTTATCACTTTATGTTTTAAGCTTGCCAAATATTCCAGAGTTTCATTTTCACAGCTTCTATTATTTACCAGTAGCAATTCATAGTTTTTATATGATGATTTTAATTCAATACTCTCAATACAGTCTTTGAGCAGCTCTACTTTATCCTTAAATGGAATAATTATAGAAACTTTACTGTTTTTTTCATGATTAAATTTAATTGAATTTATATTTTTTTCTTTATAATCAACTATTTCTGCATTCCAACCGTTATTTTTTATTTTATTCAATATTAATTCATTGGTCGAATTTTGCTTTATTTTGTCATGATTAATAATATGGCGATGATATAAAATATCTGGAATTCTACTAATTTTTTTAGTCAATTCAGTTTCTTTTAAAAGAAATTCATAAATTTTATTTTGATTTATTTTTTCTAAGGTTAATTTCTGCACATTATCGCTATTTTTTAAGCATAATAATGAATTCATATAATTATGACTTAATAAAAGATAAGGTGAAAATTCGGGCTTAAAATAAGGTGATTTCCTTTTATTATCTTGATCATAAAGATCTTCATCAGTATAAATAATATCAGGATTATTTTTTTGAATTTCATTTACTAAAGCTAAAAAAGCATTAGGATTAAACAAATCCCCCTGCTCAACAAAACAGAAATGAGTATAATTATTATTAAAATCTTTAACTATTTCAAAGTTTTTAAAAATTTGTGATTGCAAATAAGTTTCAAATTTTATATACTCCTCTTCGTTAAATTTATCTTCGTAAAAATAACATATTCCCAATTTTATATTATTAATCTTATTTATAGGATAATCCCTATTTTTTTCTGTCCATTTTATATAAGCTAGTTCATTGGCTTTTTCAAGCAACTCAATAGCTCTTTGATGATAAACTCCACAATGCAAGAATGTTCCACTTAAAAGAGAGTAAGGTTCAGGTATATTAGGATTTAATTCAATAGCGATTTCAAGATTTTTTATAGCTGCTTCGTTTTCTCCCAGCTTTAAATTTGCAATCGCTAAATTATAATAATAATTAGTCTCATGCGGATATATTTCAATTGCTTTTTCAAGATAGCCCTTAGCTTCAGAAGATTTTTGAAGATTTAAAAAACACAAGGCAAGGTTAAAAAAGCTTTCATTATCATAAGGATTAAATTTTAAGGCTTCATTAAAATACTGAACAGCCTGCTCATATTGCTTTAAAAAAAATAACATCTCTCCAGCCCTAAAATAAGCATCTTGACTTCCATTTACAAGCTTAATAACCTGTAAATAAGAATTGAAGGCTTCCTTTGGATGCCCTGCCTCTCTATAAACTTCGCCAATATCAAAATAATAATTTGGAGCAGGATTGATATTAATAGCTTTTGCAAGGTTTTCTAATGCAAAATTAAAATCTTTTAACTGGAAATGAATTATCCCCATAAAATAAAAAAGAATATCATTATTCTGATTGTTATTTAATAAATCCCTACATAATTTATCAGCCTTATCAAAATCAAGATTTTGGATAAATGATAAAATTTCATTAAGCTGATTTTCAAGGTCCACAATAATTTCTCCATAACGTCCATTAAAATAAGTATAACGTATAAAAAAACAACAAAAAAGAGCCACTCAAATGAGTGACTCTTCTAATATTTACCCC
>JBAXKC010000052.1:0-13992 GCA_037137535.1 bacterium | reverse complement strand
ATTCTGAAAAAGTCAATAATTATGCTGCTTTATCTTGTGCTGCGTAACTCCTGTTTATAAAAAAATCCTATCCTGTAATTAATCAGGATAGGATTTTTTAGAAAATTAAATTTGATAATCTTTAAACTTTAAAAACCGAAACTTTTTCATTAAGATTTTGAACTATTTGAGCTAATGATTGAGAGCCTGCGCTGATTTCCTGCATACTGGCTGTTTGTTCTTGAGTAATACTTGAAATTTCTTCTGCGCTAGCTGCTGTTTCTTCTGTAATGGCTGAAATATTTTCAATCATTCTAACTACATCCTCAGAGTTATGAGCAACACCGTCAATTTCTTTAGTGATTTCTTGAATCTTAGAATTAGCGGTTTTTACTTGGCTGATAATTTGATCAAGAGCTTTTCCTGCTTCATTAACTACAGTAACTCCTTCTTGTACTTCGTTAGTAGCTTTATCCATTTTGCTAACGGCAATTCCTGTCTGTGTTTGAATTTCTTTTATCATGTCAGTAATTTTATCGGTTGCTTCTGCTGATTGAGTAGCAAGTTTTTTAACTTCTTCGGCTACAACCGCAAACCCTTTACCTTGTTCTCCAGCTCTCGCTGCTTCAATTGCAGCATTAAGTGCTAAAAGATTTGTTTGTCCTGCTATTCCTTTAATCAAATCAACAATTGTTTCAATTTCAGAGCTTAAAGTTCCTAATTTTGCAACTGTTATTGATATATCAGCTGAAACAGTTTTAATGTTGTCAATTTTGCCGATAGCATTTTGAACATGCTTACTTCCTTGATTTGCATTAATTTCGGTGTCATTACCTAGTTTTGCAACTGTTTTGGCTTCTTCTGATATTTCTTGAATTACCTTATTCATTTTAGTAATAGTTACAGCACCTTGTTCAACACTTCTTGATATTTCCTGAGCTCCTTGAGCTAATTGAGCTGTTGTAGTTGCTGTCTGTTGAGAGCCTAAGGCTGTTTGATCGGATGAAGCTGCCATTTCTTGTGAGCTTGCGCTAATATCTTCAATTGAAGTTGTTACAGATCCTATTAATTTTTTAAGATTTTGCACAGTTAAATTAAGAGCTAGGGCTAAAATTCCTGTTTCATCTTTTGCCTCGATTTCAAGTTCCTTAACTGATAGATTTCCTTTTGCTACTTCGTTTAAATTATTAACCACGTTTTCAATTGGGCTGGTTATTAATTTAATCAGTATTAAACTTAAAACGACACTTACTGCTATAGAAGAAGTCATTAAAATAATCATAATAAATTCAAGCGTATTAATTAAATTTGAATTCTGTTTATCCATAAGAATATATCGCTTATCGATACTTTTAATATTATTCTCTAAAAGATCTTCTATTTGTCGGATAGATTTTTTATATTGGCTTAATGCTTTATTTGCGGCTTTAGGATTATCTATTACTCCATCATTTATATCTGAATAAATTGAATTTAAGCCTTCTTCATAAATTTTTAAATTACTTTTTATTTTTGTATCAGTATTTAACTCATTTTTTAGCTTCATTAATTCAAGTTTTGTATCAATAAAAGCAAGGTTTTTTGTAAGTTTATGGTTTGTTTTGTCCCATTTTGCTTTGTATTCTTCTGTTTTTGATGAATTACCAACATTAAGGAATATATCTTTTTCGTATCTTCTTAAAAGAAGAATATTAACTTTGCTTTTTTGTAGTTCGTTAACTGTTCCTAAGTTGTTATCTATGATATTTCTAAAAGACTTGTGAGATTCATTAATTCCAAAGAAAGAAAATACGAAGATTAATAAGTTTAAAACTAAAATAATACCGATAACAAAAAATATTTTTTTTCCAATGTTAAAATTGCTCATTAACTTCATACTATAACTCCCTAAATCGATAACTTAAATACTTGATACTTATTTTTATATGTTTTTTGTTAATATTAACTTATTTTTTGAAAAAAAAGAAGACCTGTTTTTAGGAAAAACGTAAGCCATTCCATAAGTTTAGTAGGGAATGGCTTACTTGAAAAATAAATTATTGTAAATTAAATATTAAACACCGAAACTTTTTCATTAAGTTTTTCTGCTATTTGAGCTAATGATTGAGAGCCTGCGCTGATTTCCTGCATACTGGCTGTTTGTTCTTGAGTAATACTTGAAATTTCTTCTGCGCTAGCTGCTGTTTCTTCTGTAATGGCTGAAATATTTTCAATCATTCTAACTACATCCTCAGAGTTATGAGCAACACCGTCAATTTCTTTAGTGATTTCTTGAATCTTAGAATTAGCGGTTTTTACTTGGCTGATAATTTGATCAAGAGCTTTTCCTGCTTCATTAACTACAGTAACTCCTTCTTGTACTTCGTTAGTAGCTTTATCCATTTTGCTAACGGCAATTCCTGTCTGTGTTTGAATTTCTTTTATCATGTCAGTAATTTTATCGGTTGCTTCTGCTGATTGAGTAGCAAGTTTTTTAACTTCTTCGGCTACAACCGCAAACCCTTTACCTTGTTCTCCAGCTCTCGCTGCTTCAATTGCAGCATTAAGTGCTAAAAGATTTGTTTGTCCTGCTATTCCTTTAATCAAATCAACAATTGTTTCAATTTCAGAGCTTAAAGTTCCTAATTTTGCAACTGTTATTGATATATCAGCTGAAACAGTTTTAATGTTGTCAATTTTGCCGATAGCATTTTGAACATGCTTACTTCCTTGATTTGCATTAATTTCGGTGTCATTACCTAGTTTTGCAACTGTTTTGGCTTCTTCTGATATTTCTTGAATTACCTTATTCATTTTAGTAATAGTTACAGCACCTTGTTCAACACTTCTTGATATTTCCTGAGCCCCTTGAGCTAATTGAGCTGTTGTAGTGGCTGTCTGTTGAGAGCCTAAGGCTGTTTGATCGGCAGAAGCTGCCATTTCTTCTGAGCTTGCGCTGATATCTGATATTGAAGTAGTCAATGAAGTAATAAGTGATTTAAGACTTTTAACCGTTTCGTTAAGGGCTAAAGATAATAGTCCTGTTTCATCTTTTGAAGCAATAGTTAAATCTTTAATGGAAAGGTTACCTTGTGCCACTTCATTTAAGTTATTTACTACATTATTGATTGGATTAGAGATCATTTTTGATATAGCTAAACCAATTGAAATAGAAGTGATTAATGATGACAGAATAGTGACTATTATTATTAGAGTTGCTTCAGCTGTATCCTTATCATTTTGAGCATCTATTTTTGCCGCAACTTTGTTATTATATACTGCTAATGCTTTTACTTCATCTTTAAGATTATCCATTAATTTTTTATTTTTGAAAAATAATTCATAGGTTTTATTAATATTATTAGCTCTCAATTCACTTACTATTTGCGGGATTTCTGCATTAAGTTGATCCAGATGATTATTTAGGCTTTCTAAATGATTAATTTCATAAGGGTCGAGTTTTGTTTTTGAATAGTTTTTTATGAGAGTATTGAGCTTTGTTAATACCTCTTCTATTTCTTTAGTTCTCATTTCTCTTTCGTTTTTATCGATTGCAGCATCAAGAATATCGCACTTTATCTTCCAGACTTGTGCATTGGCATAATATAGCCATCCGATAGGTAAAGTTCTGTCTTTGTACATTGTTGACATATCTCTTCCTGCTTTAGTCGTAAAATGAAAACCAACAAATCCTACTATAGCTATAAATAGTGAAGACAAAGCAACAAACGCCAAAATCTTTTGGGCGATTTTTAAATTTTTGATCCAGTTCATAACACACCTCTTAAAACTCACAGCTCAAAATATTTTTTACACTTAATACTTAAATTAAATTTCTAATTGTATTCTATAATACTATTTTTTAAAGTGAAAATGAAGTAAAAGTTTTCTTTTGTTTCTTTGTGTCTCATTAATTATTCCACTAATTTAAAAAATCAAATCAATGTATATATTAAATGAAATGTTTTAATTAAATAATTTGTATAGATAAATCAATAATGATAAAATAAAGCCTGTAACTATGCCATTCGTAATTCTTTACAAACTTTTATTTTTTTAAAATTTGTGATTTATTAATTTATATACGTTGAGATGAAAATGAGAGGTAAGTAACTTGTTACCTATTATCGCCGAAGAAGTCAGACAAGCTGTATTTGCTGAAATAATAAAAGATATGCCTATTTGGAGAAAAGGCATGATTCATTATATTAAAGAAGAAAATCCTGAAATAAACGCAGCAATTATTGATATGGCTCAACAAACAGACCTTGATCCTAAAGCAGTAGCGTTAGGGGCTTATATGGTTTATAAGATGCTTGAGGATACTGAAAAACTCGAAAATGGAGCACTTCAACAAATATTAGAATAATCATATTAAACGACAATTTTCTCGTTAATGTATTCAAATATAATCATATATATAATAAAATAAATCATAACTTAGTTACGGATCGGTTAGGCTTTGGAATGTTGATACTTAGTAAAAAAGTTGTTTTTACTTCAATATTATCTATATTTACCAGTTTATCTTTTTCATCGGCAATGTACGCTAAAATAGCCGTAGTAAACAGTAATACAAGTTCTTTAATGTTTTCTAACCAGTATTTGGGAGATTACGGCAAACTTTTTGATGAAGTAGACCAAACTTTAAAACATATAAATATAAAATATACTTTATTAAGTGATGATGAATTAAAAAAAATTAATGCTTCAGAGTATGAAGTTATTATATTACCTCTTACCGTTGATTTACCTGCGGATGCTCTTAAAGGACTTACGACTTATGTAAATGATGGCGGTAAAATAATAGTTTCTTATCCTGAAGATTTAGACACTATAACGATAAAAAAACTTGCAGAGCTTTCGGGCGCTGATTTAAAAGGTAAATTAAGCCTTGGAACTGCTTCTTCTGTTAATTATTTGGGTGAAAAATCAATTGTTGAAAATGATTTTCCTGCAAATATCAAGACTGTTTCATTAAAGCCCGATAGTCAGTCTAAAACTATTGCTGTATGGGGACAGGAAGAAGAAAATATTCCTGCTGCGGTAATTGATAATAATGGTAGCTATCTTGGCTGGCGTTGGGGGAATGATGGAAATATTTCCTTTAACTCTGCTTTTATGGAAACAGTTCTGGATAACCTTTCTCCAGGTATAATTAAAAAAGAGCAAATAAATTTCAATTCAAAATCTTATAAATCAAAAATTGCAGAAATAGATAAATTTAGGTCAAAAGCAAACACTTTGCTTGAAACTTCTTCTAATACTACAGGAAGTAACAATAGGGCAGAAATTCAGGAATCTCTTTATCTTTCCAGGCTTAATGAAAAACTTGCCAATTCAAGTTTTAACGATTTTGATTATGAAAAAGCAATTGATTACATTAAAAAAAGCCGTTTAGATGCATTAAATGCTTACGCTAAAGCTGTTCCTTCAAATTTAGTCGAGGCAAGAACTTTATGGCTTGATAGAGGAACAATTGTTTCAATTAAAAACCCTAAAGAGATGTCTATTTTATTTGATAGAATCCAAAAAACAGGAATAAATGTAGTTTATTTTGAAACTGTTAATGCAGGCTTTACCGTTTATCCCTCTTCAATCGGAACTCAAAATCCCATGACAAAAGGCTGGGATCCTTTATATTGGGCAGTAAAAGAAGCTCATAAACGCAATATTGAACTTCATTCATGGTGTTGGATATTTGCAGCTGGAAATACCAGACATAATCCAATAATTTATAAAAATAGGGATTATTCAGGACCTATTTTGACAAAAAACGCTGATTGGGCGTTAAAAGGAGAAAAAGGCAACCTTATTCCTATTAGTCAGAATGAATACTGGCTTGATCCCGCAAATCCTAAAGTCAGAACTTATCTTAATAATCTTTTAAAAGAAATTGCATCAAATTATGATGTCGATGGTATTCAGCTTGACTATATCCGTTATCCTTTTCAAAGAAACGGTAATTTAATGGGATTTAATTGTGAAACGCAAAAGCGATTTGAAGCTGATACGGGATTTTGTCTTAAAAATGTAAATTATGAAACAGTAAAAGTTTGGAATAATTGGAAAACCAAGCAAATAAGCAGTTTTGTTAAAGATGTTTCTGATAGCCTTAGAAAAATCAAACCTGATATTGTAATATCAGCAGCAGTTTTTGGCGGTAACAGACAGAGCAGGGTTAATTCTATTCAGCAGGATTGGGAAACATGGGTAAATAATGGCTGGGTGGATGTGTTAAATCCTATGATTTATGCTAATAATACCGAAAAACTATCCGAGAATCTTGATTATATTATTAAAGCCGTTGATAATAAGGCCTTTGTCTATCCCGGCATTGCAATAAGACAGCTTGAAGCTCCGGATTTATTAGAGCAAATTTATGCAATAAACGAGATGGGGTTAAAAGGTAATACTCTCTTTGCTATGGCTCATTTAGGAACAGAAAAGTCTAAACTTTTAGCAAATGGACCTTATAGATACAAAGAAGCTAAAGTTCCAAGTAAAAACACTTTAAGTTCAGCGAGAATGTTGATTGAAGAGTTCTTATACAAATTAAACGATATTAAATCGCAGGAACTATTCAGAAAAAGCAGATATGCAGATTTGGCTCTTGCTCAAGCAGCTATGATACACAATAGCATTAGCGGTTCACCCGATGATATTGATTCATATTCTTTAAGCAAAGTTATTGATGCGGTTAATTATCTTACTTCTATTATGCAAATGTGGGAAGAAGAGCAAATTTCACCAGCGAATTCAGCAAAAATAAAATTTATGAATAAATATTTGAAAGATGCAGGCGCTTTACTTACTTTTGAGCAACATAAACTTAGTGTAAAAGAGTTAAAATAAAATGAAAGCTGTTTTAAGTAAAAATGAAACTATAATTGCATCTGATGTTTATAAAGCTGATAACATAATTAAAAGAACCCTTGGTTTACTTGGGAAAAAAACATTAGAAAACAGTAAAGGACTTTTAATTGTTCCTTGTAACAGTATTCATTCAATTGGAATGCAGTTTGATTTTGATGCTGTTTTTATCTGTAAAAATCAAAAAGTTGTTTATCTTATTGAAAAAATGAAACCTTTTAAAGTTTCTCCCATTATTTTCAAAGCGATAAAAGTTCTCGAACTTCCAGAGGGAACTATTGAAAAATTTAGTATAAAAGTAGATGATATTATTGAATTTAAAGATTAATCAGCGTTATAAAAGATGAGTACGATTGTAAAAGAAAAATTGACATTACTGCCAGATCTGCCCGGTGTTTACTTGATGAAAGATAAAGACGGTGAGATTATTTATATTGGAAAAGCTAAAAATCTTAAAAAAAGGGTTAAAAGCTATTTTCAAAAAAATCTTGACAGCGCAAAATTGCGTATTATGGTTCCTCAAATTATTAATTTTGAATTTATTATTACAGATACAGAAATTGAAGCATTAATTCTTGAATCACACATGATAAAAAAACATAAGCCTAAGTATAACGTGCTTCTTAAAGATGATAAAAGGTTTCCGTGGTTTGTTGTTACTGATGAAGATTATCCGAGAATTTTAATTGTCAGAAAAGTTGAGAAAAAACTTATAAAGGGCAAATATTTTGGACCTTATACAAATTCACGAGCAATGTATTCAACTTTAGAACTTATTAAAAAACTTTTCCCTTTAAAACAATGTAAAACTCCAAGATTTAAAGATAGACCATGTATTTATTATCAAATGGGTAAATGCTTGGGTGTTTGTCAAAAACTTGTGACTTCTGAAGAATATAAGCAAGTTGCTCGAAATGTTGAGTTATTCCTTTCGGGGAAACAATCAGAGCTTGTTGAACAGCTTCAAAACCACATGAATCTTGCAGCTGAACGTCAGGAATATGAAAAAGCAGCTAAATATAGAGATAGTTATTTAGATGTTCTGAAAGTTGTCGAAAGACAAAAAGTTGTTTCTGAGAATACATCACTTTCACAGGATATTATTGCTTATGAACATGATGAGCTGCGAATGAGTACTGTTTTGCTTAAAGTCAGGGATGGCAGATTAATTGCAAAAGAAGATTTTGAGATACCTCTTGAGGAAATACATTCACCAAAAGAGGGATTAGTTTCATTTATTCAGCAATATTATCAAATGGTTGAATTATATGATATTCCTAAAGAAATTCTTATTCAGGAAGAATTAGAAGAAAAAGATCTGCTCGCAGAGTGGCTTAGCTTAAAAAAATCCTCTAAAGTTACAATTACCGTTCCTAAAGCTGATAAAAAACTTGAACTGATTGAAATGGCTCTAAAAAATGCCTGTTCTTCTTTAGAGTCGCTGAAGTTAAAAAGTGCAGTGCAACTTCAAAATGACTGGAACGAAGTCGGTTCTTATATTCAAGAAAAACTTATGCTCACAAAGTTTCCGCACCGTATAGAGTGTTTTGATATATCACATATTCAAGGGACAAATACTGTTGCAAGTATGGTTGTATTTATTAATGGTAAAAGTGTTCGTTCTGAATATCGAAGATTTAAAATTCGCTCACTTGAAGAAGGTAAGCCTGATGATTTTGCTTCTATGCGAGAAGTTGTTTCAAGACGATATACAAAATTATTAAAAAATGATGAATCTTTACCTGATTTAATAATAATTGACGGGGGAAAAGGGCAATTATCATATGCAAAAGAAGTTTTAGATGAGCTTGGGCTTGTTGATCAACCTTTAATTTCTATTGCTAAAAGGTTTGAAGAAATATTTTTGCCTGATCGCTCGGAATCAGTAATTATTCCGCTTAATTCTCCTGCGTTATTTTTATTTCAAAGAATAAGAGATGAGGCTCACAGGTTTGCGGTCAGTTATCACAGACGATTAAGGGAAAATCAGGCAATAAAATCAATATTAGATGATATAGATAGCCTTGGACATGAAAGAAAAAAACAGTTATTGGCTCATTTTGGTGATACAAAAAATGTATTATCAGCGACAGAAAGTGAAATGGCTAGAGTTATCGGTAAAGCTACAGCTAAGAAAGTATGTAAATATATTAAAGATAATAAATTATCCCAAAAGTAATTTAGTATAATTATAAATTAGTTAATGCTACAAATTTATTTAGAGTTATAATAAACATATCAAGTAGAGCATCGGGAAAATGATAGAATGAATTCTTATAAAGTACTTTTCGTTATAGATAAAATTGAGTTTCAATATTTTGAATTTAATCAATTGGTAACTTCTTTCTGGTTAATTATGGAATGTAATCGCAGAGGATGGGACGTTTGTATAACCACTCAAGATCGATTATTTTTAAATAATAGCGAACCTGAGGCTTTTATTTTTGAAACTAAATTAATCAATACAGTTGATGGTGTTGATATTATTAAAGAAAAAGATTCATTCCGTTCTAAACTTGAAGAATTCGATATGATTTTATTCAGACCTGACCCGCCTGTTGACTTGAATTATATTAATTCAACCTATGTTCTTGATTTAGTTGATACCTCTAAAACTCTTGTAATCAATAATCCAACAGGTATAAGAAATGCTAACGAAAAGCTTTATATAAATAATTTTAGTAGTGTTATACCAAAAAATATTACAACTAATAATGCTACTTTAATAAAAGAATTTTTAAATGAATACGGCGAAATAATTATAAAACCGTTAAATAGATGTTTTAGCAAAGGAATATTTTACCTTTGTAAAGGCGATAAAAATGTAAATACAATAATTGATACAGCCACAAATAGTGGAACAACTCTTGTTATGGTTCAGGAATACCTTGAAAAAATTAAAGATGGTGACAAACGAATCATTGTAATAGGCGGAAAAGTCTATGAAGAAACTATAGTAAAAATTTCAGGAAATGATGATTTTAAATTTAATACTCATAAAGATGAGTTTTTTAGAAAATCTGAATTAACCGATGAAGATAGAGAGATTTGTGATGTCATATCCTCTAAATTACTTGAAGATGGCTTATTTATAGCAGGCTTAGATGTTATTGACGGTAAAATGATTGAAATAAATGTTACAAGCCCATGTTTCTTTATAAAAGAAATGAATGAAATGTATAATTCTAAGATAGAGCAAAGAATTGTTGATTATCTTGAAAATTTAATCTGTTGCAAAAAAAATAATCCAAGACGTTGTTTTCTTAAAATTTAATTAAAATTCTCCTTTGAATAAATGATATTACCGCCACATAGTTAATATGTCGTGTAAAATATTAATGTAATTAGATTTGAAGATTTAATAATGGATATTGGTTCAAGATTTAAACGATTAAAATTCACTCAGAAGCTAAAATGTGCAACTTATGTAGCTTTTAAACTTATATTTAATATTGACCTTACAGAACAATTAAATATCAACCATATAGAGAAACATTTGATTTATTTACCTGTAATAAAAGAAGAGCAGGAAATAGAAGAACATCTTAAAGAGAATATTGAGTTTTTAAATTTTCAAAGTGATGATGCAACTATTATAAGCTGGTATGTTAAAGCGAGAGAAGGCATGCCTACGATATTATATTGTCATGGGCAGGGCGAAAATATAACAAGTTGTCAAAATATAATTAAATTTTTAATATCTAAAGGCTATGGTGTTTTTATTCCTCAATACAGAGGGCATGGTCAATGTGAACTTCTTGCCGATGAGCTTGCTTTATATGGTGATATTTTTAATGCGGTTGATTTTTTAGAAGAAGATTTAAATGTTTTATCTGAAAATATTATTCTTTGGGGGCAATCTTTAGGCGGTGCAATTGCAGCTGTTATAGCCTCTAAAATAAAGGTTAAAGCTCTTATATTAGAAAGTACCTTTACAAGTTTGCCTGACTTAGCTCTTTATCTTTCCAAAAAAAGTTCTTTTTCTGTACTTTCAAAACTCGTCAATATCTTCACCTTAACCCAAAAGTTTAATACCTTAAGTATTGTTGAAAATATATCCTGTCCTGTTTTAATTGCTCATAGTAGACTAGATGACACAGTACCTGTTTCAATGGCTGAAAAATTACATCAACATTGTAAAAATTCAAAACTTTTTATTTCAAAAGAAGGTATTCATGAAGAAAGTGAATGGGTTTTTAATGAAGTAGAACAATTTTTATCCGATTTAGAATAACTTTGTAAAGGTAAGTAGCACTAATGGCAAATTCAAACACATTTGGTAATGAACATAAGCAGAACAGATTATTATATAGAGAATTATTTTTTAAGGCTAATGATGGACTAAAAGAACAAATTTATCCTCTAAAAGACAATGTAAT
This sequence comes from bacterium, assembly GCA_037137535.1. Lineage (GTDB taxonomy): Bacteria > Cyanobacteriota > Vampirovibrionia > Gastranaerophilales > JBAXKC01 > JBAXKC01. Next base: position 2,782 of record JBAXKC010000052.1, on the reverse strand, counting down.
CTGCGCAAAATGTCATCAATGCTGCGAAATAAGATATTCTACTCTTTCTCCCGCTGATATTTATGATCTGGCATCACAAGGAGATGAAGTTTCTTTAGAATATATTAAATTGTTTTTACCTTTAGGAGTAAAAGCGGATTTTCAATATTCAAAAGAGGTAAAAGTTGATATAAACATCAATAATCTTGCAGCAAAAGAAAAAAATAAAGAATATACTGAATTATTAATTGAAAAACATCAAGAAGCAGTTTATTTTTACGGATGTAGATATACAAAAAATAGTGAAAATTGTCAAAAAAGTATATTATGTGACTTTCCTTCTTCAATTCAGACAATTTTACCTAAAGATTGTTCCTACAGAAATTGGCAAAAACTAGCATTAGATAAAATAAAAAGTGATGTTTCAAAAGATATTTATCAGAAATTACAAGATATTGAAAAATATCGCCAGACTTTTACGTGTAAAAGGACAGGCTGTTGCTGTAAATTGGCTAGTTCAGAGTTTTCTTACGAAGAATTAAAAGAAAAAGCTAAAAAAGGCGATAAATTTGCCATACAGTTTACAAGTGTTTTCATTCCATATAAAAATATAGAAGAAGTTAGAACTTTATTTCCTGAATATATTGATTTTGTTAATGAACATCTTGATAGTGATGAACAGGTTCATTTTTATCATTGTCCGCATGTTACAGACGATAATTTATGTTCAAGGTATGAAGAAAGACCTCAGATTTGTAGGGATTTCCCTAATAACCCGTTAAGTATTCTTCCTCTTTCCTGTGGGTACAGAGAATGGAAGGATGAAGTTATGGTTGCAGCAATGTTTATGCATGCTTTAATTGAAATAGTTGAATTTCAAAAAGAAAAAATAGACTTTGCATTGGAATGTTAATAGATAATGAATTACGAATTTATTGTTTTTATATTTAGTTTTATCGCAGGAATAGGGGCAGGACTTTTAGGAATTGGCGGCGGAATAATAATAATTCCCGCATTTCTTTTTATAGTACCGTTATTTACTACAAGAAAATTTGATATGGCTCATTTGACAGGAATTTCTTCAGCGCAGGCACTTTTTAGCAGTTTTCTCGCATTTCTATCACATAAAAAAAATGGATTTATTGATAAAGATATATTGATAAAAACTACTTTGCCCGTTGTAATGGGAACATTTTCGGGTAGTTTTCTTTCAAAAATTGTCCCTGAACAAATCTTGATGATTATGTATCTTTGTATTTTAACTATTTTAATATTTTCATATTTTAAAAAGAGAGAAACAACAGATTTACCAAAGCATGCAACACAATATTCATTCTTAGTTTTTTTCGGCTGTTCCTTTTTTACAGGTGCATTAGGTCTTGGTGGCGCTATATTCTTTATTCCTGCCTTACAGTATTTTTACTCATTACCTATGATTAATTCTATAGGTAACGTAACTTTTCTTGTTTTAGTCGGGGCTTTTTTCTCCTTTATAGGTAAATCAATTTCCGGACAGATGCCGTTTGAACTTTTAATCTATATTCTCTTAGGTGCTTTTGCAGGAGCTAAAATCGGTGTTAATTTAGCGAAAAAAGCTGATTCCGTGTTACTAAAAAGATTATTATTTGTTGTCATATTGTTAACTGCTGTTAGAGTTGGATATAGTTTGTTTGAAGCTATGTGAATAATTTTTATTCTTTTACATAACTATATGCTTTTAATAAAACTTTACTTTGATTTTAGTTGTATTATCGCAATACTTTGAGTCTCGCCATGTGTTTTTGCGATTTGATCATCAATTTTAATTGTGAATATTTTTCCGTCAAGGCTTTTTGTAACTTTTACATTGTAGATGAGAAGAAAACAAAAGCAATAAATTAAAATAGCAAGCGAGCTAATTTTCACACAACCTCCTACGAAGATTGATTACCTAATTGCATTATGCCCTTTTATTTTCTAACTCAAACTGAAAATAATGCGATTTTAAGAAATGTTATTATTATTTTGCAAAATTTTTTTGAATGTATTTAAAAATAAATTTATCCAAAATTCTGCACGAATTCTGGCTGAAATGTAATAAATTGTTAAGATATAAATCATATTTAGACATAAACAATTATGTTTATTTTTTAATACAATAAACATAGGAATAATGAGCTATTATTTCATAAATACATTATAGAAAGGCTAATAAAATGAATATGTCAGCTATGTCAAGTCCAAAAATAGGTTTTGCAGGTGTTTATGGTTCTGCGAAAAAAGTTAATGAAGATGGTACTAGAACACCATTTAAAATAAATCTACCAAATGACGATGCTTCTTTATTTATAGATAACGGGAATTCACATAGTAAACTTGAAAATGGTCAAGTAAGGCTTTGGCTTAATGAGGGAGGAGTAAAAAGTAATGCTCCTAAACAGAAGAATTCGGCTGTTTATGAAGATGTTGCAATTGATAAAGTCGATGGAAATAGCAGATTGAATATAAATGCTTATGACCAATTTTCTATTGGCACTCTTAAAGATAATGCGGAATTGACTTTAAGTGGAAAAGATAAATTTAGTGGAGCTTGGGCTGAAATAGGAGAAATCGTAGGTAAAAATGTAAAAATGATTCTTGGAGAAGGAACAAAAGCTGAAATTGAAGAAAAAGCTGATTTTAACTTACAATCTACAAATATTAATAATGCTAGAATTATTGGTGAAAATTTACAAATTAAGGGCTAAAAATAATATAGTTCCGTCATTATTGATTCCGTAACAACTTTTGTGTAAACCTTAATTTTGAGAGATTAGAGAAATTT
>JBAXKC010000051.1:0-14306 GCA_037137535.1 bacterium | reverse complement strand
TACATAGGAGTCACTAAGTTTTAAATAGGGGGATTTTTTGGGGGCATGTCAATTTCTTGTCTTAATGGTATTGTTTCAATTTTGGCCCTTAATCTAGTATGTTGATTTTCTGTAATGTTCTTTCGACTAATTACAGATGGTCTAAAGCTTGTATTTTGTATCATATTTTCACCCGTACCTATTTTAAGATATGTCAATTTTAAACGATATGTCTATAACACTACTCAACTTTTTAAATTGCCATTGTATTTACAAATATTTATATTCAATTTTAAAAAATTTTTAAAAAACAAAAAATCCCTCTTAGTTTTATCGTCTAAGAGGGATTTAGTAATTTTATTATGAATAACTAAAGTACTGATGGGTTATATTCAACACCGGTTTCTTTAGCAACTATCGATTTAGCTGCAATAATACCGGAGGCAGAGGCTTGTATTAATCCTCTTGTTACTCCTGCACCATCACCGATTGCATATAGATTTTTAATTCCATGAGTTTCCAGTTGATTTGATAATTTAACTCTTGAACTATAAAACTTAACTTCAATTCCATAAAGCAATGTGTATCTTGATGCTACACCAGGAGCAAGTTTATCTAAAGCATAAATCATTTCAACAATACTTTTTAAGTGTCTATATGGTAACACAAGGCTTAAATCACCAGGAGTTGCACCTTGAAACGTTGGTTTTACAATTCCTGAAGCAATTTTTTCAGGTGTTGAACGCCTACCTGCAATTAAGTCACCAAACCTTTGCACTAAGACTCCGCCGCCTAACATATTAGCTAATCTAGCAACGTGTTGACCGTACTGAATCGGTGATTTAAACGGCTCGGTAAATCTTTTACTTACAAGTAATGCAAAGTTTGTATTTTCTGTTTTTTTATTTGCATAACTATGTCCATTAACTGTTGCAATACCTTCATAATTTTCGCATACAACTTCACCGTTAGGATTCATACAAAAAGTCCTTACTTCATCATCAAAAGTTGGTGCATTATAAATTAATTTGGATTCATACAATCTTGAGGTCAAAGATTCCATGACTTTTGCAGGAAGTTCAACTCTAACACCAACATCTACAGCGTTATTTTCAACTTCTATGTTTAAATCTTTGAATTGTTCCGCTAACCAGCCTGCGCCTTCTCTTCCAGGTGCAACTATTACATATTTTGCTTCTATTTTTTTACCTGAAACAGTTTCAACTCCAACTACTTGATCATTTTCAACAATCAGATTTTTAGCTTTGTCGTTAGTAAAAATATCAACTTTTGTTGCAAGATGATCTTGCATATTTTTTAATACTTCGCCACTTCTATCTGTACCTAAATGACGAATTGGTGAGTGAACTAATCTTAGTTCCGCTAATGCAGCTTGTCTTTCTATATCAATTGCATCTTCATTATTTTGACCGAATACTTCTTTTGTTGCGCCATATTCAAGATAAATATCATCAGTATATTTTATTAAATCTTCAAGATCTTTTCTTTTCATAAAATCTAATAAATTACCGCCAACATCAGGTGTCAAAGTTAACTTTCCATCACTAAATGCACCTGCACCACCCCATCCGCATAATAAGTTACAGGTTTTGCAAGATGGACATTTATGTCCAAATCTTACAGGACATGATCTTTTTTCAATTTTTGGTCCTTTTTCCATAATTGCAATTTTATAATCCGGCTTGAGTTTGATTAACTCCAAAGCGGAAAATATTCCTGCTGGTCCAGCACCAATTATTGCTACATCGTACATGTTAAATACCTCTTAAATATAGCCCAATAGATAGTATTACATTTTTAAATCTATTAACAAAACCTTATCTATGATACTAGAAAATTATTTTCTGTAAAGTTAATTTTATAATATCGAGAGCAATTTTTAAGACTACTTTGTTTTTATATATATAAGATGTAAATATGCATGGGGGATAAAAAGATGGGGGTTATACAAACGTACCTAAATGCAAAAGATTTTAATAAACAAAAATTAGGTACAGCTAATACAGACCAAACTAAGCAAAACAAAAATGTTGCTGATTCCAGTATATTCAAAAGTACCAGTTCAAATGAATTAAATTATGTATTGAATAGTACAGGTTTATCCCAAAATGACCCCATTAGTAATTTTATAGCGGCTGTAGCTAAATTAGATGCTGCTGATAATAAAAAAGTTGATGGTAGTATTTTTTCAGCTCAAAGTAAAAGAACAGAATTAATGAATAGCATTATAGCTGCTGATCTTAAAGATGACGGTAAGATTAACGGTAGTGTATTTAATGACCAAATTAAAGGTAATCAGGAATTATTTAAAAATTATACTGATGCTACATCAGATCAAAATAAAGGTAATAGTGAAGTTAGCAATAAATTCATTGACTCATTGATGCAGAATGATGCGCAGACTAATAAATCCTTTGATACAAGCTTTTTGAACAATAATGTTGCTGCGGCAGATAAATCAACTATTCAAAATAACTTAAATCAAAGTTTAACAAAAGCAGATTTTTTCAGAATGATGTTAAAGATGGACCTTGCAGATGATGGTGTTGCAAATGGCTCAATCTATAAAAATGAAACTATGCAAAAATACTTTGACATTCTTGATGATGGAAAAATAAATAATAGCGCTCAAAACTTTATCAATTATCTTGCAAACCAAGCCATAGAACAGGGTAATGCTCAAAAATACTCACCTGACTCAAATTTTTATAATGAACCTGATACAACTAATCCTGGCACTATGCTAAATAATAATCTTTCTGCAGCTTACGGAATGTTACCCGGTGGTATAGATAATAGTATTTTATCTCAAGTTTCTTCACTAAATAATATAACTCAGTCATTACTCCAAAATATTAAAAGTACTCCTTATTCACCAGGGCAGTTCTATGGCAATAATCAAATGACTACTAATCCAAATGTTCCTGTTAATACTGCTACTCAACAGCAAATGCAGGGAGCAACCGCTACAGGTCAACAATTAGCTAAAGCTGCTGAAGGTGTAGCTAAAGCAAGAGGAACTACAGGTAGATGTTACGCTGGTGTATGTGATTCATTAAGAAAAATTGGAGTTAATGTTTCCGGCATGTCTGCATATATGGCAGCAGATCAGCTTGCGAACAGTCCTAAATTTAAAGAAGTAAAAGTATCTCCAGATCAGTTAAAAAGTTTACCCTCCGGTGCAATTGTCGTTTGGGGTAAAACAGATGTCAGTCCTCATGGCCATATTTCAGTAGCACTTGGAGATGGTAGAGAAGCGAGTGATCATATTCAGTCTCAAATGTCTGCATTAAGAGGCCATCAAAATTGCAGAGTATTCATGCCTGTCTAAACGCCTCTAATTAGAAGTATATTAAAATGAGAGATTATTTCTATAATCTCTCATTTTTAGGTTTGTAAAAAACTTGTTAAAGGCTAAATTAAACAAATTCAGCAACTAATTCATTTTTATCATAGTCATTATCAGACTTTATAAGACTACAACCTCTTTTTTCATCATATTCTATTTTTATTACATTATTAACATTTTCTTTAATATCATCAATATGTGTAATTAAAATTACTTGCTCAAAATTATTAGTTAAACTAGTTAAAAGCTGAACAACGTTGTTTCTTCTATTCTCATCAAGAGAACCGAATACTTCATCGAGAATTAATAAAGAGAGATGTTTTCCTGAACGCTGTGCAATAAGCTGAGAAATAGCTAATCTCAAGCAAAGGTTTGAAATATCTTCTTCACCGCCTGAAATTACGGTTTTTTCCTCACCATCAAATTCTTCACCAAAATTAAATAATCTGATTTCATATTTTTCGTTCAACTCTAATTTAGAATATCTTTGATCTGTTAATTCGGATAAAAATTCACTTGCAATCGATGAAAGCTCTGGTCGTGCTTCATTATTTAGTTTTTCCCACAGTTCACCGTAAAACTTATCTAATTCTATTAAATAATCAACTGTTTCCTGTTTATCTTTAATAGTATTAATTTTTTCATGATAATTCTTTTCTCTTTGGAGAATATTATTAAAATTATTAGTTATACTTTTTAGAAAAGACTCTTTTTCGACTAATTCTGATTTAACTTCATAAGAATTTTCTTTTAATAAATTATACTTTGATTCTATTTCTTTAAAATTATCTTGCGAAAAATTTAATAATTTAATCTCTTCATTAAGAACTTTTAATTTATTTTCTTCAATAGCTATGTCAGATGAAATAATTTTAAATTCTGATTTAACAGTTTCATAACTATTTAGCTCTGCTTTTAAACTAAGATATTCTTCATATTTTTGTCTTAACGGTTGTCTTTCAATTCTTAACTTATTCAATAATAAAGAATCAAAACCGGTAGGTAATGATTTTAATTTTAAATTTTTATTATCAATTTCTGAAAGGACATTTTTTAATTGAGTGTTAAAAGTTTGCCATCTTTGTCTTTCATCCTCATATAAATATGATATTTTTTGCAATTCAGATAATTCATCTTCTTTAGATAATAAACATTTTTTGATTTCTTCAATTTCTTTAGTTGAAAAAGTATTTAACTCTTTTTTAAGAATAGCAATATTATTATTAATTTCTGCTTTTAAGTCGTTAAAATGCTTTTTAACGTGATCTATATCACCTTTCAGCTCTCTTTTACAAGTTGGACATTCTCCATCTTCGCCATTTTTCATTAATAGGTCATATTGTTTTGTTAGTTTATCCTGTTCTTTTATATTTTGAGAAATTAAAACTTCTTTTTCCTTAATCGCATTATTATAGTTTTTTTCTTTTTGCACTAGATTACTTTTTAATTGATTTATTTCTTCTTTAATAGGAATAATTTTTTTAACTTGCTCGGCTTTTTCTTTCCCTGAAATCTTAATAATTTCAAGTTCTGAATTTATATCTTTAATTCTTTCATTATAATTTTTAATATCATTAACGATATTTTGCCTTAAAGCCTCGCTTTCTTGAAGTTCTTCTTGCTCTTTAATTTTATTTTCTAATAATGTGTAATCCTGCTCAATATTTTTAAATTCATCTAATTTAAGTGATTTAACTTCGAGTTCTTTTAATTGAACATCAAGTTTTACAAAATTTTTATTTAATAAATCCAATTTTTCAGAAGTAAATTCTAACTTTGAACTTTTCAGTTCATAAGTTTGTTTTTTTTCTTTAATTTCTGACCATTTGGGTTCTATTTCAGTAAGAGAAATTGATAATTCTTTAAATTTTTTCTCGATAAATGAAAGTTGAGTATTAGCAATTGATAATTCATGTTCGATTAATTTCTTTTCACTTAAAATTTCATCAATATTTTCAATGCCTTGCTTAAAACCTTCAATTTCTTTTGATATGTTGTTTTTGTCTAATCTAGCTTTTTCTTGAGCGAATTTAAGTTTATCATAACCCAAAACATGACTTATAAACTTTCTTCTTTCAATTGGCTTTAAAGTTTTTAGAAAATTAAGCTCTTTTTGTCTTGTAAAATAGGTATTATAAAATTCCTCAAGAGTCATACCGAGTTTTTCTGTCAAATATTTTGCGGTTTCAGCTGTTGAAGTAGCAGAAAGTGTGTTATTAATGTAAACTTCACCCTTATCTAAAGTTCTTAGAATTTTATATTCTTCACCGTCAAGCAAAAATATTAATTCCCCTTTAGCTTTAGATTTAGCAGGTGCTTTATTCCATAAAACTGAGTCTTTATTGCCTCTTACTGCATCTAGGCCGTATATTATCCAACAAATAGCCTCTAATACCGTTGATTTTCCTGAACCGTTTTCACCGCTTATAACTGTTATACCTTCGCTAAAATCAATAACAGAATTTTCATGCTGTCTGAAATTTTCTAATTTTAATGATACTAATTTCATTTCAAAGCTTCCTCTTGAATATAGGTTTTAGCGAGTTCTGCAAATTTTTCTTTATTTAATCCTGTCGAAATTTCAAAAGATTCAAGACCAATTTTAATAACTTCTTCAATAGATTGTTTTTGTTTAAAAACTTTTTTTTCTTCTTCTTTAATTAACTTGTCTTTTTTATCTTTAACGATATTTAGCTTAAAGTGCAATGCTTTTTTTCTTATTTCTCTTATTTGTTTATAGTTGATCTCTCTAAGTGCTTTAGTGTCAGCATTAGAAATAGAAAAACGTATAATTGAGTCATCAATATTTCCAATTTTTTCAACAGCAGAGAAAATTGCTTCATTAATTTCTTCTGATGTTTTGCCTTTTGCATTAAATCTTTTAATATCATGAACTTTTCTGATATTTGATAATTTATGAAAAATAAGTTTCTTATCTGCTAAATTATACTCTATAAAACCTTTATCTTCTTGCTCTTGCCAGATATTAGTAGTTGTTCGCTCTATTGCACCACTATAATAGGCATTTTCAGCTAACTTTGAAAATTTATGATAATGCCCAAACGCTATATAATCCCATTTTTGAGTATTCAAATCATCTTTAGTAATATTATGACCGTCTGTATAGCCTGCGATTTCTGGACAATTTTCATAAGTCCCATGAATAGTCATAATATTATATTTATAGTTTTTATCTGGTGTAAAATTAAGTTTTTTAATATTTGCTAATGCAGAATGTGGAACACAAAGAATATTTACGTTTAATTTATCGTCATTTATTTCCTTTGCATCATCTTCAACCAAAACAATATTAGGCACAGAGAATTCAAGTATTTTTAGTACACTTCCTGTTTCAGTCGTTTTAACAGTTTCATGGTTACCTGCAATCATAATAATTTTAGCATTACATTTTTGACGAAATTTATTTAAAATAAAAATAGTATTTGAAATAGTAAAATTGCTTGGTCTTGGCTTATGAAAAAGGTCACCTGCCATAATTATAAGGTCAGGATTAATTTCGGCAATTTTATTCATAGCTTCATTAAAAGCTTGTAAAACATCAAATTCTCTTATATTTGCACTAAATTTATTAATTTTAGAATATTCTCTAAATCCTAAATGCAAATCAGCAAGATGAACAATTTTCATATAAATTAATTCCCGAACATATCATATGGATCAGATATCTGAACTGACGGCGAATGTGTATCCTCGATAGATTTAGAAGAGTTTGGTTTCTTTTTAAGCATAGACAAAAAGCATTTAATAATATTTGTATCTTTACTTAGTTCTGTCTTGTTAAAGGCTCTGATAATTTCCTCTTCATCAATTCCACTTATAGCATTTTTTATGTCAATATCCTTTATTTTAACATTTAAATGCTTAGCTAGTCTTTTAAATTGGAAAATTATTGCATCTTCAAATGGTAATTCATGTTGAGGAGGAAATTTTATAATTCCGTCATGACTTGTCATAATTGAAGGACGAGGAAATTTTACAAAGATATATTGGTTAAAATGTGGATGTCGGATTAATAATTTACCTTTTTCAAGAGTTGTGAGCTCCTGCTTAATTGTAGCAGGCATTACGCTATAGCCTTGATTAGCCAATTCATCCATATCCATACGACCAAAAACGCTTGTACCGCAGTTACCGACAATTCTTTTATTTACTTGTGACTTAAATTGCTGAGCTGAAAATAAAATTAGTCCTAAATATCTTCCACGCTCTGAAATTTCCAGTAAAGTCTGTTTTAGATAAGAATTTCCACCATCATTAGATGCGTATTTATTTAACTCATCAACAAAAACTATAACTTTATCTACACCTAAGTCACCCCTTTCGAGATGTTCTCTCAACTTTTCTACAACTCTTGTAAATACAAGATCTTGAGCTAGTGGGATAACATTTGCGACATCAATTACATAAACATTTCTATCTTCAAATTCACCCCAGGGTAAGTCGTTGGACTCTCCAACATTGGTTACTAAGCCTTTACATCTGGTCGAAATATTAATTAACCTGTTGTAAACTTTTCTGATGGTTGGAAGGGCATGCCCTCTCCATTGATTTTTGCCTTGAGAATTACCTTCTTCATTGATTCCAGAGGCATCTTCAAATAATTCTTTAAACCAGCCGTCAAGTTCTTGAAAGTTTCTTATTTTACTAAAACCGAATCCATATTCAAGTTTGATTTTATCGCAATCTATTAAATTTTCCTGTAACCATGATAAAAAAGCATCAGCCTTAGCGTCAACGTCATCGCTATTTAATAATACCTGTACATGGTCAAAAATTTCTTTTAATCCCCAACTAAGTGGTTTTACATTATGAACTAACTCTTCATTAGTCCGATAAGTATTCAAATTAACTCTATCAGCTTTATATGGTGCATAATAATGTACATTATCAAAGGCTTTTGGTTCTATTTTTAATTTTTCATAAATTTCTAATTCTTGTTCACTCAAATTATCCGCAGGCTGGTCTAAGAATAACAAATCATGACCTTTTACGTTAAAAAGAATAGTTGCTATTTTCTTATTTTCTTTTTCAGAATCACCTTTATAGTGTTGAAAAATACTTGTTAATAAAAATTCTACTATACTGGTTTTAGTCGCTAATCCAGAAACTCCCGTTACATTAAAGTGAGCAGCTTCAGGACCTATTAAGAATCTTGAGTCTAAGTAAATTGGCGATTTATCATCACCATTTTCATACACACCGATTGGTATACCAGTTTTATCAGAATAACTGTCCATCCTAAGAGCTTTTTTTATTCCTGCTTCATCAGCTAAATGAACATTTCCAATAGAAACAGGTTGAATTGGTTCTTCAGGTTCTGATTTTAAAACTTGCGCTGTATAATATCTAAACTCTGGTCTTTCAGTCTGAGCTGACTGAGCATAAAGTGGATTGCCTTCTGAGCTTATGTAATCGCTAATAGGAGTATCTAAGTCAGTGTAACTTATGCCATCAGTAACTATTCCATAGGTGATTTTTTTAGAACCATTCAATAAAGTTCTATCACTTTCAACTTTGACAATTGTTCCAATTCCGACAGGAGCATCTAAATTTGTCCAAAAACTAAATGATTGCGCTGTATTAGGGCATTTTTCAGTTGCAACAATTCTACCTATTATTTTAGTATCAATAGGATTTAATTCATTATTAACTTCTATTTCTTCATTTATTGTTTTCATTTTCGCTCCTGTGCCTATTATATAAGATTGTCAATATATTTATAAGAGGGTGCTTTGCTTTTAAGATAATCTTCACAGAATTTGATCGGATAAATCATTCTATCCCAACGAGATGCCGGAAATGCAATTGGATTTTTTTCAAGTAAAATCCAGCTTGAAACTTCGTTTACAAGTTCTATGAGTTCTGGTTCAGTAATTGATGAAACCCTAGGAATTTCGACTCTAATAATTCCAAAATTCGGATCACCTACTTTTTTTCTGTTATGTATTCTTAAATACCAGCTATAAACGTCTTTTTCTTTTTTATTTCTGGCAATTGGAATAAAAATTGATGACCGTTCTTCTGCACTCATTGAGTATAATTTAAACTGTTCTTGAGGAGAAAAATATACAGTATTGTGTGATTTAATAATTCCTGCGACTCTAAAAGTATCTACAATTTTTTTTGATGAACGATTTAAACCACCATCGATATAGAGCCATTCATTTGTATTGATTTTCAACCAATCATCTGCAATTTTTGTTTCTGATTTTCTTCTTAGTTCTTGAATTTCATTATGAGCAAGTTGCTCAAATTCTTGAGGATACAAAGCAAATTCATTGTCTTTTTTTTTGCCTATATTCAAAACTTTTAGTCCAAAAGAGTCTATTTCATTTCTAGGAAAATAAAAGTCAGGCTCATTTCCATTTTCAGCAATTGGCATAAAAATATTTTCAATAGTTTTTTCTAGCCCACATGAATAAAGCCTTTTATCAGTTCTTTTAAGTATTACAGCAGCAACATAACCGTAAATTAAAGGTAAGTGTCCAATCATTCTAAGAGTTCGTTTTCTTTCTATTCCGTCAAGGAAGTATCCAAAATTTGAACTTTCTGATTTTAAAATAATTCTTTTAAGAGCCAAACCCTCTTTGCTATCTTCAACAAGTTCTGCATTTGCCTTTTCCATTTCTATTGAAGTAGAAAATCCGGTAAAATTGTCATTATCGCCTTGAAAAGGCTTATAACAAGATTTACCGGATTCTATCTGATATTTTACAAACTTTTTTAATGCTTTATTCATACTAAAATTATATAAACTAATATATAATTTAGCAAAGTTTATTCAGCAGATTGTGAAGAGGTTTTAAGCCCTAAAGATCTGTAGAGAAAAACAAAAGCAGTGTATAACGTTATAAATAAAAATATTATTACTAAATATTCTTGTGTTCCCGTAAAATTAATAAATTTATAAATGAGTTTAACAATAACTAATGAGGATAATGCTGATAATGCAATATTCGTTATCGTTTTTATTTGCGGTAATGATTCCAGAGAAGGAACTTTTACAATTAAACTCAAAACAAAATAAACTAAATTAGATAATAAAGCTGATATTCCAATTCCGCTTATACCAAGCTTTTTTATAAATAAAGGTGTCAATACAAGTATTAAGACACTTGGAACAAGTTTAATAATTGTATCTATATAAGTTTTTTTTGCAATTTGATATTGTAATGCGGTGTATTCTGTCAAGCTATAAAAGAAACATGATAACGATAAGAAAGGTAATAGTTTATATGCTTCAACATAGTCTTGATTAGAAAAAAGTAATACTAACTCTTTAGGAAAAGCGCAATATAACATAATTATAGGACAGGCAACAAGCAGATAAAAACCTGTTAACTTGCTTATAATCGGTCTTACGTCAATATTATTCTCGTGTTTAATGAAAATTCTAGGAATCGCTGCCAGAGGTAATATTGAAAATAAGGTTAAAAGCGTTGTAAATGTCAGATTATTTGCAACACCGTATAGTCCGTTAATGGATGAACCATAAAAGTGTTGAACTACTAACTTATTACCTTGCAATATAAACCATGTACCAATACTTGATAGTGATACAGGTAATCCATATTTGAAGATTGAATTTATCAAACTAAAATCAATACTATTAAATTTAAGCTTTTTTAATATACCGATTTTAAAGATAATAAATGCATCAATCATGAATATTGACAAAGCCATAGCTATAATAATTGATATTGAGCCTAAAGATGCTGTTTTAAGAAGATAATAAGCAAAAGCAATAGTTAAGAACTGATTTACTATCGTAGATATAGAGTAAAACAATGCTTTGATTTTTGCCCGCAGAATCTGAAATAATAAGGCTCTTACAGCAACAGGTATAATTATTAGTAATACAGCTAATAAAAACTTAGGTGGAATTTGGAAAAATTGAGAGATTGGCTTAAAGAAAATTACAGCTATTAAATACATTACAGATAAATTTGCAAATAGTAGAAAGAAAAGAGATGATAAATATTCTGTAATATTTCTATTTTTCTTTTCTGAAAAAAATCTTAAAGCTGAGATTCCGACCCAATCGCTAAATAATATGCAAATAAAACTTAACACGGCAATAGCAACACTATATAATCCATACTCTGATTTGCCCATCAAAGATGTATATAAAGGAATAGAAAGCAAATTAGCCACTGTTCCTATTATCTTTGATGGAGCAATTTTCAAAGTATCATTAAATATATTTTTAGTATTGTTGGTTATTGCAGGTACTTCAATATATTCAGTATTTTGCATAAATTAGAAGCAATATTGAGTTTGTACTATAACTCTGTTAGAGTCATTGCCGACTTTATTGTTGGCATGCACATAATCAAGTTGAAGCTTTAAGTTTTGAGCTTTCATATAGTAATTGTATCCAAGAGTATATTCTGTAGATCTGTCATCTGAAACGTTTTTATTTGGATCAAATGTATCATATTTCAGAACTACTTGATGTGTTCTTTTTTTATTTAAGAATAAAGCATCTTCAATATACCAACCTGTTGCTTTTCTTCCTACTACGTTAGAATAACCTTTTTTATCAGACCATTCACTTGTAATTTTGTTTCTTTTGAATTCATAAGAAGTATAAAGACCTTTGGTTGTTTGATAAATATCTTTTGTGAATACGTTATTAGTAAATTGAGAATATTTACCACTAAACATACCACCACCAATTTCAAATACGCCTAGCTTTGGCATATATGCAAGCGGTTTTCCAACTACCCAGTAGCCATAAGCTAAATCAGAGTTGTGTGTATCGTTTCTGTTGTTACCGTTCCCATTATAAGCACCTAAATAATAATCTAAGAGTTTATAGTTTCCAACCGCTTTAATACCAAAATCTCTGGTATCGCTAAAGTTTCTGGCTATCTGTGATCTATCAGGAGTATTTAATGAAGTTGGTGATAAAGTCCCTTCATAACCTATTGGTGTTCTAGTTTGTCCAAGATAGATTTTGTGGTGTTTAAGTTTTTCTGTCATTACATAAGCATCGCCAAGTATTGAGTTTGTTGTGCTGTCAAAAGTTCTACTTGGAACTATACTTGCTAAGTAATTGATGTCTTTATGAAGTTTTCCTTGAAGTCTAACTTCACCAAGTGGAAGTCTAAAGCCATTAGCGTAATTTTCAACGCCTTTATTGAAACTGTTTGCATATCTGACCTGGAAAGAACCTTTAATCTTAAAGTTTTCACCAAATTCCATTTTTACAGATTGCTTATCGCTTGCCTGAAGTGACTGAACAGTGCCGTTTAATTGAGCAACACTATTTTGTAATGCATCAACTCTACCAGTTAATCTTGCCATTTCACCATTAAGTTCTTGTCTTAAAATATCAAGCTGAACTTTTTCTGCTTCTGATAATTCAACTCTGTCTTGTTGAATTTTACCGACTAAACTAATTAATAGAACTGCTGCTTCATCACGACTAAGCGGTTTATTAATATCAAATTTATCTTTAGTGCTACCTACTAGTAAACCATGTTTTTTAGAAATATTTTCTAAAGTTTTATATGCCCAATGGTTCTTATCCAAAGGTTTACCGGAATCAACCAAAAATGATTGATTTGCATTTGGTAATGATTGTAAATCATCCAATGATGTAAGTTCTGCAAACGCAGGACTAGATGATGCTAATACTGCAGCAGTTATTAGCGATAAACCGATAAACTTTTTTGAATACATATCGTTTCTCTCTCCAGCTTCTATAAAAAATACACACTAATTGAATTTATACTAACATATAAAATTCATCTAGCAAACAATAATTTAAAAATACGATCAAAAGTATGATATAATGCAAAAAAACAGAGATTAATCCCTGTTTTTTAAGTTTTTTTATAAATATGCAGTAAAAATTTAATTATTAGTAGACATATTCAAATAAATCCCTTTAACGATCTCCATAAGATCACTTTGCTTACTTTTAAAATTTTCTAAATCTGTTAATAATTCTCTTATTTCTTCTGAAAATATTTCAACATTTACATCTTTCTTCATAACCGCTTATTAACTCCTTTTCGACGTTCCCATAATTACTTAATCGGTTACTATCGAATTAACTTTAGTTATTTAAGAGTTTTATTAAGAACTATAAATAGATTGTTTTTATAAAGTGGTCTAAAGATGATACTCTATATGGATTATTTACTTTTTACCAAATAAAATATCTTTGTAATATTTCGTCATAAAATTAGATTTATTTCTTAATATTAATATAATCTATATATAAGAATACAAATAATAAATCTAATAACCTTTACTTAACAAATCATTTATATAATTGCTCGAAAGATTACTTGAAAATATATCTTTTACTAATATTATAATAATGCAGTGTTTACAAAAGAAAACTACATGTTACGAAATGTAAACTGTATTGAAAACACTTATATTGCCTTATATTACGCTTTAATATAAAAAAAGTCGTATTTTAAATAGCAATTAATATAAATTTTGTTTTTAATATAAAAGGCGAAATTAATCTACCGTATAGAAATATATTATATTAGGGAGAAACAAAATGACATTTAATGTATCATTTGGCGCAAATCAACCGACAACAACCACAGCTGCGGCTGCAAAGAAACCATTAAATCCAACAGCACAAACAGCTGCTAAGCCTGCGGTAACACCTAATGATAATTCACAACCACATAAAGACGAAGTAAGTTTTTCAACTAAAGCTGGTAATTTTGCAAAATCACCTTTAGGAATTGCATCAGCTCTTGTTGTAGTTACAGGCTTATCACTTTTAATTCCACAAGTAAGAGAAAAAGCTGTTGAATTAAAAAACAATTTATTTCCAGCTGCTAAAGAAGTAGAAAATAAAGTTCAAGAAGCTGGTGAAAATGCTTTAGGAAAAATAGAAAATAAAGCTCAAGAAGCTGGTGAAAATGCTTTAGGAAAAATAGAAAATAAAGCTCAAGAAGCT
>JBAXKC010000050.1:0-16035 GCA_037137535.1 bacterium | reverse complement strand
ATAGACTCTATTTTACTGATTTTGTTTCATTTTTAACCAAACAGCTTCTTATTTTCTTACTCATTGAGTCGTTTTGCACAATATAATTCTTGAGAAAAGAAGCAAACCGCTCCTTAGTGGTTGAGCTTTGGTTTTTTCTTTTACGAAAACTTTTATGCTCGTATAAAATTAGTTAATCAGTATAATAAAAAGCCTTTTACGCACAAGCTCCGGCAGATTCAATTAATCTTAAAACGCTTGTATCACTGGAGAGGGCTGTAAAAGCAAGAACAATTATAAATATGGCAATAATTGCCAATATAGTTTTATTATTAAACATTTTGTTCCCTCTTCTCATCTTACAAATTGAATAATGTCGACTGAAATGTGGAAGACTTTATTTACTATTACAGTATGATTTTATTCTTTTTTGTTTGAATTGAGGTCATATAAAAAGTTGGTTTTTTTTTACTTTATTATTTTTCTTTTTCTCTTAAAATAAAATAAATAGGCTAATTATTAAAATATTTAAAAATTCTTGCAAAAGTTTTTTAAGTGGTGTCAAACGTTATAGGTGAGTTTTTATTAATTTTTGATGTTATGTTTAAAATTATTTTAATATTGGTTTAATAGAGTTTAGAGAGTTTTTAGTAGAGTTTAGAGAGTTTATATTAGGATTTATTTATGTTGAGTTTATCTGTTGGCGAGACAGTATTTAATACTGTCAAAGCTAGTGCTTTGCCCATTAAAGAAACCATGTCAAAAGAAAGAGAATTATACGAACACAATTTATTAAGACAATGCAGTTACGGAATAGAACTAATAGAAGATTTATTTACGAGCTCTGAAAAATTGGAAAAATTATTTACTCATGAAAAACCAAGCGGTCAAACTCGTGCAGGCTTTAAAAATTTTGAAGCAAATGCTGTTACTGATATTACTGATATAGTAAAAAATAAACTTATAGGAAAAGGTCCGACAGGAGTGAATTTACCAGCCCCTATTGAAGCAAAAGATCTTAGCAATAAAGATATTTTACATATATTATCGGATAAAACAAATGCAGAACAAGTTAAAAACACTTTAAAAGAGAAAATAACTAGACGAATAATAAATAACTGGCAAAACAGTATTGCAGGCATAAATGACGGATTGCTCAGATTAGAACTTCAAGAAGCCATTGTTAATGTAAAAAAGAAGTTTTTTGAAACACCTCAAAAAGTCGTTGTATTACTTGATGACTGGAAATCTGCACTTACAAAAACAAGGACACATGGCGATTGCTCCGAAAAAGTTGCAAGAACCTGCGATCCGACAGCAAAATTAATTAAAATCCAACTACCTGTTGCAAAATTTGCTGATGGAACAACAGGTTATCACGACCGCTCAATGTTTATTGCTCTGAAAAAACTTAACAAACAAATAGAAAAAGGCTTAATTCCCGATGGAATAAATCTTTCCTCAGGCTGGAGTTTTGAGTTTAGAGTCTTTTCAGAACACATGAAAAAGCTAAAAGATGTAATGTCAGAACATTACACAAAAAAACCAGAAGAATTGCCTGAATATTTAAAAAATATTCCCGATTCTATAAACCATGAAAACATTGCTAGCTGCAAAAAAAATATTAGAGCTATGATCAAGGACTACTCAAATAATTTCAAACAGGAACTCTTTGAAAACAACAGACAAGCCATAAAAGACAAAATAACCCACGTAAACATGGAAGATTTAGCACTAGGAACTCCTTTTTATCATTGGCTGAACGAGAGCTTATGCGAAATAGAAAAATACTCCCATAAAATCCCGTTTACAGTTTCCGGTGGAAATTACGGAAAAGATTATTTGAATCCGTTAAGTCTTGCAGATAACGTCATAACAGTAGGTGCAATGGATAAAAACGGCAAAATCTACGACTGGAGTGCTAATAACACTTTAATCAGCAATTTTACAGCAGGAAAATTTGTAAGCGATGACCATAAACTTATCCCGTATTTTCTATACAGACAAAACCTATGGGACAAAGTTACAGGGCTTTTTCAAGGGAAAGGGTTTGATACGGTAACAGGAACATCCCTATCCTCGCCATTTGAGCTTATGATGAGAATGAAAGAAAAAATAAATATTTAAGGTGCTGATTCTTAAAACCGTCATGCTGAACTTGATTCAGCATCTCTTCAACCATGTGTTTTCACAAATAAATTATCCTCGTTGCTTAATGATTTCTTTGTCTAAAGCCATCGACTAACTTTTTATTTTTCGAAAAATAAAAAATTAGCAAAAATAAAAACATGGCGCTTCTTGACCGCTACTAGCTTCTTTTCATACTCTTTGAGCTGTTTTACACAAACTCATTTTCGAAAAAAGAAGCAAACCGCTCGTGAGTGGTGGGTCTTTGGTTGAAGTTTTTACAAAATAGTATTGTTAAATTATAAGATTACTGCACTCTAAATAAAACTTGAAAATAATTAGAAAAATACCCTCTAAGATTTCTGATAAGCTAATCTCTCTGTACCATCAGGTCTTAAAATAATACCACATTGAAGAAATCCGTTTTTCAGAATAAATTTTTGCATAGGAACATTGTCCCTATGAGTATCTATTTTAATATTTTTACATTTACCCAAACACCAATTCAGACAAAAAACCGCAACGCCTGTATTGTGTTTGGCAACAGCAATTCTATGTATAACACCGTAAGGTTCATCATTCAACCACATTCCATCATAAATATTTTTATAAGTAGGATCTTCGCCTATTTCAAAATAAAAAGTTCCCACAATTTCATTTTCTTCCACACAAACATAACTATTACCCGAATTTATATCAGCTTTCAGAAGCTCAATACTTGGATAAGCTTGACTCCATTGGGTTTTATTTCCATTTTCTCTCATGAAATTCTTTGCAATATCATATATTGTTAATAAATTATTTAAATCTTCTTCTTGGCTTTTTCTAATAAACATTAACTCTCTCAACAAATTATTTAATTAAAAAAGTTATAACATATAAATGGTTAAGTACTCAATTATTCATTATTTTTTAAAATATTCATATTAAAACTGTATTAACCTGTAAATACTCTTAGTTGTTGTAGGGAGTCGATGCCTGAAGCCATCGACTCCCTTTTATTTTTTGAAAAATAAAAGGGAAGCAAAAACATAGCAGCTCTGACCGCTACTAGCTTCTTTTCTTAATCTTTGAGTTGTTTTGCACAAAACAATAATGAATAAAAACAAAATAAAAACCCCTTTTTCAAGGGGCTAAATGATTAATGGAGGACGGTTAAACCCTCCTGCTTGGTTAGAGGTGGATTGTGTTTATTTTTCTACCAGAACAAGCCTTGTTCTGCCTTTCATATCATAAACGTATTCGCCATCTTCATTACGTTTAAGAAGTGTTTCCTGTCCTGCTTTTTTAATATTTGAACCCTCAAGACTTTCTTGTGTATCACAGCTCACATACCAGTTTTTACCCTCAACAGGCTCAGGAATATGAGCTCTTGTTCCCTCTGGGCTTTTATTTATAGCAATATAAACTGATTTATCATCTTGAGCTTCAACACTTTCAGGCTTACCAAATTTAGCTTCCGTACAATCTGTTCTAAAGGCTAAGAAATGATTTTTCGGATTGTCCCAATAATCTGCTTTTGGTGTTTTACCAGAAGCGTCATACCATGAAATATCCGCTAAGCCGTTCTTATTACCGTCTTTTCCTGTATAAAAAGCTGTCGGAGCAAGTGAAGGGTGGTCTTTTCTGAATTGAATCAGATCTTTTGTAAACTCTCTATGCCCTTGAACTAAAGTTTCTTGCAAGTTCTTAGGAGTTTTCCAGCCCCAATACATCCATGTAGTTGCATTATCAAGGTTATAAGCATTATTATTTCCGTTTTGAGTTCTAAGGCTTTCATCTCCGCCTACAAACATAGGAATACCCGCAGAAGTTAACAGATCAACAAAAGAATTTCTTACAGCCTGTCTTTGAATAGCAGGTGAACCGAAGTGATCCCACGAAATATTATCATCAGTTCCGCCATCTGAACCAATATTATTTTTATTATTGTAAGAATGAAGATCCTTCAAGGTAAATCCGTCATGCGCATTGATAAAGTTTACTGAAGCGTTTGGAGTTCTTCCTCTTTTATTGAAAAGGTTATCAGAACCTGAAATAACTTGAGCCATTTGCCCTGGAGTTACGTCATCACATCTGTTTTCAACTTTTCTCATTGTATCTCTGAATTTATCATTCCATTCGCCCCAACCTTTAGGGAAATTACCCACCTGATAAGAGTTATCACCGATAGCCCACGGCTCAGCAATTAAATCAACACCTTTACCGCCTTTTTCAGGTCTGCCGATTTCTTTTTTTAAACGATTCAAAATATTTTTAGAATCATCTCTATCGTACTCATATCGGTCTTTGGAATGTTTATTGGCAAGAACGGGAGCAAGGTCAAATCTAAAGCCATTAGCACCTAAATCCTGCCAGTGTTTAAGAGAATCAACCGCCAAATCCCTTACCATTTCATTTGCGGCATTTATATTTTCGCCGCAGCCTGTATTGTCATAATAACGTTTTCCGTTATCGGCAGTTTCATAATAAGAAGAATTATCAATTCCTCTTAAAGATAATAGATTTGCTGTTGTCGGATTGTTTGCCCATAATCCGCCTTCACCTGTATGATTATAAACCACGTCATTAAGAACTTTAATACCGTTTTTGTTAAATTCAATAGCCATTTTCATATATTCCTGAGTTGGTCCACCAGGTTTTTTATCGGCTGCAAAACGTCTTTCAGGAGCAAAAAATGCATTTGTCATATAGCCCCAATAATTTGATTCTATATGCTTATCGTTTCCGTCATTTTGGGTTTCTTGAACGGGAAGAAACTCAATTTCCGTAATGCCCAAATCTGCTAATTCTTTAGCTTTTTCGCCCGCAGCGGCATAAGTTCCTCTAAATTGAGCTTTTTGCCCGTCAATTGTTATGTTTTCGGGAAGCGCTTCATCCCTCATCGTAAGCCCTCTTAGATGAGTTTCATAGACAATTTCTTTTTCCTGAGGTCTTGTTCTTGTTTCTTCAACTTTTTTCTTCTCTTCTGGAGATAATTCTTCAAGCATATCACTAAGTTTTGGCATTATAAAAGCAATTGACTTTGGTGCAATAGGAGCTGAATCGTTTAATCTATGATCAGGGCCTGTTGCATAATAGAAAGCTGGATCTTTTACATGAACTTTTTCAGGAGAAATAGGATCATGAGAAACTTCTTTTGCGTAAGGATCGAGTAAAAGTTTATTAGGATTGAATCTATTGCCTTTATCATCAACATCATCAACAAAACCGTCTTCACTTCCAGGTTTCCAGTTTTCATCAAATTTCCAGTTAGGTCCCCAAACTCTATAACCGTAATAAATAGCTTTATTATCGCCAAATACAGCATTTTTCTCTTTAAGTTCACTTAAAGGGGTTTCAAACTTGAATACACCGTTCTCGTCTTTTTTGTCGCAATCAATATGCATTACTTCTTTGCCGAGTTCGCCGTCAAATACGCAAAGTCTTACTTTTTCAGCATTAGCCGAGCGAAGACCGAATTTGTATTTGTCGGTTTTTGCATCATAATTTGCGCCTAATTCATGAAGACTGTCTAATTTTTTACCGAATGCCACATCCATGCGAGCATTTTTTACAGCGGTTTTGTTGTTTAGAAAATACGCTTTTAAATTTTCTGAGTTTGTTTTTGCTAAATTGTTTAATGATAATGTTTGTGACGCTACATTCTGAACTTTTGCTTCTTTTTTGGATTCCTTGACTTGTTTGTTTGAAATTTTTTGCACACACAAATTTCTAGACTGAATGATAGTCATTTAAAATCCCCACCGTTTAATTTCTATTTCCCTCTAACTATACAGATAATTAAAAGCTAAATTCAGAAAAAAATAACCCCCCATTTTCTGAAAAATAATCCAAATTATATATAAAAATATTAATTATTTTTGAAACCCTGTAATGGTCTACTTATCAATTTTTTTCACTATTTAACAGTAAAAAAACAAATATTTATATTTCTTAACATCTTGCCGGGTAAAGCTATATAGCTACTTTTTTGAGCAATTTAGAACTAAGTGACTAAAACCCGTCATTCTGAAACAAGTTCAGCATCGCCTAAATTATTAAGTTTTCACCAGTATATTATCCTCGTTGCTATACGGTTTAGATGTCTGAAGCCATCAACTTCCTTTTTATTTTTCAAAAAAAAGGAAGCAAAAACATTACAGCTCTGACCGCTACTGGCTTCTTTTCTTACCCTTTGAGCTGATTTATACAATATAATTCTTGAGAAAAGAAGCAAACCGCATGTGGGTTGTGTGGCTTAGTTTTTTTCTTTTGCGAAAACTGTAATTGTGAACGTAACCAAACATTCTAATTCCTTATAAATTCTCAAATTTCCACAAAATCATTTCATTTTGTAAAACTTTTTAATTTCCTGTCAATTTTTTGGCTGTTTTGCTTTTATATACATGAATAGAATAGTTTGAGGATGGACAATGTTTAAAGTATCTTTTACTAACAACTCCGCTCAATCGGTAATTAGCAAACCAAAAATGCAAAAAACCGAAGCAAATCCTGCAACTCAGCAACCTCAAACAAACGAGCCGCCAAAAGGAATGGAATCCTATTCCAAAGCGATTTATGCCTACTCTCTGGCTACTCATTCGATAGATTTTGAAAATAAGACAGAAAAAACACTTGAAAAACAGCTTAATGCTTCAATAATGAACAAAAATGCAGATTTACTTATTGAAAATGCTCAAAAATTATTCCAGTCATTAACAAATACAGCAGAACAAACTCAAGAGATAAAATCAGAAGCCACATCTTCTTCAATAAGCACTTCGAATTCAACATTAAAAGCTGAAAAGAACGGAACCTTCACATTTGTGTCAACAAACAAAGACAGCGGTACAATCACGCTGGGAGCATCTATAATGTCGCCGATTGACCAAAAAGGTAAGCTTACAACCCCACAAGGAGAAATGATTATCTCAACAACTGCACAAGGTGCAAAACATAATGCAATTTTTGCAGAAACAGCAGCAGATGCAAAAACTGCCACAATAAAGGCAGTTACAACCCTTGACAAATCAGGGACGGGTTCTTTTACTGTAGTTGGTGTAAAAAACCATGAAAAAACCTCGGATATTTCGCCATGTGTTGCAATTCCATTAGGCAAAATAATGAATGGCAATGATTCTATTGTGATTTTACCTTTAAGTGGTTCTGACAATAAAGAGAATCAGGGTTTTTTAAGCATTGATTCAAAAAATAACGATAAAAACGTAAGTTTAAAGCATACTAAATCTTTTGTTATTGCTCAAAACGGTTCAAAAGAAGCTGTTTTAATCAGAACTGTCGGGGAATTTGACGGAAAAATCAAAATAGACAAAGGAGAACCGTCAATTCTTAAAATCAGCGGAAGATCGATGAAAGAGGGCAAGGACTCTATTGTTGCTGTAAAATACGATGTTGTGCCAATCAGCACGCTTTCAGGAGGCAGTTTTGAAGTTCTGGACACAGCAAATTCCTCACAACAAATGAAAACCATTTCGGCAAATCTTCAAGCAAAAGAAAAATAAATCTTTTCGCAAAAGAAAAAACCAAAGACACACCGCCCACAAGCGGTTTACTTCTTTTCTCAAGAATAATTTTGTGCAGAACTATTCTTGAGAAAAGAAGCCAGTAGCGCTCAGAGCCGTAATCTTTTTGCTTCATTTTCAAAGTAAGCAATGGCTTAAAACATCGAAATCATTAAACAACGAAGATAATTTGCAGATGAAAACCCAATAACTTTTTAGATTGCTTAGCTCGCAATGACGAGTTTTGAAAACTTAAAAATAATATTAATTTATCTCTTTAAAAGGTATTAACCCTGTTTTAAATTTATAAGCGAGTTTTTTAATTACGGAATCCCAATCATTTGGGTAATCTTGCCTTATTAAGCCAACGGATGAATACCATGGAGTTGTTTCTGCATCAAGTCCCCATCTCCAATCAGGGACGGCGTTTAATAAAACATAAACAGGCTTATTCATTGCAGCTGCAATGTGTGCAACTGCTGTATCTACTGTTATTATAAGGTCCATACGCTCAATAAAGCCTGCTGTGTCATAAAAGCTGTTTAAATAAGGGTCTAGCCTTATTATTTCTTCGGTGTCTATTTGTTCTAAGCCTAAACCTTTTTGCAGTGAGTAAATGCGATTTTTTGAAAAATCAATAATGGATTTTAATTTATCAAAAGGAATATTTCTATTATTGACGGCTAAACCTGTATTCCAGCATAGGCCTATTTTTATTCCCTCAAAAGAAAATAATTCTTCTAAATCCATGTTAATTTTATATCCGTAAGGTTTTAAATAGCCATTAGGACTGATAATATTATTTTTACTGATTTTCAATTCTTTTAACAGGCTTACTAATGAGATATGACAATCATATTTCAGTTGACTATCATTTATATCATCACTTATAACTTTAATATTCGGAAAATTATCTTTAATTAGCTCATAAAGAGCTTTTTGAGATTTAAAAATAACCTGCTTAACCATATCTGCTAGAACAGGTAAATATCTTGCAAAGTTCAAAGTGTCGCCAAAACCCTGTTCATAGTATACATAGACGATTTTATCTTTATTATTTTTGTCAGAAGTAAATAATGGCTTTGGTAATTCTTTTTTTTCGGGTTTTAAATAAAAATCAACATCATACCTGTTTTCATAAAGCTCTAAGCCGTTTTCATAATCCTGACGCAATAAAAGTAAACAGGCTAAATTTAATTTAGCAGTAGGATCTTCGGGCGAAAGCCGTAAAAATTTAATATAAAATTCTTCGGCAATTCCAAGCTCTCCAATATTATAATAAGAAGAAGCTATATTATTAAGCACTTTAGTGTCATTTTTCTCAAGATAATAAGCCTTTTCAAACCATTCTAAAGCATTTATAAAATCGTTTTTCATATAATACAAATTACCGATATTATAATAAATTAAATGATTTTCGGGCATTGTATTTAACGCAAGTTTATAAAAATATTCGGCATCATCTAATTTTCCGAGATTTTTACAAACTACACCAGCTTTAAAAATTATTTCAACTCCATTATTGCCCAAACTGATGTTGTTAATGTAATAAACAAGGGCTTTTTCGGGATTATCGGTTTTTTCATAACATTCGGCCAATTTTAAATTCAAATCAACCTCATCGGGATATTTATTATAAAGTCTTAAATATAATTTTATCGCCTCTTCATATTTTTCTGAAGCAATATAAGTAAAAGCTAAATCATAAATAAATTCATCTTTTTCCGAAATATCGACTGCATTTTTAAAATAAAATTCCGCATTATTAAACTGCTCATCTTCTAAATAACAAAGACCTACAAAATAATTAGCCGTTCCGTCAATATCTTGTTTAGCTTTAATTACCTCAAAGCAAAGCTCTTTTGCTTCATTAAAATTGCCCTGCTTTAAAAGTGTATATGCTGTTTTAAGTTTTTCCAGAATTTTATAATCCATAGTAATAATAATTTAACATTGATTTTCAAATATGTATATTATCGTTTTTTAAATTTAGTTCATTACTTAATGATTCTAATGTCTAAGATACAATCTTCATGCTGAACTTGTTTCAGTATCTTCTAATCGGTGAGTGCATTTAACTTATAAAATGTGGTAGTTACTCAATGGTTTCTATGACTAAAGCCCTTGACTCCCTTTTTTTTGAAAAATAAAAAGGGAACAAAAACATTGCTGTTCTTGACCGCTACTGGCTTCTTTTCTTACTCTTTGAGTTGTTTTACATAATATAATTTTGAGAAAAGAAGCAAACCGATCGACTTAGGGTGGTTCTTAATTGAAATTTTTACAAAGTAATGATATAACTTTATTTCAAACTTCTATAAAAAACAAAATCGACAGCCAAAACTGTCGATTTTTCTTGATATAAAGATAAAAAAATTAAACCTTAAACACACTGACCTGCACTTGTAATTCTTCGGAAATTTTAGCCAGCGTATGAGAAGATGCGTTTATTTCTTGAAGACTTGCCGTCTGCTCTTGCGTAATAGAAGACACTTCCTCTGCACTTGCGGCAGTTTCTTCAGTTACAGCAGATATATTTTCGATCATTGCAACAATTTCATCAGAATTTGCAGCAGCTCCGCTGATTTCTTTTGTAATAAGCTGTATTTTAGTATTTGCAAGTTTTACCTGTTCAATAATTGTATTTAATGTTGCACCAGCTTCATTTACAACTATAACGCCCTCATCAACCTCTTTAACTCCTGCATTAACGTTATTTATAGCAAGATTAGTCTTGTTTTGGACCTCTTTAATCATAGTTGTAATTTTATCTGTAGCACTTCCTGACTGTTCTGCGAGTTTTTTTACTTCTTCTGCAACAACTGCAAAGCCTTTACCGTGTTCGCCTGCTCTTGCGGCTTCTATCGCTGCGTTAAGAGCTAACAGATTAGTTTGCCCCGCTATACTTTTAATAAGGTCCACAATTTGCTCAATTTGCGAACTTAATTGACCTAATTCACTTATAGCCGTTGATATATTTGCAGAAGAGTTTCTTATGCTCTGTATCTTTAAAACAGCCTTATCAACTTCCTTTTTACCGCTATTTGCAGAGGTTTCCGTATTATTTCCAAGAGCTGCCACTTCTTTTGCTTCATTATGAATTGCTTGAATAACTTTATTAATATGAGAAATATTTTTTGCACCCTCTTCAATATTTGTTGAAACCTGATTAGCACCATAGGCAAGTTGTGTAACATTGTTCGCTACCTGCTGCGCACCAATTGCTGTCTGCTCTGCCGCAATATTCATCTGTTCTGAGCCTGACGTAATCTCCTGCACCGAGTCAGCAACTTGTTTCACCAACTTTTGAAGTGTTCTTGTCATTTTATTCATAGCAACACCAAGTTGCCCGATTTCATCACTCGAGTAAATTTTTAAATCATTTACAGCAAGATTACCATTTGCAAGTTCTTCTAAATGCTTAACTACACGACCTAAACGCGTTGAAATCATATTAGCAAGATATATTCCAAAAGCAGAGCCTAAAGCTAATGCAAGAAATATTGCCGCTAAAAGAATTATTTTTTGATTTGCTCCATCTATATTGTTTTTAGTGTTTGTTTCTTTCGCCATTTTTTCTTCATATTTAATTAAATGTTCTAAATTATCAGTAAAGTGTGTTAAAACTGCATAATTTTCCATAAAATAACTATAAGCATCTTTTTGTCTGTTTTCTAACGCTAGTTTTATTATAATCGCCCTTGTCGCTTTATATTTAACAAGAGTTTGTTTTATTTTTGAAATATCTTCTTTTTCTGTAGCATCGAGTTCTGTTGCTTCCATTGTTTTAAGTGCATCAACAAATTTTTTGGCTCTTTTTTGTATGTCCTTTACGATTTGCTTTTGCTCATTTTTATCTTTTTCAGTCATTAATCTGTAAAGACTAGCAATATTGAGATCTGCTGCTCTGCTGCATGTATTCAAATAATCAATCGACATTAGTCGATCAGCATATAAAGATTCCATGTCTTTATTCGCTTTTTCTATTTGATTATAAGACAATAATCCAAGCCCTAAGATAAACATAGACATTACAAAAACAAGGCTCAGTATTTTTTGAACTGTTTTAAGTTCCATAAACCATTGCATAAAATAAACTCCTTTATTGATTAAGGCAACCCACTTATAATCTGATGGCTTTATTATTATTTTTTATCTTTAAAAAAACACTTAATTTAAAGATAAAAAGAAAGACTCTATCTTCTTGTAAAGCTACTAACTTTTATAGTATAAACGTTGATTCTACATAATTCAACATGTCTTTGAGATAAGTGATTTTTTATTTTTCGTGTTAAGCTATGTAAATTATAGCAAATAAAATAAACTTATAAAAAACACCTATTTGTATTAGATTAAAAAGATTTTAAATTTAATATTTAAAATGAACTAAAAATAAGGATTAGCGAGGATATAGCACATACAGAATAACGTACACAGTCATCAGACATGAGTATAAATACTATCCGAAAGTATAACACAACAAACGAATTGTATTATACTTTCGGCCAATTGAGAATCAGAATTAAGGGTATATAATAATTTTTTGTTCCTTATAAATGTGTAAAGGTTACACTTAATAATCTAACCATCAAATTACAAATACTGTTTGTACATTTGAAAGGAACGTCTAACTATATAATTTACTTAAATGCTTTTGTAAACATAATTACAAAGGCGGAATAAGTATTTTTCCTTGAAATATTAGTATTTCAAGGGGGATTTAACTTTCGTTTCAAATAAAGGAGAAAAATAATGAAACTTTTTAATATTCCATCATTTAATAATATAAATAATAATGTAGCATTCAAAAGAAACTCTGCTTCTGAGGAGAATCTATTAAACCCTGTTGTTTTGGAGAATGATGATATTGATGTAGATATTGAGAGATTAAACCTTGAGTCTGATACTTATGGAGCTAACCCTTTAAAATCTTTCTTTAAAGGTATAGTGGATGATATTTCAGGTGCAAATGAGCCTTCTAATTCAAAATTCGGACTTGATTTAATAGCTTAAATAATTTATTAAAAAAAAATTAAAAATCTTGAGTTGTCTTTAAACTCAAGATTTTTTTATTGAATCGTTTTGATAGTTTTCATAAAAAAAACCAAAGAACCACCATCCACGAGAGGTTTGCCTTTTTCTCAAAAATTATTATGTGTTAAACAACTCAAAAAGTAAGAAAAGAAAACAGTAGCGGTCAAAATTACTATGTTTTTTTTGTTTTTGCACTCTTTTTATTTTTCAAAAAATAAAAAGAGAGTCGATGGCTTTAGACATCGAAACCATCAAGCAACGAACAAAACACTAAAAACACTTTACAAAACTTATCTTTACAGCATTTTTGATGGAGTATCATGGAGTTAAGGATGTCAATCAGTTAAAATATCAAGAAAGGAAGTATTTATGGACCCCGAGGCGAGTAGTTTTATATGTTTAATAACTATTTGGTGATGTAGATTCTATAAATACCCGTTAATATAGACCTTCTCACCAAATTATAAATTTTTATTTGATAAGAAGGTTACAATTATGAAAAATCAAGTTTTCGAAGTGTTATCAAACACTTTTAAAAATTATAAAAAGACTAAAAAAGAAGCTGACCGAACTTTATATATTAATGAAGTATTGCAGTTATCAGCTAAAAGTAATACAGAATTTGTTTTAAGGTTTTTTGATACAACTCTGAATGGACTGTCTGAGCTGGAAGTTAACGATAGGGTTAAAGAATACGGATTAAACGTAATCAGCCATGAAAAGCCTAAAAATGCTGTTACTGAGCTACTTAAGACGTTTATAAATCCGTTAAATATCTTATTACTAACTTTATCACTGGTTTCTTGTTCAATTGGAGATATAAAAGCCGCTACAGTAATTTTTTTAATGGTTCTGGTGAGTGTGTTTTTAACCTTTTCGCAGGAATATCGTTCCAATCAGGCGGCTGAAAAATTGCGTGAAATGGTCAATACAACCGCTACAACAATAAGACAACGCAAAATACTTGAAGAAGAAATTGTAAATGATGAATTTGAAGAGTTGGTTTCAGAAAATTTTGAAATTCCGCTTCAGGATCTTGTTCCGGGTGATATTATTCGACTTTCGGCAGGTGATATTATTCCTGCGGATGTAAGAATATTAAGTGCTAAGGATTTATTTATTGCTCAAGCCGCTTTAACAGGCGAAGCTATGCCTGTTGAAAAGATTGCTGTAAAAGAAAAAGACCAAAGTCAAGGAGCTCTTGAGTTTCAGAATATATGTTATATGGGAAGCACTGTTATAAGCGGTACTGCCTTTGCTGTGGTTATTTTAACAGGAAATAATACTTATTTCGGCAAAATTGCCCTTGAATTATCAAAAAAACGCGAGCAAACAAGTTTTGAAAAAGGAATTAACGGTTTTGCGTGGCTGATGATTCGTTTTATGCTTGTAATGGCTCCTATGGTCTTTTTTATCAATGGTTTCAGTAAAGGCAACTGGTTTGAATCCTTACTGTTTGCAATTGCAGTCGTCGTGGGGTTAACTCCCGAGATGTTGCCGATGATTGTTACGGTAAACCTTGCAAAAGGTGCGTTGGAGATGTCTAAAAGCAAAGTAATTGTAAAAAAGCTTAATTCCATTCAGAATTTTGGAGCAATGGACGTGTTATGCTCTGACAAAACAGGAACTTTAACACAAGATAAAATTATTCTTGAGCGTCACGTTGATTTTTACGGATTTCATAATGATAATGTCCTTACTATGGGCTATATAAACAGTTATTATCAGACAGGATTGAAGAATTTACTTGATATTGCGGTTTTGGAACATGCAGAACTCAATAAAGACAGATATATTGATAATAATTTCAAGATAATAGACGAGTTACCCTTTGATTTTGTTAGAAAAAGAATGTCAGTAATCGTTAATGAGCAGAACAATAAGCACTTGCTAATCTGTAAAGGTGCAGTAGAAGAGCTTTTTGAGATAAGTAGGAAAGTCGAAATAAACGGTGAAACTTTAAGCCTAGAAGAAACTGACGTTGAAAAAGCTAAAAACGTGGTAAAATCCCTCAATGAAGATGGCTTTAGGGTTATAGCAGTTGCATATAAAGAAATGCCCACAGATAGAAACGTTTATACTTTAAAAGATGAACATGATTTAACAATAGCCGGTTTTTTAGCTTTCCTTGACCCACCAAAAGAGTCAGCTGCACAAGCTATTAAACTTTTAAATAATCATGGAGTTTCTGTAAAAATATTAACGGGCGATAACGATGCAGTAACAAGAAAAGTCTGCAAAGAGGTTGGCTTGCCTTATGATAAAGTAGTTTTAGGTCATGATATTGATTCTATGACTGATGATGAGCTTGCAGAAGTTGCAGAAACCACTACTATATTTGCAAAATTATCCCCATCACATAAAGAGCAGATTGTAAAAGCTTTACACCGTAAAAATCATGTAGTTGGATTCTTAGGCGACGGCATAAACGATGCTCCGGCTCTGAAGGCGGCTGATGTTGGAATTTCAGTCGATACAGCTGTAGATATTGCAAAAGAGTCCGCAGATATAATTTTATTGGAGAAAAATCTTTTGGTGCTTGAAAAAGGCGTTGTTCAAGGTAGAAAGGTTTTTGGAAACATAATAAAATACGTCCGCATGGGGGCAAGTTCCAATTTTGGCAATATGTTCAGCGTTATAGGAGCAAGTTTTTTCTTGCCATTCCTGCCTATGCTACCAATTCAAATCTTAACAAACAATCTTCTTTATGATATGTCGCAGACCGTAATACCTACTGATGACGTGGATAAAGAGTTCTTAAGAAACCCTAGACAATGGAATATAGATAATATTAAGAAATTTATGATGTTTATAGGTCCGATAAGCTCAATCTTCGACTATGCAACCTTCTTCATGATGTTATACGTTTTCCATTCGTGGAAAAACCCGGCATTATTCCACACAGGTTGGTTTGTAGAGTCTTTATTATCGCAATCGATTATCATTCATGTTATTAGAACAACGAAAATACCTTTTATTCAGAGCAGAGCGAGTTTACCGATGATGCTAACAACAATTATCGTTGTTTCAATAGCATTATGGCTTCCGTTCTCGCCTTTAGCAAGTGCATTAGGCTTTGTTGCACTTCCTAAGCTGTACTTTGTCCTTTTAACACTTATGATGATAACTTACGCTATCCTTACCCAGTTCGTTAAAATGTGGTTCTTTAAGCGTTTTGGAGTTAGCTAGAAACGTTGATTACTAAAAGCACCGATCATAAAGTCGATGCTTTTTATTATACGTAATTAAATTTTATAAAGTGGTGTTTTTACTAAGCTATTATTATAATTAAATTAATAAAAATCAATTAGAAAGGTTTTAACTTGATAAATAAAATTAAAAGTATTAGAAGCTGTTTGGTTAAAAACATTTTTTAACGGTAACCCTTATC
>JBAXKC010000049.1:0-16252 GCA_037137535.1 bacterium | reverse complement strand
TCTTTATTCTAACTCGATTCTATCGGAGAATCAGACAAATTATTTAAGCTCCCTTCTAACCGAAGAAATATCTTTTTAATTTTTATGATAAGAACAACTTAAATATTATTAGTATAACTTTGCTCATCGTCTTCTAATTGTTTTAAGTCGACATGTTCTTCTTCTTCATCTCTGTACTGAGGTCTAACATCAATTTCTATGCTGCTGATATCATCATCAATCATTTCAATATCTTTTTTCTCATAGTCTTTGATTTTGCCGTCTTCAAGTTTAACGGCAAGTTTACCGTTAAGGAAATGAAGTGCACTAACTCGACCAATACCGTCCGGAGTCATAACCCCACTTCCTACAGGAGGCATTCCGACAGCTGCATCAATATAGTTTTGATATTCATAGTTAAGACAACATAACAAACGACCACATACACCCGATATTTTACTCGGATTTATCGGCATTCCTTGATCTTTAGCCAATTTTATATTAATTGAACTAAAATCACTTAACCACGTACAACAACATAAACCTTTTCCGCAAAGACCTATTCCCTCTAAAATTGAGGTTTCATCTCTTACACCAATATGTCTTAAATCAATTCTTACTCTTCTGAAAACTTGAGTTAAGTCTTTTAAAAGATTTCTGAAATCAACTCTATTTGGTGCAGTAAAGTAAAAAGTAATTTTCTTCTTATCAAAAGTAAATTTAGCATTTACAAGTCTCATTGGCAGGTTATGAGTAGAAATTAACTCATTACCCTTTTGAAACGCTTCCATTTCCTCTTTTTCAAGAATTTTTAAATACTCGAGATCTTCTTTATTAAGAACTTTTACTACTTCTAGGGGAGCTGGTAGGTTTTTGCCCCATTTTTTATAAACACAGCAAGGAATTTGCTCAACTTTAGCAGCCTCTTCTCCTTTTTCGGTTAAAAGAAGAACAACTTGCCCATGTTGAAGCTCCATTCCTTCCGGAATATTTATAGGATTTAATCGGTTCTTTAAGAGCCTTACCCCAAACTTTTTCATTTATATTACCTTTTGAAAAATTAGTTTCATATAGTTAATACTATTATACATTTAAAATTTAATTTAGGTTTATGACATCATTAAAAGAACTTCTCTTATAACTTTTGCCGCAGTTACAGTAGAAACACCGCTTGTGTCATAAGCAGGTGAAAGCTCAACAATATCTGCACCGACAAAGTTTAAAGAAGAAAAGGCTTTTAACCATTCGATAAATTCTTTAAAATTAAGCCCGCCTGCTTCCTGAGTACCTGTTCCGCTCATTATTGAAGGATCTAGGACATCAAGGTCAATAGATAAGAATATGGGTCTATTTTTAAATTTCTGAACTACTTCTTTTGCTTCATCTAAAGAAGTTAAAAGAGTATTATTTTTTCTTATCCACGCAAACTCTTCTTTTGTTCCTGAACGAATTCCAACTTGTTTAAAGCTGTCAGCTCCGATATGGTCAGTAATTCTTCTCATTACGGTAGCATGAGAGAGTGATTCGTCTAAATAATCCTCTCGGAGGTCAGCATGCGCATCAAAATGAATTACTGCAATATCAGGATATTTTTCTAAATATGCTTTTAACACGGGATAAGTTACAAGATGCTCTCCACCAACGCCAACAAACTTCTTATCCATACTTAAAGTTTCTTTAGCGCAAGTGTAAATAATATCAAGAACTTTATCTCTATTACCAAAAGGTAAATCAAGTTCACCTGCATCATAAAAAGCTGAATCTTCTAAATCTTTATCTTGATAAGGTGAATATGATTCTAAGCCGATAGAAGCAACTCTCGCCGCTTCAGGACCAAATCTTGTACCGGGCTTGAAAGAGCATGTCCCATCATAAGGAATTCCAACAAGCACCATATCACTTTTATCTAAATCATCAGTTGAACAAAGCCAACTTTTAGATAAAAAATCTACGCTAAATGTCATTTTATTCTCCTACAAGTTTTTTTACAAAGTTAGGGAGAACAAATGCTGAAGAATGTATGCCTCTATTATAATATTTTGTTTCTTTTTCAAGTTCAATTGCAACTTCTTCATTATAATGGCTTCCAGGTTCAACATCAGCTGAACAGAAGCACCAACTCCAATATCCTCCCGGATATGTAACGATAGGAGCAGTAAATGTTTTTACAATAGGGAATACTGATCTTAAAAGAGGATACATAAGCATCATTTCTCTTTTATTTGCAACAGGTGATTCTGACTGTGCAGCCATAATACCACCTTCACGAAGGGCTTCTTTTACATTTGTATAGAATTCTTTTGTAAATAGACCTTCTCCAGGGCCCATAGGGTCTGTTGAGTCAATTAAAATAACATCAAATTCATTTTTAAATTGTGCAATATATTCAATACCATCTCTAACTTGAATATCAACACGAGGATCATCTAGTTTTCCTGCAATTGTCGGGAAATATTTACAGCAAACTTCAATAACATCTCCGTCAATTTCACAAAGAACAGCTTTCTTGACTGATGGGTGCTTTAAGACTTCTCTAATTGTTCCGCCATCTCCACCACCAATTACAAGAACGTTTTCAGGGTTTTTATGAGTTAGCATAGGAATATGTGAAATCATTTCATGATAGACAAATTCGTCTTTTTCAGTAGTCATAACAAGACCATCAAGTAATAAAAGTTTTCCAAATGCATCCGTTTCTAATACATCTATAGATTGAAACTCTGATTTACCTTGATATAAAGTTTTACTTACTTTCATTGTTATTCCATAACCGTGATCATTTTTTTCTGTGTACCAAAGATCTAAAGTCATTTTATCTGCCTTTCCTTTGTCTAACCATATCCACAAAAAATACAATATAAACATTGTAAAATCAAGTCAACATGTAGCATAGCAAATTACTAAAATCTAAAAATCCTCAGACAATTTACTTATTAAAGTATAATTATAAATTTTATTTTTGATAATAAAACAATAATGAACTACATAATAGGAAGCTATAAAATATTAGTTACATATAAAGTAGGACAACAAAACAAAAACACTAATAATTTTATATAGCAAAAAGTATAAATCCAAAAAATGTGCAAAAAAAAACCTCCAAGGGGGAAAATGCGGAGGTTAAGTCCAAAATAGAGAGTTAGAGGTCATATTTTCTATATTTATTATAAGTCTAAACGCTTCAAAAAAATGCGTCTTTTTGATGTATTTGTTACACTTGTTTACACTATTGTACATACTACACTTATTAAAGCACAGTATAAGTGTATATAAGACATTTATAATTAAACAAAAACTCATAAGATTGTAGAAAAATACAATAAGCATGTCGACTAAAAGATGTATTTATTTTATTAATTTTTGATATAACTGTTTAGATTTACACAATTGCAATATAAAGAAACAATGTTTCATAACTTAATAATTAATTGTTTTTTGCCTTAATTGTTCATAATGTTTATGATTTAATTAGGTAGAGAAGCTGACTTTAATTATTTATAATAAAATCTACAATATTAAAAAAAGCTGAAATTTATAAACAATTTTCTTTTAAAAAGATATAATCTAATATTGAAGTAAGACATTAATAAGGGTAAAACTATGTTTGGAAAACAAAAAAACAACGAAAATAAAACTAATGAACAAGAAAGTTTAAACCCGTTTGTAGAGAATAAACAGGAACAAGACGAAACTCAAGAGCAACAAGTGACTACTTTTTCAGCTGAAGAATATAATCAACTGAAAGCAGATTTTGACAAACTTAAAGCCGAATCAGGCACAAGAGAGTCTCAATACATTAGACTGGTTGCTGATTTTGACAATTTCAGAAAAAGATATGCTCAAGAAAGAGAAGAATTATTAAAATATGGTGCAGAAGATACCGTAACTAAAATACTTCCTCTTCTTGATACCTTTGAAATGGCAAGAAAATCCATAAAAGAAATGGATGATGCCGAAAAAATCAAAGAAAGTTTTGGTATCCTTCAAAAACAATTTACCGAAGCACTTGAAAAACTCGGTTTACAAAAAATTGAAGCAGAAGGTCAAAAATTTGATCCAAATCTTCATGAAGCTGTTAAACAAACTCCATCAGATGAACACGAAGATCAAACCGTCATTGATGAATACAGAAGCGGTTTTATGTTAAACAATAAGGTTATTAGGCCAACAATGGTAAACGTTGCCGCAAACGAATAGTTGAGAGGAAAAATGGCAAGAGATTATTACGAGATACTGGGAGTCGATAAAGGCGCCAGCTCTGATGAAATAAAAAAGACCTTTAGAAAAAAAGCCAGAGAATTACATCCCGATGTAAATAAAGCTCCTGATGCAGAAGAAAAATTCAAAGAGTTGGGGCAGGCTTATGAAGTTTTAATGGACGAAGAAAAAAGATCAATGTATGACCGTTATGGACATGACGGATTGAAAAATTCAGGCTATGACTTTAACGGACCGTTTGACTTTGGGTTTGGCGATTTGAGCGAAGTTCTTTCAAGCTTTTTTGGCGGAGGAATGGGTTCAGGATCAAGAAGAAACCCTCATGCTCCTGCAAGAGGAAGTGATTTAAGACTTGATTTACAGATTTCTTTTGAAGAAGCTGTTTTTGGCGTTGAAAAAGATGTTGAAATTGAACACCTTGTTAATTGTACTGTTTGCGGCGGTAATGGAGTAGAGCCTGGCTCAAAACCTGATACTTGCCAGGTATGTCAAGGAATGGGACAAGTTCAACAGACAACTCAAACTATTTTAGGACACTTTACACAAGTGACTACCTGCCCTAAATGCAAAGGAAAAGGCAGCATAGTTACCAATCCTTGCAAAAACTGTCAAGGAGCAGGCAGAAAAGAAGCATCAAAAGTAATTCCCGTAAAAATACCGAAAGGTGTAGACACAGGAACAAAATTAAGAGTCAGCGGTGAAGGTGATGCCGGCAAAAATGGCGGACCTTCAGGTGATTTATATATTGTGCTTCACGTAATGCAGCATAAAACCTTTAAAAGAGAAGGGTTCAATATATATACAGAAATACCTGTAAGTTTCTCACAAGCTGCTCTTGGTGATGATATTGAAATCACAACTGTTGATGGTGCAAAGCAATTAAAACTGCATGCAGGTATTCAGTCAGGGACAGTATTAACCATTAAAGGTGCGGGAGTTCCTTTCCTTAATTCTCCGTCAAAAAGAGGCGATCAGTTTATTAAAGTAAATGTAACAACGCCAACTTCACTTAACGATGAAGAAAAAAAACTATTTGAAAGACTTTCGCAAATTAATAATGAAAAATTGCACAAAGAGTCAATAATAGATAAAATAAAAGACGCATTCACAGGAAACGCCAAATAACATATATCTTGTTACTTAAAGAGTGGAATAGTTGTTATGAAAATAATAAAAAATATAATATTGTCGGCATTAATAACAGGCTGCGCATGTGTGGGTAATTACGCAAAAGCTACTGAATTACCGGATCATATTATTACAGAGTTAACAAAAATATTTCCTAAAACATCTGTAAGATTTGACGGTCTGATTGAATTACCGGACGGAACACAATATATCCCTGTTGTTCCTTTGTATAGCGCTGAAACAAGAACACCTGAAAAAATAACAATGACTATTCCGGAAAACTCCGCT
Organism: bacterium; assembly: GCA_037137535.1. Taxonomy (GTDB): domain Bacteria; phylum Cyanobacteriota; class Vampirovibrionia; order Gastranaerophilales; family JBAXKC01; genus JBAXKC01. The sequence goes on along the minus strand of JBAXKC010000049.1, from coordinate 10,639 downwards.
CTTGATAAAGAGCCGGATTTCATACTATTTGAAGACAACTATGCACTCTTTAAGATAAGCAAGGCGGCAAACGGTAATCCTACAATTATAAAAAGTGATAAAATTCCTCTTGTTGTTAAAATGGGATTATTACCACAAGATTTAGTTGTTCCTGAAAAGTTAGAAATACCTTACGACTTAAAAGTTATTTTAGGTGATCTTAAAATACCTGTTACTAAAACGGAAAATGCAGTAATAGTCTACTCAAAAGAGTCGGGGATATCGTCTAAATCAATAAGTAATAATGTTGTTAATTCTAAATTACCTAACGAACTAGTCGGGATTAACGATAAAATCTTTTACACATCAAACATTCAATCCAACAGATTATTTAAAATACAACCGACTTCGGGAAGAGTTATTAAATCATTTGAACTTCCATCCGACTATAACAGCTCAGTTTTAAGCCAAAACAAAAGATATATACTTGTAACTTGCTTAAATTCCAATAAAATAGGGGTTTTAGATACGTTCAAAGATAAATATATCAAAGAACTTCAGATGGATTCCAATATTTCAAATATGATGTTATTTAACGCCTCTCCTACTGCATTTGCCTATAATGACTATGATAAAATAATTAGAGTTTTGGATGTAAGAGATATGCTTTATGAGCGTATGCTTGAAACAGAATATCCGATTTCAAATCTTACGGTTGCAGAAAATGATAAATATGTCTACTATAATGATAAAATCACAGGCAATATATATCGTTTTGATTATAACGAACTAAGCACAAAATTAGTTGGTACAGTTCCCAATATATCCAAAATGGTCTCTTTTAGAAATTATTTACTGGTTTTATCAAGACAAAATAATAAACTCTATGTTTATAATGTTTCTGAAGATAATTTTATGCCTGACAGAGAAAAAGTTATAAAAAATTATAGAGAAGAAAGAGAAAGAGAACTAAATAATTCATTAATTAATTTATGGAGAATAAAAAAAGGTCGCATGGCTGCTCCTGTTACTCCTGTTGAACCGCTAAGAGATAAAAATGCTCTTGCAGTAGTGGAAAAAGTATTAGATGTAGGCGAAAAACCTCTTGATATAAAAGTATCTAAAGACAGATCAAAGATATATGTGCTTTGTGCTGCTTCAAATGAAATTCATATATTTAACTCGAGTAATTTTGCTCCTACAGGTATTATTAATCTTGGAAAAGGAAAATTCCCAAAAGAAATGGTTTATCTTAATGATGTAAACAGAGCATTAATAGTAAACTATAACTCATTTGAAACAACAGTTGTAGACTTAGACACAGAAAGTGTTGCAGGATATCTTCCTTCAGGAATAATAATGAACTCGTTATACGTTAAATAAGTTGCAAAGAATTAAAACTATGGAAAAAACAATATTTGAAGAAAAGCTGTCCGAGCTGGAAAAAACACAATCAGACTTTTGGAATATACCAAGAGTTACAGGAGAACTCATAAATTCACTAATTAAGTCACATGGATTCAAAAATATTCTTGAAATTGGAACATCAAACGGTTATTCTGCCTTATGGATAGCTGATGCCGTAAAATATACCGGTGGAAAACTAACCGGCATAGAGTTTTATACTAAAAGAATTGTTTTAGCAGAACAAAATCTTAATGAATGCGGTCTTTCTGAATATGTAAATATCGTTCAGGGAAGAGCATTAGAAGTTCTTGAAACCCTAGACGAAGAGTACGATATGGTCTTTATAGATGCAAGTAAAGCTGAATACATAAAGTATTATCAGAAAATACGCAATCAATTGAAACAAAACGGCTTGTTAGTTGCTGATAATGTTGACTCACACAGAGAAAAAGTTCAAGACTTTATGGACGCCATATATGAGGATAAAGCCTTTCAGGTTTCACATATAGCCTATCCTGCTGGATTATTGCTTGCCTTTAAAGTAGGGAAAACTGAAGCTTAATAGAATTATTAGAGTTTAATAATATGCTTAATACAGATAAAATAAAACAAAAAGTTCTAAATGGAGAAAGACTATCCTTTGAGGATGGCGTATTTTTATTTAATTCTACTGATATTATTGAACTTGGACAACTGGCACAAGTCAGTCTAAAAAATAATCTTATTAAAAATAAAGAAGCAGAAAAAATAAATAATGTTTATTTTATAAATAATCATCATCTTAATTTAAGTAATATTTGCGAAGGTAAATGTAAATTTTGCGCATATAGACGTGAAGAAAAGGAAGAGGGGGCTTTTAATTACACGCTTGAATCAGCAAAAAATCATATTGCAACAAAAATAAACTCAAATATTTCTGAAATACATATAGTTTCAGCTTTAAACCCTGCTTATGACATAACTTTTTACGAAGAATTATTTGAATTTTGCAGTAAAACACTTCCTAATGTCCATATACAAGCACTTACGGCTGTAGAAATTGACTATATATCAAAGATTTCAAACATTTCAACAGAAGAAACATTAACAAGACTTAAAAAAGCAGGACTAGGCTCTATCCCAGGAGGAGGAGCAGAAATTTTTTCAGAAAGAATAAGAGAAAAAACTTGTCCTGATAAAATTTCGGGCAAAAGTTGGCTGGAAATTATGACAAAAGCTCATAAACTAGGAATTCAAAGTAATGCGACAATGCTTTGCGGAATTGATGAAACAATAGAAGAAAAAGTTGAACATATTTTGAAAATAAGAGAGGTTCAAGACCAGACTAACGGATTTATGACTTTTATTCCTTTATTTTGTCATTATGATAATACGGAAATCTCAACAGAATATGAATTAACAGGCTTTGACATGCTTAAAACTTATGCTATATCAAGATTATTACTTGATAATGTTCCTCATCTTAAAGCATTTTGGATACAAACAGGAATTAAACTTGCACAAGCCACTCTGGCTTTTGGAGTAGACGATCTTGACGGTACTGTTGTAGAAGAAAAAATAACACGCTTTGCAGGAGCAACAACAGGTCAATTCATTGAAAAAAATGAACTTATCAGACTTATAAAAAATGCAGGAAAAAAGCCTTTAGAGAGAGATACCGTTTATAACATCATCAAGGAATATTAATGGAACAAATTAGCGTTGGAATAATTAATTTTTTAAATTGTATGCCGTTTATTGTTCCTTTTCAAGAATGGGGACTTGAAAAAATAAACCTCAGTCTTGGTTATCCTACACTTATCAATAGCCTTATGAGAGAAGGACAACTTCATGCTGCTCCGATTTCTTCAATAGAATATATTACCAATAAAGATGAATATATCTTGATGAATTCCGCTTGTATCAGTTCTGATGGAGAAGTAGGAAGTGTTATACTTTTTTCAAAATGTGAATTTAGCGAGTTAAGAGGAAAATCAATCGGAATTCCTCATAATTCAGCGACTTCAATAGCATTATTAAAGATTTTATTACTTCAAAATTATATCTATTCTGATGAAGTAGAGTTTTTTACTCATAAATATGACAAAACACTTAATGAAACTTTGAATCAAGATTTTCAAGCTGTTTTATATATAGGCGATTCGGCTTTAATCGAGAACAATAATCCTTTAAATCATTATTATAAGTATGATTTAGGGTTAATGTGGAAAAAATTAACAGGTTATCCTTTTGTCTTTGGAACATGGGCAGCACAAAAAAAATGGGCTGAAGAAAATCCTGAAGATTTTGAATGGCTAAAATTCACAATAGAAAATGCTTATAAAACAGGCTTATTAAAGCATCTTGATAAAATAGCAGAACAATATTCAGAAAAATTACAACTAAGCCAAGAAATAATAAAAGATTACTTAACCAACAAGATAAAATATGATTATACCGACTATCATCTAATGAGCCTTGATGTTTTCGAAAATTTATATAATGATTTAACTATATAAGTAGAAAAGCGAGTAAGTTGGTTTTTATGAATAAAATAATTAAAAATTTATTTTGGTTAGCGTTAATAACTATATTATCGTTTTTCATTATAAATTACAAAGAAACACCTTTTAATAATGTAGTAGGGCTTAATCCTGCATATACCGCCGTTCAATCAAATGAAGCTCAAAAAACTTTTCTTGAAGCATGGGTTGACCTGAAAAATGAATATCTTGATCCAACAATGAATCAACAGGATTGGAAAAAATGGCAAGACAGATACATTAATGTCATTCAATCAAAACCAGATGCTTATGTAGCTATTGACAGCATGATTCAAAGTTTAAATGATCCTTACACAAGATTTTTACCACCTTCTGAGTTTGCAGAACAAACCAGAGGAATTGATGCGACAGTACAGGGCATTGGTGTACATATAGGAGCTCCAAATGGAAAACCGCAAGTAATTGACGTAATTGAAAAAACACCCGCACAAGAAGCAGGGCTTAAAGCAGGTGACATTATATTAAAAGTAAATGCAAAATCAACAAGCGGTTTATCTTTAGATGATGTTGCGGAAATAATTCGTGGGAAAGCAGGTACATCAGTAACTCTAACTATAAAAAGAGGGAATTCAATTTTAATCAAAAAAGTTCAAAGACGAGAAATACACATAAATAACGTAGAATATAAAATGTTAACTCCTGATATCGCTTATATAAAAATTTCAAGTTTTTTAAGTCAGGACGCATCAAAAGAAATGCTTGAAGCTCTTTCAAAAACCAATGCATCAAAAGGTATAATAATTGATGTTAGAGGGAATTTTGGCGGTTTACTTCAAAATGCCGTAATAATTTCAAATTTATTTATGGATAAAGGTACAATAGTAAGCACAGTAGACAGAAATGGCGAAAAAGAAGTAATAAAAGCCGAATCTTTCATGAAAATAACAAATAAACCTATTATTCTTCTTGTTAACGGTGCTTCAGCAAGTGCCAGCGAAATTTTAAGCGGTGCGTTAAAAGATAATAACAGAGCAATCCTTGTAGGTGAAAAAACTTATGGAAAAGGTCTAGTTCAAAGAATTATAGAACTTAAAGACGGTTCAGGAATTAATGTAACAATCGCAAAATACCTCACACCAAATGGAACAGATATAAATAAAAAAGGTATTGAGCCAAATTATAAAGTTGCATATACCGAAAAAGATTTCTATCAAAAGAAAGACCCTCAATTAGATAAAGCAAAACAATTAATAGAAGAAGAAATAAAAAAATAAAATTAGCTCCTACGGGAGCTTTTTTTCTTGATCGATTATTTAAAAATATTGCTAAATCAAGTTATACCAATCCAACTTATTTTTTGATGATTGAATTTTAAAAGTACGCTAATCGATTGATTTGCTTTATTTCTCAAAAGTTATTATGTTTTGAAGAGCTCAAAGAGCAAGAAAAAAAGTTAGTCTTTAACTTTTAACATCATTGAGTAACAAAATTCTTTTATAGGCTATAAAAGAATTTTGTAATTATGTTTATTATTTTGTTGGATAAGTATAATCGGAATATTTGTTCAAACTAACATTGATGTGCTTTTTAACAATTTTCTTTATTTGAATGTTTTTATATAAATAAGAAAGGACTAAAGGGTATATATTAATGATTAATTCTACAAATTTCCAATTTAAACCAATAGAAACGCAAACAGCACAAAAACCTAGTTCCTTTGCTTATAAAAATAATGGAATTTCAACAACAGAAAAAAATATATCAGAATTTGTAGAAAATTCAAAAAAATCTCAAAATATAAATAATTTATCAGATGATCAATTAATGATTGTTAATCAGCCAACAACAAAAGAAGTAACTTCGGCTAAAAAAGAAGAGCCAAAGTCGAATATTGGAAAATGGGTTGCTATAACTACTGGTATTGTTACAGTTGCTGCATTAGCTTTCTATAAAAAAGAGGCTATATTTAATATATTTAAAAAATCAGAAAAAATAGTTCCTAAAGATCCCGAAAAAATAGCTAAAATAAATTTAAAAAAAGAGCAGATTATGGCAAATGAGGAGGTGAAAACTTTAGTTGAATCAATTAATAATAGTAAAAGAATTAAAAAACAACAGAATATAAATTTAAATAATTATAAAACAAATTTAAAAGAGGCTCAAAGAAGAACTAGAACAGAAATAAAAGAATTTTTTAAAAATCTTTCTCCTGAACAAAAAGAAGAATTTGCAAGATTATCACGAGAAGAAAATAAAATTACCAGAAAATTAGGACATAGAAGCCCTGAACAGATAAAGGCTTACAACTCATTAACAAAAGATAAAAAAGAGCTTTCTGCTCTTAGACCTGCTAATCTTACTGATAATGAAAAAATAACATTAATGGAGCAACTTGAAAAAGTAAGAATGAAGAAATTATCTTTAATCCATGGACAAGATAATGTTTATTATGAAGCAAAGACTGGAATCACATGTGTTAATGATCTCTACATTGAGTCATCTCTTTCTAACTATCAAACTACGGCTAAAAAGTATTTATTTAATGATTACATCTATGATGGTGTAAAAAGTGTAAAGAAGGAAAAAAATGCTGCTATTCGGACTATAGCACGATGTAATAATAATATTAAAGAGAACGCTCTTAAATTAAAGGAAAAAATAAAAGAACTTACTAATAATTTTGCAAACCAAAAAATCAGCTTAGAATAAAATATTAAAATTAATTTTGATTAGCGAATAAGATAGCTTCTTATAAAAGTTTTAGTGAACCTATCATTTTTATAACAAAAAAGCAAAGAACCATAAAAGCAGTACCGAAGATAATAGCTATGATATTAGCTATTGTAAAATCATTATTAACAGGAACATCATAATTATATTTTTTGTTTAACTTATTTATTGATTCAAGAACAGGTAATAATGGTAAAAAAGATAAAAAATAAATTAGAATTAAATTTGTAGAAAGACTACCAACTATTGTCATCATTGCAAATAAAATAGTCATTACTTCAGGGTTATAGTCAGCATTTACACCTACTTGTCCTGAATAGTTTTTTACTCGTTTGAAAAAGTCATAACAAAAGAATAAATAAAAAGAAGTTCGCCAATATGGTGAAATATCGCTCTTTTCATATTTTTTTATAACTTGCCAGTTTTTATAAAACCAATAAGGTTGATATAAACCCATAGTAAATATAGACATAATTATAAGTTTTGCGGCTGAAATCGGCACAAAAAGTAATAAATTACCTGTTGAGGTTATTCTTGTGGATTTACCCATTATTGAAGAATTTTTTAAAGGCTTCCACGCTTGATAACGCTCAGTAAAAACAGGAGTATCAAGCGTTATTCTACCTCTTTTATATAAGAGCCTTAATTCTTCTTCTGAGACAGGTCCTTCTTTTTTAGCATTTATTTTGTAATACCAGATTGATTCAGACATGTTTAAGCCTTAGTTTTAAAAAATAGTTAACTCTATCTTATAGCATATTATCCTATTGTTCCAGTCTATTATTTTATTATAAATTAGGTATAATATTAAGTGATTAACATAGATATTAGGAAGTTATGAAAAATTTTATCAAACATTTAATTATTTTATCCGCAATAACATTTATACTTTTTATATTTAATGTTTTACCAAGTCAGGCAAAATTTAATATCCCTCAACCTGTTGGATATGTAAATGATTTTGCTAATGTTATTTCAGACTCTAACAAACTTCAATTAAATAAAAACATACAAGAATTAAGAGCGAAAACAGGGGCAGAGGTCGTTGTTGTTACGATTAAATCTCTTGAAGGATATCCTGTTGAAGATGTAGCACTTGATATAGGAAGAGAATGGAAAGTCGGGCAAAAAGGTAAAAATGATGGAGCTGTATTTTTAACTGCAATAAACGATAGAAAAGCTAGAATAGAAGTAGGCTACGGCTTAGAAGGCATAATTAATGACGCAAAAGCGGGAAGATTACTTGATGATTATGCAATTCCATATTATAAGCAAGGTGATTACAACAGCGGTATAGTATATGCAACTTCGGCACTTATTGATCAAATTGCTAAAGGTTATGGAGTAACTATTTCCGGCAATTATGATTTAAGCCAAGTTAAACAATCAAGAAAATCGGACAAATCCTCTGTAATTCCAATAATAATTTTTGTAATACTTATAATTATTACCAGAGGCCGAGTCTTTTTCCTTTTTATTCCAGGTTCTTCCAATTATGGTGGCGGCTTTGGAGGTGACAGCGGATTCGGTGGTTTTGGCGGCGGTGGCGGCTTCGGTGGTGGTGGTTCTTCGAGGGATTGGTAAATTATGAAAAAACAAATTAATAACCTGACAGAAAAATTACAAAATATATTCGGACAAAGACTAATTTCGATTATTCTTCATGGTGCATCTGCTATAGACGGAATACAAACAGAAAATCAAAAAAATATTCTTTCTTATTTTATGTTTAAACAACATATTCCTTTAGCAGTAAGTTTAATAATTATTATTGATAAATTAGATGCAGCTGACCTAAAATCAGCTTCTTCTCCAATTTCAGAGTGGAAACGAACAGGACATCCTCTTCCAATATTTATGGATAGAGAAGAATGGTTTAACTCAACTGATATTTATCCTATGGAATACTGCGATATTAAAAGAAGGCATAAAATTTTATACGGTGAAAATTTAATAAATGAGCTTATAATCAGTAAAGCTAATTTAAGATTACAATGTGAATATGAATTAAAAAATTTATTAATAAAGTTAAGAGAAACCTATCTTGGTAATATTCATTATACAAAATTTTTAAATCTTGCAATAATAAGCAGTTCAAGAAAATTAATTTCTTTATTCAGATCAGTTTTAGAAATTACAGAAGAAACCTTGCCTCACAGCCCAAAAGAGGTTACAGAATTGCTTGGAAATAAAGTTAATATTGATAAAGAATTATTTAATATTATTTTTTCTGCTCCTAAAGCTCAGATTAAATTTTCAAAAAATCAAATTGAAGAAATTATTCCCAAATTAATAGATTCCTTGAATTTATTATTAAAATATGTTGATACATTAAATGTTGACGAATAGGAGAAAAAACTATGAATAAAAACGGTTGTATGATTGGTGGTGCAATAGCAGGTGGATTTTTATTAATTATATTAATCTTACTAGGCTCATTTATCGGAACTTACAATAACCTGCAATCACTTGACGAAAATGTAAACTCTAATTGGGCTCAGGTTGAAAATCAACTTCAAAGAAGAGCTGACTTAATTCCTAACCTTGTTAATGTCGTAAAAGGTTATGCTTCACATGAAAAGTCAATTTTTGTATCTGTTGCCGAAGCAAGATCAAAACTGTCAGGAGCTATTCAAAAACATGATGTAAAAGGCGCAGCTCAAGCAAATGACCAGATGACAGGAGCTTTATCAAGATTACTTGTAATTGCAGAAAATTATCCGCAGCTTAAAGCTGATAAAGTTTTTATCGGGCTTCAAGATGAACTGGCAGGAACGGAAAACAGAATTGCCGTCGCCAGAAAAGATTATAATGATTCGGTAATGACATTAAATCAGACAATTAGAACCTTCCCTAATAATATGATAGCCGGCATAGCAGGAATAAATAAAAGAGAATATTTTAAAGCCGAAGAATCCGCAAAAGAAGCGCCTAAAGTAACTTTTTAAATAAAAAATAAAACACTAAAAAGCAGGTTAGAAATTTAATTTCCAACCTGCTTTTTAGTAACAACATTGTGTTGTATAAACGATTTTGCTAGAATTATTCTGTTTGTACTGTCTGTATTTTGCCAAAAGGAGCGCATTAAAATGGAAGAAACTAAAACCAGTTCTGATTATTGTTCAAACTGTGGAACTCCTTTGCTTTTCCCTAATAAACCTTGTCCTGCTTGTAATAAAAGTAATAATGGCCAAATTTCAAGACAATATATTAACAATAATAATTCATTCCCTCCAAGTATGGTTTCATCAAAAGAAAACACATATTTTTATATTTCTTTAGTCGTAAGTGTTTTACTTTATATTCTTTGTGTTCTCTCAATTGTTGGAATAACTTATATTATAGAATTTGCGATATTTTTCTTTATGGTTCAAGGTTTTTTTATAGGAAATATACGTGGAAATGCTATTAAAATAAATCAAAATCAATTCCCTGAAATTCATGATATTGCTCAAGTTGCATCAGTAAAACTCGGACTTAAAAAAGTTCCTGATATTTATGTATTACAATCAGGAGGTTTATTAAATGCTTTGGCTACTAAATTTTTAGATCGTGATTTTGTAATTATATACTCTGATGTATTAGAATTAGGGTATAAACAAGGAATAGATGCATTAGAATTTATAATCTGCCATGAATTTGCTCATATTAAACGTAAACACCTTGAAAAACATTTACTTTTACTTCCAAGTCTATTTATACCATTTTTAGGATCAGCATACTCAAGAGCCTGTGAATATACTTGTGACCGCATAGCTGCGTATTTACAACCTAAAGGAGCTGTAGAGGGGTTACTTGTTTTAGCAGCAGGTAAAGAGCTATATTCTAAAGTAAATATTAAAGAATTTATTTTAAGTGCACAATCAGAAAGCGGTTTTTGGAGCTGGGTAGCTGAAATTTATGCATCTCATCCTCATTTATACAAAAGATTAAAAGAAGTTCAAGTATTCTTACCTAACGACTAATAAAATATATTTTTATAATTTCGGGTTCTTAACAAACTTTCCTGATTCAGATAGAAATTAAATTTACACAATAAG
>JBAXKC010000048.1:0-17044 GCA_037137535.1 bacterium | reverse complement strand
TCCGTTTCTACTATACATTTTCTCGGAGGTTTACACAAAATTATTTATGGATTCCAATTATGTCAATAATTGCAATAACTATACTAATGACATTCGCAAAAACAATAACATCGCCAATTCAAGACATTTCAGATTTAAGCTTGAAATTAGCAGAAAATGACTTTACAGTTCATGTCAAAGAATATGATTCTACAAATGAAATAGGAGACTTAAGCCGTTCTTTTAATAAGTTTATCAGCAATCTAAAAGGATTAATCTCTAATATTGCTCATTCAGTTGAAGATATAAGTGCAAGCTCAGAAGAATTAAACGCTTCAGCAGAACAAACTGCATTAGGGTCTCAACAAATAGCTGAAAGCATTACACAAATGGCAAATGGAGCACAAGATCAATCAAATTATGTAAATAATGCCTTATCTTACATTAATGATATGAACATAAATATCAAAGGAGCATTAATAAATGTTGAAGAAACAGTAAACAGCTCCAAAACAACTGAAGAAAAAGCTAAAAATGGTGTAAATGAAGGTAATATAGCAATAAACAAAATAAATAATATAAAGCAGACATCAGAAGAAACATCTAAAACCATTAATAAATTAGGGCAACTCGGCTCAGACATAGAAGTCATAGTCGATTTAATCAAGCAAATAGCCGGTCAAACTAATCTTCTTGCTTTAAATGCGGCAATAGAAGCAGCTAGAGCTGGAGAACACGGTAAAGGTTTTGCAGTTGTTGCGGAAGAAGTTAAAAAGCTAGCAGAACAGTCAGCAGGAGCAACAGATAAAATAAGTTCAATGATAAAAGAAATTCAATCTAATACAGAATTAGCTGTTTCAAAAATTCAATCTTCCGTTAATGATGTCGAAGAAGGTGTAATTTCTATGGAGTCTGTAAACAGTAGACTTGAAGAAATTTTATCAGAAGCTGAAAAAACTAAAGTAAAAACAGAAAACACTTTACAGGGAATGTCCAATATTTCAGCAAATTCACAAAGCATGGTATCAATGATGACAAATATTTCAAATATTTCAACTAAGGTGTCTGAAAAGTCTGAAGATATTTCAAGTGTCACCCAAGAACAAACAGCGAGCCTTCAGGAAATCAGCGCAAGCTCCAACACATTAGCATCTCTAGCAGAAAAACTAAACAACAATGTTAATAAATTCAGAATTTAATTTTTAAACCAATTTATTTTTAAGAAGTTCTTTGAATTTCTCAAAGTCTTCAGGGGTATCAATACCGATAGGGGTGTAGTCGACTTCGATTACACCTATTTTCATGCCGTTTTGAAGAGCCCTTAACTGCTCTAAACTTTCTGAAAGTTCATAGGAAGATTGATCAAGAGAGACCATTTTGAGCAAACTTTCTCTTTTATATGCATATAACCCAATATGTCCATAATATTCTGCATACTCTTCATTTCTTGCGTATGGAATAGGGCTTCTTGAAAAATACAAAGCATTGCCTTGACTATCAAAGACAACTTTTACAAGATTAGGATTCTCCACTTCGTTTTTATCATTAATTTTTCTAATTAATGTTGATATATCAATTTGATCATTTTTCAATAAAACTTCAATTGATTTATCAATACTTTCAGGAGAAATTAAAGGTTCATCACCTTGAACATTAACAATAATTTCTATTTCGGCATCTTTCAGAACAACTTCAGAGATTCTATCACTACCGCTATTATGGGTTGGTGAAGTCATGACAACATTACCTCCAAAGGCTTTAACTGCATTATATATTTTATATTCATCAGTAGCGACAATAACCTTACCTGCAAGTTTTGACCGGCTTGCTCTCTCATAAACCCATTGAATAATAGGTTTATTATCAACTTCAAGCAATGGCTTCCCCGGTAATCGAGTAGAAGCGTATCTGGCAGGTATCACAACAACAATTTTATTTGAGCGCATATATATATCCGTCCCCCGATCCAAAATAAACAACTCCATTATTCACAATAGGAGAAAATGGCACGTCATTAGTCTTATATTTCCAGTTTATACTGCCATTACGAACATTAAAAGCATATAAATATCCGTCGCCTGATGGAACATAAAGCACACCATTTGCTATAGCAGGCGATTGAAAGATTGAGCCGTCTGTTTTATATTGCCAGACAGCCGAGCCGTTATCAGCATTGACAGCATAGACAATGCCTCTGCTATCAGCTATAAAAACCATATTATTATAATAAGCAGGACTTGAAGCAGCGACACCAAGAAGTTTCTTTTTCCACTTCATTGTGCCTTTTTCAGCATCAATTGCATAAATGTATTTATCAGTAGAGCCTATAAAAACTTTTCCGTCTGAATATATTGCTTTAGCTACAATCGGTGCTTCCGTCTGAAAAGTCCACAAGCATTTTTCCTCATAAGCATTGAAAGCATATAATTTACCGTCATAACTTCCCACATAAGCATAATCTTGATATATAGTGGGCGAAGCTTCAATAATATTTCCTGTTTTATAAGACCAAATTAATGTATTATTCTGAGTGTTAAGCGCATAAATCTTTTTATCGGTAGAAGTAAAATAAACTTTGTTTTTAATTGATTCTGGTGATGATTTAATGGCTTCTTTCACTTGATAATAATGAGATTTTTTATCGTTTTGCAAGTTTAATTGCCAAAGTTTACCTGACTCTGTGCCTATGTATAATATTTTTTGACTGATATCAGGAGAAGAATCTGATAGTTTTTCACCAATTGAATCAGTCCACAACAACTCACCATTTTTAGCGTTAAAACAATAGATCCTACCGCTTTTATCAGCAACATAAAGTTTTTCTTCCGAAAAGGCAGGAGCAGAAGTTATAGTCTCTTCAAGTTTGTACTTCCAGAAAAGTTTACCCGCAGGCATGCCGTTAGAATTAATAGACTTATACCTATATTGAGCAGGCAAAATAATTTCTTTAGCCTTAGACTTGTTTTTAGGTTTTGCATCAGCTGAAAAACCTATGCCTACAATACATAAAGCTATTAAAAATATTTTAGAGGCAAGCTTGATCATAAAACAACTTCAATCAACATAAAAATATCTACATATATATGATATAAACAAAGATAAATAAACTCAATAAATCAAATGTCTATCTAACTTTTTATAAAGCAATTTTATTTTTCAAAACGACCAAAATACCCAGCTACTTCTTTAAGTGATATTTTATGGCTTATTACTCTACCATGAGGGCAAGTCTGATTATTTGGAGTATTTTGCCAATCTTGGATAAGTCTTTCCATTTGAGGAATAGGCAGTTTTTCATTTGCCTTTACCGCACTTTTACAAGAAATAGAAATTAATATTTCATTCTCAATCGATTGAATATCATGACTCATAGCCTCTAAAATACTAGAAATTATTTCATCGTGAGGCTCATTAGATAAAATTTGAGGAATTTTTCTTAAAATTATTTTATTATTACCAATTTCTTCAAATTCTATGCCAAAATCAGCAAGTAAATTTTTATTATCCAGTAGCTTAGAAAAATCAGAATAATTTAAACCTATTTCCTGCGTTGAAATTATTAATTGACTGGCTAACTGACGTTTTTGTTTTAACTGCTCGTAAATTGTCCGTTCATGGGCAATATGCTGATCAATTATAGAAAAACCGTCAGACTCTTCAATTAAAATATATGTATTATGAAATTGTCCTATTATCTTAGGTTTTTCAATAATTTCTGTTTCTTTAAACTGATAAAACTCTTTAGGACTTACTATTTCAGCTATAGGTTTATAAAAATCAACAGCAGCCTGAACTTCTTCAACTTGATAAGAATTTTTCTCCTTAAAAGAATCAAAATTAAAACTTATACTATTTTGAGAATAATCAGGCTCAAAAGTTTTTACAAAGGTTATATTCTCAGTTTTTTCCAATGTTTCAAAAGTATCGTCAGATGTTGGTAACAATCTATTTGAAGTTCCACGTAATCCACTTTCGACAGCCTGTTTTATTGCTGCATAAATAAAGCCGAAAACTTGATTTGTATTAGCATATCTTATTTCTTTTTTTGTCGGGTGAGCATTTACATCAATCTCATTTGGCGGTACAGAAAGATTAATCACAACAAAAGGAAATCTCCCCGATGGAATTAAATCTCTATAAGCATTATCAATAGATTTTGAGATAAACTGACATTTTACGCTTCTTCCGTTAATGAAAACGTAATAGCTTTTTCTATTTCCTCGTGTATAAGAAGGGGTGCTGACATATCCATTAACATAATATTTAAAAGGCTCGTCAAGTTTATTAACTTCAAAAAGTTCATTTAACAACTCTTTTGAAAATATTTCAGAAATAGTTTCTTTTAAATCAATGTTACCCGATGTTTTTATTACAGTATTACCTTTATAAATTAGTGTTATTGCAACATGGGGATTGGCCAATGCTGTAGATTCAATAGTTTCAGCGATATAAGCAAATTCCGTCTGTGCTTTTTTTAAAAATTTAACTCTTGCCGGCACATTATAAAAAAGGTCTTTAATATCCATTATCGTGCCAATTGAACAACCTGTTTCAGATATTTCTATATTAGAATTTTCGCAAATAACTTTATAACCGACTGCTGAATCGGCTGTCCTCGAAAGACAACTGACTTTTGCAACTGAACTTATACTGGCAAGAGCTTCCCCACGAAACCCTAATGAAGAGATACGCCATAAATCATCTTGAGAGTATATTTTACTGGTAGCATGCCTTGAGAAGGCCAACTTTAAATCATCTTTATGAATCCCCGAACCATTATCTGCAATTCTGATGTTTCTACACTCATTCGATATTTCTATTTCAATTTTATAGGCCCCTGCGTCAATTGAATTTTCTATTAATTCTTTTACAACCGAAGCAGGTCTTTCAATTACTTCACCTGCTGCAATCTGATTTATAAGATTTTCTGATAACTGTTTAACTCTTTTCATATCCGCTTTTCAATTCTTTTAGCAATACTTTATTATTATGTATTTAATATATTTTGTAAAATTTTTTCACAAAATTGGAATAATTTTTAGTCATGTGTTCTCTATAATAATAGAAGGATTAATAACTATTTAAAAGTGAGGATAATAATGTCTGCCGCAATAATTGAAATCAATGAACAAAATAAAAATACAATAAAGCAACTAATTTCAGAGCTTGAGTCTGAAAAAAGCAGAAAACGTGCTTACGTTTCAATGATTTCAGTTAATGCATTCTCTAAATATGCAAAGAATAACGGATTAAATGCAAACAATTCAGAATCTTTTTCTTCTTGTCCGATATTTTTAGACAAATATGATGTTGCAGACATTGTTGTTAACGAAAAGAAAATTGATATTAGAACAATGGTAGGAGAAGAATGTTCTTCTTTATTAATACCAAGAAATCATATTTTCTTCGGGTTTAGTCCTGATGTTTATATAGCCGCAAAATTAAATAAATCCATCTCTAAAATAGAATTTCTTGGTTTTGTAACAAAAGCAGAAACATTAAACGTCAGAGGCGATAAAAACTATATTATTATAGATAAATCAAAGCTTCACCAGATGGAAGAGCTTAAAGACACTTTAAACACAATAAAAACACCTACTTATTTCAGTATTCCGTCCGAACATGAAAGAGCTGTATCTGTTTTTGGAGCATACATAGATAACACTATTTCCGCCAATGATAAAGATTTTCTTATTAGACATATGGCAAAATGCCCTAAGTGCAGACGTGAATTTAATGATTTCTATAGTTTTGATAAAAAATTAAAACAATTTAAAGATAAGAACTTATTAAAAATAATTACAACTAACATTATAGATGAAGTAAAAAACAATG
Organism: bacterium; assembly: GCA_037137535.1. Lineage (GTDB taxonomy): Bacteria > Cyanobacteriota > Vampirovibrionia > Gastranaerophilales > JBAXKC01 > JBAXKC01. The sequence goes on along the minus strand of JBAXKC010000048.1, from coordinate 11,230 downwards.
AAGCCTTAACTTTTATTGCAGCACCTGTCATACCTCCTGTTGCGATTTTACCTCCTGTGGATAATCTGATAAATATAGAAAGTAGTTTACCGCTACTAGTAGAAGCCACCGAAGAATTAACAACTTTTGATAACTCTGATTTTAAACAAATAAACGAAATAGTTGAAGAAACTATATTAGAACTTAATTCTCCTCAAGAAGAATTAACCAACTATAACGAACTTATTCAAACAAACCCTGAATTATCAGACGTAAACAATAAAATTGAACTTGAAGATATTAACGAAAACACAGAGTTTACAGAAGTATCTGATTTTAAATTTAATGAAGTAAACGATGACAACATGAGTTTACCTTCATTAGATCAATTAGAACTCAACGAAGAATACAATGATGATTTCTTAAAAGTAGAGGATTTTACATATCATGAAGTCGATTCTAATTCTTTAGATGAAATTGATATCCCAAAAGACATAACTAATGAAGAATTAAGTAATATAGGTTTGAATCTTGAATTTAATGAAGTAAATAATGACAACATGAATTTACCTTCACCAGATCAATTAGAAATCAATGAAGAAAACGATGCTAACTTTTTAAGGATAGATACATTTGATGAACTCGAAGCCAGTACAAAGTCTCTTAATAACCTGGAATTTTCAGAAGATGAAATAACTGAAATAGAAAACAGATTTGAAAATAATGAGCTTACTCATGATGAATTACCTGACTTTAATTTACCTCAAGAAGAACTTGGAGAATTAAGCGAAGATAAGTTCTATGACAACAGTATCAACATGAAAGAACATGCAGAACTAAGTGATATCAATGAAGTAAAAAACCACTTTGAAGAACATGAAATTAATATTGATGAACTGAACGATATAGAATTATCCGAAGAAGATATAGATGAATTGGCAAAAAACTATAACGACAGTTTATCGGATGAACTACCAGGTCAATACATAGATGAATACAATAATGAAGTATTAGATGCCATTGAAAGAGATATAGAGCTGGATAAAGAAGTTGTTAAGGTAGTAGAACTAAACGGCTGTGATGAAATTTGCTTAAAAGATCTTAATTTAGATACTGAAAAAGTAACTGACATTGAAAACATACAAGATAAAAATGAAGTTACAGGTAAAGAAAATAATGAACTTAATGATATGATCTCTGCATTAGAGGATATAGAAATAGTTGACACAATTGAGTCTTTCGGATTACACGATGAAGTCGCAGATGACAAAATGGCGATGCCGACTAGCTCCAATGGAGAGATTGAGGGGTATGGCTCAATTGACGAATATGAAAGCCATGATGACTTTATGCATGCAGTAGACGAAAAACTAAATGACCCTAATTTTGTACTTGACGAAGAATATACAACTGCTACTCCTTCAACAAGTCAGCATAAAACAGGATCACCTGCAAAAACATTGGCAATAGCTGCAACAACAATAGGAATTCTAACCTTAAGCGGTTTTGCAGCAGTTAATTTCTATAATAATATGACTAAGAATCAAGCTGAAAGTAATATGCAACAACCAATACAACCAAACATGACGGCAACGCAACCAATGATGCAAAATAATTCAATACCACCAAGCCCAGAAAATCACATGCCACCAAACATGAATAATACACCTCCAAATATGCCAAATAACTCAATGCCACCCAATATGGCCGCTGCGCCTTCTCATAATCTACCAAATAATTCAACACCACCTGCTCCAAATATGATGGGACAACCTATTTCACATCAAGGAATGGGCAATCCTACTTTAAATCAGCAGATGCAGCCTGTAAATAATAAGTCAAAACAAAATCAGCAAATTAAAACCTCAAGTGCATTAGCAAAAGCACTTGAAAATAAATATGAAAAAGTGAGAATTGATGACGTAAAGTGGGAAATAGGTCAATCAATGGGATCAAATGAAAGACTAAAAAGCTATTTACTACTTACAGGACAAATGTTGAAATTTTCCCTTTCTAAGTCATTGGTAGCCGCAAAGACGCAAGCAACAAATAACAAAGTAAAAGTGATGCTGATTTTTGATCTTGACGGAAACTTAAAATATTCAGCAATAAGACAATCAAGTGGGTCTGAGGAAGTTGATCAAATAATGTTAAAAACTATTAAAGAAAGTTTCTCTTACACAAAAATGCCGAAAGTAGACACAAAAAAAGCTTATATCAAGATTAACAGTGTGATTGATCTTTAATTACAATTAATTTTACTTTTTCATTTTATAGAACTTTTGGTCTATAATGAAAATAATGTAGTATGATAAGATTGAATTATTAGTATTATGTTCTAGTATCACAAGTAGTTTTTCTTTTGGTGGACGAGAAGAGTGGAATTAACACAAGAATATCGCTATTTAATCGAAAATATAATCAGAAAAAACCCAAGATTTAGTGGAAACGAAGATCTTGTTGAAGATTTTTGCAGTGAAACTTTTAAACGCTCTTATAGTGTAATGTCCTCATTACATAATAAAGCTAATGTTGACTTATACATAAATAAAATTGCAAGTTCTGCCATACTTGAAGTGCTGAAATCTTCGGGAAGACTGACCAGAACTCGTGATGGCTACCATAAAAGGCTTGAAGTTTCATTAAATAGAGAAACACCTTATCTTAAAGATGATCAAGGTGATCTTATTCTTGATATTGAAGATCCTGCAATTAATGTAGAAGAAAATATTATTGATAAAGAAGAAATTAAACACATAAAAAATTGTGTTATTCTTGTAAGTGAAAAATATCCTGAAAAAGAATATCAAAAATTATTCAACCTACGTTACCACCAAGGAATGACTCAATTTCAAATTTCCGAAGAAGTTGGAATTTCTCAAAGTGAGGTAAGTAAAAGACTTACAGAACTGGCGAAAAAAGTTTTTGTAATATTAAAAGATATTGGAATTAAGTAAATAATCGAGTATTAAAAAATGGGTTTTAACAAGCAAAAATTATTTAGAATATTTATACTTGGAAGCATGATGTCATCTTTCAATTTCTACGCAGCTCTTGCGATAGAAAACCAATATTCTAATCAACTTTTAAAAGTAAATATTGAAAATAGACCCGTTGATAAAGAAGTAAATATTACTTTATACTCTTCAAAACCTTATAAAATAAAACTCGATCCTAAACATATGCAGAATAATGAATATGTAATATTCTTACCTGAAACTTATCATTCAATTACAACAAAGCCGACAGTTGTGTCAAATGATGGATCAGTTAAAGATGTTGATGTCAAACTTATTCCTTATATAGGAGCAAACGCAAACAACGGATATACTAAAATTATTATCAAAACTACAAATGATAATATGAATTTCTATGTTAATAATAAAGTTGCACCACAAAATAATACTATTGATAGAGACCTGTCACAAATTGCAAATAAAAAATCAAACGCTATAACAAAAAAACAGGTATCGACTAAACAAACAAAGATAAAAATAGCACAGGCAGTTAAACCGACTAAAGTAATAATACCTGTAAAAACAATAGATACGTCACTTAAACAGCCAATAAAATCTGTTATTGCAACAAAAAAAGACAATAAATTAATACTTACTACAACAACAATTCCTCTTATAAAATCAACTAAAAAAGCAACCATTGAACCTAAAGCAGTAGTAGCAAAAGACATAATAAAAACTAATGATAAATCGTTAATAGCAACAACAAAAAAAATAACCCCTAATGAAGCTGTTAAAAAAATAGCACCTCAACCTATTGTTGAAAAACCAACTTTAGCAGAAGCTACTAAATCTACTGCTGTAACAGTTAATGATACAGGAACTGTTAATAAAGCGGATAATTTATTATCACAACAAAACATACAAACACCTCCTGTTGAAAATGTTGAGCCAAATCCCACTAAAAATGTTATTAATTTTGATCAAACTCAAGTAAAAACTGAAAATCAAAAACCTGAAAGCAGTAATCAAAATCCTCTAATATCACTACTTGCTGGAATAGCTGTTGCATTAATAACAATAATAGTATTACTAAAATTATTACTAAATAAATTAAAAAAAGAACAAGAAAATACAAATAAAAAACAGCAAGCCGTTATTGAGGAGAGGAAACAAACCTCCGAGCAAATTCTGTCAAGACTTAATCAGTCAAAAACAGTTATCTGTAATAAAACAGCTTGTACTGTTGCCGAAAAACCGATTGATCCAGTTAAATCCTTTAATCTGGAAGAAAATCATGCTCTGATTGAAAGACTTCAAGACTCTTTTGATAACTATAGTTCTGAGAACAATTACAATGCCATCGAAGCTGAACCTAAACAACAATCAAATAACTTTAATTTTTACGAAGTTAATCATAACGAAAACTTTATACCGAAAGAAAATACTGAATTCAGAGAAATTGTTACAACAAGCTACTCTGAAAGTTTTACAACTTCTTCAAAGAGCATACAAGAGCCTGAAACTACTTATTATGAAACAGAATCTTCAACCATCGTTGAGGATAAAGCAGATATAACAAAGCTTCAAAATATAATAAGTGAATTAAACCTAACTGACGAGCATATTGATATTCTTGAAGAAATAGTAAGAAGTAATCCGAGATTTTCTAAAAATGAAGACTTATTAGAAGAGTTTGTCTATAAAATTATTGAAAAAAGTCAAAATCTTTTCGCAAATATAAATGAGACACAAACTTTAAAAATATATCTGAATAAAATTGCAAAAATATCAATACTAGAAGTTTTAAAAGAAAATAGCAGACTGTAAGCCTTTAAAATAAAGCAACTAATACTTATGCAGTTTGCCAAACAATATAAAATCTAGTATCATATTGCCTAAGCACCTTTATTTTTAACCAGTTAGGCTTTTTAACATGAATAATAAAAAACTGATAATAATTTTTTCATCCAGTATAATAATGGGAATTCTATCAATATTTATAGATAAAATTTGTCCTTTCAACATTATTACACCTCTACCTGTTATTATAGTTGGCTACATCAGTCTTTTTTGCATAATAAATTTTATAAGATACTCAAAAAAAACTACCCTTGAAATCATCCTATTTTCATTATTAGGATTTATCGTTTCAGGATTCATGTTATTTACAGCCAATATACTCAGTGCCTTATTAAAATTAGAAGCCATAGGGCTTATTAATTCAATAGACTTCAAATTAAACTACGCAACCTTTGCATTCTCTGTTTTAGCGGGATGTATTACGGCTGAACTGGTAAAAGACAACATAACCATTAATACAAAAAGCAATAAACCAGCTCAAACCCTTATAATAGAAGAAACAGAAACAACCAATAAGATTGAAATTGAATCAGAAATAATCGAAGAAGAAATACAACCTCAACTTGATATTAATGATTCTATAATTAAAGAAGAGCCTAAAGAAGAAATTATAAAAAGTTCTGAACTTATAGCTAAAAAACCGGATGGTTTAAATAGACCTGATTTAGGAATGCCTGTAGGTTTAGAAGAAATAACTTCTGCGATGAAACAAAAAGAAGAAAACCCCGAAAAAGAAGAAGAACTGAATAATTTCTTTGAAGAACACTATGAACTGAGTGATACAAAGGCTCAAACAACAGAGCCAACAAACGCTACAATCCCTACTCTTTCAGGAACACCTCTCAATGAAGACATATTTACTTCTGAATGGGACTATCAAGAGAAAACAGAAGAAGAAACAATTAAACCTATAATTAATGAAGATATTAACTCAATGTTTGAAGGAAATCTTGGTGATTTACCCGAAATCAAAATGGAAGATGATAAATTATCAGTAAAAAAACAAATAAAATTTGGCATAGATGAAGTGAAAGAGTCAGCTCCATTTCAGTTTATACCTGAAAATATAAGACTGGCAAACAATCTAAGCGATAGAAAAGAAGAAAAAGAAGGTAAAATAACCTCTATCGGAAAATTAATAGTAAATGAACGAGATATTGAAAACCTTATTGAACTTGGATCCATTGGACATGCCGGTAATTTCAGGACAAATATAGTTTCTGTAGAAGCAGGTAACCAATCTAACGAGATTTTCTCTAAAATCAAAGAAATTTGCTCAAAGGTAACAACAGTTTCTTTAATTGATAAGAGCGGGTTTATTTTAAAAAGCAATATAGGAAACTTACACCTTGAACAAACTATTGGTGCAGTAGCGGCACATGCCTTTATGACTGTGCAGAATTATGTATCACAACTGGCATTTAATAGTATTGATAATATAATTTTTAATACTACAACATCATCAATATTATTAAATTTATCAAAGGATAAAATTTATGCTCTTGAAATAGCTGATAACAATAACTTTAAAACTTCTGAAATTTCTGAAATACTGAAGGCAAAAAGTTTAGAGAATATAGAAATAGAATCATTACTTATTAATGACGAAGTAATGGCTGCATTATTTGTAGATACTAATGAAAATAACGAAGAAAAGGACGAAGAATTAAAGAAAATAGCTTCCATCTCATCTTCTATTTTTGATAATTTAGCGATATTTGTTATTAACATACAAACTCAGCCGCTTGAATCAGTTATTATTTTTGAGAAAAGTAAATCATTAGTTATAAAAAAGATTGAAGATAAACTAGCTATTTTTATAATAGAGGGAACTTCTCTTATGACTTTTGAAAATACAATTAAAAATGTTTTGGTAGTTTTGGATAAGGGAATCTAAATGTCTACTCAAAAAGACATGCTATACGAACTAATTTTAGATGCTCAAATTTTAACAGAAGATGAGCTGAATTCAGTCTATAAAGAAAAATCAATAACGTCCAAGCATATTATAGATATTGTCAGCGAAAAAGGGTTTGCTGAAAAAGAAGAGTTCTTTATTAATCTTAAAGCAACTTTAGAGCTTCATTTTGGGGTAAGCTTCTTTAATTTGCAACAATTTGAACCAAATCATGAGCTTTTAAGTATTTTTCCCGTAGAAACTATAATTAATCATAAAATTATACCTATAAGCAGAAGTGGATATCTTTTTACTTTTGCAATGGTAGAACCCGATAATATAAATGCTGAAAGAGAAATAAAATACAGACTTAAAGATTTTAAAGACGTTAAAATCAAAAAAAATGTAATTTTATTAGATGACTTTATAAAATTTACCGAAGCAGTTTTTCCCAAAAAAGATGAAAATACAGATGAAGTATTACAAGATGCTGATGAACTTATTTCTTCAATGGGAATTGATCTTATTGAAGGCAAAGAAGATAATTTTGATGTTGCAGATTTAAGTGATTCAGGTCAAGATGCACCTATAATTCAAATTGCTAACAGTATTCTCGGAATTGCTATTAAAAAAGGTGTAAGTGATATACACATAGAACCCAGAGAAAAAGAGTTAATTGTAAGATATCGCCTAGACGGTGTTTTAACAATATATAAGAGCTTACCGAAAAAAATTCAGAATGCACTGATTTCTCGATATAAAATTATGTCAGAGCTTGATATAGCAGAAAAACGCATTCCTCAAGACGGGAGAATTCGTGTTAAATCCTCAAATAAATTTATAGATTTTCGTGTGTCTACTTTACCGAGTAAATTCGGAGAAAAAATTGTTATGAGGATTCTTGATAAATCTAATATTTCATTAGGTTTAGATAAAATTATAACAAATGCGGATACACTAAAACTCGTAAGAGAAATGATAGAAAGACCATACGGAATTGTTTTTGTAACAGGCCCGACAGGAAGCGGAAAAACGACAACTCTATATAGCGCATTAAGTGAAAGAAATACGGTAGATGTAAATATTTCAACAGCGGAAGATCCGATAGAATACGACCTTAATGGCATAACACAATCTGAAGTCAATAAAACAATCGGCCTTGACTTTGCAAAAATCTTAAAAGCCTTTCTTCGTCAAGATCCTGATATAATGCTAGTTGGCGAAACTAGAGATAAAGAAACTGCTAAAATAGCTATTGAAGCAGCTTTAACGGGACACCTCGTATTTACCACACTTCACACAAATGATGCCCCGAGTTCCATAATGAGATTAAGGGAAATGGATGTAGAACCATTTCTTATTTCCAGCTCTATGATAGGAGTAATTGCCCAAAGACTGTTAAGAAGAGTTTGTGGCAATTGTAAAGAAGCCTATGAAGCTGAAAACAGTTTATTAAAATACTTAGGCATAGATAAAATCGGAAACAAAACTTATTATAAGGGTAAAGGCTGTGATAAATGTAGTGGAAGCGGATATAAAGGCAGAGTTGGTGCTTATGAAGTAATGAAAATCAATGATCACATTAAAGATTTAATTTCAAGAGGTGCTAATAGTGCAGTAATAAGATTTGCAGCACAACAACACGGAATGAGAACACTTTTAGAATACAGTTTAGAACTGGCAAAAGAAGGCTATACAACGCTCGATGAAGTAATACGGGTAACCTTTACTTCAGATGGTGTGAATTCAGCTTGTCCATCCTGTGGAAAACCTGTTGGAGAAGAATTTCATCAATGTCCGTTTTGTCAGTTTGAGCTGAAGAAAACTTGCCCGAGATGTGATGTATTGATAGAAGATGGCTGGATATCATGTGCAAAATGTGGATTTAAACTCTCGGACAAATCTACAGAAAGTCATTGTAATTATTGTAATGGTGGAATATCATTAGATATGACACAATGCCCTTGGTGTTTTAATTCGCTAAAAGAGTTTGGTTTTAAAAATAATCTTGATATGGAGACCTCTGAATAATGATACTAGAAGATTTACTACAACTTGTTTTTCAAAAAAATGGAAGCGACTTACATATATCAACAGGCTTACCGCCTGTCATAAGGGTTGATGGTAAATTATTAAGAACAGATCATCCGCCACTTACCAAAGAAGATGTACAGAGACTAATTTTTGGCATGTTAAATAACGAGCAAAGAAGAAATCTGGAACAAAATTGGGAACTTGATTGCAGTTATGGCGTATATGGACTTGGCCGTTTCAGGGTAAATGTTTATAAAGAAAAAGGTAACTATGCTGCGGCATTCAGAGCAATTACCACTGATATTCCTGCATTTGATGATTTAGGACTTCCCTCTGTTGTTAGAGAAATTGCAGAAAAACCAAGAGGTCTAATTCTTGTTACAGGTCCGACAGGAAGCGGTAAATCAACAACTCTTGCATCAATGATTGACCATATAAATGCTACTCGCTCAGAACACATATTAACAATTGAAGACCCTTGTGAATTTATACATAGTTCTAAACGAAGCATAGTTCACCAAAGAGAATTAGGACAAGATACAAGAAGTTTCAGTAATGCTTTAAGAGCCGCATTAAGAGAAGATCCTGATATTATTCTTGTAGGTGAGTTAAGAGACTTGGAAACCGTTTCCTTAGCCTTAACAGCAGCAGAAACAGGTCACCTTGTAATGGGAACTCTTCACACCTCTTCAGCAAGTCAAACAGTAGACAGAATTGTAGACGTATTCCCTGCTGAACAACAACAACAAATAAGAATTCAATTATCAAACAGTTTAGTAGCTGTATTTTCACAAACTCTCATTCCCAAATTAGGTCCTGACGGTCAGAAAAAAGGAAGAGTTCTTGCACAGGAAATCATGATTGTTACTCCAGCTATTGCAAACTTAATAAGAGAAGGTAAAACAGCTCAAATATATTCCGCAATACAAACAGGTGGGGCAATGAAAATGCAGACTCTTGAGACAACTCTAAGAGATTTATATGCGAAGAAATTAATCTCCTACGATGATGCAATGATGAAATCAAGTCGTCCTGATGATCTGAAAAGAATGCTTGATGCAGCCAGCGGAGTAAGATAAATTAAATAAAATGTTCTACTTTTTCATTTAATTTGTTTAAATAATAACAGGTCTATATTATTGGAGAAAACTAATGCCCCAATTTCAATACAAAGCCAGAGATAAAAAGGGAAATTTAGTCCAGAATAATATCCTTGCCGATAATGAAAAAACAGCTGTTTCTTTATTGGTGGATAAAGGTCTTTGGGTTATTGAAATAAGTGAAAATAAAGAAAAGAAAAAAACTGTTCTTGATTTTGAACTTGATGGAATTTTAGGTGGGCTTTCAGGAGTAGGATTAAAAGATCTTGTTGTCTTTTGCCGTCAATATTCTGCTCTGGTAAATTCAGGAGTTGCAATGATGCGTTCTTTAACGATTATGGCAGCTCAAGCAGAAAATCCCATGCTTGTAAAAATACTAAATGAAGTAAAATCCGATGTAGAACAAGGCATAAACTTATCCGATTCTTTTGCTAAACATCCAAAAACATTTGATACGCTGTTTGTCAGTATGATCAGAGCAGGCGAAACAGGCGGTGTTCTTGATGATGTTTTAAACAGAATAGCAAAATTTATGGAAGATAGAGCAAGATTAAGCGACAAAGTAAAATCAGCTTTAGCATATCCGACAGTTGTATCTATTTTTGCGATGATAATATTTTATGTAATGTTAACACTCGTATTACCACAATTCGCAGGTATTTTCCAAAAACTGGGAAGTGACTTGCCAGCTTACACACAATTTTTAATAAATATAAGCAACTTTTTAAGATCACCGGCATCATTTATTTTAATAGTTTTTATAGGCTGTACTGTTTTTGGATTAAAAAAACTTTATTCCATACCTAAAATTCGATTTAATTTTGATAAATTCATATTAAATGTTCCTATTTTAGGTCCACTTTTAAGAAAACTTGCAGTAGCAAGATTTACAAGAACGCTGGGAACTCTAATAAAAAGCGGTGTTCCAATCCTATACTCCTTAGATATTGTGGAAGAAGCATCAGGCAACACTTACATAGCCTCAATTATAAGAAGCGTAAATGAAGAAGTAAAACAGGGCGGGTTGATTTCAACTCAGTTAGAAAGCTCGAAAGCCTTTCCTCCTATGGTAGTATCAATGATTTCTGTAGGTGAAGAAACCGGAGAACTTGATGCAATGATGGAAAAAATAGCAGACTTTTACGACCAGGAAGTTGAAGCAGCTGTAGCAGGACTTACTTCTATGCTAGAACCAATAATGATGATTTTTTTAGGTGGTATGGTCGGAGCTGTTATTGTAGGGATGTACCTCCCAATGTTTAAAATATTTGAACATATTAAATAAACTTTTTTTTAAGTAATTACTAAGTTTTAATAAGAAAATAAATATTTTAATAATTCTAAGTGTAAGAAGCTGTTTGGTTAAAAATGAAACAAAATCAGTAAAATAGAGTCTATAA
>JBAXKC010000047.1:0-17699 GCA_037137535.1 bacterium | reverse complement strand
AACACCTTTTGATTCCAATTATTCTAAAAAGTATTTGACTTCCATAACATAATCTCTTTATATTTTTCGAAAAATATAAAGCTAGTCGATGACTTTAGACATCGAAACCGCACAGCAACGAAGGCAATTTACAGGTTAAAACACTCATGATTTAGCAGATTCTGAACTAGTTTCAGCATGATATTATAAGTTTAGCTCTTTAAAATAAACCTTTGGAGCTGTTAAATTCCAATTTTTTTCCTTATATTTCAGATTTAACAAAAGATAAGGGGAAATAATGAATAATAATGAAACCTGCTCCCTTGGGTCAAATGAGGTAAAACAGCGTAACTATATATCTAAACGGATTTTTCAAATCGGTGTTATAGGTTATATTTTATCTTCTTTGTTTTTTCATTTTACAAACGTTTCAAATAATCTGAATATGTTTTTTAATGCCTATTACAATAGAACAGAGCAGATAAAAGTTATGCCCTATAATGATTTTCAAGGTTATATGTCTTTAACTTATGCGTTAAAATATTTACTTTATTTCGACATATATTTTTTAGGCGGAATTTTTATAATTTTATTAAATTTACCGCAAGTTGAAAACTTTTTTAGCAAAAAGTTTAATATTAATTTGTCTACTCCCGAAAAGCTTTATATCTTCGTATTTTTTACAGGGATTACTTATCCTTTTTTCACTTTACTCGGAATTAATGAAATCTTTCTTTATCCGAATGAAATAAAACTTCAATTGATTAATCTGAGTTTGTCCGTTATTGTTTTTCCTTGTCTTCTATATCTTTCTTCAACTAAAAAAATAGCATGGGAAAAAGGTGAAGTTTTTATCTTTATGATGTTGCTTTCATTTCCTTTAACCTCTGTTATATCTTATTATGAAGGCGATTTTACCTCTGCTGTTTTTGATATTGCGGTTGGTTTTTTTGCCTTTTTAATTTTCATTCCCGGTTCTCCCATAAAAAAATATTTATGGGAAAAATATGAAATTAAAATATCTATTAATGACGAACTCTATTTTATTTTATCAATATTTTTTATGCTGGCTGCTTTTTATGGAATGGGGAAAAGTAATAATAATATCTATTTAACTGCATTGTTTTTTATATTTTCAGCTTTTTCCTTTTTGAATTTTTTAAATAATACTTTTCACAAAACATGCGGCTTTGATTTGCCTTTAAGGAAAAAAACAGAATATACTTTGCTTTCCATAACAATTATAGCGGGAATTTTCAGCTATTATGGAGGAATAAAGAATTATAGCACAAATCAGACTATTATAAATGAATTGGGGAGTATTTACGAAGATACAATGGTTTTAGCCACACGAAAATCAAACGAAATAAATAAATTAATCATAAATAAAAATGAGCTGTTAAATAATAAAACCCAACTAAAACAGGCGGAAAAAATTTATCTTGATACTTATATAGAGCTTAAAAATATTCAGACGCCTTTAAGTTTATCACCCGAAACATGTAGGGTATTTAATAATTTGCAGGAAGAGTTTTCACAGGTATTTATTGAAAAGACTCAGGCGGTAAAAAAATTATCCGAGTATGTTGAATATAAAGACGAAAAGTCTTATATGGACGGCTGCTATATAAATGAATTGGCAAATTGTAGATATGAGCGGACAAAGCCCGAACTTGCAAATATAAAAAATATCTTAAAAAATGAAGAAAAAATCATTAAAAATCCTAATCGATTAATTAATTTAAAGCAATAACCTTAAAATCTAAAGGGGAAAACTTAATGAAGCAGAATTTCGGTATTTTTTCAAAAATAATATATTTTATTATCAGTATAGGTGTTGTTTTAGTAAGTTTTTATTTAATTTGCTTCGTTCTTATTTATTTGATTTGGGGTTATTACAACAGCTATAAAAGCGTAATGGATTTGAAAAGAAGTATAAACGGTTATATGGAAATAGCATACACTCTGTACAGCGGTAATAATCCTCTTTTGCAGGCACAGATTTTAAATCGCATAGCTAATTTATACAGTCAAATGGGGATGATTAATAACCCTGAAGTTAATTATAAAAGAGCTCTCGGCTATTATATCAATTCTGAATGGATTTATACGCAGCAAACAAACAATTTAAAGTCATATTATGAATATAATCCAAATAGAGAAATTTATTATAATCATGAAGAGGTTATATATACACCGATTCACGTAAGACGAAATTATTTAGGAACTTTGATAATAAGATTACTTCCACTTAAAAACTCAAATATACCAAGACCGCAATCCGAATATTATTATAATACGGCGATAAGCTATTGCAGAAAGAATATAGACAAATTTAAACTTTCAGAATATGTTTTTGAAAGAATTTTATGTATTAACGATATTTATGTAGTGGAAAAAGGCTTTTATAATTTTTATAAAGACCCTAAAAGTCGTGTTGTACATTTAAAACGGGCAATAAAAGTGTATGAAAGCGAATTTATGCCAATAATGAGCAATAAAAATCTGCGCAAACAAATCACATTGCAGGTCAATTGTAATTGTATCCCAATTTTCACTCAAACTAATATTACAGCTGATGTGGCATATAAAAATTCATTAAATTTATTATCAAACGATTATAAAGATCTTTCAGCTTATGAAAATAAGGCAGAAAATATTAAAAAATCAGAAATTTATCAGAAAAAAATAAAAGATTTGCAGTAACTCTTTTTCTGTAAGTTCTGCTTTCAGCTTCATTTAGAAAGATGGGTTTCGCAAAAACTTCAACTTAGCCCCACCACCCACAAGCGGTTTGCTTTTTTCTCAAAATTATTTTGTGTAAAACAGCTCAAAGAGTAAAAAAAGAAACCAGTAGCGGTCAAGAACCGCAATGTTTTTGTTTTTGCTTCTTTTAATTATTAATTTTATTTATGTTTTGGTTTTATATCTTTGGTATATTAATAATAAATTACGTTCATACTTTTAGGGAGAGGACAAAATGTCCATATCATTAAATAATTCATATTTTAATAAGTTAGCCTTTACCGGAGAAAAATCAAGACAAAACAACGAAAATGTTAAAATGCGACCTGTTTATAATGAGTTTGCAAAAAAAGTAGCAATAGGAACAACCGTCGGAGCTGTTGCAGGTGGAATAATAGGAGCTGTAGGAGGACCGGTTGGTACAATAGCTGGAGCAGAACTCGGAGCAGGATTAACCTCTATTCATGATGCAATGGGAAGAGCAAAACAAGATTTACCTGGTGATAATTCAAAAAGAAACACATTAATCATGGGCGGAATGGGCTTATTCTATTCAATGGGTTCTTTATGGATGGCTGCTAATTCAAATGGAATAAAAAATGGCATTAATAATGCAGTAGAGTCCTATAAAGAGTTTGGATTGCATTGCATGGAACATTTTGTTTCAAATAATCCAACAAATAAATTTTTATTAAAATCAAATGTTGGTACAATTAAAGCTTTTTATATTGCAGCAGCTGTAGCAATGCCAATTTTAAGCATTGGAGCTGGGGCTATTTGTAGTGCAGCTTTAAAGGGAATAAAATCTCTTTGTGGTGTTGGTAAAAAGGACTAAGTTTTAATTAAAAGTTAATTTATAAAACTCAGTAAAAGATCACAATTTGTGGTCTTTTACTTTTATGAGAGTTTATACGAATTAATTAACTGCGATATTATTTTATTAAAACCTGATGATACAAAAAGATTGATTAATTATTAGACTTATATTGTTTTCCCGCAATTATATCTGCATTAGAAATCTTTTTTTCGTCTTTATTTTTGGGTGGATTATTTACATTAATATTAAGCAAAGGTGAGCCAGCCAACAGGTTATTTTTTGTATCATTGATTTTTATTATATCGCCTGTTTCACTCTCATATTTTAATCTTTCAAGAGTAATTTTATTATTTTTTCCAAAATAGCTTAACAAACATGTTGCCAGTCCGATAGCTAATGATATAAGTAATCTGCCCGGTTCTAAATTAATGTTATGGGTTGCACCCTCTTTGGTAATAGTTATGCCCTTTAGGGCAAAAGAAGAAGCAAGAGTTGTCAGTAAAGTCGCAAATAATGTAGCTCTTGAGGTGTCTTTATTTATTTGTTCTTCTTTTTCGGGGTGTTTTGCGAGAAAGATCTGATTTAATTTGTGTTCATAATCAAGAGGACAAGCTGGATAATTATTAATCAACGGGCGACTATAAGGATTATACCCGTACGGACTGTTACCATAATGCCCGTAGTTATTAAAAAACATAGGATGATTATTGTAATAGTAGTCGTCATTATAAGCTCTGCTTGAGTTGTAGGAGGAGTTATTCCAGCCTGCCGAGTTATTAGACTTATTTTGCTTACTTAATTTCCCTACTGACCATGTAATTTTAGGAGAAGATGATTTACTTTTTGAATTAGATGATTTGCCTGTTCTGCTACTTGAAGAACGGCTTGGGCTTGATGAGCGAGAAGATCTACTGCTAGAGTGAGAGGAATGACTTGAAGAACATGATCGCCCACCACCTGAACTTCTTCCGCTCCCAGATCCGCCTCTTTTTGTAAATGATGTTAAATCATGATATACAGGTTTACTTACAAACATTAAAACCATCCGTTTATTGTGTATAGTAGAGCCCATATTATCAAAACAGCTGAAAAATATAATTGCTGTTTTTTTTGTGTAAAAGTTACAATTTATAATATTTTGTTTTTTATTATCTATTGTTAATTTTAATGAATATAAGCCTTTGTATAGCAATAAAAATTATTTGTTTTTTTATATAATATAAAATAAATACTTAATTTATAAGCTGTTAAACTTCAAGTTTACTTTCGGCAAAGGAGCAAGTCTGGTGGATAATCAGGAATTTCAAAGGTTAGTTTTAGACGAATTCAAAGCACTTAGAACAGATATGAGTAATTTAAAATCTGACGTTAGCGATTTAAAATCAGATGTTGGTATTTTAAAAACTCAAACAAATGAAAATACTGAAATATTAAAAGCTCTTGTTCATTCTGTTGACGTAGTAAAAGCAGAACAGGAAAAAATGACAATTGACGTTGTATATATTAAAGGTGATGTATCCTCCATTAAAAAGGACTTATCGACTGTTGAAACTGTTACAGCCAGTAATTATGCTGATATTATCAAGTTAAAATCCGTAGGTAGATAAATACATGATTCAGAAAGTATTAAAATGGCAAAAATAGGCGTTGATTACGTTATATTAAACGCAATGAAAAATAAACAACCGATTACGGTAAATGCAATTAATGACCCGAGAAAGAAAAAGCTCGATGCATTAAATATTAAATATGAAACTTTGCCTTCTTCAATGGGACAGGAATATCAAGAGCTTCACCTGCTTTTTGCAAATAGAAAATAAGAATTTATACTGTTAAAAATAATAAATTTGAGAGAGTTTAACTCTTGAACAACTCAAAACAAAAAAATTCAAGTAAAACTAAAAGAGTTACTATAACTAGTAGTCGCTCTTTTTATATAAGTTCTACCTTTGTTTTCATTAAGTTTTTTATAAAAACGTTTTCGGAAAAACGTCAACTAAACCTAATCATCCACAAGCGGTTTGCTTCTTTTCTCAAGAATCATTATTCACGTTTTTAACAAAATAAATTAAAATTCAGCTGTTTTAAGCAATTATTATTTATTCAAATCCTTTTTATTATTATATAAAAAATTTAAAGGAGGATAATATGGATATAGCAGCAAATTATAATCCCTATGCAATAAGAAAATCCTCTGAGACAGCTATATTTAAGAATATTAAAATTCAGGAAATTTTATCAGATAAAAAAGTAGACTCAGATTTAAAATTAACAATTATATTTAAAGATGTAGATGAAACAATGGAAAAAGCTTCAAATTATCTTGATGAAGCAACTCAAGAACAAAATTATAAACTTAAAAATAGATTGGCTCAAAGAGGGCTAGGTTGTATTACAAAAGTAAACAGTTTGTTAAATAACGCTAAAGATATTATGCAGGTTGATGATTCAGATTTAAATAATTTTGAAAATCAAATAACACTAGGAAATTTAAAAGCAATGATGGAAGATCTTAGCGTAAAACTTACAAAGCAGGCTTATGCCGTTAAGTTGCCTAAAAAAACTCTTAATCAAATGGCTGATTACTATAAACAAAAAATGGAAGTTTTATATGACACTAGAACAACTGCAAAAATAGAAGATAATTTTGAAAAAGGTTTTATTTTTTCATACAGAAATTATGATGAAAATGGATTTATGGAAATAGATGAAAATAATTTGCCGAATGACGTACCAAAATTAAAAATTCAGGTAAATTTAGAAGATGACCCTGTTTTAGTTAAAGCCTCAGATAAATTAAATGAAAAATTAAACAATATTGATCAAGAAAATTCTACAGAAGTTGCTAAAGCCTTGCTGGAAACTGAATCAGAGTTTTTTAAGCCTGATTTGGCAACTATTCCCTATGATAAAAATAATGTGACGTATTCTTCTAAGAATAATAACAATATAATTACTCAAAATAACAAAGAGCAGTATTATTCTGTTTTTCGTCAAGACCGTTTGCCTGCCCGTATTCTTAATATTGGGGAATTTGCAAGCGGTAGTAAGGGTTTACCAAAAGCCACAGGAACATGTTTGCCTCAAACCATATTTACGAAAGCAATGGCTCAATTAAGCGGCATTAATACAACATGGGTTTCAAGAAAAAGTCATTCATTTCTTGAATATAATGCAGATGACGGTAAAAGGTTTGTAATTGACCCTGTAAATAAACTTATATTCAATTTAACTGATAAGGAAGGCGTATATTTAGATATTTACAATAATACCTATATGCCGCTTTCTAAGTATAAATGTAATGAGTTGTTTGATGATATACATAATCTCAACGGTGAGGGGTATAGTTTTTAAGCAATTACATTATTATCAATAATTCAAATAGGTAAAATATGAACGGTATTAATCATTATACATCTCCTGCAATAAAAAAACTCTCTACTGAAATAATAGAGAAAAATATTAATATGCAGGAAATATTATCAAATAAGAATATAAACCCGAAATACAAATTAAAAGCTTTATATAATGAGCTAGATGACACCTATACAAAAGCTTCAAACTATCTTGATGCAGCAATTCAAGAGGAAAATAATGAACTTAAAAACAGACTGGCCGCTAAAGGTCTTGGATGTATCAGCAAAGCAAACAGTTTAATGGGAAAAGCCCAGAAGTTAATACATAATAGGCTTTTTGTTCCATTAATCAATGAGATGGAGTTGGAATTATTAAATAAATTAAACATGACTGAAGATCTTAAAGTAGAGCTTACAAAACAGGTTGATACAGTAAAATTACCTCAAAAAACACTTGCTCAAATGGCAGATTTTACTCAGCAAGAATTTGATACTTACAAAGGAAAAAAGACAACTTCAAGAATAGAAGATAACTTTGAAAAGGGCTTTATTTATTCATTAATGGGATATGACAATAATGGATTTCTACAAATAAATAAAATTGCATTGTTGAATAAAGAAACAAAAATTAAAATTCAGGTAAATTTAGAAGATGATCATGTTTTGGTTGAAGCTTCAAAGAAATTAAATCAAAAATTAAATAAAATTAATAAAAATAAATCGATAGAAGTTGCTAAAGCCTTGCTGGAAACTGAATCAGAGTTTTTTAAGCCTGATAAAATTACTAAACCTTATATTAAAAATGATACTGTTTATTCTTTTCAAAATGAAGAAAATAGAATAAACATAAATAATGAAGATAAGGCTTATTCTAATTTTAAACAAGAGCATCTCCCTGGACGTATTATTAATATCGGCGAATTTGCAAGCGGTAGTAAGGGTTTACCAAAAGCCACAGGAACATGTTTGCCTCAAACTATATTTACTAAAGCAATGGCTCAATTAAGCGGCATTAATACAACATGGATATCAACAAAGCGTCATTCATTTATTGAATATAATGCAGATGACGGTAAAAAGTTTGTAATTGATCCTAGAAATAAATTGATCTTTAATTTAACTGACAAGAAAGGTATGGAATACGATATTTATAACAAGAAATATACAACACTTTCTAAGGATGCATGTAAAGAAATATTTGCTGTTGCATATAATCTCGACGGAGAAGTATATAGTTTTTAATTGTAATCTTAAAAATTTATTTATTAAAGTTTCATATAAACCTATAAACCTTGTTTCTACAATGATTTATCCATATTTTGTCAAATTGCATGTTAATTATTGTAAACATGAATTAAAATACCTGTCAATTTCTAATGATTAGGAACGTTTTCATGGGTAAGAGCAAATATTAATTGTTGTTTATAATTCTTTTTTATGTTTTCCTTAAATTGTTTGACGTCTCAAACAATATGCAGGAACTTGTGTTCTAATGCTGAAAAAAATTTTGCTTTTTTGCAGGCATAAAAAGTGAGCTAAAAGGAGATTGGTGTGATTACAAGATTCGGATACGGTCAAAGTCCACAATTAACAAGTAAGGATTTAAAGCGAAAGGATGCTTTAGCTAATCAATCGATTAATTCCATGGCTACTATAAATAAAAATAATTGTAATATAGACAACAAATTAGAACCTTTGAAACAAGCACATGATGTAAGTTTTAAAGGTTCTTTTATTACTGCGGCAAAAGATGAGCTGACAAAAATTAAATTAGGTGAAATTATTTCACCTGCGATTATTGAAGCATATGCGAAGCAAGATACTTCTCATATTGGCGTTAAAGCTCTTAATATGCTTAAAGAAGCCACTCAAGGCGGAGAACACAGCTTTGTAGACAAAACAATGACTTATCTGAAAGATCACAACGTTGAAAAAACTATTTTAGGTAATATTGGTGATACTTTTAAAGATATTCTGCTTATTCCTTCTGATGCCATTAATATGACACTTGATGTAATGAATCATATTCCTTTTGTAAAAGGAAAACCAGGCACTGAGCTTAGAAAAAATATTCCGTTTATTTCAGAACATCTGCAAAATAGAATGACCTCAATTAAACAGGAAGTAAATTCATATAGCGTCAGAGATTATATCAAATGGTTTGAACAACAACATATTCTTCTTAACGGAGATGAGAAAAAATTAAAAGAAGCAATTACAAAAAAATATGTAAACAGAATCGGAAATGACCTCCTTCCAACTTTTGGGATTAAAGCCGATAGAACCTGGGGAAGATTCAGTTCAGGTATTCCTTCTGCAATCTTTTTAGCGGCTGATGCTTCTAACCTTACGATGCTACTTAAAAATGATAAAAAAGAAGCTGAAAAAGAGCGTAAAACAAGGTTTCTTCAAGAAACTGGTAGGGTCGGCATTTCTGCGGCAATTATGTTCTTTATGATAGGCAGTTTAAAGAAAATTACCAATAAATCACTTCCTGCTGCACTTGCAGTAACAGTGTTTGCAACAGGTGTTGCTGAAGTTCTCGGCAGAAAACTTGCAGGAAAACGTATTCTTCCAATGAGTAAAGAGGCTGCAGCTCAACTTGCAGCTAAAAATCAAGCTAAAGAATCACAAAAAGTTCAAAATTCACCGACACAAGGAACTACTGCTCCAACTGCAAAAAAGACTGCTTTTTCAGCTAATCCTGTAACAGTATCTGCAACAAATTCTCCTGAAGTTGCTGAACCTAAAAAAGCAAATATGTTTAAAGTAGGTCTTGAGCTTACCGCAGGTTTTGCAGCATCAATGGTTGCGGTAGCAACAGTTGCAAATCTATTTAAACATAGAACTATTCCGCAAGAAGCCTCTAAATTAGCAGAAATTTTTGAACTTTCAAAAACAGACCATAAGCAAATTACAGAAACTATGTTTAAAACAATTAAAACAAATATAGAAAACCTTGGAAAAGAAGGTAAAAAAATATTTACAGACGGTACAAAGTTTGATGAAAAGTATCTTGAATCAATAGAAACCTTTACAGCTGCTTTAAAAGACAAAGATAAGTATGCAGGCAAGACTCTTCACCTCGGTATTATTGATAACAGATATGCTAAATCATTCGTTGATCAAATTATTATTTTACCGCAGGATATTCTCGGCGGATTGTTTAAAATACCAGCTAACTTTGCAAAGTATCTTGTCGGACAGGTTGATACAGCTTTTGCAAATGCAAAACCGGAACTTGTAAAAACAAGAGAAATTAATGAAACTATAAAATCAAATCTTAACGGTATGATGGTGGCACTAAGAGAAAAACTTCCTAAGCATGAACTTGTAACAAAGGCTAATCTTGTTGAGCTGACAGATAGAGGAAATTTTGTAAAATATGATGTTCATATTAATCAAATCTTTGACAGTTTGAAAGCTGTATTAACACCTGAAACTATTAAAACAGAAGGTAAAGGCGCAGCTCAAGCCCTCACAAAAGATTCTGCAAAAGCAATTAAAGAACAATTAGTAAAAACTCTTGAAAAGAGTGAGATTCCACATAAAGATAAATTAATTGAAACTTTGATGGATTCATTAAAAGGCAATACGCTTGAACATGCTCAAAATGGCATTGATAATGTAAAATCAACCATTATTGAAACATTAAAAGACAAAGCCTTTACCGAAGACAAAATTGCTTATGTCGACCAACTTGTAGCCGCTGTAAAAGCAGAAGCTAAAGACAGCAAGGAAGCAACCAATGCACTTTATGAAATCAGACAGGCGACAATTAAAGCATCTGAAGAGGAACCTGCTTCTGTTACAACAGATAACATAAGACATATTTTTAGCAAATTAAATTATGAAATTAAAAAAACAGATTCAAGTTTAACACCTGAAAAAAGAAATGAATACTTAAAAGAGCAGTTTACAAGAGTTTTAGGAAATAACGGCGTTGACGGTTGGAATAAAACAAATGCTCAAAGTTATTCAAGTACAGAGCTTTCAACCTGGATGAAGGTTTTAGGTAGCGGTTTATCAGCATTTTTCCTTGTATCTGATGCTTATAACCTTGTAATGGAAAAAACAGGCGGTAAAGATCAGAAATTAGCTCAACAAAAAGCACAAGAAAGAGCAGTTCAGGAAGTCAGCAGAAACTTATTCTCAAGCTACTTCGTAAAAGGAACAAACGAACTCTTCAAACCACTTTATAACTCTAATTTAATCGGTCAGACCTTAATTACGGTTGGTAACGTAACAGGCTATGAAGCACTAACCAGAGCAGCTGTCGGTATTCCTATCACCACAAAGACAAGAGAAGAAATCCTTAAAGCTGATGCTGCAAACGCTGCTAAAACAGGTTTCTGGGGTGGTTACTTCAAGTTTATGTCCTATGTAACAGGTAAAAAATCACTTTCCTCAAGAGTTAATAAACCTGAAGCAAAAACAGTCGCAACAGTTCCACCACAGCAAACAGTTGCTAAAGCTCCACAAACACCTCAACAGCAACCTACAACCGTAAATTTTGACAAATTCAAAGCCTTTAAAAAAGCATAAACAATAAACATAACAAGAATTAAGAGTCGACAAAACGTCGGCTCTTTTTTGTACTCTGAAATGGTTAGTGAAAGAGTTTAATAATAAATATAGCTTTAACTTTGCCCTTTAGGGTGATTTAAAAAAAATTCTGCTGACTTATTTTATTAATAGGCACTTGATGTTTTAAAATTACGGGGTATGAAAGTTATGTTCGTAAAATATCACGAGAAAACAGGATTTGAGGTAATTCCCGAAACAGATGATGTTTGTTTCAGTTGTTTGAATTGTAGAGATTGTCCGCTGATTTCTGCATTAAAACAGGAAATTACCGTTTTGCGTTATGAAGGAATAACCATACACAATTGTGCTCTTTTCATGTTGGATGAAGTTTCAGCTACAATTTAATAATTGGTTTAGTTTTTAAAATTGAAGTATCAAAGGTTAAGTGGGAGAGATATGCTTTTTATTTTTATTCTAAACTTATTTTAAAATTATAAGATAAAGTAAACAATATTTAACTAAATCAGGCAAATCTTTTGTTGTTACAGCACAATAATCTCTTGCAAAGCCTGTGGAATCGACGCGGTTTGATTTCCCGCAAATATTAGTCTGATTTTCATTTAATAATAAAAGTTGCGTAGGGATTTTTACGGATATTAAGCTTTTTTTAAAAAGATAATTCATATTTTCATAAGAAAAGAAATATTTTTCTTCTTTAAATGACATTGTTCTTCTAATTTCCAATACAACTTCATCATTAATTTTTAAAACTATGGATTTATCGGACTTTGCCCCGACTTCTCCCTTATAAGTCGAACCTGTTTGAATATATGCGGTAATAACTAAATTTTCGCTTTCTATCTGTGTTTTATATTTATTTATACAATTAATCGCTGCAAATTTATGCTTATTTTCATCCAAAACCGTATAATTCATATATAAATTAGATTTTTCGGGTTTAATATGATAAAAATTGCTTTCTTTTCCTAAAATACTTATATCACAAGACTTAAGCATTGTTTCTATATCAATTTCAGAAATATTTTTTTCCTGATTTGCTTGAAAAGCATAGATAAGCAAAATAATAACTAATAAAAATAAAAAAACACTTGCTAAAATTATAAACGGATCATTAAAATTCATTTAAAAATATCCACTTAAGCGTTCGATTTTTTAGCCTCTTCTGCTTTGATTTTTCCTGTAATCGTCTTAGTTAAACTTTTCATTGTGTCTTCAACGGATTTATTCATGGCACAACCTGCCGCTTTGTCGTGTCCACCGCCATTATTTGCTTCTGCAATGTCTGAAATCTTGATACGATTACTTCTTAGACTGATACTTGTCAGTTTATCCTTTGAGTTTTCATTTTCATAGCATTTTGTTAAAGAAGCTCCAACCTCAACACCTTCAATAGATAAGAATTGACTTATTAGTGATTTAAAAACATTTTTAGAAGAAGAAGCATCCGCCCTAAAATCAGGATCTTTGGCATCAGCTGTAATGTAGGCTATTTTGCCGTCAGGGCTAAAGGTTAAGCTGTTTACAATCTTTTTGTATATAGGAATAACAGCTTTTGGCATAAATTCAATAGCTTTTCTGTGTATAGCTTCAACATCAATACCCGATTTTGAAATCTCCGCACAGGTCATAAAGGTATGTTGTGGATCTTTCATAAACTTTAATCCGCCTGTATCGGTCATTAAACCTGTATAAAGGTCTTTAGCAAGCATTGGTTCATTTTCTATCTTTACATTAAGAGCTTTTGTGAGGTCAAGAAGCACTTCTGTCGCTGATGCTGCCTTATCATTTACGGCTTCTATGTCTGCATAGTTTTCCCTTGATGGGTGATGATCTACTTTTAATATAGTTTTTGCACTATTCAAAATATCCGTAGAATCACCTAATTGATTTGTTGATGGGCAATCAACGGTTATAACCGTATCAAATTTTCCTAAATATTTTTTTGTATCGCTTTTATTCTTTATGTTTATAAAATCTTTTGTATCTTCTAAAAAACTGTATTGAGAAGGTGTTTCACCTGATATAAAGGCCGACACATTTTCAATATTAGGGAGTCTTTTTATTAGATTTAATGCAGCTGCGGAAGAAGAAATAGCATCTCCATCCGGTGATTTATGAGTTAAAATAGCGACATTTTTAGCATTTTTAAGCGCATTTGCTACTTTTAAAATATTTGCCTGATATTCTTTTTCAGCTGCATTAATATTTTTATTTGCCGAAAAACTCACAGAATCGTTTTTTAATAATTTAATATTATATAAAGAATTTTGATTAACTGTTTTTAGTGGTTTATTCTGTTTATTAAAAGTTAGTATATTTGTATTTAAATTTATAGTCATAAGTTACTCCAATTTTGATATTTTATGACTATATAAAAACATAAAATCATTATAATTGATAGCAAAAGTAGGGTATTTAACTAAAATTGTTAAATACCCTAAAAGTCTATTATTGTTTTATTTAATGAGCTTTATTTAATTTTTTCATAAATGAATTCATGTCGTTTTTTTGTTCTTTGGTTATATCGCTTTCGTCAACAAATGCTCTTGGGTCATCAAGTCCGTTAATAGCTTCCATAACCCCGATTTTACCTGCGGTTTTCTGAATGGAAGTGAAGAAGGATTCTATTGCGTAGTTGATAGCAAAATTAACTGCAATAAACGGTGCTACCACTCCGGCTAAAAGAGTTGTGCCTGCAGCTGCCGCTGTTCCTGCAATCCATTTATAGTTGAAAGGATTCCAAAGTGCATTTTTATCCTCTCTAGCTAATTCATTTATTTTCTCAACATCTTTTAAAATATTCTTTGTTAGTTTTCCTATCATGCTGTTTTCATCTACTTGTTTTGCTAAACTATCACCAAGTTTATCCCAAGCAGCAAGTGCATCTTTATCATTATGTATTTTATCACTTGCATTTTCAATTAATTTTGCAAATAATTGAGGAGTTTCTTCAATGTTGTTCATTTGATTAGTGAGAGCTTTACCTTCATGAATAATCTGTTCCATTTCAGCTTCAGTATATTTAAGAGGTTTTGCTATATTAAGTTTAATGCCAAGCCAGTGGAAAATGTTTTTTGCACCTTCTTTATTAAAGCTATTTTGTACTATTTTTTCATTTAATTGATCTTTTAAAATAGAGTTTTTATTAATTTGACCTAATGTATGAATTCCGTCTTGTATTATTTCTTTTGCAGCTCCATTCTTTTTAAAGAAAACATTAGCAATTAAATTTGAAGCTTTTTCTGGAGTAACTATTTTGGTTTTTACTAAAAGTGCGGCTGCTCCTGCACCAATAGCACCTGTTATAATAGGAACGAAGTCTTTCATTGATCTAATGGCTTCTGTCGCAAATTCAACATCTTCAGAATATTCTTGAGATTTATCGTCAATACGTTCAAATACGTTGAATAATTTATGTTGTAGGTTTTTAGCCTTAGCTAATTGCTCTTTGCTTACTTCGCTTTTTGTCAATTCTTCCATGAACGCTTTATCTTTCGGAAGATTATGTTTTTTGTATTCATTATAGGCTTTAAAATCTTTTCTTGATTGCCATAAGAAGTTTAAATCACTGAATAAATCTTTGAAGAATCCTGCTTTTTTCTCTTTAGGAGCTTTTATATCGCCTGCTGAATTAATTTCATTATCAGTAAAGGACACAAAGTTTTTAGGATCAGACAATAATTCCTGTTTAACTTTAAATCTTCCTACTTTTGCAGCATTTAACTTCATATTTTGAGCAATAGCAGCTTCACCAATAAGCCCTGCAAGGAATGTACCACCACCAATAAGAAAAGATTGTGCTATCTTTTTATTATTTAAATTACCTTTATTCATAAATGCATTAATACCTCCCACCGCAAGGGAAACCCCTGCCAATACAGTAGAAGCAAGAGCAATACCTGCACCTGTTGCAGATTCAATATTTTCAGAATAATCTTCAGCTTTATTATTAATGGTTTTTGTAAGTCTTAATACTGTTTCTTGTGTTTTTTCAGCTTTAGCAAGTTGTTCAGGAGTTGCCTTTATTGACTTTAAAGCCTTTTCTTCCGCTTCATCCTCAACGGCTCTCTTACGAGCATTTATTTCATAAGCCCTTTTGTCTTTAGAATGATTTATAAGATTGGTAACCGCTTCTTTTAAGCTAAGAACATTAGGGAATTTAATAGTTTCTTTTATTATTGGTTTTGAATCAGCTTTTTTTCTAGCTGCTTCAATTTGAGCATCATTATAAATTACAAAGTTCTTAGGATCTTTTAATTCTGTTTCTCTTGCTTTTTCACGAGCAATTTTAGAAGCTAAAACTTCTCTTGAAGTTCCCCATGCTTTACCAAGTATAAGTAAAGGAACTGTAATAGCGGAAACAATTAAACTGTTTTTTGCTAATTTAATTTGACTGCCACCAACAGCACTTAATGATAAAACCATAGATATTGGTAGCATTACAGTTTCAGCCGCTATGCCGATAATTACATTATTTGTTGTTTCTGTCTTAGTAGCAGCATCTTCGGACTTTTCGTCCATTACGTTAATAGCATTTATAACTGTTCTGCCGAATTTGTCGGCTTCTTTTAAATCATTCGGTAAAATAGGCGTATTTTCAGCTAAATAAGCACGTTTTGCTTCTTTGTCCTGCTGGCCTTCTTCCCATTTTTTATATTTTGGCGTTTGTCTTACAACTGACCCTAAGGTGTTAATTATAGACATTTTACATTCCTCTAAACAACGATTTCATCCCAATATATAATATTAAAAACTAAAAATTTAGGCTTATTGCCATGTTTCAGGATCATGTTACAGTAAATTTACAAGCTTATTTCTAAACAAAAAACCGTAAATACTGAAATTGTTTTCACCTTTTGATTATCTACGTTGCTTTATGATTTCGATGTCTAAAGCCATCGCCTCTCTTTTTATTTTTCAAAAAATAAAAAGAGAGCAAAAACAAAAAAACATGGTAATTCTTGATTGCTACCAGCTTATTTTCTTATTCTTGAGCTGTTTTACACAAACTCATTCTTGAGAAAGAAAGGCAGTTGCTAGTTTGGAATGGTTCTTTGATTTTTTCTTTTGCGAAAACGGTTATGTTTTATTTATTTCACACATGAAAGATTTTTATTTGCAAATACATTTTATAGGAACTTGAGGATTTTGAGTTGTATTATAATTGTTAGTAATTTGCTGTCTAGGAACAGAAAGCGGATTAATTCCATTTACCGATGGCAGTTGTTTTAAAGTAGTATTGGCAATTGGCGGTAATTTTACGATGGTCTGATTTCCTGATGATTGATTAGGATTACTTGAATTTATATCTTTACCAACTCGCAAATCTTTATAAAAATCCTCTGCCACTTTTTGATTATACTTTCCCTCGTCATTGACAGAAAGAATAAACCCATTAGAGTTATCATCTTTTACAGCTCCGATAATTCCCTCATAATTTTTATTGTCCTTGCCCGCTGTTTTTATCGCAACTTTTGCATAAGGAACATACTGATCTAATGCGTTAAACATCCCAACTTCACGCACCGCAACGTCTTGTACCTTAAAAAGTGGATTATTGGCTTTTGTAAGAATATTTTTAAGTTTACCTTGAAGATTATTCGATAAAATATCTTCTTTAGTAATTCCGCCCGCCATCATTCCGTCTATATAAGCAACTTTCTGGTCATTAGCAAGATTATCTGCAACTAAAGCCTTTACCCCCATAAAATCAACGGCTCGGGTAATTTTATAAGTTTTCGGAAGCCTTGACACATCCGCTATATTCATTGCTTTATCAAAGGTCTGTTTGTCTGTCGGAAGTGGATTATAACTCGCATCTACAAGGCTCAAAACAAAATCTTTTATTTTCTGATCATAACCAAGCGCCATTGAACCACATAAAAATAAAATTATAAGTATTCCTAAAAGAAATAATCTGCCAAAAAACCTAAAGACCATGATAATTCTCGATATATCTATTAATATAAATTATAAATCTAGTAGAAATAATCTTAACAAACATGACTTTAATTTGATTACTCTTTTTAGAGGAGTTTTTTATTATAAATAATCTTTAGCTATTTGTAATAAATTCACCCCACCCCTAACGAGTGGTTTACTTATTTTCTCGAAAATCATTTTGTGCAAAAGAACTCAATAGATAAAAAAGAAGCCTGTAGCGGTCAAGAACTAATATGTTTTTGTTTTTACTTCCTTTTTAGAAGCTGTTTGGTTAAAAACATTTTTTAACGGTAACCCTTATCATTGCTATT
>JBAXKC010000046.1:0-18152 GCA_037137535.1 bacterium | reverse complement strand
AAACGAAAAACTGAATATTGAGGGGTTATTTGAGGAATAGTACAAAAGCACAGAGGAAAAAGCACAAAAAAGGTTGCTACCGACTTTAGCATTGGGGAAATTAAACGAAAAACTGAATATTGAGGGGTTATTTGAGGAATAGTACAAAAGCACAGAGCAATAGTATAAAATTATTACTTATTAATTAATTTTTTTCTAAAAAAACTATATCTTTTTCTAGTTTTAGTTAAATACAATGGTGGTAAAAGTTTATAATTATGTAAAATTTGTACTAGCCAACAAGCACTCAAAGACATTAATGAAACAAAAATAATTTCAGGAATTGGATTAATAAAATTCAATTTAGCTATATAAGGTAAAAACTTATAACAATACATACTTGCAATTGATACAACAAATGGAAACACAAGAGCAATATTTGAAATTTCAATAGCATTATACGGACAAGCATTTATACATCTAAAACATTGTTGACAATTCCAAGACCAATATGGTCTTTTATTCTTCCATTTGATTGTTTTTGATGGGCAATTCTCATAACAGATTTTACATTTTACACATTTTTTATTAAAACAGAAGACTTTACCTGCTTGATGCCTGCCAATTAAAACAAACATCAAATAAATAAGACCAAGACTTATAATTGCTAAAGGATTAGCAATGCCTATAGAGGTTTTACCCTCTTCAATTTCTTTTAAGTAATTACCAAGTATTTTTGAATTATCCGAACATTTTTTTTGCAGTTTTTCATCTTCAGGCGCATTCATTACTGCTATCCATGTATCAGGCATATAAACAGAATGAGCTTTTACAAGATTATAACCTTTAGACTTTAAAATAAGACTTCCTTGTAAAATGCCGACACCTTCATGCCCTGCGGGACTTGTAAACAAGAAAGTTTTTTGTTTTTTTGACTTTGGTAATTTATTTAAAAAATTAACCGCCATTTCAGGTAATCCAAAAGCATATATAGGAATAATAAAGCCGATAAGTTCTGCTTCATTATGATCATTAGCTATAGACTTATTTTCAATATTTACAATAATAGCGTTGTAATTATACTTTTTAAGTTCTTTTTGTGTTTGTTCCGCCATCCAGAATGAATTGCCGGATCCGCTGAAGTAATAAATTATAGCCTTTTTCAATTATTTGCCGAGCCTTCCTTTAAAGGTGTCTATGATTCCATCTATTATTTTTTTATATTTTAACGCAGACGATTCAGTCGGCTCGTTATTTTTAGGAGCAAATGGATTAGTATACATAAAATTTGAATTTTTCTTTACTATATAGTCACTTAATGTTGTTTTATTTTCTTTAACAGGATTTGACGAAGTCGTATCTGAAATAAACTTGTATAAAGGTTTATTTTTTTGATCAATAAGCATTTTCTCAATTTTATCCAGCTTACTTATTGCGCTGTCAAGATCCTCATGTTCTGTCGGCATTTCAAGTTTTGAATTTTTAATAAGCTTTTCAGCTTTATTTGAAAAATTCATTAAAGGCTTTTTACTTTGTTTAGAAATAAAAGTATCATTAAAAAAATGAAAATCTTTTTTTAAGTCTTCATCTATAATATATTTTTCTTCAATTCGTTTTTTTCTATCAAGTTCATAGGCTAACTGAGCCTGTGCATTGGAAGAGCCTCCCTTTTCACGGCTATATTTAATTAATGGATTTAAATTTAAATTGTAGTTATCCATTTAACTTTTCGTTCCTATCAGTTTTAACGATTTCATATTTTAACATATTCTATTATACTGAATTTAATAAAACAAAACACCACCAAAAATTGCATGTTTTAATTTTTTGAGGGAATTATATGAAAATAGAGAAATTTAAAATAAAAAAAGATTTATCGAGCTTAAAAGAGTATAAAGTCAAATATAATAGAAATTTTACCGTTTTATCAGCTGTATTTTTATTAATATTAACTGCGGGCTATTTTAAACAAAATGAATCTTTCCAAATTATGCATATTTTTCTTTATAATACACCTATAGCTTATGTATTTGCATTAGCCACCTTAACTTTTATTCTTTTTGCATTAACTTCTAAAATTGTTATTACAGAGGAACGCTTAATTTTCATTTTAGCAGAAATTTTTGAGCTGAAACTTTTTGAGGTTATTGATCTTACGCATATTGAAAAAGCTGATTATAGTAAAACATGGACATTAATGGGTTTTAATATCCTTAACGTTATAGGTAAAGCAGATAAAAAATTATCAATTTCTATTGATTTATATGAAAAAAAAGACGATTTATTTGAGCGAATAATAGGCTTTGTTAATAATGAAAATAAAATTGAGTTAAATAAAGACAGATTTGATGATTTATTAGAAAAGAAACACTCTTTACAGCTCAAAAATATTTTTATATTGACTTTGTCTTCTTTAATCTTATATTCAGGGTTTTTATGGGTTTTATCCTCTAAGCCTAAAGTCAAACTTAAAATAAGCGAAAATTTATTAACTTTTAGTAAAGTGTTTAATCCAAATAATCCTAAAACAAATCTAAAACTTGGAGAGGTTTATTTAAACGAAGCAAAATATACAAAAGCTGCAAAGGTTTTAAAAATAGCTGTAAAAGCTGATCCTGAAAATGAAAAAGCCTTGTATTATTATGGAGTGGCAAATATTTATCTTTCTCAAGCTGATATGGCGATTGAAAGTTTCTCTCATTCCTATAAGATAAATCCACAAAAAGTTGAATATATTACAGGACTTGCCTATGCATATTCTTTAAAAAATGATAAAAATAATTCTTTAAAATATGCAAATATAGCCTTTAATAAAGGCTCTAAAAATGCGGAAGATTATAATGTTCTTGCAAATGTATATTTCAAATTCGGACAAATGAAAAAAGGTTTTATGTGCCTTATAAAAAGCAGAGATTTAGAAAAGCCTCAAGATAAAAAAACAGAGCCTAAGTCTTTAGAATATCCTAAATCATTAAAACTTTATCGTTAATATATTATAATCAGCTTATAAGGATTTTTATGAATTTACCGACTAAAACTTTCGTATATCTTGGACCACAGGGGTCTTATACAGAAATAGCCCTTGATAAATTTCTCATGTCATTAAATTTAACAAATCCGGCGACTATGATTAAAACCTCAATAATCAAAGTAATTGAAGCGGTAAGTCAAGATAAAAGTCTTACGGGAATTGTACCTATAGAAAACTCAATTGAAGGAATAGTAAGAGAAACTGTCGATAATTTATTAAGAGCTTCGGAAGATTTATTTATAACTTGTGAAAAAGTTATTCCTATTTCACACTGTTTGATAAGTAAAACAGATAATATAAATAAAATTAAAAAGATTGTTTCTCATCCTCAAGCTCTTGCTCAATGCCAACATTATATTAATACAAAGTTATCTTCAGATATTATTGTTGAACATGCTTCCAGCACAGCCGCAGCAGTAAAAAGTTTAACTGAAACTGCTGATGAAATTGGAGCAATAGGGACTGAGAAATCAGCAAGCATTTACGGACTACATATTGTAGACAAAGAAATCAATGATATTGCTGAAAATAAAACCCGATTTGTAATGATTGATAATTATATTCCAGAAGCAACAGGCAACGATAAAACCTCAATTGCCTTTTCCACAAAAAATGAAACAGGATGCCTCGTGAAAGTCTTGAATATATTTAAAGATTACAATATAAGTCTTTGCTATATTGAATCAAGACCTTCAAAGAAAATTTTCGGAGAGTATATCTTTTTTGTTGATTTTGAAGGTCATATAAAAGATGAAAAAGTTTCTTCTGCGTTAGAGTTAATTAAACCCATGATTAACTTTTATAGATTATTGGGTTCGTATCCAAAGGCTTAAATTATGATTAACCTTGATTCTTTAGCTTTAAAGCTATTAGTAACTGAATATAATGACTCTCTCACAGGCGGAAGAGTTCAAAAAGTACAACAGCCCTCTAAAAATGAGCTTTTAATAACTATAAGGTCAAAAGGCGGTACTCATAAGCTTTACATAAACGTAAACGCTAAATATCCACATATTGCGGTTCTTTCCAAAACAGGCGAAAAACAAAGAAATTTCAAAATGCCTGATAAACCGCCAATGTTTTGCATGTTGCTTAGAAAATATATGGAAAATGCAAAAATAAACAACATTAATCAGCCCGAAAACGAAAGAATTATTGAAATATATTTTGAAAGCTATAATGAACTGGGCGACAGAGTTGGCTTTGTTCTTGCTGTTGAATTAATGGGAAAACATAGTAATATAATCCTTTACAGCGAAGATAAAAAGATGATTTCAGGCTGCGTAAGACCGATAAGTGCTGAAAAAAGCAGAGAACGAGAGCTTGCAGGAGGAATGCCGTATGTTTATCCTCCAAAACAAAATAAACTTAATTTATTAAATATTCCAATGGAAGAATTTATTAAATCAGTTTCACTGATTAATCTTCAGATAAATTCATGGATGAATAAAACTTTTCATAATATAAGTTTGGCTCTTGCAAATGAACTTTGTTCTTTTTGTGAAATACAAGCAGATAAAACGAGTGCAACCTCAATTTCATCTGTAAAATTTGAAAATTTATACGAAACAACTGTTGATTTACTTAAACTTCAACATATAAGGCCATCCATAAGTGCCGATAATTCTTTATATTCACTATTTGCAACAGATAGATCCATTGACTGGGCTGATTGTGAGTCAGTAAACAGTATGGTGGATGAATATTTCGGACGACATATTTATAACGATTTACTAAAAAGATTGAGGGACAATCTTTCTTCTACCGTAAAAAAAGAACTTAAAAAATTAAAAACGAAAAGAGATGAATATCTTAAAAAGATAGACAGCAGCGAAAAAGAAGAAAAATACAGGCAATATGGGGACTTAATACTGGCTAATATCTACAGAATTAAGCAAGGAGAAGCGAAAGTAACTCTTGAAAACCTTTTTGATGAGAATAAACCTGTTGAAATAACGCTTGATCCTCTTTTTAACGCTAATGATAATGCCCAAAAATACTACAAACTTTATAATAAAGCTAAAGGCGCAGCAAGGGTAAGTCTTGAATTTCTGGAAAAAGCTGAAAACGAAATTAAATATCTGGAAACGGTACTTTTATCAATCGAACAAGCTCAAACAATTATTGAACTTAGCCAAGTAAACGAAGAACTTGCAGAACAGGGACTTACAAAAGTTACTCCCATCAAAGAAAGTAAAAAGAAAAAGCCTGAGAAAGAAAAAATGTCAGTCTTTGACTATATCTCAAAAGACAATTATAAAATTTTAATCGGTAAAAATAATAAGCAAAACGATTATATCGTTTCAAAGCTTTCTTTTCCTAATGACATATGGGTTCATACACAAAACATGCCCGGCTCTCATATATTGATTAAAACCGATAAAGACAGCAAAGAGGAAGTGCCTCAATCCACAATTGAAGAAGCGGTTCTGCTTGCAGCGTATTTCAGCAAAGGCAGAGATTCTTCAAAAGTGCCTATTATTATGACAAAAAGAAAATTTTTGAAAAAACCTCCTGCCGCAAAACCGGGATTTGTTATTTATTCTAATGAAACAACTTTTTATGCAACACCTGACATAAGCTTGCTTGATGCGAAGCAGCTTGAGAAAATCAATTTGTCGGAAACCGAATAATAACATCTTCTCGAAAACAAATGTAAAAGTTCTTTTTTCCCTTGTTAGACATAAAATTAAATTTAGTTTAATATCAAATTAGGATAAAGTTTATAGATTAAATAATATACTATTTGCTATAATATTTCTGAACGACTCTGTGCAATTTTATTGATATTCAGAATAATCCTGTATAAAAAGTAGAAACAAGGGACAATCGATGTTTAAAGCGTCTAAACTGCTGAAACTATTTATAAGAATTGCAATAAGTGCTTTTTTAGTATGGCTTTTAGTTTCAAATACTGATGTTTCTGAAATATGGGAAGCATTGGTAAAAACTAATCATATAATTTTAGTGTTATGTGTAGCTGTATATCTTTTAGGGCAAGTAATAAGCTCGTTTAAATGGAAATTAATCTGCGAAACAGTTGGTTTTAGGAATAAGCCTAAAGATTATATAAAATATTATTTCATGGGTATGTTTTTTAGCCTTTTTCTTCCCACAACGGTGGGAGGAGATTTCATAAAGGCATTATATCTGGCAAGAGGTGATTCTGCCAAAAGAAAAGCTCCTTCGATTTATACCGTTCTTATGGACAGATACAGCGGTGTTATAGTTATTGTGGCAATGGCAACTGTCGGAATGTTTTTACCTATAGCAGAAAAAGTGCCTGTTGCTTTTAAAATTCTTACATTTTCGCTAATGGGGCTGATTTGCCTTATTACACCAACTTTCCCAACGTTAATGATGAAATTATTTAAAAATAAAAAATGGGCAAGAACCATGCTGAAAGATATTCGTGTTTACTGGCAAAATCCTGATATGTTTGCCAAAACTCTCTTATGGTCTTTGCTTTTCAATTTCACAGTTATATTAATCCATGTAGCGATTGCTGATGCGATGAGTATTCATATTCCTCTTTTATATTATCTTGTCTTATACCCTATAACCGCAATATCAGGATTTGTACCGTTTTCTTTCAACGGGCTTGGTCCTAGAGAGGCTACATATATAATACTTTTGAGTGTTGTAGGTGTAAAACAGCCTCAAGCAATTGTATTCAGTTTATTATGGTTTAGTATTGTTCTTATTTCAGGATGTTTCGGTATTATTCCTTACATCAAAACTAAATTAAACAAACTTTCTGCAGATATTGAAATCGAGGAAGAAGATTTTGACCTTATAAAAGAGTCAGAAATGGCAGATGAAAATGAAAACACTGAACTTGAAAATGCTTCTACAACTGCTTAAAAATCTTTCCAAGTTAAAACTTTTTACTGTTGTAGTCATATCCGCAATTTTTTATATTTTGATATATGTTCTTTGTCAAAGTTTTCTTGAGCTTAAAGCATATGATTTTCTATCAAATATAACAGCATCAGATAAACCTTCAAAGAACATTGTTATAGTTACAATCGATGACCAATCCTTAAATAAAATAGGAAGATGGCCATGGAAAAGATCCCTTTATACGGATGTTTTTGAATATTTTGAAAATTATGGGAAAGTTAAAGCAATAGCTTTTGATTCATATCTTTTTTCTTATTCTAATCCTAAAGAGGATTTAGAATTT
The DNA here is from genome assembly GCA_037137535.1 of bacterium. GTDB lineage: Bacteria > Cyanobacteriota > Vampirovibrionia > Gastranaerophilales > JBAXKC01 > JBAXKC01. Next base: position 10,956 of record JBAXKC010000046.1, on the reverse strand, counting down.
TTTAACAGGGCGAAGAAATTAATAAAGTTAAACATGGGGACATTTTATTCAAAACAAAAAGGCTTTTTTGATTTAAGTTTTGAAAACAAAGTACATGAAAATTTTGAAAAGTTTAATTCTTTAGATATTAACGACAAAAGATCAAAAAAAATAATTAAAAACAGCAATTATTACAGTTGCTCCTATTCTCTTCCTGAGCTTGTAAATAAAAATATTTCATTAGGATCTGTATTAACTGAGCCTGATTCTGATGGAATAATAAGAAAATTTGAGCCAATTATCAAATATAAAAATAATTATTACCCCTCGCTTTCTCTTGCCTTATATTCAAAAATAAACGGATTTAAAAAATTCAATTTAAGCAATAACCGATTAACTTTAATCGGAAAAAACAAATTAAATATTCCTCTAATAAGTAATAAAAAATCAAGTTATATTTATTTAAAATGGTATAAAAATAATCACTATCTGCCATATAAAACATACAGTGCATGGAAAATAATACATTCTTTTGAACAAATAAAAAAAGGAGAAACTCCTCTTATAAATCCAAATGAGTTTAAGGGCAAAACCATTGTTTTCGGAGCAACTTCAACTGTGCTCAAAGACATAAAGTCAACCCCAATGGGAAGAGATTACCCTGGAGTTTACATTCAGGCAACAGCTATAAATAATTTAATGGATAAAAAGGCTATAACTCATTCCTTGCTTATAGATGTGTTGATTTTACTTATTACCTTAATTGCTTGTTTTATAATAATTTTCGCTCTTTCTCCCATATATAGCGCAATTATAATTGCATTAATAAGTTTTATTTATTTTGAAATATGTTATTTCAGTTATATTAATAATTTTGCTATTGATATAGTAACTCCGCCTATATTTGCAATCAGCTCGATGACTATTGGATATGGTGTAAAATATTTATTAGAAAGTCGTCATAAAAAGCAAATTCAGTCTGTTATGGCAAAGTATATGTCAAATAAAGTGATGGATGATATTTTCACCAATAAAAGAACCGCTAAATTAGGCGGGAAACGTTTAGAAATGACGGTTTTATTTGCAGATATAAGAAATTTTACGCAGATTTCAGAAAATATTGAACCCGAAGAAGTAAGCGCTATTTTAAATCTGTATTTTAGCGAAATGATACCTATCATCGGGAGAAATAACGGTATTCTAAATAAATTTATGGGTGATGCTCTTCTTGCGGTCTTTGGAACAGAAGACGATAATAAAAATCATCCTTATGAAGCGGTTAAATGTGCTTATGAAATGATTGGAAAAGTAAAAGAGCTTCAAAAAAAATGGATAAAAGAGGGCAAACCTAAAGTTGAAATAGGAATAGGCATAAATACGGGAGTTGCTTTTATCGGTAATATAGGCTCTGAAGAAAGAATGGAATACACCGTTATCGGTGATACGGTCAATCTTGCAAGTCGATTAGAATCGTTTAATAAGCTATATAATACTAAACTTTTAATAAGTGAATATACATATCAAAGAGTCAAAACTTGTTTAGATGTTATAAAAATAAGCTCCGTTTATGTAAAAGGAAAAAGCGAACCGCTAAATATATATGAAGTTATCCAGTTAATCAGTACGGATAAATGTGAATGTTAAAAAATATTGAAACAATTAAAAAAGCCATTGACGTAGAAGATACGCATAGATATATAAATATTAGCGGAAGAACTTGTACTTTTTCAGAATTTATTTGTGGCGAAATAAAAAATCATCTACGAATTAAGCCAAAAAGTGAAAAATGGGCAAATCTTTTTGAAACGTTTCAGCGATATCCTCAAATGGATGTTGCATATAGAATGAAATCGGTAAAACAGCTTATTTCATACTTGAAAGCCCCCGAGGAAGACGAGCAAACTATTGAAAAGAAAAATAAGTTTGTAGCAAATCCTGAAGATGCTGATGTTATGTACGTTAAAGGAGTAGGCCCAAGAATTTCTGCAATATTAAATAAATTAGGAATCTTTAACGCAAATGATTTACTTCATTATTTTCCAAGAAAACATCTGGACTTTGCAAACCGAACTAAAATTTGTGATCTTGAAATAGGTCAAGAAGTTAGTATTTTTGGAACAATTAAATCAGTTAACGCTTTTACAAGTCCGAAACGAAATAATCTTACTATTCTTTCAATTTTAGTTAACGATGGAACAGGAATAGCCTCTGCAAGCTGGTTTTATGCAAAATCAAATAAATATATGCTGGATAAATATAAAGAACGATTCAAAGTTGGTTCAGGAGTAATTTTATCAGGAAGTGTAAAATACGATAATTTTAAAAATACCTATATAATTGAAAAAGCTCAAGAACAAATTTTAAGCGGTGACTTTGACGCAACATCAAGTGATTCGCTACATGTAGGGAGAATTGTTCCTGTTTATCCTTTAACTGAAAATTTGCATGTTAAAACGTTAAGAACTGCTATTCATAATGCTATTGAGGTATATAGCGAGAAAATCATTAATTTTATTCCTGAATTTATAGAGGCAGAGCTTAAATTAATTTCTAAACAAGAGGCTATTAAACAAATTCACTTCCCCGACAGTCAGGAAATGCTTGCTGCTGCAAGAAGAAGGCTTGTTTTTGAAGAACTGTTTTTAGTCCAGTTAAGACTTGCATATATGAGAAAACAAAGCCGATTATGCTCCGAAGGACTTGTTTTAAATGTAAAAGAAAAAGGATTAGTTGAAAAATTCATAAAGTCATTACCTTTTACGCTCACTCAAGGACAAAATGATGCTTTTAATGAAATTATGGCTGATTTATCAAATCCCGAACCGATGCAAAGACTTCTTCAAGGCGATGTCGGTAGCGGTAAAACGGTTGTAGCGTGTATGTCTATGTTAGCAGCGGTTGAAAATGGTTATCAGGCAGCTATTATGGCGCCAACAGAAATTCTTGCGGAACAGCATTATAAGAACTTTGTAAACTGGCTAACCCCATTAGGGATAAGCGTAGGGCTGTTCATAGGAAAGCATGGCGTTAAAGTCAGACGAGAACAGGCTCAAAACCTTAAAAACGGTCAGATTAACCTTGCGGTAGGAACACATGCCTTAATTCAAGAGGGTGTTGAGTTTAATAACCTTGGACTGGTCGTTATTGATGAACAACATAGATTTGGTGTAAAACAACGCACAGGGCTTAAAAACAAAGGAAGAAATCCCGAACTTTTAACAATGACCGCAACTCCGATTCCTAGAACACTCGCAATGACTGTTCACGGAGATTTAGACAATACAATTATAAATGAACTTCCACCGGGAAGGAAACCCGTTAAAACTGCTTTTATTTCAAATAAAGAGCGGAAAAAAGCCTACGAACTAATACGAAAAGAAATTGAAAAAGGTCATCAAGCCTATATTGTTTTTCCTTTAATAGAAGAATCCGAAACTTTATCGGCAAAAGCTGCTGTAAAAGAAGCTGAAAAACTTCAAGAAGGAGAGTTTTCAGACTTGAATATAGGTTTAATGCATGGAAAACTTTCTTCTGCCGACAAAGAAAAAGTAATGGACGACTTCAGGGCGGGCAAATACCATATTCTTGTCTGCACAACAGTCGTTGAAGTAGGAGTTGATGTGCCTAATGCGACTGCTATTATTATTGAAAATGCGGAAAGATTTGGACTTTCTCAGCTACATCAGCTAAGAGGTCGTGTAGGAAGAAATGAACTTCAGTCATACTGCGTTCTTATAGCTGAGACTAAATCACCTGACACAAAAGAGCGATTAGATGTTATGGTTCAGACAACTAACGGCTTTATTGTTGCCGAACGTGATCTTCAAATAAGAGGTCCAGGGGAATTTATGGGAACAAAACAAAGCGGATTACCTGATCTTATTCTTGCCGACTTATGCGAAGATGCAGATATTCTTGAATTAGCAAGGGATACAGCTTTTGATTTTATAAATAAATATAATTTAGAAGATTTTCCTGTTTTAGACAAAAAAATAAACCAAAAAATCAATGAAGGATTGGAGCTTATTGGTTCAGGTTAAGCTGACAACATTGTAAAAATCCTTATCTTAATTTTAATAATAACCTAACTTAACTATGGCGTATATTTATAAATAAAGTTATAATAAACTAATGCTAATTAGTTTTTATGGTTTATATTATGCAACAAGGTTCTAAACCTGTAGTTCTAGCTATTACCGCTGCCAGCGGTATTCAATTTGGATTGAAAACATTAGAATATTTGCTTAAAAATAATCTTAAAGTAGAACTTATTTTTTCTGAAAAGGCTTATTATATCTCTAAACATGAAATTGGGCTTGAATTGGCACATGATAAAGAATTTATAAAACAACAAGTTTTAGACTTTTTAAAGCTAGAAGATAAAGAACCAAACTTAAAAGTTTGGCTAAATGATGAAGTTTGGGCTTCCTGCGCAAGTGGTTCATATGGTGTTAATCATATGATTATTGCACCTGCAAGCATGTCTTCTATTGCTTTAATTTCAAATGGAATTGCAGAAAATTTGATTTGTAGAGCTGCTGATGTAATATTAAAAGAACAAAAAAATCTTGTTATTGTTCCGAGAGAAACTCCTTTGAGTTCTATACATCTTGAAAATATGTTAAAACTTTCAAAGATGGGAGTGAAAATCATACCGCCTATTGCGGGTTTTTATGCAAATATTAAAACTATAGATGATTATATAAATTTTGTAGCAGGTAAAATTTTAGATTCCTGCAATATAGATAATACCCTGTATGAAAGGTGGAGTTCATGAAAAAAGATAAAAAAATAGTTGCAATTTCAGGAAAGCAGTTTAGCGGAAAAGACACAGTTGCTGATATTTTTGCAGCAGAATTAGAAGGATTTGTTAAAGCACCTCTTGCTAAAGCAATCAAACAAAAATTCAGTGAGGAAAAAGGTCTTGCTGTTGATATTATTGAGATGAATAAACCTGTTTATAGAGTTGATTTAATTGAACTCGGAAACAGAATGCGAAAAATAGATTCTGACTATTGGATAAAACTTGTTCTTGAAGCAGGAGATAATCTTATAGTTTCTGACATGAGAGTTAAAAATGAATATGAATCCTTCACAAAAAGAAAGGCTATCAAAATAAGAGTAAACTCCCCTCGTGAAGAGAGAGCTAAAAGAGGCTTAATTGTTAGTGAATTTGATACAACCGAAGTAGATTTAGATGATATAACAGAATGGGATTACGTTATTAATAATGACGGAACTCATGAAGAGTTAAAACAAAAAGCAAGAGAACTAGTTAAAGAAATCAGACAAAGATTTGCATAATTACTGATTTTTTGAAACAAGTTTAAAATATAATAACCTCTACTTTTAGATAAAAATATCTGACGGTAGAGGTTATTTAATATCTATAAAGTTTTACTGTAATTTAAAACTAGAGAGAGTGAAATTAACCACACTCTCTCTAAGCTATTATTTATGCATGCCAGGAGCTTGAAACTATAGTCATTAACTGAGAATTATTTTTGACTTCTTCAACTGTATTACAGCTAATCGAGTTATTTGCCGCATAAGTAGCCATATCTTGAATAACCTGATTTATCTGCGTATTTGTAACATAAGTATTGTCATTAAGTTGCACTTTTTCCACTTCATTTGCAGCTGTTGTCCAATTTGTAATAACAACTTTATCGATACCTGCAGCAGTTCCATAGTCAATGGATAAATTACCTGAATTATCAATAAATAAGGCTACATTGGTTTTATTAACTCCAAGCTTAATAGTGTCGTTTCCTGCTGAATCTGTCAATGTATCTACTTTATCGCCAATATTAAACAAATAAGTATCATTGCCGGCTGTATCAATGATTGTATCGTTTCCAGCTCCTGTAATATAGGTATCATCTCCAAATCCACCATTTAAGATATTAGCGCCGGAGTTACCTGTAATTGTATTGTTTAAGGTGTTTCCAGTTCCATTAATGCTTGAAGAGCCCGATAGAATAAGATTTTCTACATTCAATCCTAAAGAATATGAAATTGTAGAATTTACAGTATCTGTACCCTGATTCAATAATTCTTTAACAACATCGCCTGTGTTATCAACCATATAGGTATCATTGCCAAGTCCTCCTATTAATGTATCAGAACCAGCTCCGCCATCAAGAATGTTATTTAAACTATTTCCATTGATTACGTTATTTAATCCATTACCTGTGGCATTAATATTTGTTGAGCCTAATAATGTTAGATTTTCAACGTTTTGACCTAATGAGTAGGAAATAGTTGACATTACGGTATCTGTCCCCTGATTGTTTGATTCTGTAACGATATCAACTATATTATCTACTTTATAAGTGTCATTGCCTAATCCACCGATTAAAGTATCAGCACCTATACCGCCATCAAGAGTATCATTTCCATCTGCACCTATAAGAATATTGTTGCCTGAAGTACCGATAATGATATTATCTAAAGCATTTCCTGTTGCATTAATATTTGTTGAACCTAATAATGTTAGATTTTCAACATTTTGACCTAAAGAGTAGGAAATCGTTGATATTACAGTATCCGTACCCTGATTGTTTGATTCTATAACGATATCACCGATATTATCTACTTTATAAGTGTCGTTGCCTAATCCACCCATTAAAGTATCAATACCGACACCACCATCAAGGGTATCATTACCATCACCGCCATTAAGAATATTATTGCCTGTAGTTCCAGTAATTATATTACTTAATGAATTACCTGTACCATTAATATTAGATGAACCCGTCAATGTGAGGTTTTCAACATACTGAGCTAAGGAGTATGTCACACTTGAAACTACTGAATCTGTTCCTTCATTATCGTATTCCGTAATGATATCTATAATGCTATCCAAAAGATAAGTATCATTTCCAAGTCCGCCAATTAAAGTATCAGTACCAGCTCCGCCATTAAGTACATTCGCTCCATCGTTTCCTGTAATGATGTTATTTAAGGCATTACCTGTACCGTTAATATTTGAAGTTCCTGATAATGTAAGATTTTCTAAGTTAAGACCTAAACTGCAGGAAAGTGTAGAAATAACAGTATCAATGCCTTGATTAGCTGATTCAGTAATAACATCATTAATGTTATCAACTAAATAAGTATCATTTCCTAAACCACCAATTAAGGTATCAAGACCTGCACCGCCATCAAGAGTATTATTTCCTGCGTTTCCTGTAATTATGTTGTTTAATGCGTTACCTGTACCGTTAATATTTGAAGAGCCTGATAATGTAAGATTTTCAATGTTGTTTCCAATAGTATATGAAATATTAGAACTTACAAGATCAACACCTTCATTCGCTAATTCAGTAACAACGTCAGCTAAATTATCAACTATATAAGTATCATTTCCAAGACCACCTACCATTGTATCAGTACCTGCACCGCCATCAAGGATATTAGCTCCGTCATTTCCTGTAATGACGTTATTTAATGCGTTACCTGTGGCATTAATAGAAGAAGTACCCGATAAAGTTATATTTTCGATATTGAGTCCTAATGTATAAGAAGTTGTAGAAATAACGAGATCAGTTCCTTGATTAGCTGATTCGGTAATAACATCAGCTGCGTTATCAACTTTATAAGTGTCGTTACCAATACCACCGATTAAAGTATCAATACCGGCTCCGCCATCAAGGGTGTCATTTCCGTCTCCACCTATAAGAATATTACTTACAGCATTTCCTGTAATAATATTATCTATAGAATTACCTGTTCCGTTAATTACAGAAGAACCAGACAAGGTTAGATTTTCTATATTATTGCCTAAAGAATAGGTAACTGAGGAGCTAACGAGATCAGTTCCCTGATTAGCTGATTCAATAATGACATCACCTGTACAATCAACTATATATGTATCATTTCCAAGTCCGCCAATTAAAGTATCTGAACCAGCTCCGCCATCAAGAGTGTTATTGCCTGTATTTCCTGTAATTATATTGTTTAATGTATTACCTGTTCCGTTAAGATCAGAAGCTCCCGACAAAGTTATATTTTCTAAATTTTGACTTAAGCTGTATGAAGCTGTAGAAATAACTACATCAGTTCCTTGATTACTTGATTCATTAATAACATCATTAATATTATCAACTAAGTATGTATCATTTCCAAGTCCGCCAATCATAGTATCAACACCTGCACCGCCATCAAGAGTATTATTTCCTGAGTTCCCTGTGATTATGTTACTTAGTGAATTACCTGTACCGTTAATACTTGAAGAGCCTGATAATGTAAGGTTTTCAATATTATCTCCTATAGTGTATGAAAGATTAGAACTTACAAGATCAACACCTTCATTCGATAACTCAATAACAACATCAGCTAAATTATCAACAATATAAGTATCATTTCCAAGACCACCTACCATTGTATCAGTGCCTAAACCACCATCAAGGGTATTAGCGCCATCATTTCCTGTAAGGACGTTATTTAATGTATTACCTATGGCATTAATGTTAGAAGAGCCTAATAAGGTTATATTTTCGATATTATTACCTAAAGAGTATGAAATTGAGGAGTTAACAAGATCAGTACCTTGATTAGCTGATTCAATAACTACATCACCTGTATTATCAACCATATAAGTGTCATTACCAAGTCCACCGACTAATGTGTCTGAACCTGTGCCACCATCAAGAATATTATTTCCAATATTTCCAATAATTATATTGTTTAATGTATTACCTGTTCCGTTAAGATCAGAATCACCGACTAAAGTCAGATTTTCTAAATTTTGACTTAAGCTGTATGAAGCTGTAGAAACAACTACGTCAGTTCCTTGATTGATTGATTCAGTAACAACATCATTAATGTTATCAACTAAATAAGTATCATTTCCTAAACCACCAATTAAGGTATCAAGACCTGCACCGCCATCAAGAGTATTATTTCCTGCGTTTCCTGTAATTATGTTGTTTAATGCGTTACCTGTACCGTTAATATTTGAAGAGCCTGATAATGTAAGATTTTCAATGTTGTTTCCAATAGTATATGAAATATTAGAACTTACAAGATCAACACCTTCATTCGCTAATTCAGTAACAACGTCAGCTAAATTATCAACTATATAAGTATCATTTCCAAGACCACCTACCATTGTATCAGTACCTGCACCGCCATCAAGGATATTAGCTCCGTCATTTCCTGTAATGACGTTATTTAATGCGTTACCTGTGGCATTAATAGAAGAAGTACCCGATAAAGTTATATTTTCGATATTGAGTCCTAATGTATAAGAAGTTGTAGAAATAACGAGATCAGTTCCTTGATTAGCTGATTCGGTAATAACATCAGCTGCGTTATCAACTTTATAAGTGTCGTTACCAATACCACCGATTAAAGTATCAATACCGGCTCCGCCATCAAGGGTGTCATTTCCGTCTCCACCTATAAGAATATTACTTACAGCATTTCCTGTAATAATATTATCTATAGAATTACCTGTTCCGTTAATTACAGAAGAACCAGACAAGGTTAGATTTTCTATATTATTGCCTAAAGAATAGGTAACTGAGGAGCTAACGAGATCAGTTCCCTGATTAGCTGATTCAATAATGACATCACCTGTACAATCAACTATATATGTATCATTTCCAAGTCCGCCAATTAAAGTATCTGAACCAGCTCCGCCATCAAGAGTGTTATTGCCTGTATTTCCTGTAATTATATTGTTTAAGGTATTACCTGTTCCGTTAATATCAGAGGCTCCCGAGAAGGTTAAATTTTCTAAATTAACTCCTAAACTATATGAAAGTGAAGCCATTACGGTATCTGTACCCTGATTACTTGATTCAGTAATGATATCGCTAACGCTATCAACTATATAAGTATCATTTCCTAAGCCACCAATTAAGGTGTCAACACCTGCACCTCCATCAAGAGTGTTATTGCCTGAGTTCCCTGTGATTATGTTATTTAATGAATTTCCGCTTCCGTTAATGTTTGAAGCCCCTGATAATGTAAGATTTTCAATATTAGCTCCAATAGTATAATTACTACTTGAAGTTACAGTATCTGTACCTTCATTTGATAATTCAGTAATAAAATCTTCGGACGTATCAACAATATAAGAATCATTACCAAGACCGCCTACCATTGTATCAGTACCTATACCGCCATCAAGGGTATCAGCTCCATCACCGCCGATAAGAATATCATTACCTGCAAGACCACGTAAAATAGATGCTGAGTCAGTAGATTGTATTAAATTATTTGTATCAGTTCCTTGAAGTAAAGGTATTCCATTAGATAGTACAGGAGTTTCAAGAGAAACATCCGTTAAATATTCCTTATAATGAGAAGTTACTTCATTATTGCTTATAGCGGTTACATCTTTTGAAATAAGCATTCCGTTAAGATAATTATAGGTTGAAACTGTTGGATGTTCATCAGCATTGGTTTGTTCAGTTGATGAAGTTAATAAACCTTGTGCATTATAAGTGTAGGTATGAGTAGTTATATGTCCATCCGGTAAAGTATCAACTTCACTTAAAAGTTTATTCATATTTGTTACATCTTCAAGCTCATAAGTAAATTCTTTTTTATAAATTAAAGAATTATCTGCTGCTTGAGAATATTCTAATGTTTGATTATTATTTGCATCAAAACTTACCGTTAATTTTTCAGTAATAACATTTTCCGCATTTCTTAATGTGAAAATATTACCGGTTCTTGATATTCTGCCTATTACTCCTGCTTCAGCTTCATTCAAAGCATTTGTAGCATCCAATAATTCAGCGGTTCGTTCTGTAACGATAACATTCGCAGCATTATCAGCATTTAGAGCATCTGTATACTCAGTAGTTCTTGTTATTACAAGATCATCAGCAATTTGATCATTAGTTGTCGCTGCGGCTAATTCATTAGTTCTTGTTGTGACTAAATTATCTGCGGCTGTATCTGCGGTTGTCGCTGCGGCTAATTCATTAGTTCTTGTTGTGACTAAATTATCTGCGGCTG
>JBAXKC010000045.1:0-18290 GCA_037137535.1 bacterium | reverse complement strand
AAAATTTCTCTAATCTCTCAAAATTAAGGTTTACACAAAAGTTGTTACGGAATCAGGTAAAGCTAAAAAAGTAGCACTTATCGCTGTTATGAGAAAAATGCTTGCAACTGCCGCTGCTATTTTAAGAAACAGAACACCTTTTGATTCCAATTATTCTAAAAAGTATTTGACTTCCATAACATAATCTTTTTATTTTTCGAAAAATAAAAAGTTAGTCGATGACTTTAGACATCGAAATCATACGGCAACAAAGATAATCTAAATGTAAAAACCTAAAAATGCTTTGGATTGTTTCGCTATGCTCGCAATGATAGTTTTTATGAGATGCTTAAACAATTTCAGCATGACTTTATTCCTTTATTTTAATTATTTACTGTAGTTCTTAAAATTTGCCCAAAAATCAAACAGGGACTGAATAAATTTCAGTCCCTAACAACACATAATTAAATCTTCAATTTATGCCATTTGATTTGCAATAGAAGAAATATTTTTTGCCATTGCAGCAGTTTGTTTTATACTTTCAATCTCATGAGTATTTAAAACTTTTTCTCCGTCAATTAGAATAAGCAAGCGGTTTTTATACTTGCAGATCCCTTGGATAAAGTCTACGGTATCCTCTTCCGCCATTGGAGATTTTTCTATTTCATTGGTATTCACATAAATTACTTCTGAAACAGAATCTACAATTACACCAATAGTATGTAAATCAAACTCTAAAACCATTATTCTTGTATCATTAGTTGCTTCAGATGTTTCCATTCCAAATTTCTTTCTTCCATCAATGATTGGAATGATTTTACCTCTTAAATTTATCACACCCTCGACAAATGAAGGACTTTTAGGCAATTTTACGGGCTTTTGAGGCATAATAATTTCTTGAACACAAGTTATAGGAACTGTGTACTCCTCTGTGGCTAATTTAAAAACGATCAACTGAAGTTCTTCATCTTTTGAAAACTGATTTGCCATTTTCTACTCCTGTTTATATCTTAAATACAGTAATTTTTTCTGACAGATGTTCTGCAATATTAGCTAAAGTATTTGTGTTTGCACTGATTTCTTCAAGTGATGTAGTTTGTAATTCGACTATACCTGAAATTTCTTGAGAACTTGCAGCAGTTTCTTCAACAACGGCAGATATATTTTCAATCATTCTTACAATACCGTCTGAAGTATCCGCAACAGATTTAATTTCGGAATTTATATGCTGAATTTTACTATTCGCAGCGTGCACTCCTTTAATTATATCATTTAAAGCAACTCCTGCATCATTTACAACGTCTACACCTTCTCTTACTTCATCGACACCGTTGTTCATATCTTTAACGGCTTGTTGGGTTTTAGATTGAATTTCTTTAATCATTGAATTGATTTTATCGGTAGCAGTGCCAGACTGTTCCGCAAGTTTTTTAACTTCTTCGGCTACAACTGCAAAGCCTTTACCATGCTCGCCAGCTCTAGCTGCCTCAATTGCGGCATTTAGAGCTAATAAATTGGTTTGTCCAGCTATTGTCTTGATTAAATCGATAATCTGACCTATTTCGGAAGATAAAGCTCCTAATTCACTGATTGTTTGAGAAATGCCTTCAGTAGTCTTTTCAATATTATGGATTTTTGTTATCGCTTTTTCTACAGAATTTCTACCGATATTTGCAGTTGATTCAGTTGCATTTCCCAGATCTGCAATTTCCATTGCATCTTCTGAGATTGTTTGGATTAACGAGTTCATTTTTCCAATACTGAAAGCAGATTCTTCAACGTTCTGAGAAATTTCCTGAGAACCTTTTGCAAGTTGTGAAGTGCTTAAAGAAACCTGTTGAGAAGCAATTGATGTTTGCTCAACTCCCGCATTCATCTCTTGAGAACCTGCAGTTATGTCCTGAACTGAAACAGACACTTCCTGAACCAAAGATTTTAAAGAAGTTACTGTCTCATTTAATGCTAATGACAACATTCCCGTTTCATCTTTAGTTTTAACATCAAGCTGCTTAATTTTTAAATTTCCTTTAGAAACTTCATGGAGAGAGTCAACAACTGCTTTAATACCTTTTTCAATTTTTAATGAAATTATAGCACTTATGAAAAATGAAAATATTGCCGATAAAATTGTAAAAACAATAATTTTAAAGATTGCAGAGTCCATCTCTTTTTTTATACTTTGATTAACTTCATTACCTTTATCATTATTAATTTTAATTAACGCCGCCATACTGCCTGAAGCTTTTTTAACATTTATATTCTTGCCGTTAAAAGTTTCAAAAGCATCATTATCTCTGTTTTGCTCTGCAAATTTCATTGCTTTAGCTTGAACATTGCGCCAGTTCATAAAATCACTTTTAAAGGTTTGATAAGCCTCTTTATTGTAATCTTTAACATGTTCTTGCTCTAAATCTTTTAAAATAGCATCATTATCAGCTCTTAACTTCATACGCTTTGCTTTGACTTCAGCGATTTTATCCAAATCATGATTTAAAATCATTTCGTAAGTATAAGACTCAATATAGCCCATATTGCGGCTTAACTGAGAAATCTGCCTTGTTCCTTCAAGAACTGTATGCGTTAAATAATAATTTTGCTTTTGAATTGAAGCAATAGCATCATAAACCATAAAACAGGTAACGCTTATAAATGCCGCACTTACAAAGGCTGAAACCATCATTTTTGAACGAACGTTAAGGTCATTAAACCACTGCATAAAATTGACTCCTTCCTTACCGAGATGAAATAGAAAATATTTTTCTTAACTACACAAAAGACTCTCACACTAAATAAACAAAAAAACTGCTTCGTTTGTTTTTATTTAATTTAACATATTTTTAGAGGCATTAGAAGTGTTTTTTAAAAAAATAATCTTAGTTCATTAATCAGCGTAAAAAGCAAGCACAACAAGGCATTAATAACCCCCTTAATAACAGGGGTTATTAACCATAAAGCATATTTTATTCATCAAAATACACATGAAAACATACTATTATGACTTAGTTTATTTATACAATCATTTTACATGTAATCAGACAATTATAATGTGAATAAACATTTGACACGATATCTTTTTATTATATAATTGATACATGAACATCTTTCATTAGATGTTTTGTTTCTCTAAACTCACTAAATAGACAAGGTCCGCAAGGACCTGAAGTTTACCGAGATTGCTAGCCTATGGTTTCCATAGGCTTTTTTTTGCGTTCTTTTTCTTAATCCGTCTTTGCGAGTGTAGCAATCGCCTTGATTATGAGTTTTTACCTGTAAATTTTCTTCGTTGCTTAATGATTTCAATGTTTGAAGCCATCGACTTACTTTTTATTTTTCGAAAAATAAAAAATAAGCAAAAACAAAACATTGAAGTTCTTAACAGCCACTTGATTCTTTTCTTACTCGTTGAGGCGTTTTGCACAAAAGCATTTTTGAGAAAAGAAGCAAACCGCTCATTTGGAGCGGTTCTTAGTTGAATTCTCATAAAATATCAGTCTAAACTTGATTTAGAATAATTAAATAAAACCTTTTCTTCTCATTTGAAGCTCGTTAAATACGCCAATTTTATGAATTTTATCAATAGTTTTAAAATCAAGTTCAAGAAATTTAAAGCCTGTGGTCATTTTTTTAGTATACGCATCAAACTGTTCATGAATAAATTGAATTTTCACCATCGCAGAAATATCTCTATAATCAACTTTGATATAAAAGAATTTATTCTGTGGAAGTTTTTGCTTTGAAATTATCGCAATTCCTCCGCCTGAAATGTTTTTAACTTCAACATCTATAATATTTTCAGGACTGCTAAGATTAGAATTTACACCATAAACAAAAAGCTGAGTATTGAAAGATAAAATCCAACGCATATATTCTCTTCGCTGAACTTTTTCCAGAACACTCGGCAATTGGACCCACGCACCAATTAATCCTGTTTTTTGAATTTTAAAAACTTCTGCCGAACCAAGCCAAATCCCTTCTTTATTAATACTGGTAACTTCAATTTCCTTATTTTCATAAAGAGGAATAGGAACTCCGTTCTTTGTTGGCAAATCAATGAGCATCATCCTTTTATTAAGGTCTTTAATATAAGTATGGTGCATTTCTTTTTCATTGGCAAAAGTTCTCTTTATAGAAAGTTTTTGCCCGACAGGAAAATATTTTTCAATAGAAGTTTTAACTATTTCTGCCGGATAATTATTTAATTTATTGTAATCAAGAGAAGTATGGTTAAATCTTATCTGCTTTTGAATATCAAGACAGCAACTTATATCATCAGGTTGACACATATTCAAATCTACAAGGAGATCACCCAATTTTTTATTAGGGTTTTTTTGTTGATGATCAACCACTTCTTGTAGCTGTTTCTCGGTAATAACTTGTTTTTTAATTAAAATATTACCAATTTTAGTGGATTCTTTATATTCTTCTCTTTTTTTAAATAAAGACTTACATAAATCATGGGCTAAAACACTATTGATTAAAGTATCCTCTGCAATTAGTCCTGATTCATCCAAAGAATTAGCGAGCAACTCTTCTGCAGTCGCTCCGAAAGGGTTATGACCATCAATATTTAATCTTGATATTACAATTTCATCCATATCTGTATTTTAAATTGAAACGCTGATTTACGCAATAAGATTTTTTAAACAAGCAAAATGCTTACATTATGGAGATAAAGCGAAATTCAATAATAACATTATAAAGTAAAACCATGAAATATTTAACAATACATTAAGTATTAAACCTAAATTTAAAATAAAAAAACGTATAAAACCATTTTACTGATTTTGGGGTGATTAAGCCTGTAAAATATGGTTATTAGTTAAACTTTCCCACAAAGCATCATTGCAGCCTATGTCAAAGAATCTCAATATTATAAAATCCAGCTTCGCTCAACATGACAATTAAAACTTTTTATTACATACTTATTTAATAAAAAAAAATTTCTATCCAATGAAGGACAGAAATATTATTTAACTGTTTTTTAACTGGGTCTTTGTTCGGGTAAAATCAATATAAATTTTTCAAAATATAGTTGATTGGTTAAAAAATTAAGAAATAGGGTTAACAATTATTATTAACTCATTTCAAAAAATTTAACCTATTCCCCAACTGGGCATATTTTTTTTATGCCCATACCTACATGTATTTTATCCTGTTATAGCTTGATTTATTCAAGCCGCCAATAAAACTTGAACATTAAGAAACATTAAGCTATGTTTAAAACGCTTTATTTGCATGCATTATAGCTCTATACTCTTATAGCAAGTGTAATTTTGACACTAACACAATTCTAACATTTATCCTTAATATAAATTTTTTATTAAATAGTGTAGACAAAACACTTTTGCATGATAATATAAGAGTGTAGATAAAACACTAATAAAACCATCCCACCTAAACGTGGAAGAAGAGATCAATAAATAAAGAGGCAATCGAAAAAAATGAATATAAACATAACAAATAACTATGCCGCAAAGCAGCTGGCTTTTCGCGGAATAAACGGTCCAACCGCTCAGATGTTAGCTTTCTCCAGCCAAGAAAACAGAGACCGTTTCTTAAGAGAAACCGAAGAGGTAAGAAAACCCGATTTACTCGACGGACAATCCGTTTTCAGCTTTTTAAAAGATAAAGCAAGTGAGATTTTTACCGCACTAAATGAAAACCCGAACCAAAAACAAATAAAAGCAGGGCTTGATTTAATTGGATAGACACATAAAAAAAGAGGATGTAAAAATCCTCTTTTTTTATAAAAGAAAAAACTGTCATTGCAAGCGTAGCGAACCTTCGCCTATATTATGAGGCTTCACAAGTGAATTATATTCATTGCTCAATGATTTCGAGGCCTAAAGCCATCGGCTTCTTTTCTTACTCTTTGAGTGGCTTCGCACAATAGCATTTTCGAGAAAAGAAGCAAACCGCTCGTTAGTGGTGGTTCTTTCGTTTTTTCTTTTACGAAAATCGTCATGCTGAAATTGATTGAGAATCTCCTAATTATTTTAAAAGCTAATTCTTCTTGATTTTACATGCTTTTAGGCAATTCTCGACCCCAGTTTGTTTTTATTAATATAAGGAAATATTTAACTTATAGGTGAAAGGGTATTTATGGCTCCAACTGTTTACGATACAGCCAGACAGTTAAACAACACAACTGCGGCTCTTTTGCAAAATACAGGCGCTGCAACATCTGCCGCAAATCCGTTCGGTAATGTTGCTCCTCAAACAGCTTCAATTTTTAATCCTTCTCAAGCAAATATAGCAGGGGCTCAAGGCTCAGGCGGAAATCCCGTTCAAATTGCCATGTCACTACTAGGAAAAAATGAAGCAGATGGCAGTTATCTGTCAATTTCACAAGGCAGAAAAGAAGCATGGTGTGCTGATACCGTAAGCCACATCTGGGAAAAAGCCAATGGCGGCGTATGCCCTTGGGGATATAACGGTGGAAAAAATTATAAAGCAGCAGTAAGCCAAATCAGAGAATGGGCACAACAAAATGGCTGCTATGCAAAGCAAAACACTTCAATCGGCATAAAGCCAGGTGATTGCATTGTATTTGGATCAGAGGGCAGTAAACATATCGGACTTGTTAAATCCGTAGATCCCGACGGAACTATACACACAATTGAAGGAAATAGCTCTAATGCCGTAAGAGAAAAAACATACAAGTCAGGAGACAGTAGTATTCACGGTTTTGTTAAAATGGACAAATACAGAACAAATTCAACTAGCCTTGTCGCTTAATTTTAGTCGGCTATTAGATAAATAGTAAATATATGAATTCACTCAATGGCAGTTTATTGTAAACTGCCATTATTGTTTTACAGGAGTGAATTTATACATGAAAAGATTATTATTATCATTATTTGTATTGTTAATAACAACATCAAAGGCTTTAGCCTTCTCTGCAATGGATCTAGGGTCAAAATCTTCCACCTCTAAGTCATATTCTTATAGTTGGTCTGATAATTCCAGTTCAAACAGTGGCGGATATAATAATTCAAGACAAGAAACCAGAGATAACGGCGGAAACACTAACAATTCAAAAAGCTCAAGATATTATAAAAATGTTACCTACGGTGATTTCAGAAAAAAAAGCAAATAAATACTTTTTTTATAAAAATAAGCAATAATAAGATTAAGGGGGAGGGCTAAATGTTTAACGCACTATCAAAAACTGTCTTAACTTGTTTTTTTGTATCGGGCATTGCTTATGCAGCGTATTCTTTACCTAACATGAACGAAACAAAATTTCAGGAATGGGCTAAAACTACGGCTTATTTAAAAAATATTAACAAAAAAAATGCGGCACTTTGTGCTGATGGAAAACAAGGGATGCCCTATTCAAAAGAATTTCTTTTAAATGATGCGCAGGTTTCATTTACGGCTCATATAAGCTGTCCCGATATGGTTATCAGCAGAGAAATAATAAAAATTGATGGTGCAAATATTGGCACATCAAGAAAAGATGAAGCACTTAACTCGATTATCAGTGCGGTACTTGGTGAAGAAACTGGTAAAGACTTTAATAATTCAACGGCAGAAGTAGCCAAAGTATTAGGAAATTCAAGAGGTATACCTACTTCAATCAATGTTTATCGAGGCGATAAATACACTTATGTCATTACAAACGGGAAAAACAGCAATATTAAATATGTTGAGCTGTATGGGTTAGACAAATACCCTAAAATTGTTCACTCTTTGAAAATAGGAACTTATACCGTAAATTAATTTAGTTCATTAACGTATAAAAATCGCTGATGGCTCAATATCAGCGATTTTTTGAGTTGTAATAATTTCCTACACGGGTTTACTATAGAATGACGTATTATTTAACAAAATTAATGAAAGAGGGGATTTATATCAAAGGGACTGACATCAGCAGGTTTATCAGGAATTTTATTATTATTATCAAATTTATTTAAATCAAAAATTGATTTTAATATTTTCCTATTTTCTGCAGGTTCTCTTTTCTCAAAGTCAGGGTCTAAATTTGATCTTACATTTACTCCAACCCCATGATCATTTATGCTCAATGCCATTAATTCTTTTATATCCAACTTTCCATCTTTATTTATATCAACTGAATCAAATATTTTTTCTAATTTCTTAGAATTCCTATTTTTTCCAAATAGACTAGAGTCTTTCATCATTTCTTTCTGCCATTCAGGCATTTTACTTGTATCAAGTTGAGCTTTTACGTATTCTTCTTTGCTTATAAATCCATCATTATTGCCAATTTTATTAAATTCTTTTCTATCAAATAAATTTACTGAACTGCTTGCATTGCCGTAATGATATCCTATATCATCCGGTATACCGTATCTATCTCCCATTGTTCCGTATGGTTTTTGCTCTATGTTAAAATATCCCATGATTTACTCCCTTTTCCCCAAATAAATACCGTCCCAGCAAATTATATCCATATAAAAACAAACGATTTGAGTAAATTGCTAACAAGCTCACTTATCAAATTATATTTTTTACGTTTAGATAAAAATTTACTTGTGAAACTTTAACCAAGACACACGACACACAAGCTGTTTGCTTCTTTTCTCTAAAATTATTTTGTGAAGAAGAACTTAAAGGGCAAGAAAAGAAGCAAACAGCGGTTAAGAACTTCAATATTTTTGTTTTTGATTCCTTTTTATTTTTCAAAAATAAAAAGGAAGGCGATGGCTTTAGATATCGAAAACATTGAGCAATAAAGATAATTTACTTGTGAAGCCAAATAATATAGGCGATTGTTCATTACGCTCACAATGATGATTTTTAAAGCAAATAAAAAAAACTTTCAGATCATAATTAACCTAAAAGTTTTTTATTAAATTATTTTATAACTTTATTCCACCATTTGGCTTCATATTTTTCTAATTTTTCTTTAAATTCAGCATTTTCTTTTTCGAGGAGTGCAACTTTAGAAATTAGTTCTTTATTTTCAGCAATGAGCCGATGGTACTCATCATTTTTTCTATTTTCGGAGTCTTCAAGGAGTTTAACCTGTTTTTCAGCATCAATAACCCGGTTAATATATTCTTTAACCTGATTATTCATTTCTTTTGAATAGTCCATAACTCTTTCTACGATTGATATTACGTCAACCTGAGGTTCATAAGGAGATGATGAAACCTTAACCCCTTCATGAATTGTTTCAAAATCTTCATAATTGGAGTCATAACCCCCATTATTAATGGGGATATTAACGGATGATTCAGACATTAAATCATCATATTCGTGCTCGGTTAGCTCTATGAAAGTAATTTCCCTGTTATTAACAGTGTCTTTAACTGTTGTTAACCCCTTTTTCTTAATTTTCTTCCATGTGGTGTTTACACTTACCCCTAATGCTTGACTTAACTCGGATACAGTCAGTTTTCTCGATGTACTCATAACCTGTTTATAATCCCATTATAACCTAATCTATATTACACATGATAGTTGTTGACATTATTATAATGCATGGCTAAACTAATTAACAAGGGGTTATGAATGTTGGTTATAATCATGATCAAAATCCCTTACTTAATATGATTCACACTTGGAGAGGAGTGATAAAAAGACCGTAAGTGCTGAAATAAGCATAATAAATAACAATGTCTTTATTTTTTGAACATATACCATATTTCACGATACCAATTGAAAATTTCAGCAAAGGTCCTGTAAAATAACGATTCCATACGAGGCAGTTACTGCCCGAATTTGTCATAAACAGACACAAACCCTAAAAAATTGAATATGAATCATCACAAAAAAAAAGCCGCATATAATGCGACCTTCACAAAACTTTTAAAACCATCTACCTTATTCTAACCGAAGGCGCATTAAATTGCAACCTTTGTCGTGCCTTGAAAGCCTTAATGTTACAGGATTTTAAACTATCGGCAAAAGCCATGATCAGCATGGCTTACAGCATGTTGCAACGCTCAAACAAAGTGCGGCTGTTATGTTTACGGACTTTCAGCACCAAAGAGGAGTGTTATTTTAATGTATTCACAAAACTATAAACCATCACCGAAAAAGGTTAAAATCAACGGATTTAACCTTGCGCAACGTCTTTATATTTCAGGCGCAGCTAAACAGTTTGAATTAAATCCTACTCAAATGCTTGTATTAATAGGTCTAGCTTCTCATTATAATCCCGAGAAATCTGTTGTATTCCCTTCTCAGGAGTATCTGGCAAAGAATTTAAATATAAGTGAGCGATCAGTAGTCAGAGCAATAAATGAGCTGATTAAAAAACGTCTTATCGTAAAGTCAAAAAACGGAAATAATAACTTATATGCTTTTACCGCTATTTTTTTTGGCGCTGTCGATATGGCACCTGAAAGCTGTCAATCTGACACACTACTTGGTGTCAAAATGTCAGACAAACAATATAATAGTAACTATAAAAATAACTCTTCCGATTTTAGAAAAAATAAAAAGGCCGAAAAGGAGAGTACTATTTCAAATATTGAGGAGCATATAAAACGAAAAGGAGCTTTTGAACAAAAAACACGTATAGCACAGACAAAAACTTATATCGAACAACAGAAAAAGGTGGAAATAGGATCGCCTTTAGATTTTGACAAACAACAGGCAATCGACTATATTGAAAATCTTGGAACTTTTGCACAGAGTAGTTATTTTGCGAAAAAATTAAAAGAGAAATGGAATTTATAAATGAAATTCAGTTTTAAATTTGTTGTTTTTGTCATTTTTTTAATCTCTCTGTTTGCGTTAAAAGTTGATGCCAGAGTTCTTTTCGATTGTTTTGGAAGTTGTATCTCCCTAGATGAGCGGGATATATCGCAAACGACTAAATATTTTGTTAAAAAGCGAGACGGCTATGCAGGACAAAAATGGATTGAGGTTGATCATAAGATCCCTTTGTGTCTTGGCGGTTCAAACAACGTTGATAACTTGCAGGCTTTAACTAAGGCTGTTCACAGTAGGAAAACAGCACATGATATGTTGCTTTTGAATGAAGTTAAAACTTGTCAGACGACGGTTCAACAAGCATACGAAAAGGCAAAAAACTATAAAGCCAGATAAATTAACAGCGAAAGGAAACATAATTTGTATGTTCCCTGAAATCCTTTAGTCTGTTACGATATGTTTGATCTCTTTTGCCGCTTGTTTTTAAATAAATTCTCCTTTTGTTTATTATTCAAATTAAGACTTATTCTTATCAAAGAAGTTAATGGGTGTTTAATTACTTGTTTATTGTGTTTATGTTAATAAATGTAAATTCAAATAAGGCGATTTGCTTCTTTTCTCGAAAATTATTATGTGTAAAACAACTCGAAGAGTCAGAAAAGAAACCAGTAGCGGTCAAGAACTGCCATGTTTTTGTTTTTACTCCCTTTTTATTTTTCAAAAATAAAAAGGGAGTCGATGGCTTTAGATATTTAAACCGTATAGCAACGAACAAATTTCAGAGGTAAAAATCCAATAATTTAAGGTGATGCTGAAACAATTTAAGCATGACGTGTTTATAGGAATGTGATAAAATCTAGGTTATAGGAATGTTAAGGGCTATTAATGTCAATTGTTGAGCAAAAACTTGCAACTGCATTTGATTCGCATAAACAGGGCGATCTTAGGCAGGCAAAGCAATTATATATTGAAGTTTTGAACTTTGAACCGTCAAATTCTGAGGCTTTGTTTTTTATTGGAGTTTTACATGTTCAAACGCAGGAGCTTGAGATTGCTCTTGGTTATTTAGAAGAATATTTAAAGAATAATATTGATGCTGAAGCATTAAAACAAGTTGCGGATATAAGCTTTGACCTCCAACGCTTTGAGAAGGCAGTAAAGTATTATGAGGCATATTTGAATTTAGTTGGTGAAGATTTTGATGTTTTGCAAAATTATGCAACAGCACTTGTTTACTCCGGTTATTTTGTTAAATCTGCTGAGGTTTTTGAGGTAGTGTGTAAAGAAAAAGAGACTGCTCTTGATTATTTCAATCTTGGCTTTGCATTATCAAGAGCTGATAATCCTAAGAAAGCACTTGATTGTTATTTGAAAGCCTATGAACTCGATTCAACAAGTGCGGCTACTTGCATAAATCTTGCCGGACTTTATTACGACCTGTATGAACTCGAAAAAGCCCTGTATTTCAATAAAAAAGCAATTGAAAATAACCCTGATTGTGCAGAAAGTTATAATAATTCGGGGAACTCTTACCTTGATTTAAATATGATCGATGAGGCCATAGAGAGCTTTTATAGTGCCGTTAAATTAAATCCGTCCTATGATGGATACAAGTTTAACCTTGCAAGGGCTTATTTTGCAAAAGGCGACCTTGAAAACGGTTGGGAATATTTTAAATACAGACGGCTTCTTTTTGAAAGAAAAGATTTAAAGGTTCAGCATCTTAATGATTTTAGCGGAAACCTTGAAGGCAAAACCGTTTTTGTCTATTATGAAGCCGGTTACGGTGATGTTATTCAATATGCAAGATATATTCCGTTTTTAATAAAGGCAGGTGCAAAAGTTATTTTTGAAGTTCAGGATGGGCTTTTGGATATTTGTAAAAGAAGTTTTCCCGATGTTCAAGTTGTTGGCCAGTCTTTTGATTATTCTGACGTAAAATATGACCTCCAAACAAATTTATTTTGCCTTGTCTGGTTTTTCAAGGAAGAAAAATTTCCTTTTGCGGATGGCTTTTTAATTTCCGATTCTAAAAAAGTTCATGAATTTTCAAAAAAATATTTCAATAATTCCTCTAAGAAAATAGGACTTGTATGGCATTCTAAAAACAATGATTTAAGAGATAGACTAAAAAGTGTTGAACACCTTTCCGCTTTTAATTCTTTAGCTGACGTTAGTGATGTAATGCTTTATTCTTTGCTTGTTGGCTCTGGTGTAAATCAGATTGAAGAAGTTTCCTTTAGTGTTGAATCTCTTGGCTCTCACTTTACTTCTTTTGATGATACTGCCGCCGCTATAATGGGACTTGATTTATTAATTACTGTTGATACCTCAGTTGCACATCTTGCCGGTTCTTTAGGAGTTAAAACATGGCTTATGCTCCCATACGCCCCAAACTGGAGATGGTTTACCAAAGGAAAAGACTCCCCTTATTATTCTTCAATGAGAATATTCAGGCAAAAAGTCCACGGAGATTGGACTAATGTCTTTAAAGAAATAGTTCATGAACTTCAAAACCTTGGTGTTCATTAAGGGGTTTTAATCATAAATTTTTTTCTTTTAACTGTAAATAATCTTCGTTGCTTTACGGTTTCGATGTATAAATCCATCAACTCCCTTTTTATTTTTTGAAAAATAAAAAGGGAGTAAAAACAAAAACATGGCAGTTTTTGACCGCTACTGGCTTCTTTTCTCAAAAATTATTTTATGTAAAACAACTCAAAAAGTAAGAAAAGAAGCCAGCCGCTCGTTAGTGTTGGGGGTTGATGGAGGGTTCTTACTAAAAACGTTATGCTGAACTTATGTTAATATTTTTATCAGAAGATTAGGATAATCAAAAACGAGTTGAAATAAAGTAGCCTCCTGAATCACAATATAGTTAAACAGGAGGCTTTAATTATGAGCCAATCATTTTGGCTAAATATATTTCTCAATTACATTCTATCATTTGTTTTAAATGATATCGATAAAATTTCATTCCGAAAATATTTAATAGGATTAATTTATCAAGAGAGAAGCTTTAGCACGAATAGAATATCTAAAAATACTAAAGTAAGAAGCAAATGGCCGCTTTATGATTTCTTAGAATCAAAGATAAACTGGAAAAACCTGTTCTATCAATTGGCAAAACTAATATTGCCAATCTTTACAGCCTTAAATTTCTATCTTGTTGTGGATGGAACGCCTTTGAGGCAGCAATATGCGAAAAATAGAATAACAAAAAAAGGATTGAAAAGCATAAGAGGGATGAAAAACATGCCTCAAAATGAACTTATTAGCTTAGGACTGACAAATGGGAAAATATATATTCCTCTTGATTTCAGCATTTGGGTTAGCTCAAAACTGGTAAACAAGCGTGAATACAAGACAAAAACTGATATATTTTTAAATTTACTTAAAAAGTCTTTGTTGATGTAAATCCCTGTAAAGACAATAATGTTCGATAGTTTTTTTGCCTCAAAGAAAATCATAAAGTGGCTAAATAGGAAAGGATTTACTTGGTTTACAAGATTGAAAAGGAATAGAAAGGTTCAAATTGCTAAAAATAATGCTCAATTGCAGAAATTAGGATTAAATTATGACGAAAGTGTAATTTGTAAGCTTAATGACATAAAAGGAGAGGTTAAAATACTTCGATTTTGCCACCAAGACGAGGAATATTTTATCGGCTCAAACAATATTAATCTTACAAGCGAGGAATTGAAAGTCGGATATTTAAAGAGATGGCAAGTTGAGGTATTTCACCGAGAGGCTAAACAAAAGCTGGGACTGGATTATTTGATGATGCAAAGCTGGAATAAATTAACGAACCATGTTGGTTTAGTATGCCTTGCTTACTCACTTATGACTGTACTTGGGCAATTGTCAGGCGGCTCTGTGGGGGACGTAAAGTTTAAATTAGCCGATGAGGCTCTGGGAATCTCATCGGCTCTCGATATTATTGACGCTAATTTGGCGGCCTAAATTTCTGTTTTTTTTAAATAAACACAAAAAGAAGAGTTTGATAAAACTCCTCTTTTGCTAAATTGGAAAATCTCTCGCGTAAAAGTCTTATCAAACAGATAAGGCGATAGTCATACCTTATATACGCTCCCCAAAGTCTGTCAGCCATTTCCGCTGTGCGATTGTTTGTGCTTTCTATGTCACGAGAGATTCTTTTTTAAGCCACGTTCATTTTCATAAATTCTTTTTTCATCATCTCTTCAAGAGCCTGCATATTTTGATTTAAGCCGCCTTGAGTAGGTTCGTCTGTTTTTTTTACTTTATTATTGTCTTTAAAGATACTTTCATCAAGTTTTTGGGGTGGCAATGTGCCTGAAAATGGGTTAGCTCCTTGAGCTTGTTGCGTACCTTGTGCCTTTTGGTCGCCTTGAACTTGTCCTGAACCTTGTGCCAGTTGTTTTTGCATTAATTTTTTTAATAATTCATCATTTGATCCGCCGCCGCCGATTGCTCCAATTCCAGCCATTCATATCCCCTTTAAAACTCTTATACTATTAAATCCTCTATATATTTATAAAAACATTTCGACTTGAAAAATTGCGCCGAATTTATTTATTTACATGTGTTTTGACATGTCTGAAAGCATTAAAGGTTTATTATGAAAGGATTTACAGATTTATTTGATTTTAAAAATAAATCTGTAAACGGTTTTTGTCTTTAAAAATATAGTTTTCGCAAAGGCTTTAACCAAGGTTCCACCATCCACAAGCTGTTTGCTTCTTTTCTCAAGAATTATTTTGTGCAAAAAAGCTCAAAGAGTAAAAAAAGAAGCCAGTAGCGGTAAAGAACCAACAATATTTTTGTTTTTGCTGGCTCTTTTTATTTTTCAAAAAATAAAAAGTTAGTCGATGGTTTCAGACATCGAAACCGTAAAGCAACGAAGATAATTTACTTGTTAAAACAAATAATTAATGAATTATTTTAACTTTTATCTTTGTGTATTTTTTAACAATGGTTGATTACCAAGAATTATCCGAGCCATAACTGTCATAACAACTTGAACTGTCAGAGAGCCAAGAGTTATCAGAGCCGGAGTTGTCTGAGTTTCCAAAAAGGCAACTGCCTGAGTCATCTGATGAACTGTTATAGTCTGAAGAATATGAGTTATCGGAATAATTGTTATAATCATAATCGTTTGGGTAATTTGAATCGTTCGAAAAGTTGTCAGATTCGTAACTGCTTGAGTTCTCAAAGTTAAAATCCCTTGATTCCTCTGAACTGCTGAATATATCATCAAAATTATCATAATCTTCCCTTTCATTAAGGAAATCATCTAATTGAGTGCTTGAAGAATCAATATCATTAAGAGCTTCGTTAACATGCGGAGCATCGTATCCTAATGTATTTTCTGCGGTCTTATTCGTTTCATTCCAAAGCTCATTATTATTCAATAAAATCGTTTGTTTTGCTGGTTGAACTTCTTGCGATCTGTGTTCATTTTCCATCCAGTCATAACGCATATTATCAACTTGTTCTTCAAGTCGTCCCCTATTATATCCATCGTAGTAGTCATTATGGTAATAATTATTGTATGGCTCGTAGTTAATGGTTTTAGTTACAGTTGTTTTTCTTGCTATTGGCGGATGTACCAATTTACATAACTCGTTTGATTCATCACGAGTAAGGTTGTTTTTTATATATTCCTGCTTAATAAGTTGCAGTAATTTCTTTTTATCTTCGACTTCAATTTTTCCAGAGCGTGTAAGTTTTATTTTTGATGCAAATTCAGATATAGCTGTATTAGATGACTTTTGAAGTGTTGTTTGCACTCTTTTTTCCCAAGAAATTGCAGCCCTACCGCCTCTAAATATTTTCATTATGGCGTCTTTAGCCTTTTTAAAATATAGGGCTGTTCCTACTGCGGCTAGAAAGAGTGCTCCTAAAATTATTAAAGTTATACCTGTTTTTTGAGCCTGTTTCTGAGAAAGAGAATACTCGTCTTTTTTTAATTGCTTCTTATAATTCAGTTTAGATGAAAGATTTCTTTTGTTATCTATAGTAGAAGGCTTTTTTATCTGTTTTTGGGAGGTTAAATTTATTTTAGAAAGATTTGTCGTTTCAATCATTTAAAAACCCTTAAAAAGATATTTAATGCTCAATAATTTAAAACAAGATCATTGCAAAAATTGTTATGTAATAATAAATTTACTTACAGCAACTTTTTTCTTTAGCTGTTTTATATGATTATACTAGCTTTTAAAAGGTTTTTACAATGAATTTATTAACTAATCCTTATATTTCATTTAAGCAGTCTGCTTCTTCAAAGGCAATTATCGAGAAAAACAGAGAAACTTTAAATATACTTGAAGATAAAGATGTAACGGTTGAGACAAAGTTAAATATTATAGAAAAGGAAGTTGGTCAAGCTTTGGATAAGGCTGAAACTTATCTAAATAAAGCCTCACAAGAAAAAACTGACTATAAAACCAAAAATAGGCTTGCAAATAAGGGTTTGAGTTATGTTGATAAGGCGGAAATGAACAATAAACGCTATAAATACATAGCAAAAGATAATACAACTGGTGAAGACAGAGCGAAGAAGGTGCAGATTCATAATTCAAACAAAGCAAGAATAACTTCAATCCGTTTGCAGTTATTACAGCAGGCAAATGCCATCAATGCCGATGCACCGATTAAACAGATGTCCGATCTGTATTATAACAGGCTCGCCGTTCTTGATGGAAGGAAAGCTGTTGCTAAGCTGTCTGACGACTTTGAGAAGGGGTTTGTTTTTACCTACAAGCCGTTTTATCCAAGCGGGGTGATGAAATTAACCGAAAACGATGATATAGGGAAGGAATTTCTCTCCAAAGTAAGAATAAATCTTGAAGATGATAAGGTTTTGGTTGAAGCGTCAAAAAAGTTAAACAAAAACTTAAAAAATACAGATAAATCAGCTTCAATAAACATTGCAAAGGCTTTGCTTGAAACAGAAACAGACTTTTTTAAGCCAAAACTTATTACTAATGAATATGAGAAAAACGGGATTATTCATACCTCAAAACACAATGAAAACGGCTTGATTATGAATGGCAAATTTATATATTATTCAGACTACAAGCAAAAAAAATATCCGTGCCGTATTGTTGATATAGGTGAATTTTCAACAGGTAGTATGGGTTTACCTGCTTCGGTCGCTACTTGTCTGGTGCAGTCAATGTTTTTAAAGGCAACGGCACAATTAAGCGGTATAAATACTACTTTAATGATAAATAAAGATCATTCATGGCTGGAATACAATGCTGAGGACGGCAAAAAGTTTATAATTGACGTAAGAAACAAGTATATCTTTGACCTTGCCGATAAAAAAGGGCTTTATTTCAATATGTATAAAGAGGAATACAAGAATTTTCCAGACCAAAAAATGAAAGATAGTATTAATAATTTATACAATCAGGATGGTAATGTTATTTATAAGGTTTAGCTTAAATCATATGAATTCTTTTGGCAAAAGCTTCAACTAAGCCCACTGCCCATAAGCGGTTTGCTTCTTTTCTCAAAAATTATTTTGTGCAAAACCGCTCAAAGAGTATGAAAAGAAGCCAGTAGCGGTTAAGAGCTGCTATGTTGTTGTTTTTGCTAACTCGTACAATAAAATATATAAATAGACGTAATGAATAGCGGAAAAAGATTGTTTGCTAACAAAAGTAAAACTAGTGAAAAAGACCAATCACCGC
>JBAXKC010000044.1:0-19350 GCA_037137535.1 bacterium | reverse complement strand
TCCGTTTCTACTATACATTTTCTCGGAGGTTTACACAAAATTATTTATGGATTCTCATTATTAAATTAAAATCAAACATCCAAAAACAGTATAGGTTTAAACCTATACTGTTTTTTTAAGTACTTATGGGATAAGTCAACCTCCAAAAAGTGATAAAGCTATTTCAGGTTGATGATTTGTTTGATACATTAATGACGTAGTTGCGGACTGTTTGATTTTAGCCTGAATGTAATTCATCGATTCTTTTGCATAATCAGTATCACTTACGTTTGGACTGGAATAAGCAGTTTTGGCAAGATTATCTATATGAGTATCAAATGTTTGCTGAATAGCTCCTATATTTGATCTTGCATCGCTTACGGTACTCATTGCAGAATCAATCTTTTTAAATATATCGCTACTGTCTGAGCTTTTATCAAACATTTTATTTAACTCATCATCAGTCGGCAAACCTAATGCCTCAGAGGTTGAATTATTCAGAGCACTCCCAATGTTTGTTGAATTATCATTAGAAGATGAGTTAATTCCTGTTTGAATGGATAAATCTTTATTACTTCCGTCTAAAAGGTTAATTTTATTAAATGAAGTTGTTTTTGCCGTATTGTCAATCTGGCTTTTTAAGTCAGAAATTTGTGCCTTTATAGCATTTAAGTCATCCTGGTTATTTGTTCCATTCATTCCTTGTAGTGATAAATCACGAATTTTGCTCATATTGTCAGTTATTGAGCTCATTCCGCTATCTGCTGTTTGAAGCATACTTATTCCGGCTTGAGTATTATCGATAGCCTGTTGAGAATCTTGTCTTTTAATATCCTGTTGTTCTGATAAAATGACATTTGCTGCATCTTCAATAGAGGATGCACTTGTGCCTGATGCCAGTTTAGCTACTGTTTTTGTTATTTCAGTATTATTTAGATTTAAAGTTTTTTGCAGTATAGAAGAGGATACATTTGTGTTTATTTCCATTTATTTTTCCTCTTTCTCAAATTTAATCTATAGTCTAATGTTCCTCGAAATTCTATTTTCATAACTTTTTTTTATGGAATATTAAAATACATTTACAAAAAATAATAATATTTAAGAATTTCTTTATAACATAAATTACATTAAGAATTTTATTATAAAATTATATCATATGGTAAGAGATAAAGGAATTAAAATATGGCAGGTCATTCTAAATGGGCAAATATTAAACATAAAAAAGCTAAAGTCGATGCTCAAAAAGGTGCTGTGTTTGCTAAATTTTCAAGAGAAATTTTAGTAGCCGCAAAATGCGGTGGAGCAAATCCAG
Source organism: bacterium (assembly GCA_037137535.1). GTDB lineage: Bacteria > Cyanobacteriota > Vampirovibrionia > Gastranaerophilales > JBAXKC01 > JBAXKC01. The sequence continues at coordinate 18,059 of JBAXKC010000044.1, read as the reverse complement.
ACGGGAATTTTAGACTTAGAACCGCTCTTGATAAAGCTAAATCATCAGGAATGCCAAATGATAATATTAAAAGGCTTCTTGATAAAATTGCAGGAGCAGGTGCTAATGATAATACTGAAGATGTGAATTATGAAGGTTATGGCCCGGGTGGTGTTGCAATACTTATTGAAACTGTCACAGATAACAGAAATCGTACAGCCGGAGATATAAGAAGTTATTTTAATAAAAACCACGGCAACCTTGGTGAAACAGGTTGTGTTGGCTGGATGTTCAAAGAAGAAGGTCAAATTTCAATAGACAAAGAGAATATTAATCAAGAGGATCTTTTTGATGCTGCGATTAATGCAGGAGCAGACGATTTAATTGAAGAAGATGAAAACTATAAAGTAATAACCTCTGTAGAATCTATGCAGGAAGTAGCTGAAAGTATTGAAAAAGCGGGATATAAAATCAAATCAGCTGAAAGAACAAGAACCGCTGAAAATACGATAAATGTTGAGGATGCCGAAATAGCTAAATATCTTATGAGGCTTCTTGACAGTATAGAAAATCATGAAGATGTTCAAAATGTTTATTCTAACTTTGATATGGAAGATAGTCTACTCGAAAGTCTTTCATAAATTAAGCCAATAAAAGTTTAAAAGCGTTGAATTATTTAATTCAACGCTTTTTTTTGTTAATAAAATTAAAATAAGACTTGAAATATCTAAATAGAATGATACAATGTTAGCAAATACTAACTAGGCATATTGAAATGAAAAAAAATATAGAACAAATTGTTTTCTCTAATCGTCAAGTTCAAATAATAAACGTATGCATTAAATTAATTGCGGATGGCGGCATTCAAAATCTTACAACTAAACATATTGCGGAACAAGTGGGTGTTTCTGAACCAGCCTTGTATCGTCATTTTAAAAATAAGCTCGATATTTTAAAAGCGATTTTAGATGAATTTAAATATACTTCGCAAAAAGAAATCATGCAGATAAATAATTCTACGGAAAATAGTCTTGAAAAACTTAAAAAGATATTTTTTAAAAGAATAGAAACTTTTTGTATAAAACCGGAACTTTCAACAGTAATTTTTTCTGAAGAGATTTTTCAAAATGAAGAAATACTGTCAGAAAAAGTTATGGAAATTATGCAATTACATCAACAAATGATCTTAAAAATCTTAATAGAAGCTCAAGAAAAAAATGAAGTTAAAAATAATATCCCTGCTGAGCATTTAAGTATCTTAATAATGGGAAGTCTTAGGCTTTTAGTTACACGTTGGAGAATGACTAAATTTACGTTTGATCTTGACGCTAAATCAAAAGAATTATGGAACTCTATAGAACTGCTTATAAAGGAGTAGAACATGGAAAGAGATATTATCACAATTGACGAAGAAAAATGTAATGGCTGTGGTGCTTGTATTACAGGATGTCCAGAGGGTGCATTGCAGATTATTGATAATAAAGCACGTTTAGTAAGCGATTTGTTTTGTGACGGACTTGGGGCATGTATAGGGACTTGCCCAAAAGATGCAATTACCGTTGAAAGACGAGAAGCTGAACCTTATGATGAATACAAAGTAATGGAGAATGTTTCAAAAGGTGGGGAAAATGTTATAAAAGCTCACTTGAAGCATTTATATGAACATGGAGAAAAAGTCTTTTTGAAGCAGGCTATTGATTACCTTAAACAAAATAATATTCCTGTTCCTCTTTATATTGATATGACTGCTCATGGTTGTCCGGGGCAAATGGCTAAACAAATTGAAAGAAAGAATACTGAGCATAATTCTGCATCTGTAAATCTTCAGTCTGAATTACAAAACTGGCCAGTTCAATTAAAGTTGTTAAACCCTAATGCCCCTTACCTTAAAAATGCAGAATTAGTTATAGCAGCAGATTGCGCTGCATTTGCTTATGCTAATTTTCATCAGAAATTCATTAAAGGAAAAGTTTTAGCAATCTTTTGCCCTAAATTAGATAAAACACTTGATGATTATATAGAAAAATTAGCTGATATTTTTGCAGCTCAAGAAATAAAATCTGTAAGTATAGTCCATATGGAAGTTCCATGCTGCGGTGGTATTGAAGTCATAGTAAGACGAGCCATAGAACAATCAGGAAAAATAGTTATTATGAAAGATTATACAATTTCTATTTCAGGTGAATTAATTTAAGTTTATATAATTGTTTGTTTTTATAAAAGTCGTTAACTAAGTAATACTAAGGGTTTATCCTGATTTTAAACAGAGTGTTTTGATGTAAAACACTCTGTTTTTTTATATAGGTCTTTTAAAACTTTATACTCTAGTATGAGAAACTTCTATCTTAACTCTAATATTAACGATGCGTAATATAAGTTAATATAATTTCACAAGGTTCGATACAGGCACATAAGCGTAAGGATACGCTTCCGCCACGGAGTTATCGGGTCTATAACATGGAAGTTATGCAAAGAATAAGGAGATTCTTGTATGGGTATTGTAGTAAATACTAACATTAGTTCACTCATGGTTCAAAGAAGCTTATCACAAGCTACATCCGGAGTGTCAAGTTCGCTTGAAAAATTATCAACAGGTTTTAGAATTAATAAAGCAGCTGATGATGCGGCTGGCTTAACAATTTCTGAATCATTAAAAGCTCAAGCTAGAGGTTCACAAGTTGCTCAAGCTAATGCACAAACAGGTATAAATCTTTTACAAACAGCTGAGGGTGATCTTTCTGTAGTAATGGATAACCTTCAAAGAATGAGAGATCTTTCAGTTCAAGCAGCAAACGGAACAAACGGTACATCAGAAAGAGCAGCTATTAAAGCTGAAGTTGCACAAAGAGCTTCTGAAATTTCAAGAATTGCAAATTCATCTGCATTCAACCAAGTAAAGCTTTTAAATGGAACTTCAACCACAATGTCTCTTCAAATTGGTGCTAACTATACACCTGGTGCTGTATCACTCAATTCTATCAGCATCGGTTCACCTTTAGGGAATTCAACAGCTACATCATTAGGAATTAATAGCGGCAGCAAAATAAACGGTAAAACTTTCCTTGAAGATGCTTTTTCATCATCTGCTAAAGTTGGAAGTTTTATTGCAAAAGTTGATTCTGCAATAAGTGCTGTAACTTCAAGAAGATCAACAATCGGTTCTTTACAAAATAGATTAGATTCTACAATCAAAAGTCTTTCTATCAGATATGAAAATATGTCAGCTTCTGAATCAAGAATTAGAGATGTTGATGTAGCAAAAGAAGCTGCATCCCTTACAAAAAGTCAAATTCTTCAACAAGCTGCTTCAAGTTTATTATCACAAGCGAATCAGGCTCCAAAAATGGCTTTATCGTTATTAGGCGGTTAGTAGCGGATTAGGGATAAAAAAGATTCTACCGATTGAGTAACTTCGTCGTCTCTCATCGGTTTAAAGGGAGTACGTTTTAAAGCCTGATTTTCTTGTTCAAGAATAAGTGTTTTAAAAAAAATTATACAATGATCAGTTTTGTGGTGTTTTGGTATTTGAATTACCTTAATAATTTGTGAAAAATATATAAAAATTACAAATAATTACCCACAAGGAGAGCTTATGTGAATACATTATTAGTAAAATAGTATTTTTTAGTTCAATGACGTATGGATAAAAGAAGGAGTATCAAGGATGAGTATAGTAGTAAACACAAACGTTAGCTCAATGTTGCTTCAAAGAAGTTTAAGTACAGCAGCATCAGGAGTTCAAGGCTCTCTTGAAAAGTTATCTACCGGTTATAAGATTAACAAAGCAGCTGATGATGCGGCAGGTCTAACAATTTCTGAATCATTAAAAGCTCAAACTCGTGGTTCAGCAGTTGCTCAATCTAATGCACAAACAGGTGTAAATCTTTTACAGACAGCAGAGGGTGATCTTTCTGTAATTATGGATAACCTTCAGAGAATTAGAGATCTTTCTGTTCAAGGTGCAAACGGAACAAATGGTACGGCAGAAAGAGGTGCGATTAAGGCAGAAGTTGCACAAAGAGCTTCTGAAATTTCAAGAATTGCAAATTCCTCTGCATTCAATAAAATCAAATTATTGAATGGAACTCAATCTACATTAGCACTTCAGATTGGACCTAACTATTCCCCAGGTAATGTTTCACTTAATACAATAACAATAGGTTCACCACTAGGAAGTGCTTCTGCAACAGCATTAGGAATAAATAGCGGCAGTAAGGTAGGTAGTGGTTCATTCCTTGATGATGCTTTCTCAACATCTGGAAAAGTTTCAAGTTTTATTGCAAAGATTGATACAGCTATCAGCACCGTAACAACCAGAAGAACGACAATAGGTTCGTTACAAAGCAGGCTTGAATCTTCAATCCAATCCTTGTCTATTAGGCAAGAAAACATGTCAGCATCTGAATCAAGAATTAGAGATGTTGATGTAGCTAAAGAAGCGGCATCTTTAACAAAGAATCAAATTCTTCAACAAGCGTCAACAAGTCTTTTAGCTCAAGCAAACCAAGCACCAAACGTAGCTTTAAGTCTAATCTAATATCAATAAAATAATTAAACAAAAAGAACCTAAATTGGTTCTTTTTGTTATTTTTATACTTTAGTTATAGAAAGTTCAACATTATTGTTGATAGAGATAACCTGTAAAATTATATATAGTAATAAAGTGTTAGTCGTCTTCGGAGTATATCTAAGAATAGTGCATATCTAATAATTACTTTAGGAGTGTAATTATCGGATGTGGCGAACACTTTGTCTTGAGGTATGCCCGATTAGTAAATCATGGATGTATCCCACAAGATAAGGAGTGTCTCGTATGAGTATCGTAGTAAACACAAACGTAAGTTCAATGTTGCTTCAAAGAAGTTTAGGTTCAGCAGCATCTGGAGTTCAAGGTTCACTTGAAAAATTATCCACAGGTTACAGAATTAACAAAGCTGCTGATGATGCGGCAGGTTTGACAATTTCTGAATCATTAAAAGCACAGACTCGTGGTTCAGCAGTTGCTCAGTCTAACGCTCAAACAGGTGTAAACCTTTTACAAACAGCAGAAGGCGATCTTTCTATCGTAATGGATAACCTTCAAAGAATCAGAGATCTTTCAGTTCAAGGTGCAAACGGAACTAATGGTACAGCAGAAAGAGCTGCGATTAAAGCTGAAGTTTCACAAAGAGCATCTGAAATTTCAAGAATTGCAAACTCCTCCGCATTTAATAAAATTAAATTATTGGATGGAACTCAATCAACATTAGCATTGCAAATTGGTCCAAACTACACACCGGGCAATGTATCATTAAACTCTATAACTATCGGTTCTCCTTTAGGAAAAGCTACTGCAACAGCATTAGGTATCAATAGCGGTAGCAAAGTAGGTAGCGGTTCATTCCTTGATGATGCTTTCTCAAGTGCAGGAAAAGTTTCCAGCTTTATTTCTAAAGTTGACTCTGCTATCAGCACTGTAACAACTAGAAGAACAACTATCGGTTCATTACAAAGTAGACTTACTTCTGCAATCACATCTCTATCAATTAGACAAGAGAATATGTCAGCATCTGAATCAAGAATTAGAGACGTTGATGTAGCTAAAGAAGCAGCTTCTTTAACAAAGAACCAAATTCTTCAACAAGCATCAACCAGCCTCTTAGCTCAAGCAAACCAAGCACCAAACGTAGCTTTAAGTTTAATTTAAGGTAAAAAGTATAGTTTTTAGAGGGTTTGTCATAATTATGCAGACCCTCTAAATATAACTTTAGCTTGAAAGTGTTATGGTATGTATATAAAAATAAGAAAAAATGAGGGCTACATAGTAATAGATATATTAAGCACAGAAATTGAAAGAAAAACTCTTAGTCTTTTTCGAGCTACTCTTAGAAATCTTCTAAGTTCAGGCAATTCTAAAATAATTATCAATATGCATAACGTAAACAAGATAAATAATAAATTTTTAGGTTGTTTGTTGGCTTTTAAGAAGAAGCTTGATGTTATAGGTGGTGAACTATCAGTTTGTGCAGTAAAACCGGAAATATTATCAGTTTTTTATATAATTAGATTTGATAATTTCGTTAATATTTATAGTGCTGAATGTGATATTTTAAGGCATCGATCACCATTAACAAAAAGAAGATTCAAAATTGTTTAATATAGAAACACAAAAAAGACTGGTTTGATCCAGTCTTTTTTATTTGAAACCTATTTAACCTAAAAGGTTTAAACCACCGCCAACAACACCTTTTTTACCAAGGCAGTCATAAGCAACTGCTCCTTCATTTCCAAGAGCACCTGCTTGCATAAAACTTGTTCCAATTCCTGCCATTTTTGGGGGAGTACCCAATGGTTGAGCATTATATTTTTGTTCTAAGCTCGTAAATGCGTTAACAGGAATAGCAGTGGCTTCTCTAGTTTGTACAGGAGAAGTTCCTGAAAAAGGTACAGGTTTTTCGACCTGTTGCGTTGCTGCAAATAAGTTTAATTTTTGTCCTAAAGAAGAAACCATATACTAATCCTAACTTATACCTTAACACTTATATAAAGTATTTGTACCGCAAAAGATTGCAAAAAATTAGTCTTTTTGTGATAAACATTTACAAATATAAACATGATTTTGTTAATTTTTAATTTAGAATAAAAGCATTTTTTAAGTATTGCTTATTAGGGTTATTAATATGTTTATTTAACATTAAACTCAATTAATTTTGAGTAGCTTTTTTTGTTTCTATTTATGGTAACTATGGCTGTATATAGGCCTTGTTTTAAATTGGATTTATGAATCATATATAAAAATCTGCGAACATTATTTTTTTCAATGATTTTAGAATTATTTGCAATCATGTTTTTATCCGGTGAAATTATTTTATATGTTATTTTGTCATTTATCATCGGTGCAAAAATATCAGCCCAAAGATATATTTTATTAGAATTTTTAGAGATGATTTGTTGATTAAATCCGCCTTCTTTGCATTGTAATTGATCCGGCATTGTATCTGTTACACCAATATGATAAATAAAAAGTTCGTTATAAGGGATTTTTGTTTCCCATAAATTTTCAGCGTTAGGATCAACTAATTTGCTGTTTTCAAATACCTGAATATGTAAATGAGGATACTCTGTCTTTCCTGACATCCCAACCAGCCCAATTACATCACCTTTTTTTACAAAGTCGCCTTTTTTATACTTGATACTTCCTTTTTTCATATGGCAATAGGCTATTTTTATACCGCTACCATTATCAGTTACGATTCCATTACCGCAAGCAAAGTTGTTTACAGTCTCTACCCCTATTCGTTTATCATTTATATCGTTTACACCATCTCTTGTTCTGAGAACAACTCCACTATTAGCAGCTTTAACTGATACGCCTTTATTCATCGTTTTTATATCAGTTATGGCAATGTCAGTACCTGTATGGCCATTATATGTTCTTGTTCCGCCTTTATAATCATGCCATCCGTCACTTTTATCATCATCCGGATATGCAGATATCCAACAGTCTTTATTGATAGTACATGCCAGAGGAAAACTTAATTTGTAATTTTCTGATGACATCTCAAATGATAGAGAAAAAAATAACATTAAAAGGGCTATTATTGAGATAATATGTTTATTCATATAAGTCCTCTTTTTTATGTTGATTGAATTTTTATGTAAAAATTTATCAATTGCAAATAAAAATTAAAATTATATAAACATGTCTTTTAAACCATTGACATTGAAAGCGACTTCTGTCAATATTTAAAGTATACAGAATTCGTATAGTTTAGGTATCGGATAGGAAAAATGAAAATAACACAGGAAGCAGATTACGCAGTAAGAATAATTCTAAATTTAACCAGCTTTTCAGAGAATGAAAGGGTAGAGGCAAATGTCATTTCTGAAAATACTCGTGTTCCATTAAGATTTACTCTTAAAATAATGAGAAAATTGACTAATGGCGGTATTCTCAAGTCTTTTAGAGGGAATAACGGTGGTTACGCTTTGTTAAAAAAACCTTCCGAAATTACGTTACTGGAAGTTATTCAAATTATAGACGGTCAGATAAATATAAACAAGTGTTTAGGTGATAAATCAGTCTGTAGTTTAAACAGCTTAAATTATTGTGTTGTTCATGAAGAGTTAAGAACAGTACAAACAAGAATGGTGCAAGACTTAGAAAACGTTACATTTGAAAGTTTGGCAAATAAGAACAAATTTGTAGTACAGAAGGAGTCATAACAAGATGAAAATGTGTAAATCGGCAGACACAAAACTTCAAAATTATATAGCGGGAAAAGATATGGAAACTTCTTTTAACAGAGTTATCCATCAACAAGTAAAATGCGGCTTTGGGCAACAGGGTGTTTGCTGTAAATTATGTGCAAATGGTCCATGCAGAATAACTCCAAAAGCTCCAAAAGGAGTTTGCGGTGCTACTGCTGATACTATCGTAGCAAGAAACTTTCTGAGAAATATTGCGGCAGGTGCTGCTTGTTATTTACACGTTATAGAAACTACTGCAAGAAATTTAAAAAAATATGGTGAAAAGCAAAAAACAATTAAAAGTCCTGAAACTTTAAATGAGATTGCTGAACTTTTTGGCATTGAAGAAGATGATATTTATAAAAAAGCAATAAAAGTCGCAGATATGGTAATTAATGACTTATATAAGCCAAGATTTGAAAAAATGGAAATTGTAGAAAAAATGGCTTATGCTCCACGTTTCAAAAAATGGAAAGAGCTTGGAATCCTTCCAGGCGGTGCAAAGTCAGAAGTTTTTGATGCAATTGTAAAGTCTTCAACAAACTTAAGCTCTGATCCTATAGATATGCTTAATCATTCCTTGAATTTAGGTATATCAACAGGTTTATACGGATTAACCCTTGTAAACCTATTAAATGACGTTATGTTGGGCGATCCTGTTATCAGAACAGCTCCTGTAGGGTTTAAAGTTGTTGATGAAGACTACATTAATATTATGGTTACAGGGCATCAACATTCTTCAATTAATCATCTTCAAGAATATTTAATTACAGATGAAGCTAAAACTCTTGCAAAACAGGCTGGTTCAAAAGGATTAAGATTGGTTGGCTGTACTTGCGTAGGTCAGGATTTACAAGTCAGAGGCGAACACTATAAAGAAGTATTTGTCGGACATGCTGGAAATAACTACACAAGTGAAGCATTGATTGCGACAGGAGGAATTGACCTTATTCTTTCAGAATTCAACTGCACAATTCCCGGTCTTGAGCCAATTGCTAAAGAGATGAATATAAAAATGATTTGTATGGATGACGTTGCTAAAAAGAGCGAAGCTGAAATGGTTGAATTAGATTGGGATAATCTTGAAGAAAGTTCTCAATTTATCGTTAATGAAGCAATAGGCAGCTATTTAAGTAGAAGAGCATCTGTAACAATTGACATTCCTAAAGATCATGGACATGATGATGTTTTAACAGGATTAAGTGAAAAATCATTAAAAAAATTCCTTGGTGATAGCTGGAAGCCTTTAATTGACTTATTGGCAGAAGGTAAAATTAAAGGAATAGCTGGTGTAGTCGGTTGTTCAAATCTTACTGCAAAAGGCCATGACGTTTTCACTGTTGAATTGACAAAAGAATTAATCAAAAGAGATATTCTCGTTCTTTCAGCGGGTTGTTCAAGTGGTGGATTAGAAAATTGTGGACTTATGTCCCCTGCGGCTGCTGAGCTTGCGGGTGATAGTTTAAAAGCAGTTTGTAAATCACTTGGAATTCCTCCTGTTCTTAATTTCGGTCCATGTTTAGCAATAGGCAGACTTGAAATAATTGCGGCTGAGCTTGCAAAATATCTAAATATCGATATTCCTGAACTTCCTTTAGTTCTTTCAGCTCCACAATGGCTTGAAGAACAGGCTTTAGCCGACGGTGTGTTCGGACTGACTTTAGGTTTACCTTTACATGTGGGCTTACCTCCTTTTATTACGGGAAGTGCGCTTATTACAAAAACCTTAACTGAAGATTTAGTTAATATTACTGGCGGTCAGTTAATTATTGATACAGAAATTATTAGTTCCGCTGATAAATTAGAAAAAATTATTCTTCAACGTAGAGATAAATTAGGATTAAAAAGCCTTTCAACCAGCGCTGCACTTGTTTAATAACTTAAAGTGAGAAAAATCATGAAAAGGATAAAAATCAAAAAAGAGTTATGCATGAGCTGCTTGAGTTGTGCTATTGCGTGTATGGCTTCCCACTCTGAAGGTGGAAAGAATAAGCCCATTTATGAGTTAAACCTCAGCGATAGTGAGCTTGAATGTAGAAACCATATAACTATGGATTCTCATAATCATCCTACCCCTATATTTTGTAGACACTGCGAAGAGCCTGAGTGTGTTTATACTTGTATGAGCGGAGCGATGAGCAAAAATCCTGATACAGGTTATGTCGAATACGATGCCGATAAGTGTGCATCATGTTACATGTGTGTAATGAATTGTAGATATGGAGTTTTAAAAACAGACGATCGCAGTAAAAGTAAAATAATGAAATGCGATATGTGTAAAGATTCGGGAATTCCAAGCTGCGTAGCAAGCTGTCCTACAGGTGCGCTTTACATGGATGAAGAGGAGTAAATCTATGAATCATCTAATAATTGGAGCAAGCGCAGCAGGGATAAGCTGTGCACGAAAGCTCAGAGAACTTGATAAAAATTGCAATATAACAATCATATCTAAAGATAAATATGTTTATTCAAGATGTATGTTGCACCATGCAATTAGTGGACATAGAGATATTAAAAAACTTAATTTTTCTGAAGAAAATTTCTTTGAAAAATATTCGGTTAATTGGGTGAAGGATACATCAGTTATTTCTATTGATACAAAAAATAAACTTGTTACAGCTTCTGACGGTAAAATTTATAACTTTGATAAGTTGTTAATATCGGCTGGTGCTGATAGCTTTTTACCACCAATTCAAAACCTTAGAACTGCAAAAAATATTGTTGGTTTAAGACATATTGAAGATGTAATATTCATTAATGAAAAAGTAAATGAAGTTGATGAAATTGTAGTTTTAGGAGCAGGACTTGTTGGAATTGATGCTGTTATAGGCTTAATAGATAAAGGCATTAAAATTAATCTTATTGAAGCAAGTGACAGAATATTACCGCTGCAATTAGATTCAAGAACTTCTCAAACTTATGAAAAAGTTTTAACGGACAAAGGTGTTTCTGTTTATAAGTCTTTAAAAGCTATGGAAGTATTAACTAATGAGCAGAATGAAGTTGTCGGAATAAAACTTGAAGACGGAACTATAGTTAATTGTCAGATGATTATTGCGGCAACAGGCGTAAGAGCTAATGTTTCAATTCTTGAAAATTCAGGAATCGAAACAGATAGAACCGGTATTGTCATTAATAAAAAATGCGAAACAAATATGCCTGATATTTATGCGGCAGGCGATATTATCGGTAAATCTCAAATATGGCCGTTAGCCGTAAAGCAAGCAATTACTGCTGCTCATAATATGGTAGGTCAAGAAAAAGTTATTGAAGACGAATATGGTCTTAAAAATTCTATGAATTTCTTTGGAATTCCTACAATATCAATTGGTCTTATTAATAAACCTGATAATACTTATACTGAGATTATAAGTGCTGATAAAAAAGAATATAAAAAAGCAATTATAAAAGATAACATTGTCCATGGAATTATTTTTCAAGGTGATATTAGCTACTGTGGTGTATTTATGCATCTTATCGACCATAAAGTAGATATTTCTCATGTTCAAAAAGATATTTTTGATATAGATTATTCTGACTTTTTCCATACAAGCGATAATGGAGAATACAATTATATATAGACTTTAATTTCTCTAACCTGTGTTAACTAATAAATGCTGTTTCTCGTAATAATGGGGAACAGTTTTTTTTATATTTTAATCTAATCAGGTTAGTTTGCATTGGGAACTTTTTAAAATATTTTTCATCTTTAAGTCTATACTAACTCCTTAACACTCCCCTTTTTATGCTCTATCCCCTTTTTAAAAAAGGGGATATTTTTTGTTTGTTTTTAATTTAGAGTTTATTTCTCAAAATCAAAAGAGTAGGTTCTAAACCTACTCTTTTAAAATTTTTATTTGTCTTCTTCCAGTTCTTGTTTTCCAACTAGCTTAACAACACCTCTTTTGCTGGTTTGAATAAAATCAATAAGACGTTCGACATAAGGATTCATGTTTACTTCTTCTTTAATTTTTTCAATAGCTGTTTTAGTATTTAAACCTGAATACCAGATTAAATTATAAGCTTTTTTAACAGCGGCTCTCTCTTCGGAAGATAAACCTCTTCTTCTAAGTCCAACAACGTTTGTTCCAATAATTGCAGCTGGTCTGCCTTCTGTTTTAGCATAAGGCGGAATATCTTGTCTTGTTCCTGAAAAACCGCCCATTATTACCATCTCACCTATTTTTACAAACTGATGCAATACAACAGAACCACCAATAAAGGAGAAATCTCCTATTTCAACAAATCCTGCCGCTGATACAAGGTTAGCTAAAATAACATTATTTCCAAGTTTACAATCGTGAGCTACATGTGAACCTATCATTAGCATACAGCCATCACCAACAATCGTTGCTTCACCTTCTTTAGAGGCTCTGTTAACAGTAACATGTTCTCTTATTTGGCAATTTTTGCCAATAATAACTTTTGAAGGCTGACCTTTGTAATTCATATCCTGGGGTGGTGTTCCGATTACAGCACCTACATTAATTTGAGTACCTTCACCGATTTCACAGTATTCAAGGTAAGCATTTGGATATATTTTTACACCTGCTCCAAGTTTTACATCTTTGCCAATTACGACATTAGGAGCAATTTCAACATTTTCTCCAATTACTGCACTTGGATCTATTACCGCTGATGGATGAATTAAGCTATTCATAAGCACCTCATGATTTTATTTATTGTATTGAAAACATTAAATCTGCTTCTGTAACAAGTTTGCCATCAACTGAAGCGGAGCATTTAGCTTTTGCTATAGGCCCTTTGATTTTTACGATTTCAACGTACATGTCTAATCTATCGCCTGGGATTACTACTCTTTTAAATCTTACACCGTCAATACCTGCAAATAAAGCCAATTTTCCTTTATATTCAGGTAAGGTCATAAGTATTCCAGAACTAAGTTGAGCTAACGCTTCAATTTGAAGAACGCCTGGCATTATAGGATTATTAGGAAAATGACCTGTAAAGAACGGCTCGTTCATTGTAACGTTTTTATAGCCTTTGACATATTTTCCTGCAACACATTCTGTTATTCTATCGATTAATAAAAATGGGTATCTATGTGGAATTAATTTGGCTATTTCGTTTATATCCATAGAAAAAGGTTTATTTTCTTCACTCATCGCTATTCCTCTCCTAAACATTCAGCTATTAATTTTGAAAACATAACATGGGATTTATGTCCCGCATTTTGTGCTAATATATGACATTTAAAACCTAACGGGTTATATCCCGATAAGAATAAGTCCCCAATAATATCTAAAACCTTGTGTTTTAAAGGTTCATATTCACTTCTTAATTCAGTTGTATAACCATCTTCTGTTAAACCAATTGTATTTTCTATATTTACACCTAAGGCTAATCCCATTTGTTGGAATTTCTCTAAGTCTTTTAGATAACCAAAAGTTCTAGCTTCAATTATTTCAGTTTTATCTGAGTTTAGATTAAACTCCATCCATCTGTTTTTAAGTTCGCTATGATCAAAGTTAATCATATAAGAAACTTTAAAAGAATCAGCAGGGATTAAACTTATTACAGCATTGCCGTCTTGAAGATAAAGAGGTTTATCGAATGTGATTTCTGAAACTTCTGAATGATTTAATCCGGCTTCATTAAACAATTCAATCCATTTTTTTGCACTGCCGTCAAATATTGGCATTTCGGGGAAATCCGTAAAAACTTCTAAGGAATTAATTCCACTAATAGCACAAGCCGCCATAAAATGTTCAATTAATCTTGCCTGTGATGACTGATTCGCTATTACTGTACAATTATCAGTTGATACAACAGATTTGTAATTCGCAATAACAGGAATCTCTGAACCTTTTGAGTAGAATTTAATTCCTTTTGTTAACGAGGGCTTAATTTCTACTTTAGAAGGTTGTCCGGTCATTAAGCCAAATCCCTCTGCAATTATTGGATTGTTAATTGTTTTCATTGATTAGCTCTCTTTTTTAAATTCTTGAATAACTTGCTTAATTGTTTTCATATCTTTCATTAGCTCTGATAAGTCTTTAATAGCTTTTAACTGTCTTACGAATTCTTTTCTTGGCATTGCAGGTGATCCGATAATTATACTTTTTGGGTCAAAGCTTTTGCTAACGCCTGCTTGAGCCATAACGATAGAATCAGAACCGATGGTTATATGATCTGCAAGACCTGCTTGACCAGCTATAACAACTCTATCACCAATTACACAGCTTCCTGAAATTCCAACCTGTGAAACAATAAGACAATTCTCACCGATTTTACAGTTGTGACCGATCATTACAAGGTTATCAATTTTTGTTCCTGTACCAACAAAGGTATTTTCAACTGTTCCTCTATCAATAGTTGCATTAGCTCCAATCTCAACATCATCTGATATTTCAACTGAACCGACAGAAGGAATTTTAAAGGTTTTTTGTTTTGAGAAATCTCCGTCAACTTTACCTTCTTGTTTTGCAACTTCAATTGTATTAGGAGCTTCTGTAACGAAACTGAATCCGTCAGCTCCAATGCTTGCACCGTGTTGTGCAATTACTCTATTACCAATTTTTACAAAATCACCAATGCACACAGCAGGGTGGAATAAACAATCTTTACCTACGTTAGCAAATTTACCGATATAAACATTTGCTAAAACTTGAGTATTATCACCAATTACAGCCCCTCTTGAGATCACTGCATTTGGTCCTACTGAAACATTAACACCTAATCTGGCTTCAGGGTGAACAACCGCAGTCGGGTGAATACCATCAGCTTTATCAGGCGGTATATAAAACATGTGTAAAAGTTTCATCATTGCAAGTCTAGGACGCTCAACTTCAATTGTATATATATTTTCTGCTTCAACACCTAATGGTACTAATGCAGCTTTTGCTTTTGTATCTGCTAAGTTTGCAATTTCATCTTCTGAAATAGCGATTGCAAGAGAATTTTCATCAGCCAGTTTTGGAGGAGCTATTGTTTTAATTATTAAGTTTTCAGCATTTTCGCTGAGTAATCCGCCAACAACACCTGCTATTGTTTGTAAATCATACATTTTTGTTTCAACTTGAATATTATTTTCCATAACTCTTCCCTATAAGCTACATAGCATATTAAGATTTTTGTTAATATATACATCGCAATTGTATTATTAAAACAAAAAATAGACAAGAGTTCGATCTTGTCCATTCTTTCTTATTATTTTTGTTTGAATTTAAGTCTCATCAGTTTTTTTTGGAGTATGTTGATCTTTTATCATTTCAGCTCCCTTTGTTAATAAGTATGGCGTGAAGAAAGCTCCAATTATTGCTATGGTTTCAAAGACTTTTTTATTGAGTAGTCCAACAAGAACAGCAACTCCTGAAGCTGCGGTACTTGCAAGAAGTATTGATTTTGAGCTGATTTTCTCATCTTTCTGAGGCAAAAATTTCATTATTCCGCTAAGTTTTGATTTCACATTTTCTGTTTTATTTTCTTCTATTGGCTCATGTTTTGTCTCTTTTGGTGTTTCTTTAATTTCAGAAGGTTTTTCTTCTGTTGTTTCAGTTTTATTTTCAGGCACTTTAACTTGTTTAGCTTCGGTTTTAGCTGTGTTTATTTCCACTACATCTTTATCAGGTTGGTCAACAATAGTTGTAGCGGCAGTTTTAGGTGCATTGGAGGTGTTTGTAACTATTTTAGTGTCATTTTTTTTCGGTTCATCAATTTTTATTGTCTGAGGCGTAAGCTGAATTTTCCCAAAAGATGTAATCATTTTTTCACCTATTTATTATAACTGTGCAATGTTAACATGCTAAATTAATTAGAAAAAACTTTAAAAAGATGAGTCTTTAAAATTCCTTAAAGTTCTTATCTATATAAAGTCTGAAGAAAATTTTATTTGCTATTAACCATATACTTTTTTAAAAAAAATTAATATCTGAAAAAGTTTTTTTAAAAAAGTAGTTGACATCAAAATGATGTTTTGTTACTTTAATTATATCGACAGCAAACAAGTCGAAACGAAAAAAGAAATACCTTGATAACTGAATAAATTATAAAATGTCTATTATGCCCCCATCGTCTAGTGGCCTAGGACACCTCCCTTTCACGGAGGCGGCAGGGATTCGAATTCCCTTGGGGGTATTTTATAAATTTAAACTAAAAAAGCAAGTTTTTAATATCTTGCTTTTTTTATTGTGTTTTAATAATAATATTAGCTTAATCTAAGAAAATAAAATTATATTCCACTGCTATAATCTATTCCCAGGTGAATTTCTTGTTATTTTTAGTATCATTAAATATAGGTTGATTAACTGTATCTTTATTTTCTATTTGCATCTGATTAGATATATTTTTTATGGTTGGTATCTCATTGTTTGAATATTTAATATTATTAGATATCTCGTCTAATGTAGCATAATCATATTTTCTGAATTGAATGTCATTTGCAATATCTTTTTTAATAGGAATAATCGGATCAATAATATCTGCTATCACTACAGTAGGTACAATTTTAGGATTAATAACCAAGTTTCCATTTGTAAACTCAATAGTATAATTTGTTGAAGTAAGTCCTAATGGAGTTACTGTATAATTGCCAGCTGGACTATAATTATTTGCTGAAGTAGAGAAAGAAAGAGAGCCGCCTAAAACAGACTTGTCTTGACCCGTTATGAATCCCTCATAAGTTGCAGAAAATTGCGGATTAGCATCGCCATAAGTTTTATTAGCATTATTAGCTTTAACCGTTAGCCCTTTTGGTAAAACAGTTAAAGTTCCGTTTGTAAATGCAATATTATAATTTAGCGAAGTAAGTCCGGATGGAGAGATAGCATAATTATTGACAGAGCTAGTGTTAGTAGCCGCTGTAGTATATCCGATAGCACCACCTAAGACAGTTTGGTCTTCTCCGGAAATAAAGCCTGTGTATGAGGCAGTAAATGCAGGATTAGCATCACCGTATGTTTTATTTGTATTATTAGCTTTAACAGTAAGAGCTTTTTGATCAATAACAAAATCACCATTCTGATAAGTAATACTATAATTTATCGATTTAGCGCCAGATAAAGCAGACGGAATAATAGCGTTGTTGTAAGTACCAGCGTTTACAGGGTTACCTGTTAAGTTGTATGTTAATCCAAAATCACTCGTATTATCAGAAGAAGCTAGGCCAGTAAAAGTGGAGTTAAAAGCGGGATTAGCGTCACCGTATGTTTTATTTGCATTATTAGCTTTAACGGTAAGAGCCTTTTGATCGATAACAAAATCACCATTCTGATAGGTAATATTATAATTTATAGATTTAGCGCCAGATAAAGCAGATGGAACAATAGCGTTGTTGTATGTACCAGCATTTACAGGGTTACCTGTTAAGTTGTAGGTTAATCCAAAATCACTTGTGTTATCAGAAGAAGCTAGGCCAGTAAAAGTTGAGTTAAAAGCAGGGTTAGCATCGCCGTATGTTTTATTATTGTTATTAGCTTTAACGGTAAGAGCTTTTTGATCGATAACAAAATCACCATTCTGATAAGTAACTGTATAATTACCAGAGTGAGCCCCAGATAAAGCAGACGGAACAATAGCATTGTTGTAAGTACCAGCGTTTACAGGGTTACCTGTTAAGTTGTAGGTTAATCCAAAATCACTCGTGCTATCAGAAGAAGCTAAGCCAGTAAAAGTGGAGTTAAAAGCAGGATTGGCATCACCGTATGTTTTATTAGTGTCATTAGCTTTAACAGTAAGAGCTTTTTGGTCAATAACAAAATCACCATTCTGATAGGTAATATTATAATTTATAGATTTAGCGCCAGATAAAGCAGATGGAACAATAACGTTGTTGTAGGTACCAGCGTTTACAGGGTTACCTGTTAAGTTGTATGTTAATCCAAAATCACTTG
>JBAXKC010000043.1:0-21544 GCA_037137535.1 bacterium | reverse complement strand
GCATTTTGATCATTAGTTGTAGCCGTAGCTAGTTCAGTCGTTCTTGTTGTTACTAGATCATCTGCGGTTGTATCTGCGGTTAATGCAGCATCAAATGTAGCAGTTGTTGATGAAACTAGATCATCTGCGCTTGTATCTGCGGTTAATGCAGCATCAAATGTAGCAGTTGTTGATGAAACTAAATTATCTGCGGCTGTATCTGCGGTTGTAGCTGCGGCTAATTCATTAGTTTTTGTTGTAACTAAATTATCAGCTGTTGTATCGGCTGTTGTTGCCGCAGCTAATTCATTTGTTCTTGTTGTGACTAAATTATCTGCTGTTGTATCCGCTGTTGTCGCAGTAGCTAATTCATTTGTTCTTGTTGTGACTAAATTATCTGCTGTTGTATCTGCTGTTGTCGCAGCATTTAATTCACTTGTTCTTGTTGCGACTAAGTCATCTGCTGCTGTATCTGCTGTTACTGCTGCATCAAAGGTAGCCGTTGTTGATGAAACTAAAGCATCAGCTGTATTATCGGCTGTTGTCGCAGTTGCTAATTCATTTGTTCTTGTTGTGACTAAAGCATCTGCTATATTATCTGCGGTTGTCGCAGTAGCTAATTCATTTGTTCTTGTTGTAACTAAAGCATCTGCTATATTATCTGCTGTTGTTGCAGTAGCTAATTCACTTGTTCTTGTGGTGACTAAGTTATCTGCGGTTGTATCGTCTGCTGTTGCAGTAGCTAATTCATTTGTTCTTGTGGTGACTAAGTTATCTGCTGTTGTATCGGCTGTTACTGCTGCATCAAATGTAGCAGTTGTTGATGAAACTAAAGCATCAGCTGTATTATCTGCTGTTGTTGCAGTAGCTAATTCATTTGTTCTTGTTGTGACTAAATTATCAGCTGTTGTATCTGCTGTTTGAGCATTATTAAATGCTGTTGTTGTTGTTACAACTAATGTATCTGCTGTAGCTTTTGCGGCAATCAATGCATTTACATCAGCATTATTTGCAAGTGCGTCTGCAGCTGTAGTTGCAGCTGTTTGGGCATTTACTAATGCCGTTTCGGCAGTTGCTATTGCGGTTTCAGCGCTTGCAAGTCCTCCTCCTGTTGTCAATGCAGTAAATTCGTTTGTTCTTGTTACAACCAAGGCATCTGCTACATCATCGGCACTTGTAGCATCTGTCAGTTGATTATTTCGAGTTACAACCAACGCATCTGCTGTATTATCAGTATTTGTAGCTGTAGTCAGTTGATTATTTCGAGTTACAACCAAGGCATCTGCTGTATCATCAGCACTAATAGCAGCATTTAATAGTCCTAATTTAGTTGCAACTAGAGCATCTGCTGTATTATCCGCAGTTGTGGCAGTAGCTAATTCATTTGTTCTTGTTGTAACTAACGCATCTGCAATATTATCGTTAGTTGTGGCCGTTGCCAATTCATTAGTTCTTGTTGTAACCAAAGCATCTGCTGTATTATCATTATTTGTCGCAGTTGTCAATTCAGAGGTTCTTGTTGTAACTAATGCATCTGCAATATCGTCTGTTGATATTGCCGTATTTTTTGTGGCTAACCTAGAGGCAACTAACGCATCCGCATTATTATCATTAGTTGTCGCAGTTGCTAAGTCAGCAGCTCTTGCTGAAACTAAACCCTCTAATACGTTGTTAGAATTAGTTGCATTATTTAAAGCAGTGGTTTTAGTTACCACTAAAGCATCGGCTGTATTATCTGCTGTTGTTGCAGTAGCTAATTCAGTAGTTCTTGTTGTGACTAAGTTATCAGCTGTTGTATCTGCTGTTGTTGCCGCAGTTAATTCATTTGTTCTTGTAACAACTAAAGCATCAGCAGTATTATCTGCGGTTATTGCAGCATTTTTAGCGGCTAATGTTGAGGTAACCAAGGCATTAGCAGTATTATCTGCATTTGTAGCATTGGTTAAAGCGGTTGTTCTTGTTACCACCAAAGCATCTGCAGTATTATCTGCATTTGTAGCATTAGTTAAAGCGGTTGTTCTTGTTGCAACTAAAGCCTGCGCAGTATCATCAGCATTTGTGGCATTAGTTAATGCAGTAGTTTTTGTTAAAACTAAAGCATCCGCCGCATCATCAGCATTTGTTGCCGCTGTTAAATCTGATGCTGTTGTAGAAACCAATGAATCCATAAAAGTATCTATTGTTGTAGCATTTGTAAGATCAGCTGTTGCAGAAATAACAAGATCATCAGCTGCTGCTTTTGCGGCAATAAGCCCCGCATCAGATTCATGACCTACTAATGCAGCTGCTGCATCTGACGCTGC
Organism: bacterium; assembly: GCA_037137535.1. Taxonomy (GTDB): domain Bacteria; phylum Cyanobacteriota; class Vampirovibrionia; order Gastranaerophilales; family JBAXKC01; genus JBAXKC01. Next base: position 19,262 of record JBAXKC010000043.1, on the reverse strand, counting down.
AGTATTTGCACTATTTAATGCTATTGTTGCATCATCTACTGAGGTTTGTGTAAATGCGGCAAAGGAGACTGCATCATTCCATGCTGATGTTGCAGCATCTTTAGCATCTTGAGTTTCAAGAGCCGCATTTGTAGCGGCGGTTAATTCAGAAGTTGCAGTATTTTTTGTAGCTTGAGTAGCAGCTGCTGCTGTAACTGCAGAACTAAGAGCAGTACTGGCTGCGTCCTTAGTTGCTTGAGTAGTAGCCGCTGCCGCAACTGCAGCATCTAAATCTGAACTTGCATTTGTTTTATTTGTTTCTGTAACTGCAGCAGCAGTGACAGCATTATTATAAGCCGTTATTGCATTGTTTTTTGCGGTTTCCGTTGCTGCGGCATTAGTATTTGCTGTTGTTAATGCTGTATTTGCAGCTATTTTAGCAGTTTCAGTTGCTGCTGCGCTAGTATTTGCACTTGCCAATGCAGCAACTGCCGCATCTTTAGCGGTTTGAGTTACAATAGCAGCTGATACTGCGGTTGCCAGCTCTGAACTGGCTGCATCTTTAGCTGTTTGAGTAATAGCTGCTGATGAAACAGCATTATTATAAGCAGTTGTAGCGTTATCTTTGGCAGTTTGGGTTGTAGCTGCTGCTGATACAGCACTATTATAAGCAGCTATGGCATTATCTCTTGCTGTTTGAGTTATAGCAGCATTATTTGTTGCTGATGTAAGTGCTGATGTAGCATTATCTTTAGCTGTTTGAGTTATAGCAGCTGCAGATTCAGCATTTGCAAGTGCAGTTACTGCCGTATCTTTTATAGATTGAGTAGCGGCTGCGGCATTAGTTGCGGTTGCTAAATCAGTTGTAGCATTGTCTTTTGCCGTTTGAGTTATTACAGCTGCTGAAACTGCATTATTCCATTCTGTATCCGCATCATTTTTTGCTGTTTCAGTTAATGCCGCAGCTGTAACAGCTGCATCACGAGCAGTTGTAGCATTAATTTTAGCAGCTTCAGTAGCTGTCGCATTTGAAATTGCCGTTGCTAATGCTGTTGTTGCTGTATTCTTTGCAGTTTGAGTTATTGCAGCGGCATTGATTGCTGAATTTAGCGCTTCACCTGCGGCTATAGCTTCCGGTGAGATTGTAGCGTTTACTGCGTTGGTTCTTGTTGTTACCAGAGTATCAGCTGCATTATCTGCAGCAGTAGCGCTTATTAATGTTGCATTTGTTGATGATTCTATACCATCAGCTGTATTATCGGCATTGGTAGCACTTACTTTTGTAGCTAATGTTGAAACAACTAAAGCGTCAGCATTTTGATCATTTGTTGTGGCTGTCGCTAATTCTGTAGTTCTTGTGGTTACTAAGTTATCAGCTGTTGTATCTGCTGTTGTAGCAGTATTTAACTCACTTGTTCTTGTTGCGACTAAATCATCAGCTGTTGTATCTGCTGTTGTAGCTGCGCTTAATTCATTATTTCTTGTTGTAACTAAAGCATCAGCTGCATTATCTGCTGATATAGCAGCATTTTTGGCAGTTAAGTCAGTAGCGACTAGAGCATCTGCAGCATCATCTGCTGATGTGGCAGTAGTTAATTCATTTGTTTTTGTTGTAACTAAAGCAGTTGCTGTATTATATGCAGTTGTAGCGGTATTTAATTCATTAGCTCTTGTTATAACTGAAGCATCAGTTACATTATCTATTGATATAGCCATATTCAAAGCATTAGTTTTACTTGTTACTAAGGCATTTGCTGTTGTTAATGCTGTATTTGCAGTTGCTAATTGAGAGTTTCTTGTTATAACCAGTGCATCAGCTGTATTATCTGCCGCTACGGCAGCGGCTAATTCAGCTGTTTTTGTTACAACTATAGCATCATAAGCATCATCAATGGTTGTTGCATTTGTTAAAGTCGCTAATGTAGAGACAACTAAAGCATCAGCATTATCCTTTGCCGTTTGAAGAGTTACATTTGAAGGATCATCAGCAAGATTACTTGCGGCCGTTGCTGCACCAGTTACAGCATTGTTCCAGGCTAACGAAGCAACGTCTACATCTGCTTGAGTTAATGCGGCGGCTGCTTCTGCATCTGATTTTGCAGTAGTTGCAGTATTTACAGCATTTTGAGTGATTACAGCTGCTGCAACTGCATCAGCTTTTGCAGTAGTTGCAGCATTTTTTGCTGCTAATGCAGTTGCAGCATTTGCAACTGCAGTTACTTTTGCATTTGTTGCTGCAACTTTTGAAGCTTCAGTGTTATTGGCAGCAGCAATTGCATTATTTAATAAAGTTGTGGCATTATTCATTGCTGTTAATGCAGTTGCAGCATTTGTGTTTGCAGTTGATAAGGCAGTAACAGCATTATCTTTTGCTGTTTGAGTGGCTACTGCAGCTGCTACAGCATCATTCCAGACATTTACAGCATTAGTTTTCGCTGTTTCAGTTAATGCCGCAGCAGTAACAGCTGTGTCACGAGCAGTTGTGGCATTAGTTTTAATTGTTTCTGTTATTCCTGCCGCTGTTACGGCATCACTTAATGCAGTTGTGGCATTAGTTTTAGCTGTTTCTGTTATTCCTGCTGCTGTTACGGCATCACTTAATGCAGTTGCAGCGTTAATTTTAGCTGTTTCTGTAAGTGCTGCTGCTGTTACGGCATTACCCCATGTAGTTGTTGCATTATTTAAGGCTGTTTGAGTAGCTGCGGCTGCCGCGACAGCAGCATCATGAGCTGATGTTGCTGCAACTAATGCATTATTTGTTATTACTGCAGCTGCAACAGCTTCTTCTTTTAAGGCAAGAGCCGCAAGGTATTCCGGTGTTCTGAGGGCATCTAATTCATTTGTTTTTGTTACTACAAGTGCATCTGCCGCTTGTTTAGCAGCAATAAGCGATATATTAGTAGCATCGTTCGTAAGAGCCAAAGCGGCAGTAGCTGCAGCTGTAATAGCGTTGCTTTTAGCAGTAGTAGCATTATCTAATGCAGTTTGAGTAGTTCCGGCATTTGTAACAGCTGAAGCTAAAGCAGATGTAGCATTATCTAAAGCTGTTTGAGTAACTGCGGCATCAGCTATTGCATTGTTTTTAGCAGTTATAGCATTATCCAAAGCGGTTTGAGTAACTGCGGCGGCAGCAATTGCGTTAGTTCTTGCAGTAGTAGCATTAATTTTCGCAGTTTCAGTTGCTGTTGCATCTGACGTTGCTGTTGCAAGAGCAGAGACAGCATTATCTAAAGCGGTTTGCGTAACTGCGGCAGCAGCGATAGCATTAGTTCTTGCAGTTGTTGCATTAGTTTTCGCAGTTTCAGTTGCTGTCGCATTTGAAGTTGCTGTTGCAAGAGCAGAGGTAGCATTATCTAAAGCTGTTTGGGTTACTGCAGCGGCAGTAATAGCATTAGTTTTATCGGTTGTTGCATTATCCAAAGCTGTTTGCGTAATTGCAGCAGCAGAAATAGCATTAATTTTCGCAGTGGTAGCATTAATTTTCGCAGTTTCAGTTGCTGTTGCATTTGACGTTGCTGTTGCAAGAGCAGATGTAGCATTATCTAAAGCTGTTTGCGTAATTGCAGCATCAGCAATAGCATTATCTCTTGCAGTATTAGCATTAGTTTTCGCAGTTTCAGTTGCTGTTGCATTCGCAATTGCTGTTGCAAGAGCAGAGGCAGCATTTTCTAAAGTGATTTGCGTAACTGCAGCGGCAGCTATAGCGTTATTTTTAACAGTGGCAGCATTTTCTAAAGCTGTTTGTGTAACTGCAGCAGCAGCAATAGCATTGTTTTTATCAGTTGTGGCACTATCCAATGCTGTTTGTGTTGTTGTTGCATTTGAAGTTGCAGATGTAAGAGCAGAGGTAGCATTATCTAACGCTGTTTGTGTAATTGCAGCAGCAGCAATTGCATTAGTTCTTGCAGTTGTAGCATTATTTTTCGCAGTTTCAGTTGCTGTTGCATTTGCAATTGCTGTTGCAAGAGCAGAGCTAGCATTATCTAAAGCGGTTTGGGTAACTGAAGCGGCAGCAATAGCATTTGTTTTCGCAGTTGTTGCATTATCCAAAGCGGTTTGCGTAATTGCTGCCGCTTCAATTGCATTAGTTCTTGCAGTTGTAGCATTAATTTTCGCCGTTTCAGTTGCTGTTGCATTTGAAGTTGCTGTCGCAAGAGCAGAGGTAGCATTTTCTAAAGCTGTTTGCGTCGTAGCTGCTTCAGCAATAGCTTCACTTTTAGCAGTTGTAGCATTTTCTAAAGCTGTTTGTGTAGCGGCAGCAGTAGCAATAGCATTATTTTTAGCAGTTGTAGCATTTTCTAAAGCTGTATGAGTTAAATCTTCAGCTGAAACTGCTGCCGCTAAACCGGCAGTTGCTATATCTTTAACATTTCCCATTAATTCAGAATTAGCTAAAAGCTCTAAATTATCGTACATTGTAGAAGAAATTATATTTCCGTTTTCGTCAAAGCGATTACTAAGATATTCTGAAGAAATTACATTTCCATTTTCGTCCAAATGCTTAATATAAGTAGGTAATAACCCTAATTTAGGATCACAATTAAAATAAGATTCCTTAGTAACTGCATCTCCACTTTCATTATATTCATATTTGATTACTGCTGTTTTAATATCATCATTATAAATATCTTTGTGTGCTTCAACTAAAACCAAAGTATTATCTGCATTATAATTATATGTGTATTTAGATTCTGAGATTAAAGTAGATCCATCTAAGCTGTATTCTTTCTCACTTAAAAGTTCATTAAATCTTCCATATTCATAAGTATATTTATAAACTGAAGGATTCTCGTTTTCATACAAATTAACTGGCATCTTTAATCTCCTAAATAGTTTATTGCTTTACCGATAATACTTTGGACTATTCATCCATCTGTGGCAGTCTACCATAACTACAACCGTAACAGCAACCACTAAATAGTATAGGCAATTAAAATCAGGCAATACGCATGAAAACGTTTATATAGCTTAAATTTTCACTAAAAAGCCTATTTGCAATTTATTAAGAGCTGTTAATAATTACAAATATATTTTTCATTATTTACATATAATTTAATATTAAATTCTCATTCTAGTTTTTATAAATACTAATAAAGATTAATAATACATTTGTTCCTGTTTGTGGATAAATTAATCAATTTCAACTTTTATCCAATCAATATCCTTAATAGGCGATAATTGTAACTCTTTAATAACATCTTCAACATAAGAAAGTTGAGTCATTCCAACCAATACTGCCGTTATTCCGTCAGTTGATCTTAATGAACAGATTGCCATACTACTTAAATTTTTTCTTGAGGATAATTCGGGTAGCTGCTTAACTATGTTTTCTTTTATCCTTATTATTAATTGCAAATGTTCATTATTAAAATAAGAAGAGATAAGCTCAAATAATTTATCTATTTCAGCTATTAATCTATTTTCCGATTCTTTATTTTTTAAAGCACTCTTTTTAATCATATTTTTAGAATAATAAAATCTTGGCAAAAAATATTGATTTAAGGCTGATTGCCAATTTGAAATATTATTTATATCTAGCCAACTAAATTGTAATTCATTAAAAACAAACAGATATTTTTCTATTTCTAACAAAAATGCATTATTTTCATATACTTTTTGAGAGATTAATTGTTCCAGTTTATCTATATTTTCTAGCGTATTATTGATAAATTCTACGCTGGGAGCTTCATTAATAATGACAGGCTCGGCTAAATTAATAAGTTTATTGTTATGAAAAGCATTTAACGGTCGATTAATTAAAACACCTAAATTTTTAGCTTCGGCTACTTGAAGCAATGTCATATTATTTGATTGATTTATTTGCCTAGAAGCAGCCGTTTCCGCTAAATTCATCGGAAATTCTATAATGCTGAAATGATTATTTTCAGCGATTTCCTCAGCAATTTTAATAACAGTATCTAAAGAAGTAAAACTATAATCATTAGAATCAGCAGGAAAAGTATTAGAACTAATCCCGTAATTCTTAATTCTTCCCTTTTGAACTTCTTTTTCCAAATATTCAAAAGCCTTTTTAATTCTTGAATAATACTCTTTTCTGGCAAGAATTAAATCTATGTTCTTTTTTTCCGCCCATTTAAGATAATATTCGGGATTATGGAGTAAATAAACATCAATAGTTTCAATCCCCAATCTTTCCAGACTTCTATTTATCTGATCTTCTAAAAATTCAGGATGGAGACAATGCTCTAAACCTTTTTGATATTCAACTAAATCAGGAAAAGCATTATTTTCTTTTTTTAGTTTTTGGCTTAAATCATAGTTATGACCTTGCAAATATCCGCCTTTAGTAACTATTACAAGATTTTCTCTTAATAAATCATTAGAATCTGTTAATTCTTTTAATACTTTGCCTATAAGAAGTTCAGAATTTCCGTTTGTATATGTAGAGCTTGTATCAATGAGGTTAATTCCGGATAAAAGTGCCTGTTTAAGTGATTTTTTGTTTATATCAGACCTAATATCAATTCTATAACTCCCAAAACCTACTGACGTAACTGATAAGTCAGTTTTTCCCAAAAGATTAAAATTAAATTCTTTATATTGTTCCGAAAAGTTTTTTGTACTGATTGAAGAGGCAAAACCTTTAATAGCCATATAATTTATCCGTTTTTTTATTATTTTCAATTATAACTCACTTATTAAGAATATATTAGTTTCCACTTTAATACTTGACATGGAAACTATTCGCATATAAACTATAGTTAATAAAGGAGCATTATTTATGGAAAAAGTTAAACCTTTTGGCATTGATTTTGAAAATGATAATTATGCAGAAAATACTGTATATGGAATGGCTGCTGTTTTTTCATTGATTGAAAAAGAAGTGGAAGAAATCTTGAAACCTTATAATCTTAGCACAGCCAAATTTAATGCACTTATGATAATTAAACATCAGGGCGGAGATGACGGCTTAAGTCAGGTAGAAATAGGTAAAAAGCTTATTGTAACTGCCTCTAACATGACAAAACTGCTCGACAGGTTAACAAAAGAAAATCTTATTATTCGTGAAGCCCAAAAAGGCGACAGAAGAGTAAATATAATAAAAATAACGCAAAAAGGCTCTGAACTATTAGACGAAGCATGGCCTTCTTACCTTCAAAAAATAAAAGAATTAACAGGCTTGCTAGAAAATCAAGAATTAAAACAAATTTCTGAAATACTTGGCAAATGGTTTGAAAAATTAAATAAAAACTAAAAAAGGTCTCTAAATTCTAATTTTAAAAATCCTTTGATTATTGAAAGGAGCTTTTATTATGGAAATTTTTTATTTCACCTCTGAGTCTATAAGTGTAATAAAGAACGATCCTGATTTTTTTATGCGAATTTTTAGGAACTTGTTTGAATTTTTGAAATTTATATGTAACACAAGATAATTATTATTTAAAAGGAGATTATTATGAAAAAGAAAATTGCTACTGCCTTATTACTTTTAGCAACAGTAACAAATGCGACTTGCACTTATGCTGAAGAGTTAATCACTCAAAACGCTTATCAAGCAAAACCATTTGAAATTATAAAAGAAAAGTACAATTTAAAAAGCTACCTAAAAGAGAAAAACCATGCTTATACTTACAAAATCAAAAATACTTCCTCAGAAAATATATACCTTACTCAAATATCAAGTGTTCAAAATCCTCATCAATTTATAGTTCAAAAACAGCAAAACAGAGCCTTGGATATTTTCTCAAAAACAGGCGAACTTATAGTAGCACCGATTGGATTGGCGATTGGCGCAATAGGATTTACTGTTACTATACCTGGTACAGTTTTTTATGGAACCTCTTATTTAATCAGCAAAGATAAACTTTATCTTGATTCAATACCAAATACCTCTCATAAATCCTTAAATTTAATGAAAGAGTCAAGCCTTAGTCTTATTTCAGTTCCATATTTAGCTGTTTCTCTTCCTGCAAGAGACTTAATAGCAATAAACGAAGCAAACAAGTTTAAACTCTCTAAATTCCCGCTTAAAATAGCGCCAAATAAAACATTCGCTTTAAATCTATTTGACACAGGAAAAACAGAGAGAAATATGGAATTTTCTATTACAACTGAAAACAACAATCAAACTTACACTATTGATAAAAATGGAAATGCAATAACAAAAGAAGCTCAAATTCATTTATATCAATACTTGAATAAAGATTAAAACAAGAAACATATTCAATTAATTTTCTCAATTCTCAATATAAGGACAAGAAATAATGATGGAAGAGCTATTTTTAAAAACTGAAGACAATATCAAAATTGCAATTAATCATTATAAAGAAGGAAAAGATATTGTAATTATAATTTGCCCAGGCTGGGCTATGACAAAAGATTCTAAGCCATTTAAGTCAATGGCAAAAGATTTCGCTGTCCATTATGATGTCATCACTATGGATTTTAGAGGACATGGAAAAAGTTCGGGGCGATTTACTTTTTCCGCAAAAGAAGCTATGGATTTAAAAACGGTTGTTGATTATGCAAAAAACAAGTACTCAAAGGTTGGAATCATTGGATTTTCGATGGGTGGAGCTACTGCAATTATTCATACTGCAAAACATAAGGATATTCAAATGCTTATAACTGTAAGCACCCCTTGCGACTTTGATAAAATTGAAAATCATTGGTATAAACCTGAAGCATTTATCCCTACGTTCCAGAAATTCGAATTTAAAAACGCTCTTAGCATAAGAGTTGACAATCCATTTTTAAAAAAGATTAAGCCAATTAATATAGTTCAAGATATAGCTCCTATTCCAATTTTATTTCTTGCAGGTGAAATAGACCCTACTGTATATCCATGGCATGCAGAAAAACTATATAATAAAGCTTGTCAATCAAAGTCACTAAATATTTTTAAGAATAATTGTCATGCCGAAGATTTATATCTTCAATCTCATGATACATTTATAAATGTCTGTAATAATTGGCTTGAACAGTTCTAAGAAAATAAGAATAGAAAAAACGATAACATAATTTATTAGGAGAACAAAAAGTGAAGCAGATTAAATTTACGAATTTATTTAAAAACAAAGAATTTCTTAAATTATGGCTGGGGCAAATTTGCTCTTATTTAGGAGATTCCATTATTCAAATTGCTTTAATGAGTTGGGTGATAAGCTTTTCACAAAAAGCCGGTTCTGAAATGGCAAAAATTCTGTTTTTCTTCATGTTGCCTTCTCTCTTACTAAGTCCTTTAGCGGGGGGTATTGCCGACAGATTTTCCCGCAAATGGATTATGGTGTGCAGTAATGCCTATAGGGCCCTTCTAGTCTTTATTATTCCTGCCTTTTTATTCAAAAATACCATTATAATCGCAGATACCAATTTTTCAATATACGGGTTTTCATTTTTAATGGGAATCGGTTCTGCTTTTTATTATCCTGCAAAACAAAGTACCCTGCCAAACATTGTAAAATCAGAACATTTACAATTAGCCAATGCTTTAAATTCTGGAACAGCAACTATCGCAATCCTTTTAGGAGCGATAATCTCAGGAATTTATATCAACAAAATAGGCTTAGCTAACGGCTTATTCCTAAACGGTTTTATTTATATTATTTCAGCCTTATTCGCATCACTTTTGAAGCTTGGCAAACATACAACAATCTGCGTAGGCAAATGTATTTATAACACCGTATTTAAAGATTTTGGATTTACTTTAGCTTATTTAAAAAAACATAAAAAAACTTTAAGATTAATTCTTCTATCAGTCGCTTTGTCCTTAATTACAGCATCATTTTTCAATTCAATGAACGCTCTAGCTACCGACTATTTTAAAATCGGAATTTCGGGAGTAAGCAAACTCAAAGGAATGCTTGGAGTGGGAATGATATTGGGAACATTAATCACCTTGTATTTAAGCAAATATATCAGAATTTCTTATTTGCTCGCAGGCTCATTTCTTGCTATTTTCCTTACAACAGCAACGGCTCAGCTTGTAAAAACTTATTCAATGGCTTGGGGCTGGCTGGTTTTAATAGGAATTGCAAATTCTATTATTTTAATTACATTAGATACAATTCTCCAAAAAGTAACCCCAGACAGATTAAGAGGAAAAATCTTCGGTTTCCGCTCAACCGTTACAACAGGTGCATTTCTAGCTACAATGTGGATTGTATCCGAAGTTTTGACAATTAAAAGCCCGATTAATGTATTTAAAAGCGTTTCCGCATTAAGTTTTTCAATGGCGCTTATTGTGTTACTTTTTGACAGCCCATTCCGTCACTTTTTAGTACGTACAACATTTGGCAGTATTTTTAGAGTTTTCTTTCCAATAAAAATTGAAGGAAGAGAACATCTTAAAACTAGCGGTAAAATGATACTTGCAGGTAATCATACAGGCTGGATTGACACTTTAATACTTCAAGTAGCCTGTAAAAGACCGATATGGTTTATCACAGGCGAAGTTGCCTTTAATCTTCCCGTAATAAGGTTAATCATAAACTATTTTAACGTAATAGCAATTAAACCTCGAAAAGGAGTTGAAGCCCTTGATGTTGCCGTTAAAAAACTATTAAAAGGTGAAGTCCTTTGTATATTTCCCGAAGGGAAATTAACTACTGACGGGAAACTGAACAAATTCAACAAAGGCGTTGCTTATATGGCAAAAAACAGCAACACTCCCATAGTTCCGTTTGTAATTCACGGCGGTTTTGAAGCTTGGGCTTATAATAAATTATTTCCTACATTCAAGAAAATCACTATTCAATTCGGGCAACCTATCTACAACCTGGAAGATAACGTTGTTGATGAACTCAAAGACAGAGTTCAATTTATGAAGGATTCTATTGAAAGAAAAGAAAAAATAAAAGCAGCTAAAACTGATTATGAAAACGTGCTTGACCTAATGCAGTTTAAAGGCGACATCCACGGACCTGTTAAAGCCTTATCACTTAAAGATAAAGACAGCTGGAAAGAATTAAGCTACATTGAACTTTCAAGACAGGCAAAAAACTTTGCAAATTATTTAATCGCTAACGGACTTGAAAGAAACGATAAAATTGCTATTTTATCAGAATCAAGACCAGAGTGGGGAATTGCTTTATTTGCATCCATACAGACAGGAGCAATAACCGTTCCGCTTGATATAAAGCTGACTAACGCTGAATTAATTTCTATTTTGTCAGATTGTTTACCAAAAATATTATGCGTTTCCGCACATTATATTGAGACAGCTAAAGAATTACAAAAAAATATACCTTCAATAGAAAATATCTTCGTAATAGAAGAAAAACCGCAAAGTTGTGAATTTAGATCTGTTTATGAACTAAAAGCTCCGCAAGGCGATATTGGAAGAGACAGAACACTTGACGAAACAGCTTTAATTATCTATACATCAGGCACAACAGGTAATCCAAAAGGAGTTATGATAACTTTCGGAAATATTATCGCCCAATTAAAAGATTTTGAATCAGTATTTAAAATCAATTCCAATGATTCTCTTGTTTCAATCTTACCTTTAAATCACCTTTTAGAGCTGAATGTCGGCTTTCTTGGAATGCTTTATATGGGAGCTAGAGTTTCATACTGCAAAAGCTTAAATCCTAAAGAAATCGGCAAAGTTATGAAGGAAAGACAGGCAACATATATGATTGTCGTTCCGCTTTTTGTAAAAATGCTTAAAAACAGCGTAGAAAAAGAAATTCGCAAATCAGATAAAACAGCTCAAAACCTCTTTGAATTTATGTATAAAATTGCAAAATACATGCCTATTCACATTAGAAGAATTATGTTTAAGAAAGTTATTGCAGGTTTTGGCGGAAAATTAAAAGGCTTTGTCTGCGGCGGTGCGCCACTAGAAACAGAAGTAGGAGAATTCTTTGAAAGAATTGGAATTCCAATTTATCAAGGTTACGGATTGACAGAAACAAGCCCGTCAATAACTACAAATACGCCCGAAGATAATCGCATCGGCTCTGTAGGAAAACCTCTTCCAAGTGTGATCATAAGACTTTCAGAAGAAGGTGAAATTTTAACTAAAGGTCCAAACTTAATGAAAGGCTATTACAACAATCCTCAAATGACCGCAGAAGTAATAGATGAAGAAGGTTGGTTTCATACAGGCGATATTGGAGAGTTTGACAAGGACGGATTCCTTTATATAACAGGTCGAATTAAAAATATGATTGTTTTAGGCGGAGGAAAGAAAATATTCCCCGAAGAAGTCGAAGCAACCTTATCCAAAAATGAACTAATCAAAGAACTATGCGTTATGAGCGTTAAAATTAAGGGCGGAGCAAAAGACGGAACAGAAGAAGTATGTGCCGTTATAGTTCCCTCCGATGACTTAGTTAAACAATATCAGCACAATCCTAAAGAATTAGAAAAAATTATTACCTCAGAAGTAAATAAACAGGCAAAAGCTGAACTTGCTTCTTATAAATGCCCGACAGTTATTACGGTTAACCTTGAAGAATTACCAAAAACTGCAACAAGAAAAGTTAAGCGTAAAGAAGTAGAGAAGTGGTATTATCAAAGGTTGAATAACGTTGGAGCGTAAAAAACAATGATGACATTATTATTCTTAATTTTAATAATCTACGGAATTGTATGGCTGGTGAAAACAAATAATACTTCACCTAAAAATAATAAAGAAACTCTTCTTTATCTTATTCAAGAGATTAAAGAAGAGTTCAACGAAGAAATACGACAATTAAAATATAGAATTTTTACGCTTGAATCTGAAATAAAAAAACTAAATCATATTTCTGATAATCAGGAAGAACCTATTAAAGAAGAAATTATTCAGGAAGAAACAGTTGAAATAATAAAAGAAGCCGAAAAACCTTATGAGCCTATTTTTAATGAGCTTTATGAAGAAAAAAAAGAAATTGAAAACGAAGAACCTATTCTTTCTAAAACTGATAAGCAAGCACGAGAAAAATCAGAGATTGAAACATTTATAACGGCGAACCTGTTTAATAAAATCGGAGCTTTAGCTTTAATTTTAGGAATGGGATTTTTTCTAAAATATGCTTTTGATGAAAACTGGATCAACCCTCTCATTCAAATATTAACAGGTTATTTAGTTGCGGCAGGACTTATCTACGGAGCAAATCATTTCTTTAAACAAGATCATTATAAATCTTTCTCACAAGGACTTGCAGGAGCAGGAATAGCGGTTTCCTATCTTTCAACCTTTGCTTCGTCTAATTTTTACCACTTAATTGATTATCGTTTTGCATTAGTTTTAATGAGCGGATCAACAATTCTTGCCTTTAAACAGGCTTTAAAATATGACTCGGTTGCCGTTGCCTTACTAGGACTGACAGGCGGATTTATAACTCCTTTTCTTCTATATTCGGGCGGAGGAAATATAGTGGGGTTATTAACTTATCTTATATTTTTAAACGGATGGATTATAGCACTACTTGTAAAAAAAGAAAATTGGAAATCATTAGAATTTATAAGTATTTTTACTACTTATTTCATCTTTTTTACAACAAATCCAACTATAACTAATAATGCAATGCTTTCATTTATTTTCTTATTCTCAATATGGATGGGATACACAGGGCTAGACCTTTTCCGAGTTTCAAAAGGAAATAATACAAGAATTTACTCAAATATATTAAACGGAATTATGTTTTATGCAGGAATGAATACAATTTGCAGTCATAATTCAATAGCGATTATCACTTTTATAATATCTTTAATCTATTTTGCCTTGGGACTTATCACTTATAAGAAATTCAACAAACCTGAAAACTATCTGAAACAAAACATCATTGCCTCTATTTTATTACTTGTTATCGCTACTAATATTGAATATACAGGATTTAGTAAAATAATAATGTGGTCAATTGAAGCCTTTGCTATACTATGGCTTGGTCTTAAATATCAAAAAAACTATGTATATAAGACTGCAACCTATTTATTTTCTATTTCAATGATAACGTTACTTTTTAATAAACAAGCACTTGGTTTTATAGAATTAAACAACTATACTCCTTTATTAAACCTAAGAACAATGACATACCTTATTTTAATAAGTTTACTGGCAATAAGTTCAAAATTATTAAATAAAACAGAAAATACAAAATTGCTCAAAGAGTATTATAACTATTGCTGGTGTACACTTTTATTTATCATCTTTAGCGTTGAAGTAAATGATTTTATGACAAAACTTGCCTTTAATTCAATCAATAACACCGCAAACTTGATTAACTTTAATAAATCCATGATACAAGTTATAGTTTGGATGTCTTATTCGCTTCAGCTATTAAGAGCAGGATTCAATAAAACAACAAAATCATTTATATATTCAGGCTTTGCAGGCATTTCAATTGCGGTTTTACAATTATTAATTACAGGATTAACCTTTACTCCGATTGAAAGCTTTTTACCTTTAATTAATATGCGTTTTGTTGCATTTTGCCTAACCGCTCTAAGCCTTATGTATACTTCAAATATTATTAAAAAATATGAACAAAATTATTCTTGGGCTAAAGGCATAAAAAATATTTGTACTTATCTTTGGTGTTTATTAATTTTTATCCTGTTGAATTGTGAAATTTCAGACTTTTTCACAAAGAAAACAAACTTAACAGGAGGAATAACTCAAAGTATATTATTTAGTAAAAATATGCTTCTAGCAATAGTCTGGTCTTTATATTCGATTCCTTTGATTAAAAAAGGAATTAAAAAGAAAAACACACCATTAATTATATGCGGAAGTTTTAGCATAATATTAGCATTATCAGCTGGGATTTTCTATGGATTTTCTTTTGTGCCTATTGAGAATTATACGATTTTCTTCAATGAAAGAATGTTTATGTTTTCAATTCTGATAATTACACTTATTTGTATAACAAAATGGCTAAAACAAAATTCACAGGATAATTTAATTTATCCGTATATTAAATTAATACAAATAACTTTAAGCCTTTTAATTTTCTTCATTTTAACAATTGAAGTTAAAGATTTGTTTGCCAAAGAAATCTTTTTATTAACAAATAATAGCTCTATTGCCACTGATAGTGGAAAATTAAACCTTTTTAACAATTTAAAACAACTTGTAATTTCAGGCGTATGGCTAATGTATTCTATAGGACTTATGATTTGGGGAATCCTGCATAAAATAAAACCTGTATGGTATATAGCGTTATCAATCCTTGGAATAACGGTATTAAAAGTATTCATAATTGATCTTTCTTTCCTTAGTCAATTATATAGAGTTATTTCGTATATTGGATTGGGAGTAATAATGCTGTTATTATCCTATTTTTATCAGAAGTATAGTCAACAAATCAGTTGTTTACTTAGAGCAGAGAATAAATAACTGTTTTTATTCGTTAAATATATTAAAATTGAAATTATATTACACAAATTTTAAAAAAAATGATATTATAATTTAGGAATTAATAATATAAATTATTAATTTATTATGAGTGAGTTTAAAGTTAGGAGTAAATTCCATGAAAAAATTATTTGCAGTCTTTTTGATGTTCTTTTTACTATGTTTTATGGCTCTGCCCTCTATGGCGGCTACAAAAAAAATCAATAAAATAGCTATATGGAGCTGGGATTTAAACTCAAGTCTTCTAAATCAAGCTTATAAAGGATTTTTAGACGGAATTGAAAAAGATGGACTTGTCGCAGGAAAAGACATTGTTATAGATACTTATGATGTTAAAAAAGATCCCGCAAGTGCAGCGACAATGGTAGAACAAGTAAAAGCAGGAAACTATGATGCTATTTGTAGCGTTGGAACAACAGGCTCAAAGTATTTACTTGAACATGGTGTTACCACTCCTGTACTGTTTTCAGTTGTAACTGATCCTGTGAAATCAGGAATTGTAGCAAGTTTGACAGAAACAAAAAATAATTTTACAGGAACAAGCAATAAACAATCTGTAGAAAAACAAATTTTATCCTTTAAAGAAGTTGTTCCAAACGTAAAAAGACTTGGAATTATCTATAAAGATGCCGAAAGTAATGCTTTAGTTCAAGTTAATGAAGTTAATGTAGCAAAAGAAAAGCTTGGATTTACAGAAATCCTCACAAGTCCTGCTAAAAGCGTTGATGAGTTGGCCGCAGCAACTGAAGCCCTTGTTGGCAAAGTTGATGCTATTTTTCTCCCTGCTGATACAATGGTTGGAAGTGTAGATGCAGAAAAAATCATTAAAGTTGCAACTGCTGCTAAAATCCCTGTATTTTCAGCAAATGAGCCACCAACAACAGTTGGAGCATTAACAAGTTTATGTTCTGATTACTTTAAGCTTGGAACTCAAACATGGGGAATGACAAAACAAGTATTAGGAGGTCAATCACCTCAAACAATGCCTGTTCAACTTCAAGATGTTCCAAATATTATTGTTAATTTAAAAGCAGCTGAAGCTCTTGGAATTACAGTACCAGAAGAATTTTTCAATAAAGTAACAAAAGTTATTGAAGCAGACAGCAAGTAAATTTCATATAAACTAATGCTTAGGCTATTAAAACCTAAGCATTAGTTAAATTTTTAGAATTTAATAAGGGTGGGCTTGTAAAAAATCATGGCAAGAAAAAAGAAAAGAAAAATAATAATAAAATTAGTCATTTGGCTGCTTTTTCTAGTAGGAGTTCCTCTTATATTAATGGGCTTTTTACTAAGTGACTCCAGTAAAAACAGTTTAATGAAGACGAGTTCTTTTCTAGGGTCAATAAGCAAATCATATATAAAAAATACAAGCGACCGTCTGATAAATATTTCTGGAGGAATTCTCCATAAATCCTTGAAAAATTCGTCAGATTTAAGTAATAAGACAATAAACAATACATCTGAAAGTCTTGTCAATTTAAGTAAGCAATCGCTTCTTTCTACAAGCAATGAATTAAGCGCTCTTTCTAAAAGAACTATTAAAGACACCAATGACAATGTGGGCAAAGTTACAGAAACAGCTATCAGAAATACAGGAAATAACCTTATAAATCTTTCAAAAGAAAGTCTTGGAAGAGCTGTTATTCAAACAAACGAAGAAAAAGCTGACAATATAGCAAAAGAAATTTACATAAAGGTTGTTCACTCACAAGAGGTTCTACAGCTATTTGCAGGATTAGCCGATGTAAAAAAACTTGATCCAATTGCTCTTAATTCAATTTTTACTTCTATGCAAAAAAAATTCCCTGAACTTTCAAATATAGCTATTACCGACAAAACAGGTTTAGAGCTTGCAAAAGTATCTATTGATGAAGCGGTATATGCTTCCGATCTTAAAGATATCTCTTCTTCTCCTGAGTTCGCCAGTGCTGCTCGAGGAAAGTTATATGTATCAGACGTAAAAATATCTAAAAGACAATATCCTTATGTAAAATTAGGAATTCCTATACAACTTTACCCAGGTAAATATGTTGGAACAATTGTTGCAGATTTAAACCTTTCAAGTATAGAAAGTCTTCTTTCTGATACAAAAATAGGGAAATCAGGTTATATTTTTATCCTTGATCATGACGGACAAATAATTTTTCACCCTGATAAACAACTTATGCTTAAAAAAGCAAATTTATCCTCAAATCCAATTGTAAAATCCATAAAATCTGGAAATAATGACAAAAAAGTATTTACTTTAAATGACGGAACCGAAGTTCTTGGTTTGCATTCTACTGTTAAATCGCTAGGCTGGAATGTTATCATTGTTGAGCCAACAGCAGAAGCTTTTTCGGTTGTAAAGGATATGCAAAATCAAATAAACAGTCAAACTAATAACACACTGGGAATAATCAGAGCAACAGCAGATAAACATTTAGCAATGGCCGTATCCTCAATGGAATCAAAAGCAATAAATGCTGCTAAAAAATCAGAAAATGTTATGAATGAAGAAGCAAAAAAACAAGTTTCAGCATCAATTATACTTATGAACAAAGTATCGGAAGAAGCCTCTTCTTCCGCTGTTAACGAATTAAAACCTGTTGCAGAACAAAGTACAAGTGAAGCAATGGAAGAACTTAATGCAAAATCAGTAAATGAAGCCTCTAGCTCTCAACAAAAAAATACATTAAATTCGATACTTTTAATTGTGAGTTTTGTTTCAATAGCAGGGGTAATTGCTTTCTTTATTGCTAAAAATATAGCTAATCCTTTCCAAAAACTGACAAAAGTAGCAAATAGAATTGCGGATGAGGATCTTACAGAAAAACTTCAAATTGAAGATATTGAAGATGAAGAAATTGATGATTTGTTCCAAGCATTTGGAAAAATGCAAACAAATCTTAAAGACATAGTAGGACAAATTTTTGATGGTGCTTCTCAAATGTCCGCAGCCGCAGAAGAACTTACTGCAATTACGGATGAATCATCAAGGGCTATTGAGCAAGTATCAATGTCTATTCAAGATGTTGCCGAAGGTGCGGAAACTCAGGCCATTATGAGCGAAAAATCATATCTGACTGCATGTGAGATTTCTGAAAAAATAAACAAAGTTAACGATAATATTTTAAATATGTCTGAACTCTCAAATTCAACTGCAGAAAAATCACTAGAAGGAAATGAAAACGTTAAAAAAGCCATATTACAAATAAAAGAAATTAATGAAAAAGTTATTGCTTCTTCATTAATTGTTAATGATTTAGGAATAAAATCAAAAGAAATAAATAACATGACTGTTATGATTTCTAAAATAGCACAACAAACAGGATTACTTTCTCTTAATGCCTCTATAGAAGCGGCAAGAGCAGGAAAAGATGCCAAAGGCTTTTCAGTAATAGCAGCGGAAGTAAGAAATTTAGCTCAACAAACATCAACAGCAGCTAAACAAATTGGAACTATAATAAAAGAGATAAATACAGAAGTAATTAAAGCTAATATCTCTATGGAAGAAGGAATAGAAGCTGTAAAAGTCGGCAATATGCTAATAGATGAAGCTGGTAATTCCTTTGAGGAAATAAGCACTGCTGTTAAAGATGTATCTCAAAAAGCAAATAATGTAGCAAAAGATGCAGGAATCATAACAAGTGGAGTACAAGAAATAGTTCAATCTATTGAACATATTTCAAATATATCAAAACAAGCCTCTGATAATACGCAAACAGTAGCTGCTGCTGTTCAACAACAGACGGCTTCAAGTCAGGAAATTGCTGCTACAAGTCAGGTACTAGCTGGTATAGCCGAAAAATTAGCTCATATTGTGCAGATATTTAAACTTTAAGTGTAAAATCATCACGCTTTTTATTAATAGTTTAAATTTTTTTATAATGTTGACGGACTTTTATTTTTGAAGATAAAAGTCCGTTTTTTTTGTTAACAGGAGTTACGCAAAGTACCTGAAAAGTATAAAAAATAAACATCCTGATTTTTC
>JBAXKC010000042.1:0-21702 GCA_037137535.1 bacterium | reverse complement strand
GTTTCTACTATACATTTTCTCGGAGGTTTACACAAAATTATTTATGGATTCTTTTTTTTGGCCAAATTATGGGAAACACTTATAGTGATTCGCACTCAGGATTGCTTCTCTCTCTTGGAAATCCCGTTAAAATTCCATGTACATTTCTAAATGGTCCCATTAGATTCATTCCATTTTCATCTATAGTAAATTCTCTGATGCTCTTATCATGATCAGAGCCACGCATTTTTAAAATAGTCATACCTCTTTTCACTGTTCCAAAATATTCTAAATATCTTAATAAAATAATTGTATCTGTTATCGTAGATATATGAGCGGTGGTTATTGTACTTGCTCCAATGATTGTTGGTGCAGTAGCAGTGATCATAGTACTTATTTGTTTCTGTTTTATATATGCTGTAAGCCCGATAACAAATTCTTTTATACTTTTTGATGTACAAATTCTTTCTAATGCAGAAAGACTGTCTATTGCAATTCTCGAGGGTTGAAACTCTTCAATTTCACGTTTGATTTCTATTAAATGTTCTTCAAGGTTCATGGTTTCGGGATATAAGGCTATTATTTTGAGCAAACCGTCTTTTTGCATTTTTTCATAGTCAATATTCCAACCCATAGCATTTCTTAAAATTTGATCTTTACTTTCTTCAAAAGCGAAAAGAATGCTTTTTTCTCCTGCTTTTGCTCCGCCTTTCATAAATTCAGTCACCAGCAGAGTTTTTCCTGTTCCTGTTGCACCCGAGATTAAAACTATTGACCCTTTTAATAAACCGCCTTTACACATTTTATCAATATTTTCAGAGCCGGATGAAATTCTTTCATTTGATACAGCTTGATTTAAGTCAATAGAACATAAAGCGGTTCCTATTACACCTTTACCGGGAAGTATTGTATATGGATACTCACCTTTCTGGTGAAAAGCTCCTCTGTATTTTAGTATCTCTATTGTGCGTCTTCTCTTTTCTTCTTCAAGCGTATTCCTTAATATTATTACATTGTCTGTTACAAATTCTTCTATTCCGTAACGCGAAACATCCCCATATTCTTTTGTTCTTTCTGCTGTCATTAAAACAGTTACTCCGAATTCTTTAAGTCTATCTGCTAACATAAAGACTTCTCTTCTTATTATTCGGTCATTATTAAACTGAAATAACAGTGAACCTAAAGAATCTATAACTATTCTTTTTGCATCAATAGATTTTATTGCCTGTTCTATCCTTGTAACTAATCCGGAAAGATTATAATCGCCAACAGTATCAATATCATACAAAGACGAAGCGTTTATTAATATAAACTTTTTTTCATCTATAAGCTTTTTTATATCCCAATTGAATGAAAGCATATTTTGGCAAATACTGTCAGGATTTTCTTCAAAAGTAATAAAAACAGCATTTTCCTTTTCGTAATTGATTCCGTTTACCAAAAATTGTATTGAAAATATTGTTTTTCCACTCCCTGATGATCCTGCAATTAAGGTGCTTCTATGTTCCGGGATACCCCCCCTAGATATTTCATCAAAGCCATCTATATGTGTTTTTATTTTTTTTATTTCATTAATATATTTTTTAGAATCAGATTTTTTCATTAAATTACTCCTTATTGAAAAAAAATCAAAATTTTAAGCCCAATTTTAAAAGAACTTTCTCTTCATCTTCCAAATTGCCTATAATTCTTCTTATAGGGGAAGGCGATTCCTTGATCAGTGTAGGCAAAGCAATAAGCCTCGCTTCTTCTGATTGATTAGGATATTCTTCTATATCAATTAACTGAATTTCATAATTATTGTTAAGATGCTTTTTGCAAATATTTTTTAAATTATACAAAGCCAAATCGCATTCACTTGAATGCCCATATACGTAGAGCTTAAAAATATATTTATTTTCCATATAAGTACCTATTCGGATAATTTTATATAACTCTATTTTCTCTTAGTATCTGCTTTATTTGTATAGCCTAATACGATAATTTATTTCAAACTTAATTTAAAACCGGCAGTGTAAAACAAAACGTTGTTCCTTCTCCTTCTTTTGTTTCAAACCAAATTTTACCATTATGAGCTTCAACTATTTGTTTAGATAAATATAATCCAAGTCCAGTCCCTATTTGACGTTTTTGAGTTGGATACCTTTGAAATATTTTATCTCTGGCATCATCTGGTATGCCCTTACCGTTGTCTTTTATCGAAATCTCAATATATTCTTTTGCTTTTCTTGCTGAAACAATTATATTTGTTTCAGAGTGATTATGTTTTATTGCATTGCTGATCAAATTAATTATTACTCTAATTATTTCATCTTTATTTGCCAAAACAAAAGGCATTTTTTCTTCTAAATTAATGTCTATATAAGAATTTTGAGCTAATGCAAGTGGCTGCATCGAACGTACGGAATATTCAATAATTTCCCTTATATCATTAGGTTCTGTATTAAGAAGATTTTTACCTGATTCATAATGATAAACCATTAAGATATTATTGACTATTCTCAACAGTTCTTCATTTGTATTGTAAATATCTTGAAGATATTCGCAAAAATCACTTAATGGAGTTTCGCCCTTTCTTGAAATAATAAATTCAAGTGCTTTTTGTTCTGCATATATCGGACTTCTCAAATCATGAGTTAATGTCGCTAAAAAAGTTTTTTTAGTATCTTCTATTTCAATTTTTTGCATTATTTGAAATAAAATAATTTCTCCTGAGTTTACAATCATTTTAAAAGTTTCTATGTCTTCAGATTTCCAATTTTTAGTGGTATTAGAGCAAATCATTATTATATTTTTTACTGTAGGCTGAACTTCTTTCTGATTAGAAGAAATATTAATCCTGTATGCAATGAATGCTTTAATATCATTTTTAATTAAATAATCTTTAAAACTTATATTATCAATTTCCAACTCAACATTGTTTATGGTTAGTGCTTCTTGCGGATGCTTCTTAAAATAACTAATTATATATCTGGCATCCACTGAATCGTCAAAAAATAATTTATCAGTATAGGTATCATCAATAAGGTTATTAA
The DNA here is from genome assembly GCA_037137535.1 of bacterium. GTDB lineage: Bacteria > Cyanobacteriota > Vampirovibrionia > Gastranaerophilales > JBAXKC01 > JBAXKC01. Next base: position 18,688 of record JBAXKC010000042.1, on the reverse strand, counting down.
TACTAATTTTATTAGCTTTATCTATTGATAAAGTTAATGCTTTATCAGAATGAAACAATGCTTTCATTCTTTGCAGAAGAGTATTTATTATTACCGTAGGGTCTTCTAATTCCCTTGCCTCAATAATTAGATCTTTTATTAATTTTTCAGCATTTAAAGAATTTGTTAAATTTTCATTCAACTGAAACAGTCTGGCTGATATGCCAATTTGTTCAGAAAGAGGTATTAACAGCTCATAATTATCTTTTTTAAAATTTTTATTTTCTGCTGAGTTTGAAATAATGATTATAGCTATTGGATTATCTAAATATCTGATAGGAAATATTATCCCCGAAAAAAAATTAATTTTTTTAAAAATTGCTTTGATTTTTTCGGAAAAATCAGATTTGTCTATATTATCTATAATGATTGACTGGTTATTAGAAAACAGTTCTTCTTTAATAAAATCATCGAAGATTTTATAGTCTTTAATTTTGCAACACGCACATGAATGGTCTTTGCTTGTGTTATATTCTGCAATGGAATCCATAAAACCCTTGGAAACAGGATCAAACATTCTAAGACAAGTTTTTTCAGCATTAAATAACTCTGCTATTTCTTTTGAAAGGCTGTACATTGATTCTTCAATGCTACTTGCCATTAAAATTTTATTAGTTATAAGTTTTAAAAATGCCTCTCTTTCAGCAATTTTTTTAAAATAAATTAATAATTTGCTCTGATGTATTGCTATTGCTGCTTGTTCAATAAGAAGTTCGGTAAATTTCATTTCGTCTTCTTCAAAAGCATTCTCTCTGTCAAAATCATAATAATAAGCTCCGTATAATTGGTTTTTAAAAATTAAGGGAAGAATGATCGCAGAAGAAATTTTATATTTTTTAAAATTCAATTCTTCGGCTTTGTTTTTAAAATTAAATTCTTTTATGTAATCTTCAGAATTTAATATTACGATTTTTTTCTTTAAACTAATTTCATTAAAAAGTGAAAGAAATTGATTTAAAAAAGCCGAATCTGCTTTTTTTATGCTTAAAACTGTTGGGTTATCTAAATATTCTGAATATTCATCAGGAGGCAAAAAGTTTTTTTTATATAAATCGTATTCACAGAAAAAAGACCTTTGAGCTCCTAATATTTTCCCATATTCAAAAACAAACCTCTGCTTAATTAAATTTATATCTAGTTCGCTTCTTATTTGATTGGATAATTTTCTTAGTAATTCTTGTTTTGCAGAATTTTTTATTTCTTTTTTCTGATTCAAAATTAATTCTTTAATATATTTTTGGTTTGATTCTATTAAATAATTTATATCTTCGGCCAATAAACCTATTTCATCATTAGATTCTATTTGAATTTTTTTGAATTCCTCTTCGGGTTTATATTTGCTAATGCCTAAAATAATATTTTCTATAGGATTTACAAAATTTTCAAGAAGTTTGTACTGAATAATTATTGAAAATATAAAAGACTCAAGAAATAAAAAAGATGAAAACGCAGGAAAAACCAAGTTAAATAGAGTGGAAGTTAATGAAACAAAAATAAAATAGGACATGATTAAAAACAATGATAAATAGGAAATTAATTTATGTTTAAATAAATAAAAAGATGGTTTTATAGCATCTTCAATACCTAAATATATTAGTATAAAACCTATTATTTTTACTATATGTGTAAAAAATCCGAAAATCCCATTTTGTGTCAAAGGAACTAAAAAAAATAACTGTTCTGTCCCGAAGACTAAAAGTCCTGCGATTAAAAAGCTGGCTATATTTAGCTTTTTTTCAATTTTCATATCAAGAAAAATAAAAGCTATCAGTAGATATATTGCATTATTTATTACTTCTAAAGAGTTACTGAATATTACCATTTTGCCAATATGTGGCTTTACAAAAGATAAAAGATAATGATTAAACATGTAATCTAAAAAAATAATTATAAATGTAGAAAAAAGAAACCCAATATATATTTTATTTCTTAATTTTTTTTGTTCTGTTTCATTTTGTTTAAAATCAAAAAAAATAGAACTAAATAAGCATATTGGGATAAACAATCTGCCTATTAGAATATAAAATAAATCAGGATTATCCAAGGCATTATTTAAAGATAAAACGTCATAAGGAAAACTTTTTGCTGCAATTAAATGGTGGAGTTCTAATAAAAATCCTGAAAGAAAACCTCCCGCAATTAAAGCTGCTTTAGCATTATGACTTTTATTAAATAATGAGTTGACTTTAATAAAAATCAACAGTAATAAAATTACGGTTAATATCTCTAATAATACATGAGTCTTATAAATAAATATAAAATTAAATGCATAAGTTTGGGAAATAAAGCCAGTGAAAAAAAACATACCAGCTATAATCATTGCTATTAAAAGATAAATTCTTATAGTTTTATTCACTTTATCTCACTTTTTTATAAAATAAACTTATTTAATAAAGTTCATATATAATTAAAATAATTTCATCAGATAGAGTACTATAAACACACAGACATACTTTGTTCTCTCCAAAAAAAAATTGGAAGTGTCGCATTAATTGAAAGAAAATCAAATTTTTAATAAAATTATCAAAAATTAGAAAATTTTATTAAGGATTAATTAAAAATGACTTTCAAAGATATGCGATATCCAAAATACATAATAATTAAAACTGTAACTTTTTATTTAAAACAACCATAAAGTTATAGAGCAATTGAAGAATTTTGCCAACTTAGAAATTATTTAGTAGACAATTCTACAGCTTAGAAGCAGTCTGAAAACTAATTTAAAATGTGTAATATTGTTGTCGAGTATTTAACTTAACTTTTCACACCGATTCTAAGCTGACTTTCTTTATCAAAAATTAAAGCTTTATCCATATTTATACCAAGACAAAATTCTTGATCTGCTTCTAAATGAATATCAGGTGATATTTTGGCAGAAACAGCTTTATCTCCAATTTTAAAGTGAACAAGTTTTTCACTTCCGAGCATCTCCACAAGTTGCGGCATTATGGTTAAGCTATTTTCTGATTTGATTTCGTCAGAAAAATGTTCCGGTCTAATACCTAAAACAACTGTTTTATTAAGTAAGCTATTATTTTTTACTATATTAATAAGTTGTTCTGATAAATTTAAAGTTTGATTATTAAATTGGATTTTGTTTTCAGAAATAACTTCTACTTCAATAAAATTCATTGCAGGAGAACCAATAAAGCTGGCTACAAACATGTTTGCAGGATTACTATAAACATTATCCGGTGTGTCTACTTGTTGAATTATTCCACCGTTTAAAATAACAATTCTGTCGCCCATTGTCATAGCTTCAACTTGATCATGAGTTACATATATAAATGTAGTCTGAAGTTTTTGATGTAATTTCTTAATTTCAGACCTCATTTGAACTCTTAATTTCGCATCTAAATTTGATAGAGGTTCATCCATCAAAAACACATGAGGATCTCTTACAATCGCTCTTCCTAAAGCTACTCTTTGTCTTTGACCACCTGATAATTGTTTTGGCTTTCTTTTTAAGAGGTCATCAAGATTTAATATTTTTGCAGCTTCTAATACTTTTTTATCTATAACATCTTTAGGAACTTTACGCATTTTCAGCCCAAATGCCATATTATCATAGACGTTCATATGAGGATATAAAGCGTAGTTTTGGAAAACCATTGCAATATTTCTATCTTTTGGGTGAATGTCATTAACAACTTGGTCGTCAATATGAATTTCACCAGAAGTAATATCTTCTAAACCTGCAATCATTCTTAAAGCAGTAGATTTACCACAACCTGACGGCCCTACAAGTACAATAAATTCTTTATCTTTAATATCTAACGATATATTTTTAATTGTTTGTTGATTTTTTTCATAGGATTTAGATAAATTTAAAAGTTTAACTTTTGCCATTTTTCACCATTTTACAATTTAAAGTACATAGTAAATATCAAATAACTGCTTTTTACAGGTAATTTTAGTATAATATAATCGTAAGCATTTTAAAACTTTTATTTGATAAGGAATTATTAAGATATGATGAACACATTAATAAAACCGTCTGCTGTTTTAGGCGCAATTTTAGGAGCTGCTTTAGGTATTATTTTATTAATTCCATTTTTAAATGTACTCGGTTTTCTTGCTTTTATGTTAATTGGAGTTGGAATTGTCTGGTATTTAAAGCATTATTCTTTTATAGGTATCATAACAGTAAAAGATGGTGCGATTATGGGCGCTGTATCAGGATTTTGTGCTACGATTGCCGCTTCTTTAATTTATCTACCTTTTAACATAATCTATTGGTTTTTCATCAGTCCTGCCCTTAAAACTAACACTTGGCATGGACCTAATATGGTTTTTTCTTATATATTTATTTCAATAATTCTAGTATTAACAGCTATAGCCCCAATGCTTGCATTATTTAATGCACTAAGTGGAATGGCGGCTGCATTTATGTATAAAAAAATAGAAAATCAGCAAATTGAAGGTCAAACAGAATTTATTATTGACGATACAATTTAACTTTTTTACAAAATTATAATTTTTATAAGTATTTTTATTCTTATACTACTTCTAATTAAACAAATTCAAAATATGTGTAGTTTTATAAAAACAGCTATTAGCTTGTTATACAGCCATAAACATAAATTCTATAGAATGATAGTGAATAGCAAATCTATTTTAATAGATTAAAATATGATAAGCTGTAATGTGGCTTAAAAAGCTATTCATACAAAATAGGGTTGAGCTTATGTTTAAAAAATCAATAATTTTTATAATTATAATAATATTGCTCAGTTTTAGTATTTATATTTTTAAACTACCCCAAAAAAATACTCGAATTTATAATGTTTTATATGTTGCCTCTTATCATGAAACATTTAGTTGGAGTAAAGATATTGAATCAGGTATACTATCGGCTTTTAAAGATAAAAATATGCCTATACATTTTAAATCTATATATATGGATACTAAAAGAAAATCAAGCAAAAAACAAATTTTAAGCTCTGCACAAATTGTAAAAAGTTATATTTTAAAACACAACCCTGATATTATAATAATCTCTGATGAAAATGCCTTATTATATGTTGCATTACCAATGCAAAATACAAAATATAACTTTGTATTTTGCGGAGTAAATGGCGAACCTGAAACCTATGGTTTACCAAAGTCCAATATTACAGGTGTTCTAGAAAGACATCGTTTTGATGATGCTTCAAGGGTACTTAGGCTTATAGATAACAATATACATAAAATTGCAGTAATAAGTGATGAATCAGAAACTTCTTCTATAATGATAAAACAACTTAAAGAAGCTAAACTGCATGTTAATATTACAGAAATTCACCAATCAAACTCTTTTGATGAATGGAAAAATTTAATTAAATCTTACCAAAATAAAGTAGATGCCATAATGGTTATTTTATATTTCACAGTAAAAGATAATAATGGTAATCATATAAATGAAAAAGACATGATAAATATGTTAACTTCAAATTCTGATTTACCAGAAATAGGCTTGTGGCCGTTTTTTGTAGACGATGGCGGCTTAACAGCTGTTGCATTAAAAGGTAACTCTCAAGGTTATAATGCTGCAGTTATGGCAATTGGAATTCTAAAAGGAAGGAAACCGACTAGTTTTAAAATTAAACCCACGCAGGACGGTGTTATTTATATAAATGCAAAAAGAGCAGTACAGCTCAAATTAAATATTCCACCAGAGCTCCTTGACAGTTCAAAAGTTATTTGGTGAAAGGCAGCAATATGAATAAAACATCTCAATCAAAAATTTTAATAATTTTATATATATTTCTTGCCTTTGTGTTGATTTATGGCTGGATAGTTCAATTTGTACCATCAATTTTTGTGCTGTATTATTTACCAATTGGCGTATTAAATAAAGCTAGTTTCAATTTAATTATTGCAATTATCTCCTTTGCGATTTTCTTAAAAGCCAATAAAGAATATAGCCTAAATAAAAATAAAAAAATGGTAATCATTGCAGGGAGTTTTCTGTGTTACTCAATTATTGAGATGATTAGTTTTATTTCTTTTTGTCGAATTAATATAGGCGGTAATTATTTATTTGATTCACAGAATTTTTCCTATTTATTTGGAGACTTTATTCCTGCACTAGCTCTCTTTGCCACTATAATTTACATGCCAAAAACAATAAATACTTTAGACAATAAATTCCGTAAAAACATATATATGTTTTTTATCGGTATAAATATTTTTCTAATTCTCTTTGACTTATTACTTGTACCTCTATTATTTGATTTATTTAGAGAATATATATATAAAATTGAATTAAATTTTTATCTTAGTAAAATAGCAGAAGAAGCATTTTATTTATTAACTGCCTTTATTTATGCTGACTTAAGAATATCTGATAATAAAAAAATATATTCAAATTTCAACATTGGATTATTTATTCTTGGATTTCTGCCCATAATGTTTATTCTAGGGTATTCAACAACGTTGTATCCTTTATTTAATTATTTAGCTCAAATTATAGGATTTAGTTTTATTTTCTTTGGGCTAAAGGACATTAATAACTATAAATTGAATATAAGGCAAAAATTAGCAGCATTTTTATCATTATTTTTAATAATTTCATATATGGTTTTTATACCGATAGGTGCAACAATAGCAGGGGTAAATTTTCCTTTTTATTCCACCTTTTTATTCCTTATATATTTTCTTTTAACAACAATTGTTCAGTATTTATTATCATTTAGATTTACAAAGCCGATAGATACTGTTATACAGCATATAGAAAAAATAAAAACCGATGAAAAACCGCTTGAAATACCTGTTATATCAAGTGATGAGATAGGATTACTAACAGAAAAAATAAACGAATCAAATGAATTAATATGGGAACAGGCAAGACGAGAAAAAGTATTAAGAGACATAATTGAAACCTCTAAAATTACATTAGATACAGAGGAGCTACTAAAAATCATTTGCACTAAACTTGCTAATTTATTTAATGTTGAGAGAGTAATGGTCATAGAATATTCAAATCTTAACAACATCGAAAACTTTGATATAAAGGGCGAATACCTGGATGATATTAATAAAAAAGAAATAATTGAGAACTTTAAGTATCTTACAATTTATAAAAAAATAGGTGAATTTTATTCGACTAGATTAATTAAAGAAAATAAATTATTAATTATTGAAGACATAGCTAATTCTGATATACCTGACTATATAAAAGATTTTTATAAAACAATTAATGCAAAATCACTTATTGCATCACCTATACTTAAAGAAAACAATGAATCTTGGGGCTTTTTATTAATTCAAAAATTTGACTCTATTAAACAATGGAATAAAAATGATATTGAACTTTTAAAAGCTGTATCAAATCAAATATATATGACAATAAAGCAGGCTGACTTATATAGAAAAACAAAAGAGTTAGCAGATAGAGAAAATATCTTTAGAAATGTAGTAGTAGCTATTAGAAGCACTGTCGAAATTAATGAAATTAAAAACCTTATAGTAAATGAAACAGCGAACTTATTTAATGCTGATCGATGCTTCATTCTTGAATATGACAATATTACTGAAACTTTTATTCCTATAATTAACGAATATAGATCTACTGAACAGATAAAGAGTATTACAGGCGAAGATATTGAAGCAAATGCACCTATTTTTATAAATAAAATACTAAGTGGAGAAGATAATATAATTCAAAATACTAATGAATATATAAAGAATAACCATTTAGAAAATAGCGTAACTGCTAACTATATAACAAAGTATGACATAAAATCATTATTTGCATTGCCTATTTTTTATTTAAATAAACTATTAGGTGTAATGGTGATTCACTATACAGAGCCAGAAAAAACTTTTACAGCTGAAGATATAGAGTTTGCAAGAATTATTGCAAACCAGTGTGGAATTGCTATTTATCAGTCACAGTTATATGAAAAAGTCAAAAAAAATGCAGAAACTGAAAGATTATTAAAAGAAATAATTACTAATGTCAAATTAACTTCGAGTTTAGAGGAAGCATATAAATATTTATCAGAAAAACTCATGAGTATATTTAATATAGACAAAATTCTATTTGCTGAATTTTATCCCTTTAAAAGTGATAAATTAAAAATTGTATATGAATTAGATAGTGAACGGAATTTTTCTAAATTTCAAAATATTAAAATACCTGATTTGTTTTTCAATGTTTTAAATACTTCTATAAAAAACATTGAAACGATAGAAATAAATAATATAAATGATTATTTCCCCGATGAAGTTGAAGGAATAACTTTTTTAGATCTACAACATATTAACGCCACACTAATCCAACCATTTACAAAATTCACAGATAAAGCAAAGCTATTAGGTACAGCAATATTATGTACAAACAAAGAAAGAAGTTGGACTTATGACGAATTTTCTCTGCTTAATCTAATATCAGAGGCAGTTGTTCCAATTTTATGGGAAATAATGAAACGTATAGAGCTTGAAGAAATGAGAGATACTTTTATTTCAACTTTAGCTCATGATATTGGAGTACCATTAGTTGGTGAACATAAAGCGCTAGAATTCTGCCTGAGTAGACCTGATGGTCACCCTCTGTCAAAATACAAAGATATAATCCACGAAATAATGAGAAGTAATGAAAGTCTATATAAATTATTATATAAACTCGTTGATAGCTATAATTATGAAGCCGGAAAAGTTAACCTACTTATGGGCAAAGCTAATATTAAAACCATAATTGATGATGTACTTTTTGAGATAAAAGAGACCATTGAATTAAAAAACATAGATGTCGAGCTAAATTTTTCTGATATACCAATTATAGAAATTGATGCAAAAGAAATGCATAAAGCTATATTCACAATAATAGAAAATGCAGTTACATACGTTAAATCAGAGGGAAAAATACTTATAAAATTAACAAAAACTGACAATAATATAAGAATTTATATTCATGACAATGGTTCAGGTATTGATGATGAACTAAAAAACAAAATATTTGAAAGATATGCTATGTCTAAGACAACTGAACGTAAAATTGGCTCTGGGCTTGGGCTATATCTTACTAAACAAATTATTGAAACTCATAAAGGTAAAATATGGTTTGAAAGTCAAAATAACAAAGGAACATCCTTTACTATTGAGCTACCAATAAACCTTTAATATCTTTATTTTTTAGCCTTCTGCATTTCTCTCAATGTTTTTAATTTATCACGCAATTCTGCTGCTTTTTCAAAATCAAGAAGTTTAGCTGCAGAGTGCATATCTTTTTCAATTTTATCAATAAGTTTAGGCAAGTCTTTCAAAGAAACTTTATTTTCTGCCATTTGCTCGGCTATAACGTCCTCAATACTTCTATAAGAATTAACCAATTCTAAAAGGTTATTAGAAATACTTTTCTTTATAGTTTTTGGCGTTATATTGTTGATTTTATTATGCTCAAGCTGAATAAGCCTTCTTCTATCAGTTTCCCCTGTTGCTCGCTGTATACTTCCTGTTATTTTATCAGCATACATAATAACTTTGCCTAGTGAATTTCTGGCGGCTCTGCCTATTGTCTGAATTAAGCTGGTTTCTGAACGCAAAAAGCCTTCTTTATCGGCATCCATAATGGCAACCAGAGTAACTTCAGGTATATCCAAACCTTCTCTTAAAAGATTTACACCAATAAGCACGTCAAATTCACCTAACCTTAAATCTCTAAGAATTTCAACTCTATCAAGAGATTTTACATCACTATGAAGATAACGAACTTTTATACTAAGCTGTAAAAAATAATCTGTTAAATCTTCAGCCATTTTTTTAGTTAAAGTAGTGATTAAGACACGTTCTTTTTTATCAGCTCTTTTTTTAATTTCGCCAATTAAATCATCAACTTGATTTTCAGTTGGTCTTATTTCAATTTCAGGATCTATTAGCCCTGTGGGTCTGATTATTTGTTCAACTATCTGCTCAGAATTTTCACGTTCAAAGTCAGCAGGAGTAGCAGAAACAAAAATTCTTTGACCTGTCTTTTCCCAAAACTCATCAAATTTTAACGGTCTGTTATCTCTAGCACAAGGTAATCTGAAACCATAATCAATTAAAGTGTCTTTTCTTGCTCTATCTCCGTTATACATCGCTCTAATTTGAGGTAATGTAACGTGAGATTCATCAATAACAAGTAAAAAATCCTCTTTGAAATAGCTTAAAAGCGTTTCGGCAGGAGTACCTGGAGCTCTTCTTTCGATAATTCTTGAGTAATTTTCAATTCCGTTACAATATCCGACTTCTTTAATCATTTCAAGGTCATGCAAAGTCCGCTGTTTTATTCTTTGAGCTTCTATAAGCCTATCCTGACTTTGTAACTCATCTACCCTTTCGATCATTTCCTCTTTTATTAATTCACAGGTTTCTTTTATTTCATCCGTATCTGACAAATAGTGAACAGCAGGAAAAATTACTGTTTCTTCAAGAAGCTCAATAATTTCACCCGTAACAGGATTAACTGTTGAAATTTTTTCAATTTCGTCGCCAAACATATGTATTTTAGTTACGATAGTTTCATAAGCTGGGTAAAGCTCAATAACATCTCCTCTTGCTCTGAAACATCCACGTTTTAGCTCTATATCGTTTCTTTCATAGTGAATATTAACCAATTCTCTTAAAAGATCATCCCTGTCAATAACATCGCCAAGTTCAATTTTAAAAGAACCTTTAAAATAACTTTCTGGACTTCCTAAGCCGTAAATACAACTTACACTTGCTACAACAATCACATCGTTTCTTGTAAATAAACTTCGAGTTGTACTATGTCTTAATCTGTCAATTTCGTCATTAATGCTTGCTGTTTTTTCTATAAAAGTATCAGTTCTTGGAATATAAGCCTCCGGCTGATAAAAGTCATAATAGCTTATAAAATATTCAACTGAATTGTCCGGAAAAAATTCTTTTAACTCATTATATAACTGAGCGGCAAGAGTTTTGTTATGAGCAATTACAAGTGTAGGTCGTTGTACTTTTTCTATAACATTTGCAATGGTAAAAGTTTTACCCGATCCTGTAACTCCGAGTAATGTCTGATTTGTGAACTTAGCATTAAGTCCGCTTACAAGCTCATCAATAGCTTTAGGCTGATCGCCTGCTGGAGTATATGAAGAATGTATTTTAAATTCTTTTTTCATTAATTTACTTATCTATTTTAAATTAAATTTATTGCTTACTATTTATAAAAGTATAGCTTTTAAATAAAGCTAAAATCAAGTGCAATTAATAGTTGATTAGTGTACTTTAAAGTGCTTTATGCTCTTGCTATAATTTAGTGAGAAGTTTTACAGCTAATATCAAGAAATATAAACGAATAAAATTTAGGGCTTTACATGTTTTCAGATTTTAGAGTAAAATTAAAGTATACAAAAATAGTATAGTTTAAATATTTTATAAAGGAAAATAAATATGTGGGAATATACTGACAAGGTCAAAGATTTATATAGAAATCCAAAAAATGTTGGCGAAATTGAAGATGCCAATGCTGTTGGTGAAGTTGGGAGTTTAGCTTGTGGCGATGCGTTGAAACTTTATTTAAAAGTAAGTGAAGACGGTATAATTGAAGATGCAAAATTTCAAACTTTTGGTTGCGGTTCTGCTGTAGCAAGCGCAGGAATGTTAACCGAAATGATTATAGGTAAGCCGATTGCAGATGCGGCAAAAATTACAAATATGGATATAGCCGATGCTTTAGGCGGTCTTCCTGATCAAAAAATGCATTGCAGCGTACTAGGACATGAAGCACTTGAAGCAGCATTATCAAATTATTTTGGAACACCAATCGCAAAAACTGATCAAGATAGAATTGTTTGCAAATGCTTCAGCATAACAGAGAAAAAAGTAAGAGAAATAATAAAAGAAAATAAACTTACTTCTCTTGAAGACATAACAAACTTCTGTAAAGCAGGCGGCGGATGCGGAATGTGCATTTCAGATATTCATGAAATTTTAGGCGATGAAATAACCAAAAGAGAACTTGCCGATAAAAAACCTAAATTAACTAAAACTCAATTAATTGTTCAAATAAATAAAATTATCGAGAATTATATTGCCCCTGAATTACAAAAAGATGGCGGTGATATTGAACTAGTTGATGTTGAAGATAATAAAATATTTGTAAAACTTCGTGGAGCTTGCAGCCATTGTCCAAGTAGCAGTTCAACTCTTAAAAACTTTGTTGAAATGACATTAAAAGAACATTTAGGACCTGAAATCGAAGTTATAGAAGCGTAAGTAGTAGGTAAATATAATGAATGACATCACAAGACCAATTTATTTTGATAATAATGCTACAACAAGAGTTTGCGATGAAGCTGTTGAAGAAATGATTCCGTTTTTGACAGAAAATTATGGGAATCCTTCCAGCATGCACGAATTTGGCGGAAAAGTCGGTCAATTCATTTATAAAGCAAGAAATCAAGTTGCTGAATTATTAGGAGCAGCTTCACACGAAGAAGTTGTCTTTACAAGTTGTGGAACTGAAAGCTCAAATATGGCAATTAGAGGGGTTTTAGAAGCAAATCCGACTAAAAAACATCTAATAACAACTAAAGTTGAGCATGCCTGCGTAACCAATATATACAAATGGCTTGAGAAAAAAGGATATAAGACTACTTTCTTAAATGTAAATAATGAAGGTGAACTTGATCTTGAAGAACTAAAAGAAGCTATAACAGAAGAAACGGCTTTAGTTTCTATAATGTGGGCGAATAATGAAACAGGTGTTATTTTCCCTGTAGAAAAAATTGCTGAAATAATTAAAGAAAAAAGTCCATCAACAAAGTTCTTTGTTGATGCCGTTCAAATGGCAGGAAAACTTCCTATCAATGTAAAAGAAACTAAAATAGACCTATTGAGCATTTCAGGTCATAAAGTTCACGCGCCAAAAGGTATTGGTGTTTTATATATTAAAAAAGGAACATTGCTCCCTCCATTTATGATTGGCGGACATCAGGAAAGAGGCAAAAGAGGCGGTACTGAAAACGTTGGAAGTATCATAGCTCTTGGCAAAGCATCAGAAATAGCTATTAGTTATCTTGATGATGAAAATACAAGAATAAGAGCTTTAAGAGATAAACTTGAAAAAGGAATATTAGAGCGAGTATTTAATGCAAGAGTTAATGGCTCAAAAATTAACAGAGTGCCTAATACTACCAATATCAGTTTTGAATTCATTGAAGGTGAGCTGATTTTATTACATCTAAGTGACCTAGGTATATGTGCCAGTTCAGGTTCAGCCTGTACAAGCGGTAGTCTTGAGCCAAGTCATGTATTAAGAGCGATGGGCATACCGTTTACCTCTATTCATGGCAGTATAAGATTTAGTTTAAGCAGATATACAACTGAAGCTGAAGTTGATTATGTCATTGAAAATGTTCCTAAAGTTATTGCAAAACTTAATGAAATATCACCATTCCAAAAACAATTAAAAGAGCTTAAAGAATCTAAAACATTAAAAAGCTAGTTTCTTTATAAAAAATCGATAAAATAATATAGGAGAGTCCATTTATTTAGACTCTCCTATAATTTATATAAAAAATGATTATTGCTGAATAAATATTTGTTTTAATTCTTTAAATAAACCTTCTATTTCGTGCATATAGGTCAAAGTTTCATTTTGGAAAATATTTTCTGCTGCTGTGAAATTACCTTTCTTTACTTCATCAATGATTTTTTTACCTGTTGCATGAATTAATTGATGAGGTTTATCAATTCTATCAAATATTACTTTTTCGTTTTTAGATGGTACATAGTTAAAATACCACTTACCAAATTTACATAAAGTATGATTTAATTGTAAACTTATATTTGGATTTTTAGAATCAATTATATTTCTAAGAGTTTTAACCCAATTATGATGATCAACTAATCTTAAATCCAAGAAATAACATTTTTCTATTGGCTTAAAATTTGTTGCTAAATCTGTAAGTGGAATAGATAAAGTTTGAAGCTCCTGCTGTAATTGCATAAAATTATTCACTTGATTTTCAATATCAGAAAATTGATGCGTAACTTTCTCAACAGAAGTAGCTGTATTTTGAACGGCACAATTCATTTGATCAGCCCTTTCCGCAGAACGCTGATAACTATGACTAACTTCTGTTATTATTTTTTCTATATTTATAACTTGTTTGCTGATTAAGCCTAGATTATCATTTAAAGCACAAAAATTTGTTTCGTTTTCTTTAAGATAAATTAGAGTTTCTGATGAGGCTTTAATATTTGAGGCAGAAATATGTTGTATTTCTTTAACTTTCTCTTCAACCTGACCTGTCATTTCACTTGTTTTTTCAGCTAATTGTTTAACTTCATCAGCAACAACTGCGAAACCTTTACCTTGTTCACCGGCTCTAGCCGCTTCTATAGCTGCATTTAATGCTAATAAATTAGTCTGATTGGCGATTCCTTTGATAATTTCTATAATACTACCTATGGATTCCGAGTCTTTTTGCAATTCAATCATTTGGTTTTCAAGATTTAGAAAGGATTTTTGAAGATGATTGAAACTCACCGACATATTATCAGCTTTGCCTTGCCCCTCTTTTACATAATTTGTAACATTGCCACTAAATTCAGTAAGTGTAATACATTTTTTTGAGTCTTCGCTTATTACTTGAGCTGACTCATTAATCGAAGCTGCAATTTCTTGTACTGAACTTAAAATATTTTGTTGTTCATCACATGAAATATCAATTGATCTTTTTATCACTTTACATTCATCTATTGAAAGTTTTGTTTTATCTCTAACGACTAAACCATGCTCCAAGATAGAGAAAAGTTTGTCTAAAAATGCAATCATAATATTATGTGAAGCGTAAAATGATTTTTGAATCAGGTTTAAAATTTCAATTTTAGATTGCCCTTCTTCAACATCATTAGCAATATTTCCATTTGCTACTTTTTGCATTTTATCATTTATTTCGACAAGCGGATTTACTATTAAACCAAATGTAAATAATCCTATTAAAACAGATAATACTGTTGCAATTATAATAATTAGAGCAATAATAATTTTTGCAACATTAGAATCATTTGTATTCTGTTTATTTGTTTTAACTGCCTCTGCTTCACTATATTGACCTAATGATCTCAGATATTTTTGTGAATCATTTAAGTCTGATAAGTGCAATAATAGATAATTTAACGCATCGCTTTTACTTATAACAGCAAGTTCCATAATTTTTTTTCTAGTATTATCATAGTCAGTAAGAGATTGTTTATAAAGTTGAAATTGTTCTTTTTCATAAGTATCTAATTTATTATTTTCGTATTCACCGATAAATTTATCTATATCTTTTCTGCGTTTATTTATATCTTTTATTGCAGCTTTAATTCCATCTTTATCTGTTTGTACAGTTAACTCAAACAAATCGGCTTTTATAGCATTTGAATTAGATCTTGTCATATTTAATCTCATTACTGATCTTAAATTTTTATTATAAAAATTTTCCATATCATTACTGATTTTAATATTAAATAAAAGACTAATTGTTCCACCTATTAACAGCAGTGAAATCATTATAATATTAAGTTCAACAATTTTTTTTGCAACTTTATAATTATTTATAAACTTCATAAACACCTTTCTCTTTAATACATAATAAACATTATTAGATTTACCGAATTGATTTTTATCAAGATAGAATTTGCTTATCAATTATAGCAATATTTCTACAAAAAGAAAGTAAAAGAAATTTTTAATTTATCTCTATCTTATTTTTTAAGATACATAGTAGCTATATTCATAAATTAACCCTATTACTTTCAGAGTTTTTAATTCTGTGTTAATAGGGTTAAAATTATTTATAAATATAATAGCTTATGCTTTTTTTAGTGAAGGATGTTGATTAGCATTTAATGGATTACTAGCAAGAGTATTATTATTATTATTTTGCTCTGCTTGTACCATCTTTTTAGTATATTGAATATTAAACCAAGGTAAGAACCATCCGAGGAATCCTGCAATAACACCTAAACTTACAGCATCAGGAACACTTTTTAAGAAGTTTGCCAGTTTTAAAATATTACTTTCTTCTTTCAACATTGTCTTAGTATTATTAAAGTAGAGACTTAACTTATTTAATGCGTCTTTTATTTCTTTTTTGTCTGATTTAGCGGCTTCTTCCAACATTTTATTAATAGCTTCTGTTGATTGAGGTATTTTTAAGTCAACACCTTTTCCTTTATTAAATGGAGCTGTAACAAACTTGAATATTGAGAAACCAATACCTGACGGTTGAGACTTATTAGCTCCAACTTCTGAACAATGTTCTGCAATTGTATTCAATGCATTTTTTGCATCTCCATCTACTAATTCAAAGATTTTTCTTAAATTTCCACCAAGTTCAACCATTAATTTAGAGAATTGATTAACATTTTTTGTTCCATTATACCAGTGTTCAAGCTGTTCAAAAGAAGCCGGCTGGATTCCGGTATTTGGCCATAAATTACTCAAGAAGTTGGCTTTTTCTTTATTTAAGGTAAATGAAATTGGAAGACCTGTCAGAACTCTTGTTGCGAAAGAAGTAGCTTTTTTAAATAAAGGTAATGCGAAAATAATTGTAGTTACCGCAGCAAAATCTCTTGTTACAACTTCACGTCTTTCGTTTTTATCTCTTGCCTGTATTAACCTTGCACCTAATACAATACCGAAACATAGACCAAGAAGTGCGGGTAAAGACATATTATTGCCTTTAAATTCGCCAAACTTTTCAACACCTTTAGCAAAACCTTTGCCAATTTTTGAAATGAAACCCTTTCCATCTGAGTTTCTTAATTTGCCAAAGCTTTCTGCCATTCTTTGAAAAATATTATCAGTTGAAGTGTTAACTTGAACGGCAGGAGCAGCAGTTCCTTTAAAGGATAAATTACTTGTTTGCGAAAATTGAGTATTTGAAACATTTTGTTTATTTTGTTTTTTTAACTGCATATTTACATGTGAGTAATTATTTTGTATTAACATTATTTTATCCCTCCATGCTGATATGCTTTTAGCAGTGGATTATTGGAGTCTTGAGTTGGTTGTTGAACAGTATTATTAACATATACAGGTTGAGTTATCGGTGTTTTAACCTGTGGTTGTGGGGCTGCTGAATTTTTAACAAGTCCGTCAATACCCGGATATTGCTTATTTCTTTTGTATAACATTGGTATGCAATACAAGAAGGCTGCTGTAGAAGCGATTGCTGTAGCAATTGTTAACACTCTGCCCCCTGCTCTTTGATTTGCGGCTTTTTCAATGAACTTAGAAGCTTCTTCTTTAGATTTTAAGCCTTTATTTATTACATCACCAGCATAAGTAAGCATATCATCAACTAAAGACCCGACTGATGTTTCAAAGGTTTCAACGGTTTTTGCTTTATTCAATTTAACATGATCAGGATTAATAAAGTTAGCAATTTTTGTTATAATTTTATCGTCATCGCCTCCTCTATTCATTGAAATAATTTTATCACTTATTTCTTTTTTAAATTCTTTAATTTTAGCTTTATGAGTATCTAAATCTTTAGCTATGTCTAAATTAGCCTTAAAAGCACCGTTAATATAATCTTTGATTTGAGTTAAAGGCTTTTTAAGGAACTTAGGAGATTTTTCCTCAAGGAAATTAACAACTTTAGAAATATTACTTTCAATTGAAACAATCACGTTTTTAATAGGATTTTTGGACTTCTCTGCAATACTATTATTATGACTTTCAATTTCTACAACATTAGCTGCAAGTGTTTCTAATGTGCCTTCAGATTGTACTTGTGTTCCATTGCCTAATGCTTCGCTAAGTAATTTTTTATAGAAGTTACTTTTTGTTTCCTTATTAAATCCATCTTTTGCTACATCACTAATTGTTTCTTTAAATTTATCCTGATTGGTAAATCCGATTTTAGTAGCAGCTCCAAATAATTTTTGAGCTGTACTCATAAACATAACAGGAATTAAAAACATACTAGGACCTGTAAGAAATTCTCTTATTGCTTCTTCTGTTCCAGCCTTGTAGTTAGGATGCCCCAATTCTTTGCTGTTTCTGTTATACGCTTGGAAGGTTCTCGGCATAATCATTGACATGCAATCAATAACTGTAAATTCTACAGCTTTTCCGCCATTTTCCATCCACTCAATAAAAGCAATGAGTCCATCGACAACAGGCATGCCTGCACCGCCAAATGAAACCTGTTTAGCTGCATTCTGATGAGAATTTGTTTTCTCATTATTAGATAGATTAACTTTATTTGATTCTAATTTTCTGTTAGAGTCAGTTCTGTTTAAATAGCCATAATTTATTCTGTTTTGACTATTCCCCATCCTGCTTATCATTAATTAGCCCTTCCACACAAAGAAATTGTTTATAGGACACTTCATCCTAATATTATAAAGTTAATCATTTTAAAAATATTGCCTATATTACGCTGTTTTGCGTGTTTAATTTACAAAAATTAATATAAAACCCAAAAATTAAACCTACCATCTTTTAGTAGTAATATGGCGCATTTTAGCTATTAATAGGAATTTCAGAGTAATTTATTTTTTATAAATTCAAGCAACAAAAATGTCGGCAAATGCCGACAAACTCTTTTTCTATAAACATGTAAATTAATTAGTTTTATTCTAAATTATTATCCCCATTCCCAGTCGGTAGCGCCTAATTTTGTGCTTTTTCCTCTTTGCTTTGTCTATTCCTCTTTAACTT
>JBAXKC010000041.1:0-22402 GCA_037137535.1 bacterium | reverse complement strand
TTCTTTATTCTAACTCGATTCTATCGGAGAATCAGACAAATTATTTAAGCTCCCAGCTTTTACCGAAGAATTTGAAACTCTATTTAAATACATCAAATGTTAATCTTCAATTATTGTACGATTTTTCGATCAAATTATTTAAAGCGATTTAAATACATCAAATGTTAATCTTCAATCGTTAAAGCCATCAAGACCAACTTTGACGTTGGTCATTTAAATACATCAAATGTTAATCTTCAATAAATAGAACAGTCATTTTATCGCCTGTCGTATTTATTTAAATACATCAAATGTTAATCTTCAATAAAGTAAAGCCTGCCGGTAAAATATCTTCATCTGATATTTAAATACATCAAATGTTAATCTTCAATATAATTTGTGGAGTAATACAATTATTATACAGCTATTTAAATACATCAAATGTTAATCTTCAATTATTTAAAATTGTTATTTGAGTGTTTGGAATTGCAATTTAAATACATCAAATGTTAATCTTCAATTCTAACAACAAATTTCTTTTTGTCCGTATTTTTGCCAATTTAAATACATCAAATGTTAATCTTCAATGCTTTAAAATTCCTGAAGGATACAAAGGTCTTGTTGAATTTAAATACATCAAATGTTAATCTTCAATAAATAATCTTTTTTCTGCCAGCCTTCAAGGCTTTATTTAAATACATCAAATGTTAATCTTCAATAAAAGAATTCAATAGAATAGTTTTTATTTTAGACAAATTTAAATACATCAAATGTTAATCTTCAATTCAGGATAACGAAAAATAGGAAATATCCAACCTTTATTTAAATACATCAAATGTTAATCTTCAATCCTGCGCTTTTAAAGCCGGAGCATATCCCGCTTTGATATTTAAATACATCAAATGTTAATCTTCAATCCGTTAAATCATCACCCGATTTGTTTTCTACGTCTATTTAAATACATCAAATGTTAATCTTCAATTAAGGTGTTTAAAATGTGCATACTATTTTTAATAGATTTAAATACATCAAATGTTAATCTTCAATCACTATAACCACTTACACCATGTATTAACATTTATAATTTAAATACATCAAATGTTAATCTTCAATTTTTTTAGATTAATTGATAAACTCGGACTATTGTCATTTAAATACATCAAATGTTAATCTTCAATACGTGGTCAAAATATACCCCCTTTATGTTTTTACCTAATTTAAATACATCAAATGTTAATCTTCAATTAATATGTTATAAAGTGTAAAATAAACACTTAACTACATTTAAATACATCAAATGTTAATCTTCAATAAATACTAAAGATATGTTATTACAAGATATTACCTAATTTAAATACATCAAATGTTAATCTTCAATCTTCCTGCCATCAGTAAAAGTAAATTCTGTAAAGTCATTTAAATACATCAAATGTTAATCTTCAATTTCTTGTTAATGTAGGAGTGTTGACAACTGGGTATGAATTTAAATACATCAAATGTTAATCTTCAATGGTTTAGAGGCATTAACAGACATTATAAAAAGACTATTTAAATACATCAAATGTTAATCTTCAATCAGCAGTTCAAACTTTTGCTGACTTAGTAACTGCTAATTTAAATACATCAAATGTTAATCTTCAATGAAATGTACGCCGTTGGTGTTAACGAAGTAG
The DNA here is from genome assembly GCA_037137535.1 of bacterium. Lineage (GTDB taxonomy): Bacteria > Cyanobacteriota > Vampirovibrionia > Gastranaerophilales > JBAXKC01 > JBAXKC01. Next base: position 20,750 of record JBAXKC010000041.1, on the reverse strand, counting down.
ATTAATTTAAATACATCAAATGTTAATCTTCAATCTATACATTTATCAACTAATACTCCTGATGTTGGATTTAAATACATCAAATGTTAATCTTCAATAAATCGAGGAGCGTAGAAAAGAGTTAGAGCCTGTATTTAAATACATCAAATGTTAATCTTCAATTACATCGAGTAATCTTTTTATATCTTCTACATTCCAATTTAAATACATCAAATGTTAATCTTCAATAATTGAGCTGTTAAATCAGCCATTCTGTTGTCTGATTTAAATACATCAAATGTTAATCTTCAATTAATGCTCATCTTTTAATCCTCTTAACTCTATGCATTTAAATACATCAAATGTTAATCTTCAATTAAATATTTAGGAAGTCGCCTAAGCGGAGATACTTTATTTAAATACATCAAATGTTAATCTTCAATAACAGGTCCACAGATTCATTTCTTTTCAGGCCATATATTTAAATACATCAAATGTTAATCTTCAATATCACGTTCCATCTTATCTTCTGTAGTCATAGCTGATTTAAATACATCAAATGTTAATCTTCAATTTTAGATATGACTCTTCCCAAAGAAAAACCAGTATCATTTAAATACATCAAATGTTAATCTTCAATGGTTTATTCCAAAGGGTTTTTTTTTGCTTTAAATTAAATTTAAATACATCAAATGTTAATCTTCAATCTACCTTTGTTTATTGTTATCTCATCCGCAAAGTTTATTTAAATACATCAAATGTTAATCTTCAATATAGGTAATTAAAATGGAAATTAAAATAAATTACAAATTTAAATACATCAAATGTTAATCTTCAATTGTTTTATAGTAGTAACTTTTTAAAGGTGGTTTTTAATTTAAATACATCAAATGTTAATCTTCAATGGTGTGTGTTCAATGGGGTATATATACATAGTAACAATTTAAATACATCAAATGTTAATCTTCAATAGGCGACTTCCTAAATATTTACTTTGTGTTAGTTTATTTAAATACATCAAATGTTAATCTTCAATAGCTGTACAGACTTTTGCTGACTTAGTAACTGCTAATTTAAATACATCAAATGTTAATCTTCAATAAATAAAAAAACTAATCAATATATTGATACACCTATATTTAAATACATCAAATGTTAATCTTCAATAAGGCATTGATGTTATTATCGGCAAATTAAAAGGATTTAAATACATCAAATGTTAATCTTCAATGATTAAATCCGAAATCTTGCCCTAAATACATATTGCATTTAAATACATCAAATGTTAATCTTCAATCAGGTCTTGCCATATATGTATACCATTTGTATTCATTTAAATACATCAAATGTTAATCTTCAATAAAGAATAACTGTGAAGTTTGGTGTGTTCTTCCCGGATTTAAATACATCAAATGTTAATCTTCAATAATAATTTCTTCCAATTGCTCCCGCTTTTCTGCGGATTTAAATACATCAAATGTTAATCTTCAATCTGCAATGCAAGATTATATACTTCGGTTTCTCTTGGATTTAAATACATCAAATGTTAATCTTCAATGAAGTGGCAAAAAGACAAAAAAACTAACCAATATATATTTAAATACATCAAATGTTAATCTTCAATTGTAATTACGTAGTCAGGTAAACCTTGCCTACACATATTTAAATACATCAAATGTTAATCTTCAATACAGTAAATATACCATAAAAAAATATTACTTAAATCGGCAAATAAAGGCAAGATAGTCTTTTTTAAAATTTTTTTCCAGCTTTTTTATTTATTTTAATATTAAACTGAATAATAGCCTTATAATTATTATTTAAAGCCTTTTCTCTCATTTTAAATATTATTGTACTTGGTAAATTTTATAAAAATATATCTTCTGTATCTTTTTTAGATGTTCCAATTATTTTTTCCTCAAACACATAATCTCCTTGCATTAAAATAATACTTATAAAATCATTTTTTGGATTTATGACTTTTTTAAATTCATTTTGCATTTTTATTATATTAGAAGGGGTGATTTCACCTCTAAAAACAGAATATTGATAATGGATTAAATATTTTTTACATATTTTAAAAACTTTTTGAACTCTTTTTTCTGAAATATCGTAAAACACAAAAGCATAATTATAATTTTTTTTCATTCTTTATCTTTCAATGAAAAAGGAATGAATTCTTTATCCTCTAAAATAGTTTTTATTAATTTATAACCATCATATTTAATTGCTTTTAAATATGAAACTTTACGTTTTAAGGTTTTATTTTCAAATGTATGTCTCATTCGTTCTTCTAATTCAGAAATGAAAATTTTTCTTCCTGTATCATTTAAAAGACAATAATTAAGATTTTTATCAAAATGTTTTTGTACATTAATTTTTTTATTATTTACACAATCAAAAATAGTTTTATATACTATTACAGGCTTAAAAACCTCACATAAATCTAAACTCAAAGAAAACCTTGAGATACTTGGAGAATGTAAAAAGCTGATTGTTTGATCAAGATGTGTTTGATATATTTGACTTATTGTTTTTGAATATAAAATAGAATTACCAAAAGAAATAAGTGCATTAATAGGGTTATCAGGTGGCTGTTTAACTCTTTTATTAAATACAAAATCTTCTCTTAAAAAAACAGAAAATGATTCATAAAATAAATTCCATATTTTGGCTTCAACCAACATCACTTCATTAACCGTAATACATTTTTGTATTTCATCGGCTACTTCATTTTTAAGCCAGTCAAGATATTCTTTCAATTCATTTTTTCCATGCCTGTAATAATGATATAAAACTTCATATATATTAATAGAAATCCCTTTTACAATAGCTTTTGATATTTCCTCTCTTTTATTATGATAAGTTTCAACCTGTTTTATTGTTAATTTTCCGCTTACATACTTTTCTCTAGGATAAAAAGTTCCCGAATACCCCTCATAATGATTAAAAAGATGTAGAATAATTCCATTTTTTGATAAAAAATCTATCAATTTAGTATTAAATGAAATTTCATCTAAGCAATAAATTTCAGTGATATCCTCAATGGGAATATAATTATTGCCATTCTCGTTTTTAAAATTAAGCGAATTATCTTTCCGCTCTAAAATACCTTTAGATGTTAAATATTTTGTACTCATTATCCACCTCTAAATATTACAGTATGAATTATATGCACATTTATTACATTTTTTTGATTTTTCAACAGAAGGAACGGTTTCTGAGAAAATTAATTGTTTTATTTCACTTTCAATATTTTTTAATTCATCTTCGTTTTTTTCATTAAGTTCAAATATATGTGTTTTTTTTGAAGTTTTTACTTTTTCCAGTATTTCAAGTTTTCCCTTTCGTATAATGCCTTTATTTTTTAATTTTTTTAAATAAAACAGTAGTTGATAACGGCATGCTTCGAGGTCTGCATCGCTTTTTTTAATTTCTGTTAAATATTCATCTGAAATTTTATCAATTTTAATATTATCAATTTGGATTTCTTGTGTTTCTTTTTCTTCATGTAATGCTCGACCTATTTTTACTAATTCGCTGTTATCTTCCATATTTATTTTATTACCGAATAGCCAACATTGTCTTTTACAATGAATATAATAATTTACGAGTGTTCCAGTTATTTTGTATTCATTTGTTTCAAATAAATTCAAAAAGCGACTCCTTCCCTTCAAATTTTTCTCGGTCAAATTTTAAAACGCCGTCAAACTTTATAAAATATTCTTCACCATTTTCTATATAAAATATATCCCCTATATTATCATTATGAGTGAAATTATTTTTACTTACTTTATAAGTAAAATAATTTACATCTGCTATAATTTTAGATAATTTCACTCTTTTTTCCGAATATTCAAGTAACTTGTTTTCAAGAAGATTTTTATAATCTTCCCAAACTTTTTCACCAGATAATATACCATTATCTGTTTTTATTTCTCTATTTATAAATATGGTATATTCATGCTCTTTTGGGTCAATAAGTCTTAATTTTTTTTGTATTTTGGAAAATTTAAGATTTACTATTTCCTCTTCTTTAAATTTAGCAATATTATTATTGTTATTTTCAAAAGATTGAGATTCTAATGATTCAATAACTTTTGAATAATAAATATTAAAGTTTTTATTTTTCAAAATCTCTCTTATGTCTTCTTTTAAGAGATTATACTCAATTCTTTTATCATCTTTATAAATAGCTTTTTCATTATTATAATTAAAGAAATAAACTTTACAGTTATCTTTTTTACAGGATCGATTTATTCTTCCCATAAATTGTTCTTCCGAATCAAGAATTGAAATATCTTTAAACCCTGTATCCATATCAATATCAACACCAGCTTCAATTATTTGTGTTGCAACAAGGATAACCGGCAAATCGTTTTGTTTTATTTCGTTTATTATATTTTTTCTATCAATTAAATTATCATCACCATTTAATAAATTAACATGAGTTTCAGGATATTTTTCTTTTAACAGTTTAAAAAATTCAAGCGATGTTTTTTTCATAATAAATTCAATTAAAACTTTTTTATTATTTTTATATTCTTCAACGCATTTATCACATAAAATTTTCAAAAATTCATTTTTATCAGAATTTTTAAATTCATCAATCAAAGAAAAATCGGGAATAACACGGTTTTTAAAGTATTCGCATTGAAAATATTTGTTTCTGGCTTGAATAAGTTTGATAAAATCATTTGAATTTATGGTCAAGTCACCTATTTCAGGCAATGTCGCAGACATAATCAATATTTTTATATTTAAAATTTTTGCATATTTATTTAAAAATATTGCAATTTCTTTCCATATAGAATTTTTATAAGATTGAATTTCATCAAGAACAATAACGCTGTTAGCTAATTGAGCCAATGCAAAATTATCTTCTCTTCCGATTCCAAACAGCCAGTTAAATAAATTAACATGAGTCGTCAAGACAATCGGATAATGTATAAATTGTCTATCCAATAATATTTTTTTAAAATCAACTGTTTTGTTATTAATGCGTATTTCATTTTCTTCATTGGTTTCATTATAAAGAGGTGTTAATGAATTTATAACACCTATCTTTGAATAAGTTTCACCGGAAAAACATTCTTCAAGCGTTTGTCTTGTTTGTTCAACCAATGTATTAAACGGAAATATATAAAATATTTTATTAAGATTATTATCCTTTTCGATTAATTTTAAAGATAAATTTATTGCGGTATTTGTTTTGCCGCTGCCTGTTGGAGCTTCTAAATAAAAAAGATTTTTATCCAGATTTTTTAATAAATTTTCTTCTGTTTCTAAAAATAATTCGCTTCTGGCTTCATTTATATTATTAAAGTCTTTATTTTTTCGATTTTTTGAATAGTCTTGAATATGATTATAAGTTGAAGTATTTTTAAAATTTGAATAAAATTCGTTAATATCATCAATTATTCCAAAATCATTTACAGGACTGCCACTCATATAATCAGATGTTGAATAAAAATCTGACGAAACCAATAAAGAAAATAATAATTTTGTATAAATGTATAAATCTATACAGCCCCATTCTTCTTTATTTTCAAGCTCTTTTCGTTTGTCAGATGTTTTTTCTCGGGTATTTTTCAAAATATTTTCTTTTTGGATTAATTCTATATTTTGAATTGCTGAATATAAAGCTTCATAATTATTCAAAAAATCTTTAGATGCTATTTCAAGATCACTTATAAATTTAGAATAACAATCAATATAGCCATGATGTTTTGAAATTACAAACATATTCAAGCATAAAAATATTCTTAGTGATTTTTTATCATCTTTATTTTCTAATTCTTTTATTTTTTTAAAATAAATATCAAAATATAATTTTGCAGAAGCAAAAGAGTGATGAGAAGACCTGTTTTGATAATTCTTAAATAATTTATTTTTCATTTTATCAGCTTGAAAGTTTATATTTACTTTGCCGAGATCATGAAGATAAATTGTATTATAAAACATTTCTTCCCAAAGAAGAAAGGAATTTTCTTCTTCAAGAAAACTCTTTCCGATATTATGGATTAGCGGTTCAAGGTTTTTATTAAAAATAATTTTTTTTGCATATTCGAGTGCCAAATTACTGTGTTCTTCCACTGTTTCAACTTCTTTGACTTTTCCGTCTTTATGAGCGTAAAAATTATCTGCATCTTTAATAAAATCCCTGATATTCATTTTATTTCCTTATTTTATAAGTGCTAATATCGACGTTGAAGTAAGTATGAAAATCTTAATATTAATAGGAGGTTGACGGATAAAATGGCGAAATTATTGAGTTTTCGCCATTTTATCTTTGATATGTTTTTTATCAAAAGAAAAACAAATTTTTCTTATCAGATTTATAAATACTTGAACAATCGTTAAGTTTAAGCTGGTTATTAGTAAAAATAAATTTACCAAAAATATATTGATTTGCTTGTTCTTCAATACCTGTCGGTAAATTTTCCTCATATTTAAATATTGTGAGTTCATAATCTTCATCATCTGCATCAAATGACTCTAATATTGTTTTTAAAAATAAACCGTCAAGTTTATTACAGGATTGAACTTCTTGCAATTCAACATATTTGGCATCAGTTATGTTTGCATAATGATCATTTTTGCCAAGATAAGGAATATAAGCAAATTCAGAATTTATTATTCTGTTTGCTATTTCTTCAGCATTAGCATTTCCGTCAAGCAAAACATAAATTTCCCATTTTGGATTTTCAATCCATTGTTCTTTAACGATTAAATTTCCGCCTTCTTCCTTTGAGGCATAACCTACACTATTATTAAAGTATTGAATTTTTTTTGTAAAAGAAGACTCATTTGGAACAATGGCAACTTTTATATCTTTAAGTTTTTCGTAAAACTCAGGAAAAATACCACCTTTTTCTTTTTTATCAGGCTTTTTTTGCTGATTATATCCGCCCAAGCCGCAGACTGCCCCGAAAATTCCGAGCAGTGCTACTTTATGGATATTTGAGTATGTAAAATAATAATATGTGTTTACGTCAGGTTTTTTAAAAAATGCCGTATTTCCATATAAATTAAATTTCAATGCACGCATTATTTAACCTCATCCTGAGTAAATATATTAAAATATTTTGCTTTTTTAATATCGGCTTTTATTTCAGTAGTGTAAGGATTATAGTATATTTCTACCGCTTTAATTTTATCTTTTAAATCACCTATTATTTTGTCAAAATTAAATGTAAAAATATTTTTTCCATCTTCAACTTTTTCAAAAGTTACATATTGAGCAAGATCAGGCAAATAAGCATTTTTTTCTGTTTCGATAAATACCGCAAATTCGTTTTCACAACCGACTTTACTGTTAGTGTTAAATGAAGTTGCAGAAATTAACGCCGCATTCTTGAATTTTGTATAATCCTGCTCCGTATATCCGTCTGTAACTCCAAGTTTGACATAGTCATCATATGCATTAGGGTTTATAGCAAAATGGTAAACATAATGAGCTTCGTTGCTTACGATTTTTGTGCCTAGTGTTGATTGATCCGCACTATCTTTTGTTCCGTCTCTAAATGGTGATAATATTTGTTGTTCTTCAGGTTGAGTATCTTCATATTTATTAAAACCTTGAGTTATTTGAACAGCACCTGTAATAGAAAAATTATTTCCTGCTTCTGCAAAAGTTGAACCAAAATTTTTGACATCAGTTGCTTTAAATAAATTTTCTAAAACAAGATTGCTTTCTTTTTGTTTAGATAAGTCATCAACTTCAAAAATAAGTTCATATCTTTCTTTTAAAGAACGAGGTCTTAATTTTTTATCTTTTTCATCTTGTTTAAAAGATTTTATATATAAGATTTTCTCGCCTTCATTTTCCCACATTTTTTTAATAGGATATTTTAATGCTTTATCACTTCCAAAGGTTTGTCCGTCAGATATGGTTTTCGGTAATCCTTCAAAATCTGCGTTCCAATTTGCCATTACCGATTTAATGCCTATTAATCCGTAAACTCTTTTTTCCATTGTTTATTCTCCTTTTTTATACATTAATGAATTGTACAAATAACCGCCAAGTAAAATTTCGTCGTTAATATTTTTTTCAGGCTCATAACGACAAATCATCCCGAATAAATTTTCAAATCTTAAAGAATTAGTTGATATAGCATAATCATATTTTACAAACATTTTCTTTAACTCTTTTTTTAGTTTTGCATTGGTCTTTGCTTGTAATATAGGGTTTATAAGAGAATGATTTTTCTTTGAACCTTTATTTAAGCTTATAAAATAATTAACTAATTGCCCTACTGCAAAATAATACTCATCATCTGATTCAATCTTAGGGCTTGTTTTACTGTTAATTTTTTCATCCAGCATTATGCCGAATTTAGAGATTTTTTCACTCATTTCGTTGTCCTTTTCTTTCAAAAATTCTAATATAGCTATTCTTAAATTAAATTGTTCTCTTGCTTTCATAAAATTATCGTTATTAATTGAATTTTTTATTAATTCCAGAGAAAATTTAGCAAAAGTACTTTTTATAACTCGAGTATTGCCTTTATAAAACCAATTTATCCAGGCAATACGAGAAGATAAAAGAATATTTTTTAATGCTCCTGAGTCATTTTTAATCTTTATATCTTTACTTTCTGTGAAAAAATTAGAAAGAAGCCATTTACTGTAAAAAATTTCATTAACTTTAACAAGTAATTCATTTAATTTTGAAATTGTTCCATATTCAAGGGCTTGAGGATAATTTCCATATTTTATATTAAGTAGATCATCTACTTTTATTTCTATATCAGTTGAAATATTTTCGATAATATCAAAATCATGAATTTCGCATTCTTTACTTTTTTTAATTCGTAAAAAGTATCCGCTAAAGTCTTTTTCTGGTAATTCCCCATTTTTCAGTGATTTAATGCCTTCTTCATTTATATAAATATAATATTCACGATTTGAGGCTAAATTTAATAAATGATCAAAAAATAATTTTTGCTTTAAAACTTCTTCTTGTGAAATATAATAAGGAACTTCCTCTAATCTTGTCTTATTCTCTAAAAAAGGTTTTTTAGTATTTAATCCTATATTATTGTTTGGAAATCCAAATATTTCGCCTGATTTATCACAAGGATAATTATATTCATTGCTATTATAAATATTAGGAATAATATATCTTTCAGACTCTCGTCTATATTCTTGAATATCAACATCAAAAAATAATTTTAGATAATTTTTCTCTTTACTTAATTCTGAAACAAGCGGATTTTCTTCAAAAAAGAATTTCAATATAAATTTATGATACTTTTCTACTTTTTTGTCATCAACTTCACCGTTTTTTTCTATAAAGTTTTTATAAATTTTTTCGGATTCTTTTTTTCCTTTATATTTATTTAATAAAGGATTTTTTAAAATATCATAATATCCATTTACGGTTTCTTTTATTAATTTATCTTTTATACTTTCTTTTTTTACATAAAAAGATAAATAATTATTTGAGTGGATTGTTTTTTTCCCGTCAATGGGTTTATTCATATCAATTAATTTTGAAAGATAATCTTTCTTGGCAAATTCTCTATATAAAGTTAAACCTTTGTCGGTATTTTTATTGACAGTAAGTTCTTCTTTTATCTCTCCTGTTTCGCTGTCCAATAAAAGAAAAGTTCCGTCAGAAAGAGTGTAATTATCTGTTATAAAAGATATTTCATCACAACCGGGATTTTGGCAATGTTTTTCTACTTCTTTATTGAATATTTCAATGCAATCTTTAAGCAAAATATTACTCCTTATAAAACTTTTGCATTAACAAAACCGAAGCCTCTTGCATTCATCTCTGCAAGTCCGCAAGCAACGATTATTTGAGCTGTTTTTTGAGCTGATTCGTTATCTTCAATTTCCAATTCGACTTTGTCGCAAAGCATTTTTATATTTTTATATTTCTTTACTATCGGGTATTTATTTAAAATTTCTATTTTTTTAAATAAATCAAAGTTTTCATCGAGTTTAGTGTCGGTAAATTTGTTATATTTGTTTATGGCATTTTCTTTCAGCTTTTTTTCAAAAATATCAAGAGTTTGCCCGTTTCTCCAATATCCTGTTTCAAACTTACAAACCGTTGGTGTTACTGAATATAATTTTGTGATGTGCTTACTCGGCAATTTACGATATGTCATCGTTAATGCTTGGATTTCTTCTGTTCGGGATTTTTGAAGATTATTTTTAAAGAACTCCATTAAATCTTTATTTAAAGAACGAATTTTTACCGTATAAATTTGTCCTGCCACATAAATTTCTTTTTCAATAGGATAAAATCCGTTAAAAACATAACCTTTTTGTTCTCTTTTTTGGTGAAACTCTTTCATCTCTTCAGAAATCATAAAAGTTTTATCTATTATTGCCGATATTTTTTCCATGTGATTTTCACAAGATATGTTCTTTAATATGAATAACTTAAGCTCTGCTTCATATATATTTATATTCATAAGTTCCTTTCCTATTTAACTGCCTGTACTAATATATCATTTTTTAAAAAAAATTCATGTTTATTACTGCTTTGTTATAATAATAATAACAAACGCTTGTGTCAAAATTGGACGCATAATAAAAAACAATTCATTTTTTGTAACAGAGTGTTTAATAATTATTTAAATCTTATTTCTTTGTGATAATTCTTCTATTGCTTCTGCGGCTTCGCTTAAAAGCTTTTTATAGGTGTTTATTATTTTATCGGGAGCTAATATTTTTACTTTATTGCCCCATTTGAATAAGTACCAGCAAATCTCAAGACTACCACCAGCCTTAAATTCCACTAATACAGTTCCATTTTCTTGAGGTGTGAGAACTTGCGTATGATGAAAACAGTAATTCATTACATCATTGGCAACGTCTTTAGTAAATAATAATTTAACGTCGTAGGGTTCTTCATGAAACACGCCAAAAGAACGCTTTGCATAATCTTGAAAGGAAAAAGAATCTTTAATTTCAAAATATTCTTTTAATACTTCAATATTTTGAATATTTAAAAGTTTATAACTTCTAAGTTGTTGTTTATCTGCGTTATAGGCAACTAGATATTGTTTTTCACCGTATAAAATTCCATAAGGATGAATTTTATTTATATCTGACTTTTTACTTTTATCTTTTTTATATTCGATTTTAAGCATTTTCGAAGCTTTTATTGCATATCGTATTTTCTGAAAATGTTCAGTATTAACTTTACTTCTCGGGTGAGGCCTAATTGCAAATCCCTCTGCTTCAATTAATGCTTCCACATCATTTTCAAGGCTTGTTGAGTGTGTGGAATTATGAACTTTTAATTTTGATAAAATTTTATCAAGGCTTTGTGATTTATCATGAATACCCTGCTCTTCAAAACCTTGTTTTATGTTTTCAAGCTCTGCAATCTCATCAGCACTAAATCTAACAGCACTTTTTGATAAAGGGCCTGTAAATCCCCATTTTTTAACTTTGCCATCAATAGAAATAACGTCGAAATCATAATAAGTATTTTTTAATAACGTTCTTATTCTTTCAGCAGTACGTCTAGAAACGTTAGCTTGTTTCATTATATCTTCAATCGAAACAGCCCCATTGAAATGAATATGAGTTATAAGCTCTAATAAGTCTGTTATTTTTGAATATCTGTCATTTGACATGATTTTTCCTTTATTCTGTTCTACTCAAGTATAGTTGTATCTTATAGAAATTATAGTTAATGAGCAATAAAAAATAATGTCCTGTATTGACGTAGTAGTTTGATATAATAATGTCCTTATTATAATATTGGGTGATTGCACTAATGGAGAAATTTTAAAATGACATATACTATTGAAGATTTAAAAACATCCCCATTATTCAAACTATCTTCTTGTTCATTAGAAGATTTTCATACTAATTTTTTAGCTTGGTTGGCTGAAACTTATCCCAAACAATTTTTATTAATATTAAAAGATGATTTTTTAAATGTTAAAAATTATAAAAATCTTGAAATGAAAGAAACTAAAACTCAGAATTCATTTTCTATTTCAAAGGAAAAAACTAAAAATTTGAAAGCGCAGTGCAAAATAGAAACAGATACTGACAAATTGAATATAAAAACCGATTTATTTATTGAAATCTTTGATAAAGAAATAGCAAAAACAATAAATATTTATATTGAAAATAAATTAAAATCATTTCCTAATGATAGACAACTTAAAAATTACATAAGTGTAATTAATGAAAATAGTGAAAATAGTGAAAATATTTTTATTCTTTTATCTATGGCAGAAAAAATCAAACTGTTTGAAAACATCAATACATCAGACAATTGGAAATATTTTAGCTATTCAAAATTAGCTGAAAAAATTGAAAATATTTTCAATAATGAAATTAAATATAAAGATAATTATCATAAATATCTAATAAATGACTATAAAAATGTAATAACTTTTTTGTCAAATCAATTTTCTGAATTAATCAAAGAGCAAACTGGAAATAAACTTTATAATTTTTATAATAGTAATTGTGAGAAATTAAAAGAGCTAAAAAAGATTAAATTGCATTCTATTTACATAAAGTATAGGACGGATGAGTTGTTTCAGTATATTGAAAATAGAATCCCCAAATTGAATATTTTCAAAAATCATAAATTTGGTTCTTCTTTCAATCATGGCAAAGGAACAATTGATTTGGCGATTAAATTAAAAGAAAAATTTTTTATTGGTATTCAAATTGAAGAAAAACAATACAGATATTTTTTTATAGGATTTAAAAAGGAAGATATTGAAAAACGAAAAAATATCTTTAAACAGCTTTCAGATAATGAATTATGGTTTAAGATTGATAAAAAACAATCAAGTATGTGTGGAGAATATTGCCATTTTAATCCTGATTTTATTTATAATTATGAAAATTTGAATTTACAAAATATTAGTTATGAAGAAATATCAAATAAAATTAATGAGGATTTTAAATTTCTTGAAAAAAACATAATTGAAATTGAAAAATTATTAAACGAAAAAGGTGTATGAAATCAAGTCTTGATTGACTTTATACAGAAGGTTTTAATCTTTAAAATAATGAAAGAACTAAAAAAATTTTAAAGCATTGATATAGAGCTTATTCGACAAATAATCTAGAAAGCAGCATAACCCAGCAAGCAATATGAATAAAAGCTAAATAATTTTCAGGTTTCTTTTCCATAGGGAATTTTCTACCCTATATATTTGTGGTTCACTTCTTATAAATATAATTAAATACAGTTCTGTAATTTTAATAAATAAATTTATAAAAGTAGCATAATTGTTTGATTTTTTATAAAATTTGTTTGTTATACTTGAATCTATGAGTAATTTTGTATTTCTTAAAAAAAATAATAAAAATTTATTTAATATAATCGCTGAAGCAGAAAAACTATTCCGAGACGAATATTTTGAGCAAGCAGTGATTCAAACCAGACGTTTTGCAGAAAATATATGTAGAGATTTATTGCAAGACAAAGTATTGCCTGATGAAACATTTGATTCGATGATTAACCGAATTAAAGACAAGTCATTTGATAATATGAGAATAAAAGAATTTACCGATGATTTATATTTTTTAAAAAAACATGGTAATAATTCTGCACACTCTTCTGTAGCAATAAAAAATGGAAAAACAGCACTTGAGTGTTTGGAAAGAGCTTATGAAATTGCAGTATTTTATTCTAATGCAAAATACGGGTACAGTAAAAAACTTGATAAGTCCATATTTAGTGAAGAAGTTTTAATGACAGGCAACACATCTTCGCCAAAGCTTTTAAAGGAAAAATATTCAACTGAATTAAAAAAAATGCGTAAGACACCTTCAACTGAGAAAAAGAAGATAAATTCAAAGAAGGCAACTAAAAAATCAAAAAATATTAGCGATAAGAAAATTTTTAGTTTTAATACAATAATTATATCAGTTCTGATTTTTATTGCTCTAGTCTCTTTATATATGTATATTAAGTCTCTAATCTAAATAATAATTAGGTTAGAATTATCACTATAACTCAAATTCTGCTATATTTATTCGTGTAAAAAGTGTCATCACATGAAAGTAATGACATTGCCCCTAAATACTAATTTATGATATTAAGACCACTGTAGAAGTAACTAATATAAAATAATCAGTCTTCGATTAAGTAACAAATAAAAAGTTTTTACGTCTTTAAAAACAGTTTAAAAATAAAATAGACTGTATTTATGAATAGTGTGAAATTAGAGAAATATGAAGAAATAACAATAGTTGAAATGCGTAAATCCCTTCGGAATGCGAAAGTTAGAGAATGAGCACACGCAGAAGAATTTTCAAATAGAGGGAAATGTATAAAAGTAGTAGCTGAAATTCTTCACAGGACTAAAAAACAATATCAGAATGGATTAAAAAGTATGAGAATTTTGGAATAGCAGGTTTTTTCTATAAGGAAAGATCATGCAGACCAAAAGAAGTTACTGAAGAAATAGAAAATAGGATGATAGAAATAGCTAAATCGAACTAAACATGTACGAACTATTCAATAACAGAAAATCGAAATAAGTATTAATAATCATACGAATTTTTATAAATATGTACAATTGTTATTCTCTAAGAAAAACTTTAAACTGTTTTGTCTAATAATTTTTAGTGAACAAGACAAAGGAGTTTTTTTATGAAAAAAATTCTGGTAATTCTTTCAGAATATGGATATTGGGGTGAAGAATTAATTGGCCCTTATGAAGTTTTAACTAAAGCAGGGTATGAATGTGTATTTGCTACTCCGAAAGGTAATAAAGCAAGGCCACTACCTCCAAGTATGGATGCAAATTATGTTGATCCTCCGCTAAATGACAAAGTTACAACTGAAGAAATGGCAAATAAAGTAAAAGCCTTAGATTCTTCTAATAAACTCGACAATCCCATTAATATATTTAATTTAATGCCTGATCGACCATATTTAAGTTCTGTAAATTATTTAAGAGAACTTGAAGAATACTATAAAACCTTAGAAGAAATAGATAATTATATTGAACAATTTGAAGCAATTTTATTAATTGGCGGAAGTGGGCCAATTATTGATATGGTAAATAATTTTAGAGTGCATGATTTAATATTAGCTTTTCATAAGGCAGAAAAACCAATTGCTGCAATATGTTATGGTGTAGCCTGTCTTGCCTTTGCTCGAGATATCAGAATCAGAGAAAGCATAATAAAAAATAAACATGTAACAGGGCATCCTGTTGAATATGATTATAAATACGGTACAGGCTTTTTAAATGTAAATCTTGATATGGGAGCTGCTCCTTATACTCTTGAATATATTTTAAGAGATGCGGTTGCCCCAAATGGTAAATTTCATGGAAATTTTGGCTCTATGACTTCTGTTATAGTTGACTATCCATTTATAACAGGCCGTTCAACCAGATGTGCTTATTTAACGGGGCAAAAACTTGTTGAATGTCTTGATCTCGGTCTTAAAAAGTTTGGTTGGTAAGAAATTAAGGGGAATACGATGAAAAAAATAGGAATATTAATAGAGTCTGATTTTTACGAAAAAGAAATTTTTTATTATCAATTACGCTTTGCAGAAGAAAATATTGAAGTCCATTTTCTCACAAGATTATGGGGGCAGAGCTTTCAAAAATATGAGGGACATGAATATAAAATACCTTTAGACTTCAGAGAAAGTTTTGAAAACATGGATGATGATACCCTTAGAAGTTATTCTGCAATAATAATTCCATCGGGTTATGTTTCAGATAGATTGCGTTATACGGAAGATATTAATAAATTGCCTCCTGCTTGTGAATTTTTAAAAAGAGTTTTTGCCGAAAAAACTATCATTAAAGGCATTATTTGCCATGGATTATGGTTAATGTCGCCAATCTCCGAATTAGTCAAAGGCAGAAAATTAGTTGCGCATAATAATTTATTGGGTGATGTAAAAAATATGGGTGCAATTTATACAGATCAGACCGTTGTAGTCGATAACGACCTAGTAACAGCACGCACAGGCGATAATTGTAATGAATTTGCAAAAACAATAATTAGTATGATTTGAAAAGGATATGAATAATGCCTGATAATGAAATTTATAAAGTTTCTGACGGTCGACCATGTCCACTCGGTGCAATATATTATAAAGACCAGAACGGAGTTAATTTTTCAATATTTTCCTCCGAAGCCACAAGAGTTCAGCTTTTATTATTTGATAATGTAACAGATTTAGAACCCACTCAAATAATCGAACTGGATTCTGAAAAAAATAGAGAATTTGGTTTCTGGCATGTTTTTGTTGAAGGATTAAAACCTAAAAAGTATTATGCTTATCGAATTGACGGCCCAAATGATATTTCAACTAATGGAAACCGATTTGACTTTAATAAAGTGCTTATTGATCCATATGCAAAAGCAATATGTGAAGATTTATGGAACAGAGAAAAAGCAACAGATAATTCTGATAATATATTAACGTCAATGAGATGCAGTATTATTGATGTAAGTGACTATGATTGGGAAAACGACCAACACCCCAGACATAACATGAATGAAACTATTATTTATGAAATGCACACAAGGGGGTTTACTCAGTCAGATAGCTCAAATGTAGAAAATAAAGGTACTTTCTCAGGAATAATAGAAAAAATCCCATACTTGAAAGGGCTTGGAGTTACAGCGGTTGAATTATTACCCGTTATGGAGTTTGACGGAAAAAGTATTCTTCATTATGGTCCGAATAATGAACCGTTAAAAAATTACTGGGGATACAGTACGGTTAACTTCTTTTCTCCACATTCCGGATACTGCACTTCACCTGATGAGTCAAAACAATTAGATGAATTTAGAGATTTAGTCAAAGAATTACATAAAAATAATATAGAAGTAATTCTTGACGTAGTTTTTAATCATACAGATGAAGGCAATGAAAATGGGCCTGTTTTTTCTTTTAAAGGTATAGATAATTCTTTATATTATTATTTAGCTCCAAATGATAAAAGATATTATATGAATTACTCGGGTTGCGGAAATACAATAAATTGTAATCACCCTATTGTTCAAAAGTTAATTATTGAAAGTCTTGAATATTGGGTTACAGAAATGCATGTTGACGGCTTTAGATTTGATGAAGGTTCAATTCTTTCAAGAGGTTTAGACGGTCTGCCAATGGAATATCCACCTGTATTATGGGGGATTGAATTAAGGGAAAGTCTTGATGGCGCAAAACTAATAACAGAACCATGGGATAGTGACCAGCTTTATCAGATGGGACATATTCATGGTTATAGATGGACACAATGGAACGGAAAATTTCGTGATGATGTCAGACAGTTTATAAAAGGCGATAACGGTAAAATAGGTGCAATTGCATACCGAATTTCAGGAAGCAATGATTTATATCAGAGAACAGATCATCTTCCTATAAACGGGATAAATTTTATAACGGCTCATGACGGTTTTACATTGAATGACCTTGTTTCCTATAACTATAAACATAATTATAATAACGGTGAAAATAACAATGACGGTAATAATACTAATGACAGCTGGAATTGCGGAGTAGAAGGCTCAACTGATAATGCAGACATCGAATCTCTTAGAATACGTCAGATAAAAAACTTTGCCGCAATATTATTACTTTCTCGAGGTGTTCCTATGATTACAAGCGGTGATGAAGTTAGAAGGACACAAAACGGAAATAATAATTCTTACTGTCAAGACAACGAATTAAATTGGTTTGACTGGACTTTAGCAGATAAGAATAAAGAAATTCTTGAGTTCTTTACCTTTATGATTAAGTTTAGAAAAGAAAATCACTCACTTCATTCCAGAAATTTTTATAACGGCTCTGTAAATGAGCGAGGATTAAAAGATATAAACTGGCATGGCACTATGCTGAATAATATCGATTGGGATAATTATTTTTCGCATGCCCTTTCGTTTACTGTAGCGGGATTTAATGGTGATTCCGATATTCATGTAATGATGAATATGTATTGGGAGCCTTTAAGCTTTGAAATTCCTGTTATTCCTCAACGTCAATGGTATAAGGTTGCTGATACCTCAGAAAATAAAGTAGGAAATGAAATTTTAATTACAGGTTCAAATTATACTCTAAACGATAGAAGTATTGCTATATTTATATCTAAATAAGGGGGAATAATGAATAAATATACTTACAGCACAAGTTTAATGGGCAGAGTTACAGAAATACATTCAGATGAAAGCGCTTTTTATATAAAATGTAGAAGCGGTGATTTTGTAAAAGTGCGTATAGGAAGAGAAACACAAGTTAAAACACTTAAAAATACAGATAAACTCGACAGAGACAGAATTAAAACACCCGAAAATTATGATGATAAAAAACTTTCAGAAAAAATAAAAAAATACATAAAACAGGATATTCTAATATCTGTTTACGGCATATACATAAGGGATAATGATAAAGAATATTTTGATGCAAGAATAATTAACCTATGTCAGGATTCTGACGGAAGATATCTCTTTGAGGATGGGCATTGGTGGCTTACACAGATTTCTAACTTTGCAGATACATGGTTAAATTATCTTTTCAAAGAAAATGATTACGATTTTACTAAATATCAAACTTATATAGGTATTTCAGGAGCTCCCGACAAAGACAACAAAACGCAGGAGTGCGCAACGTTATCAAGATTAATTTATGGGCTTTCTTCAGCTTATCTTTTAACAGGTTCAAAGAGATTTTTGGATGCAGCTCAAAATGGTGTTGCCTATCAGCGTGAATGGTTTAGAAGTATAAGCAATGACGGAAAATATTGTTTTTGGGCGGCAGCAAAGCGTAATACAGAAGTTTCAATGCCCTCGCAAAACCCTGATGATTTTAATACAATTCCTTTATACGAACAAATTTACTGTCTTGCAGGGCTTGCGCAATATTACAGAATAACTCAGGATTGGAAAGTTTTAGAAGATATAAAAAGAACAATTAATACTTTTTATAAATTCTTTTATGACGAAAAAGGCGAGGGCTTTTTTTCTCATATAGATTATGCAACATTATCCTCTGATACTGATACTCTTGGCGATAATAAATTAAAGAAAAATTGGAACTCGATAGGTGATCATATTCCTGCTTATTTGATTAATGTAATTTTGGCTCTTGACCCGTTACCAAAAACAATAGAAACAAAAGAATGCCTTGATTTTATAGAAAAATGCAGAAAAATGTTAAAAGAAACAACAACTCTAATTGTAGAAAAATTTCCCGATAAAGAACACCCTGAAATACCTTATGTTATTGAAAGATTTCACGAAGACTGGAAGCCTGATTTAACTTGGGGGTGGCAGCAAAATAGAGCAATTTGCGGGCATAACCTGAAAATTGCATGGAATTTAACAAGAGTTGCTTATTATTGTGAAGATGAATCTCATAAAAATAAATTAATTGAGTTAGCCGATAAATTAGCAACTGATATGGGAAAAGTTGCATTAGATCAAGTTAGAGGCGGAGTTTTTGACGCAGTTGAGCGAAAACCCTCAGAATCCTTTATCGAATTCACATGGGGGAACTCTAAAGACTTCTGGCAACAGGAACAGGGCATACTTGCTTATCTTATAATGTATGGTTACACAGGAAAAGATGATTATTTAGAGCTGGCAAGAGAAACAATGTTTTTCTGGAATTTATATTTCCTTGATTTAGACTTAGGAGGAATTTATTTCAGAACAACCGATGATGGATTGCCATTTTTAAAAGAAAATTACGCAAATAAAGGCGGACATTCAGTTGCAGGCTATCATGCATTGGAATTGAATTATTTAGCACATGTCTATATCCGTTCCTATGTTAAAAAAGAGCCGTTCTGTCTGTTCTTTAAACCTGCAAAAGATTGCGGACATAAATCAATTAATGTTTTACCTGATTTTTTTGACCAAAGTAAACTTATTGTAGAAAAAGTTATCGTAAGCGGAATTGAAAGAACAACAGTTGATCCCGATAATTTCCAGATAGAATTAAATGATTCGGAATTAGGTTCAGAAATAATTGTTCAATTCAGACCGTTATAAGTAGTTATTTAATTTTGTAATAAATAAAATTATAGCCAACTTGAAGAAGTGGCTATAATTTTTTTGTTGAATATTTAGGATATTTAAAAACTCTTCTTATAAGCGTTTTTAACCGGAAACTTCAACGGTAGAAGTTATAGCATTATTATTATTTTGAGAGCTATATAAATCTGTAGCTTGCTTCAACATCGCAGATATTAAATTATTGCTACTGTCTGAAGAACTTGTTGTGTTTCCATAAGCTCCTAATAAAGCACTTGTTGGATCATTGTCTTGATCATCTGTTGATGACATCATTTGATCAATAGCAGAAGATCCTCCTTTTTTCCCTTTATGTTGACCGTGAGCTTTATGCATGCCTTGCATACCCTTAATTCCTTGTTGGCTATGCATATAATCTTTTAATTCCTGTTTAGATAAAGTTCCATTTCCATCTTTATCAATTTTGCTGTAACTATCTACAAGAGTATCAAGGAAAGTAGTCTTTCCTTGTGTGTTCGAGCCTTCTGTTTTTGTTTGTAAATCTTGAAGATCCTTTAAGGATACTCCACTACTTCCATTAGTGCCGGATGATTGGAACATCTGACGTATGCTTTGCATATCAGTAAAACTCTGACTGCCTGCTCCTATACTTGCAACCATAATAATTGCGCCTCCCCTTTTTACTAATTTACATGATAATTCCAGATAAAAGTTATTAAATCCTTTATTTAAGGTATGCAAAAATAATAGAATTTTATAAATTGACATGCCCCCAAAAAATCCCCCTATTTAAAACTTAGTGACTCCTATGT
>JBAXKC010000040.1:0-22617 GCA_037137535.1 bacterium | reverse complement strand
AAAGTGCATAATCAACGGGATGTAGAATATTATGATAAAAAATATGCTAAAGAAAGAGCAGAGGCTGCATCAAAGTCAAGTTCTTCAGATGATACCTCTACAGCTGCTGAATCTGAATGGGAATACACACCAGGCAGTTGGCACAGCTGTGAGCAGTGGGTTCATAAAGGCACAAGACAAAAAGTGCATAATCAACGGGATGTAGAATATTATGATAAAAAATATGCTAAAGAAAAAGAAAGTACAGAGGCTACATCAAAGTCAAGATTGACAAACGAAGAAAAAAAAGAAATAGAACATCAAATTCAAGGTAATAATGACGTTAAATCACCAAGAGGATTAATTGAAAAAGTAGTTGGAAAAGATGGTAAATTAGAACCTACAAATACAGGCACAAATAAAACATACATGAAGGTCAACGATGATTTAGGTGTGTTAGAAATGGACAAAACATCTTTTAAGAAGTTGCAAGAAACCAATGAAAAATTAAGAAAAAAAGGAGTAAATGAATTAACTCAACCAATCATAGATTATAAAGAAACGTCTAATGGCCGTTATCAAGTTTTAACAACACATAAAGGCAGTAGTTTAAAAGATGAAAGAGATAATTTAAGTGTTAAAGACACAGAAGAGGTCGTGAAGCAAATTCGAGAAATTAACAGTAACGCCGCAAAGAATGGAGTTGTTGCTGCTGATGCTGGAAATCCGGGGAATTATACTATTAGTCATGATAAAAACGGTAATATAAAAGTTTCTATGATTGATGTTACCCCATCAGACACCATCAGTGCTAGTGAGAATGCATCTAAAATAAGCTATATGGCTGATAGTCTAATAAAAAGTGCTTATTCAAATGAGAGCTCCGGAAAAGTTCAAGGTGGATCAAAAAAAATAAAAGATATAAATGCTATGTTACGATCTAATAGAGATGAAAGCTCTAAATCAAGCTCTTCAGGAGAAGTAAAGGATGGAAAAGGCAATGTGAGAGTATCAAAATCTAAATTACAACAAGAGCAAGAGGAATATGAAAAAGAATTAAAAGAATGGGAAAAAAAGCAAGAAGAAGCAAAACTTCGAGCAGAAGCCTATGAAGAAGCCTGCAGACGTGCCAAAGAAAATAAATAATTCAAACAAAAACGCTTCGGTTATTTCCGAAGCGTTTTTTCTTGTGAATTTAGGTGAGCATTTATTTTAACAAATGTAAACTGGTATTTAATTACTTCTTTGCCTTGTGCTTATTGTTTTTATGCATAAATTATTTTATTAATTTAAATCAAAATTCAAACTTTATAGACAATTACAATTTTGTTTTGTTTTTAATATTATAACAAGCAACGTAATTTATAGAAAACTATTAAAACCATATCGTTAAAGGAGTAAATCAAACATGGAAATCGGACTTCGACTTAATCAGTTGAAAAACATCGTCAAACCTCAAAATGCGGCTGTAACCGACAAAAACACAACAGACCCAAACGCTCCAAAGCTAAACGTACCACTTGAAAAAGATACTATAAGTTTTATAGGAAAGTCTGATATCTGGAAAGATGGAGGTAAATTTTATAGGTTGGTTGATGGATGTGTTACAGAAGTAGATTCAGAAAATGAACAAGAACAAGAATCTCAAAAAATAGAAAAGAAGAATCAATCTAATAGTACACCTCAAAGTAGCTCTTGTGATTCAGATGATTCTTCCAGTTCTAATTCCTCAAATGATTCTCAATGGACCTTTGAATCAGGAGGATGGTTTGGATCTGATAAGTGGATACATAAAGAAACAGGAAAAGTTGTCCACAGAGAAGAAGATTTGAATTATTATGCAAATCAAATTGCAGAGGAAAAATCTAAGGCTAAGTCTAAGGCAACATTAAACTCCAAATTGACACACGAAGAAGGAAATGAAATAGAACATCAAATTCAAAGTAATAATGACGTTAAATCACCAAGAGGATTAATCGAAAAAGTAGTTGGAAGAGATGGTAAATTAGAACCTACAAATACAGGAACAAATAAAAAATACATGAAGGTCAATGATGATTTAGGTGTGCTTGAAATGGACAGAACAGCTTTTCAGGAAATGCAAAAAACAAATGAAAAGTTAAGAAGAAAAGGAATAAATGAATTAACTCAACCAATCATAGATTATAAAGTAACATCTGATGGTCGTTATCAAGTTTTAACAACACATAAAGGCAGTAGTTTAAAAGACGAGAGAGAGAATTTAAGTGTTAAAGAAACACAAGAGGTCGTGAAGCAAATTCGAGAAATTAACAGCAAAGCCGCAGATAAAGGAGTTGTTGTTGCTGATGCAGGAAATCCCGGAAATTATACTATTAGTCGTGATAAAAACGGTAATATAAAAGTTTCTATGATTGATGTTACTCCATCAGACAGCATCAGTACAAGAGAGAATGAATCTAAAATAAGTTATATGGCTGAAAAACTAATGAAAGGTTCTCATTCAAATGAAAACTCAGGAAGAGTTCAAGGTGGATCAAAAAAAGTTAAAGATATAAATGCGATGTTGCGATCTAATAGAGATGAAAGCTATACATCAACTTCTTCTTCCTCGTATAGAGCCAATGAATCATATAACGAGGCTCAAGAACAGGCAAGATATGAAGATCCCAAAACAGGAAGATTAAAAAAAGAAGAAGTAGATAAGTTCAGGCAGCAATGTGCAGCTGAAGATTCAGCCTTTAAAAGGTATCTTGAAGCTTCCAAGGCTTGGAACGAAGGCGGTAGAAAAGGACCTCAACCACGACAGAGCGATTATAACTAATTTATTTTAGATTAAACCTATAATTATAGGCTTTCTTCTTATAAAACAAAAATGGTTCGGAAATAACCGAAGCGTTTTGCTTGTGAATTTAGTTATAAATATTTTATTAATAGATATAAATTGATAGGCAATTATAAATTTGCTTTGTTTTTAATTAAGTAAAAGAAATAACAGTAAAAAGGAAACACCACAATGATTCAAGCACCACGCAATTTCCCAAAGGTTCAAGGACTTCCAAAGCCTTTACGCAATATGTCACCGGGCAATACCAGAAGATTGGAAAATAATCTTAATAAAATTAATAATAGCATTGCTGAGCATGCGAAAACTATTTACGACAAAAAAGGTGTAGATGCCGCATTAGGTTATATAGATAAAGTTTGCAATCAATTTATGCCAAAAGTGCAGTAAGCCTATAAAAGAGTATATAATACTCTTAATTTAAGCCCTGAAGCATTGGAACTTATGACGAATCCTATTAAGAAAAACATCAGAACGCTGTTAAGAAAAAAAATATAATTATAGGCTTTTTTCTCCTCAAACAAAAACGCTTCGGTTATTTCCGAAGCGTTTTGCTGTGTATAACAGATTTAAACAGGTAAATAAGGGACAAAAGACTCTTCATAGATGGCTCTTATAACTTTTTCCTCTGCTGTTACAGGTGCTAGGCTTAAAAGCGGTTTTGAAGAGTGGGTTTCATAGAGAAGATAAATAAGTTTATTTACATCTTCAAGCTTAAAGCCCTCATCACCGAGTTTTGAAACAACACCGAGGTCAAATAACCATTTTTCAACACCTTGAGCTGCGGCTAAAGCTTCAGAGGGTTTACCCTCAAGGTTTGGAACTATCGGTGATAAAATATCAGCTAAAACAGTAGAAGTTGCAGGATAAATATATTTTATTACCGCAGGAAGAATCATTGATAACCCTAAACCATGCGCTAATTGAGGATGAACAGCTGAAAGAGGATGTTCAAGAGCATGCGTAAAGTGTAAGAAGCTGTTATCAAAGGCAATTCCCGAAATCATTGAAGCATAAAGCAAGAAATATCTGGCTCTTAAATCTTCAGGATTTTTCATAATTTCAGGTAAAAATTTAGCAATAAGTCTGATGGCTTCTTTTGCAAGTGAGATTGAATAAGGGCTTGCAATGATTGTTGTAGCCGTTTCAACAGCATGATTAAGCGCATCTATTGAAACAAATAAGGTCTGCTCTTTTGAAAGACCTATCATTAAAGCAGGATCATCAATTGAGTACATAGGATAAATAAAATCATAACCGATAGCAAGTTTATGCTCGGTTTCACTTACCGTAATAACTGCAAATCTGTCAATTTCTGTGCCTGTACCGTGTGTAAGGTTAATTGCAATAATAGGAACAGCACTTTCAGGCGTAAATTTAGCTTCAAACAGCCTTCTTGTAGTTTCTTCGGGATATTTTAGCATAATAGCCGCTGCTTTTCCCGCATCAACAGGACTTCCGCCACCAATACAAAGAACAGCCCCCGCATTAACTTCCAATCCTTTTTTAACTGCCGTATCAACGTGATCAGCGGTTGGATTAGGGGTAATATGGTCATAAAGTGCGTAAGTGATACCATGTTTAGTTAATGCAGGCTCAACGTGATCCCAAGCTCCCGAAACTTTATATGAACCCTTGCCCGTCATTATTAAAACGGAATTAATTCCTTTATTTTTAAGTTCTTCAAGAATAAAATCTATTTTTTGAATTGCTCCGACACCGAAGAATACATTTGATTTTGACCTGATTTCCGTTACTCGGTCAATTGCAACAGCGTTTTCCCACATGTAAAAATCTCCCGTAAAACTTTATACATCAAAATATTACATTAAAAATACAAAAATTAAATCCATAGATGAGGAATATTTTGAAATTAAATTATGTTAATTAGTTATAGAGTTTAATTAAAATTATAATTTATTTATGATATTTTATTTGTATTTATTAAGTAAAGTAATTGATGAAATGTAATGTGAAACTTGTTTCTATACTGACTAAATTCTTTAATTACAAGAAAATTTCGATGTCTGAAGCCATCGACTCCCTTTTTATTAAATAAAAAGGAAGCAAAAACAAAAACATAGTAGTTCTTGACTGTTAGCGGCTTCTTTTATTACTCTTTGAGTTGTTTTACACAAAACAATTCTTGAGAAAAGAAGCAAACCGCTCGGGTAATGTACTTTTAAATTATGTTGATTTTTGTATAATATTTAAATTAAAAGTAGAAAGTATTTATGCTACTTTATTTTAATAAAAAATATATATAGAGTAGTTTAAGGGGCAATCGGATGATTATAAATACATTATCGCTTAATAAGACGGTGAAAAATAAAACACAAAAAAACATTACGGCTGAAAAACCTGTAATATTAAATCATATAAATATTTCTTATGAAAATAATCAATACTTGAATTTTTATAAAAGAGATATGCTGATAACCGCTTTTAAGGGCAATAATGCCGATAAGACTCAATTAGGCAAAATATTTAATGATTTAGATAAAACTATGGATAAAGCTTCAGATTATCTTGATAAAGCAACTAAAGAGCGAGATTATAAAATGAAAAATAATCTGGCAAAAAAAGGTTTGGAATGTCTTGATCAAACACGTGTTTTATTGGGTGATGCCAGAGATTTTGTATATGACTCAGAGAAAGAAACATGTACCGATGAAAACCACAAAATTTTTACAAATAAAAAAAGCAGGTCAAAAGATCTCAAGCTTGAACTTTTAAAACAGGCTTATGCGCTTAATCTTCCTAAAAAAACGCTTAAACAAATGGCTGATTTTTTCCAACAAAGAAAAGATAGTTGCAGAGATGTAAGACCAAGAGCTGAATTGAAGGAAAATTTTGAAAAAGGTTTTATTCATTCAAACAGAAACTTTGATATGAACGGAACTTGGGAAATAGATATGTCCGATATAGGAGTTAAAGCCTTAAACACAAACATTCAGGTTAATTTAGAAGATGATCCGGTTTTAGTTGAAGCCTCTAAAAAATTAAATAAAAAGTTAAGAAGTGTTGGTAAAACGGATTCAATGGAAGTTGCAAAAGCTATTCTTGAAACGGAATCAGAATTTTTTGCTCCTGAAAAGCCCATGGAAGAAGAAGGAATGATGTATTCCGATTATATGGCGGAGAAAACACCTTGCAGAATTGTTAATGTAGGTGAATATTCCAGCGGAAGTGACGATATGCCTAAAGCTACAGGAACATGTTTACCGCAAACAATGTTTACTAAAGCAATGGCTCAATTAAGCGATATTAAGACAACAATGGTCTCCAAAAAACGTCATACCTTCCTTGAATATAACGGAGATGATGGCAAAAAAATTGTAATTGACCCAAGAAATAAATTCATCTTTGATTTAACCGACAAAGAAGGTCTTTATTATGATGTTTCAAGAAGTAAATATATGTACGGTACAAAAGATCAATGGAATGAAATGCTTGACAGCTTATACAACACAGAAGGCGATGAATACAGATTGTAACGGATAGAGCTTTTATCGCTAAGAAAAAAGTAAAAAACAGAAAATTAAGCGGCAAAAATATTTGTTGCTTGAATTTTTATGTTTTATATTATATTAATCTTCATATAATATTTTAATTAAAAGTAGAACCGGCGAGCCTTATTATAGTTGATATTTAAACAATTAAAAAACCGCAACTAAATCCCCATCACCCAGAAGTTTTTGTTTTTGCATCCTTTTTGTTTTTTAAAAAACAAAAAGGATGTCGATGGCTTTAGACATCGACATAGTACAGCAACGAAGAGAAATTATAGGTGACAACCTCATGGTTATATCTTTGCTTTTTAGTAATTATTTATTAAAATAGAGTTTAGAGACTAAATAGTTATATTTTTGTAATAATTTGACAATTTTATTAAACGTATTGTTTTAATATTTTGGGTGTTGAACTTTTCTCAAAGGAATTTTAAATGGTTCAGAATACAAATCTTTCTAATTTTAAATTACCTGAAGTAAAGAAACAGATAAAAACTATTGATAATAAGGTTAATAAGCCTACTGTTAATTATGATAAGACTCAGTCTGAAAAAGATGAATTTAAAAGAGTAAAACATCATCATACAAGGAAAAAAAGTACGTTTGTGCAAAAAGCGGGATTGTTTGCAGTAGGGTGTGCCTTGGTACTTTGCTTTAATAAATCAAGGATATTTTTTGCAAAGTTGTTTCAGCGTTCGGGGAATAACGCTGAAAAGGTTTTGCCCGAGTTATCAGAATCACGCATAAAAGAATTACTAAAAATTCAAAAAAATGAGCCTATAACAAATGTTGCGTCAAAAGTGGAAGCTATGATTCCGACTAATCTTAAAGTTGCCGAGAAAAAAGGCTTGATAAAGCTTTTAGAGAAAGAATATAAAGACGGTAAGTTGTCTAAAGAAGAGTTTGAGCGATTAAATATAAAATTAACTCCTTCATCAGATGAAGAGTTTTTAGAATGTTTTGCAGATAGAAAAACTGATGTTAATAAGCCTCTTGTTAATATTGAAAAACATAAAAGTAACTTTTTTATAGATAACGCTTCAGAGATTCTTGAGGGTTTACTTGATGTTTTACCAGTTTTAGCAGAACATATCAATTAAAAAAGGCTTTCTTTAAGAGAAAGCCTTTTTTAATGAAAAATTATCTGATTATATTTCAACTCTTGTAATAACGCCATGAAGTTTATTTGACGGCAGTGCGTAGAATTGAACGAAGGCAGGGGTATTTTTCTTAATGAAGGAGAAGATTTTCCAGATTATATTGTCTGTAATAATCTCTTCCAGTCCGTAGAAGATAACTTTTTCGTTAATCTGCGCTTCTTTGAGGATTTTCTCAACGTCAATAACTTCCATATATCCGATATTTATTACAAAATACCTTAAACCTGTGCCTAGGTTGTCTTTAAACTCGTAGGAAGTGCCGTATGGGTGATCAGTAATGTTTACAGAGACAAAAATATTGTCTTCATAAATAATACCGTTACCAAACATTGTACTAACGACATAAGGCGGTATCTGGCGAGGGTCTTTAATTAAGAAAAGAGCTGTTTCTCTTATTCTGTAAGCCTCTTTGTATTTTGCTTCATATTGGTTTAAGAAATTCTCCTGACCAATCGGTTTTAACGCTCTATAAAGCATTCTCTGGCCGTTGGTGTAAATTAATATTATCGCCATTGGAATAGCGGCGATAATAATTGACCAATAGCCACCACTAGGGATTTTATGCATATTTGCAATTAAAAAAGCTAAATCAGCTATTAAAACAATTACTGATAAAAAGGCTTTGATAGGTTGTTTTTTGATTTTGAAAATCCAGATCATCATAATTCCCGTAATTGTCATTGTTCCTGTGACAGCAAGCCCATAAGCCGCTGCAAGGTTGTTGGATTCTTTAAAGATGAACATTACAATCAACACGAAAGCTAATAAGAACCAATTGACAAAACCAATGTAAATTTGTGCTCTCAGCTCGGGAGAGGTGTAGTCAACTTTGAAGAGTGGCATTATTCTTGTGGTTATACCTTGATAAACAACTGAAAACATACCGCTTATCATAGCTTGAGATGCAATAACAGTTGCAATGATACTTAAAACAAGGAAAGGAACGTATAAAAACTTAGATTCGCTGAATAACATTTCAAAAAGAATGTTTTTAGCGTGTGGATTTATCATTAGGAAAGCACCTTGCCCGAAATAATTTAAAACAAGGGCAAAAAACACGATATACCATGCTCTTGAAACTGGTACTCTTCCAAGATGTCCCATATCTGCATATAAGGCTTCTCCTCCTGTCGCACAAAGAATTACAGCTGAAAGGATTATAAAACCTTCCAGTCCGTTGTGCATAAAGAATTGAATTGCGTAATAAGGGTTTATAGCCTTTAAAATGTAAGGTGCTTTAGCTATATAATAAAGCCCTGACACTGATAACGTGGTAAACCATATCACCATTAGCGGACCAAAAGCGTTTGCGACTTTTTCCGTTCCTTTTCTTTGTATTGAAAAAAGCCCGATTGCAATTATTGCCGCTGTTGCGATTAGCCAAGTCTGAGGAACTGTTGCCCAGCCGGGGATTAAACGCATACCTTCCACCGCACTCAAAATGCTGATGGCAGGGGTTATTACTCCATCGCCCATAAGTAAGGAAACGCCTACATATGATAGAATTGTAATAAACAGGATTGATTTCCTGTCTTTAAGGAGTGGCACAAGGATTTCTCTTAGAACAACCGTTCCGCCTTCGCCTTTTTTGCTTAAACTCATTGCTAACACAGCATATTCAAGTGTTACAAGAATCATGAACGTCCAGAAAATCAATGATAAGATTCCCATGACGTTTTGAAGATTAGGGTGAATTAAAAGAAATATTACTGTAAAGGTATATATAGGGCTGGTTCCGATGTCGCCGAAAACGAGTCCCATAGACTTTACGATATTTCCAATGTCCTCTTTGTTATACATTGCTATTTTCTCACTTTATCCCAAACATAGTGAGAGCTTTCAGCTCTCATGCTCATATTATGATTAAAGATTTATAAAAGCAAAGTTTTAGGGCAATATTTAAGAAATATTAATTTGAAAAATGTAATGAAATAACAGGGATTGAAGAGTTTATGCTTTTGTTTGTTTTGTGTTATTCTGTATAAAATCCGATTTTTGCAAAATCTTGAACCAAGAACCGTCACAAACGAGCGGTTTGCAGCTTTTCTCAAAATAGTTTTGTGTAAAACAACTCAAAGGGTAAGAAAATAAGCCGGTAGTGGTCAAGAACTCGCAAAGTTTTTGTTTTTGCTTCCCTTTTATTTTTTGAAAAATAAAAAGGAAGTCGAGGGCTTTAGGCATTGAGATGTTATAGGAACAAAGAGAATTTATAGGTGAAAACCCTATGATTTTTAGATTGCTTAGCTTTACTCGCAATTACGAGCTAATTGAAAATATTTTGTAACATGTCCTTAATTTTTGACAATTAAGTTTATATTATTATGTTTATATACATGTTGAAAAACCAATAAATGATATTTTTTAGGGAACAAATATGCAAATAATTAATACACTTCGTACGGTTGCAAAAGATGCCCCTAAATATAATAAATGGGAAGAAGAACAGCGGGATAAGGATGCTAAAAGGGCTTATCTCGTGAATAATCGTCCTATTTCACAAGGAGACTTGACTAATGCGGATAAATTCGGAAAAACTATTATAAATGCAATAAATATCATGGACGGAAAATCTGAAGAATCAGCTACCAAAACAGAAACCGCAACAGGAACACTGGTTTCAATTGGTATGC
Source organism: bacterium (assembly GCA_037137535.1). Taxonomy (GTDB): domain Bacteria; phylum Cyanobacteriota; class Vampirovibrionia; order Gastranaerophilales; family JBAXKC01; genus JBAXKC01. Next base: position 12,512 of record JBAXKC010000040.1, on the reverse strand, counting down.
AGGCGTTTACATTGCCGTTAGCGGTTCTTATGTTAAAAGGTTTTAAGGGTGGTGTTGCTTCTAAGGCAAATAGTGCGGGTCAGGGAATACTTTTAAGCGTAATGACAACGCCAATAATGATGGTTGCAAACGCTTGGGCTACTTCGCAACAGGTATTTGCTTCAAAGATGGCTAGAGAAAGTGCAAGGCAAAACGAGTTAAGCGATCCTAAAAATTTTATTTTATATGATGATGAACAGCTTGCAGAAGCAAAAAAACGTTTAGAGGCTAGTGGTGTTAAGCTTATAGCCGAGAAAGACAGCGTTTTTCAGAATCCTGTTGAGGCTTTTGGGTATTTTTCAAAATTACTGAAAGATAAAAAAACGTTTAAAGAGTTTATAGAAAAGCGTTCCGTCGAAGATGAAAAAGATATGTCTGCTATAAAATCAATAAAAGTTACACCCGAACAGCTTATCAAGGCAGAGCGTGAAAAAGAAACTATTTTAAGGGTTATAAAGCGTATTAATAATGAAGCAGAGGATTTTTCAGAGAATATTGAGTCTGCTACAAGTGCATTTTTGGGAATGGGCTTTATTGCAGACGGACTGTTTGCAGGATTAGGGGCTTTAGCTGGTATGGGAATATCTAAACTGGTTAAATTACCTGGTGATGCGAATAAAATTCTTGCTCCTCTTGTAGGTGGTGCGTTTTTTGCAGGCGGATTTCTTACAGAAATTATGATTGCTCAAAATATAAAGATTAAATCCGCTCAAGTCGGTCGTTATAAGGTTAAACAGGAATTATTATCAGACCCGAAAAATTTTATTTCTCTTACGGATAAAGAACTTGAAGCAGCACCGAATATAAAAGCTAAAAAGGAAAAAAATAAGTCTTTCTTTGCTGATTTTGTTGATGATATGAAGTTCTTATTTACTTCAAGGAAAGACTTTAAGGCATATAACGACTATAAAAAGAACATTTTGCCTGCTGAAAAGGCACTTATGGAAGAGCTGAAAAAGTCTAAGATTAAAACTGGACAGCTTGAAAGTGCAAAAGGGCTTCAACATAAGCTATTCAAATCTTTTGAAAAGGTTGACGACCGCTCTCAAGAGTATTCAGAAGATATGGAGTTTGCTACCGAATTTGTCAGAGGATTAAAGAAGTTTTTACCGCTTGTAACTACTGCCTTGACTGCTGGAGTCGGAGTTGTATTAATCAAAACAAAACTGCTTACTAAAGAAAAATTTACGGGCTTTATTGCAAAAAATTTATTTAAAAATGATGAAAATATTAAAATTAACTTGCTGAATTCTTATGAAAAAATCTCCAAAAATCTTCCTGCCTTTTTAGAATTAATAGGCGGAATGTCGGAAACTCCTAAAAATACTGTTATAGGTGGTATTTCAAAGTCCTTCCCCGAAATAGACAAGATTATTGCTGCATATAGGAAAAATCCCGAAAAGTTTAACAGTGAGGAGCTTAAAGCTTGCGTAGAGGGAGCTTTAGCTTTCCATAAAACCTGCAAAGAGGCTTATAAAAAAGAACTGAAAGATTTATTAAAGAATAATGAAAACGCAAAAGCCTTTACTGAAATGTTTATCAAGATGTTAACACCTATTTCAAGCGAGCATAAGGCGAAAAGAGCTCTTTATAACATCATAAGGTCAGATAATAAAAGCATTTCGAGCTTAATCGACTTAATTGCTTTTATGAAAAATTTTAAAGAAACAAAATTCTCCCTGCCTGAGGTTGAAACGGCATTAGGCTCATTAACAAAAGATATTGACGCCCATATTACGAAAAATGCTTCTACTAACAACTTTTACAACTTTATAAAAGGCGGAGAGGTTCTTAAAAAGGTTCAAGATAATCCGTTCTATCAAACTATCACGAAAAACAGTCTTGTTAAAAAATATCTAAAATCCTTGAATGACGATATAAGGGCCATTCCAAAGCATATTTATAATCCTGACAATGAAAACTTAAGATACCCTATTGGCTTAACCGCAACAGTCATTGGCGGATTAATGGGGATTTCTTCCCTTGTCATGGTTCCGTTTTCGCTTATCAGCTACGGTTTTAACTATGCAGTTGAATCGTTTTTTACCTCAATCCAGAAAGTATCGGGCAAAATCGGTGTAATGGAAGCTATAAACGAGCTTAACGACCCTATGAATTTTATCGATAAAAATGAGATTTCGACCGATCAACAAACGGAAATGGAAAAGTTTTTACATACGCTTAAGAAGTGATAGATTTTTGCTTAATATTTATTGGGTGTGATATTTGGTCAAATTATCGGACGTTATTTTTTAATTATTTCTTTAATAGGTGTTTGACTAATACCATGATTAAGTAAAGGTGGAATTATAATTGACCCAACTGTAGCTATAATGCCTATAACACCTACGATAATACTTATAACAGTTAAATTTTTCCATATCGGTATTCTTGTATTTACTACAAATAATGTATAATTGTTTATTATAAATTATTTGTTATAAAATTAATATAAAGATGTAATTTAGATTAAAAGTTTAAGGGCTATTTTTATGTTTAGAAGAAAAAATTTTATTTTAATAATAATGACTGTAACTGCTTGCAGTTTTTGTTCTATGTCTTTAGCCAATAATTGGCAATATTATGCACAGAATGGCTTAAAAGCTGATAATAGCAAGAATTATATAAAAGCAGAAAGTCTATTTAATCAAGGATTAGTTGAATCCAGAAAAACAAAAGATATAAAAGGAGAAGTTTTTTCTTTGACTTTTCTGGCAGATGTTTCATTTAAGCAAAAAAAATACTCTGATGCAGAAATTTATTTTAAACAAGCAATTAAACTATTAGAAATTGGTGCTAAACTTCCAAAACTTGATTTGGCAAAAGCTGATTTACAAAGGGGATTGGCTAAGACCTATCTTCAGCAACAAAAATACGTTGAGGCTGAAGCCTGTTTAAGACAGGTATTAAAAGTTTATGAAAAATACCCGTCAACTCAGGAGCTAAATTTAGCTGATGCTACAGCGTATTTGTATGATATAGCTATTTCTAAAAAGAATTATATTGAAGCTGAGGGCTATTTACAAAGAACTTTAACAATATGCAAAAAAAGACTTGGAACTTCAAACTCTAAGACTGTAGAAATTCAAAAAAGTTATGATTTACTTGCAAAAGGGATAGATCAAATCAAAAAGACAGAAAAAGCTCATAATTATTTGCAACAAGGTATCAATTGCAGTAAAATAAACAATTATAAAGAAGCTGAAAACTTTTATTTAAAGGCAATAGAAGAATTCAAAGCCAATAATATTCTGGATAAAAATTACCTTATATCTTTGCAGAATTTAGGACTAGTATATTATCAAACTTCAAGATTTGAAGCAGCGTGCAACATCTATGATGATTTAATTCCTGCTGCTGAAAAAGTGTTTGGAAGGCAAAGCGAAGAATATCTTACAATTATTAATAATACTGGCGTTATATTTACAGAAACAGCTAGCTATGAAAAGGGAGAGCAATTATTTAATAAAGCTATTGCAATAGAAGAAGGTCTTTCACCGATTCCTTATAAACAATATTTAACAAGCCTTACTGATCTTGGAGAATTGTATAGAACTTCAAATCAACTTAAAAAAGCTGAGCAGACTTTTTCAATGTCCATAAATCTTATTGAAGATAAATTAGGAGAAAATAATTCTATCTTATCTGCCTCTTTAAATGGTTTAGCTTTGATTTATTATTCTCAGCAAAGATTTAATGAGGCATTACCATTACTTGAACGTGCGATAAAAATAGCTGAGAGTAGTAATGATCAATTTAATATGCCTAGATATTTAAATAATTTGGGTGAACTGTATAGACGAATAGGTCAATATGATAAAGCTGAAAGTACATATAACCGCTCAATTGAAATAACTCAAAAAACTGTGGGAATAGACACTACAAATTATGCAGTAGTAATTGGAAATATGGCTTTGATTTATTTACAACAAGGAAAAGATGAACAAGCAGAAATATTTGCACAACATTCAAAAGATATTTATGAAAAATTGTTACCTGCGAATCATCCTGCAATTGCAACTGCTGCCAAAATCCTTGCAATGGTAGAGATTAAACGTGGAAAACTTGATGAAGCCGAGGCTAATTTAAAACAAGCCAATACTATATTTATAAGTAATTTTGGTGAAAATTATCCACAAAGTAAAGAGATAAACTATTGGAATGACATCTTATCCAAGAAAAGAAATAAAGTATTTGTTTAGCCTATACTTCAAGCCAACACTATAAAACAGATAACAAGTCTTTATTGAAATTTATTTTTACTATGGTAGACATTGTTTTACCATAGTTTTTAACTTGAACTAAAATCTTTTAAAATGTTTCAAATTCAATTTTAGATATTTAAATTTTAAGCCACCACCAAACAAGCGGTTTGCTTCTTTTTTCAAAAATGCTTTTGTGCAAAAAAGCCCAAAGAGTAAGAAAAGAAGCCGGTAGCGCTCAAGAACCCACAAAGTTTTTGTTTCCTTTTATTTTTTAAAAAATAAAAAGGGAGTCGATGGCTTCAGACATCGAAGTCTTACTGTAACGAAGAAAAATTTCTTGTGATTAAAGAATTTAGTCAGTATAGAAACAAGTTTCGCTTTTAATTATTGAATGCGTGAAAATCATTTAAAATACATGTCAATTTTAAATTTGTTCAAACTTTATTCTAACAACAATATTTTAAAAAGAGAGTTTTAGGGTGAACAGAGATGTTAGTGAATAGAGTTTTTAACAGTCATATTCAAGTACAAAAAAAATCAGTAAATGAAAAAAAATCACAATTGCCGTCAAGTGTAAATTTGCTCAAAAATGACACGTTTGAATTGTCAATAACCGCTTTTACTTCAAAACCAAAATCAACAATTTCGACAAAAGCAAAAATAGCGGCAATAGCAGGCACATTGTTGCTGGGTGTATCAATGTGTAACGGTGTAAATAAAAATTCTTCGGGTAATCCTTCTAATCCAGATAATGATATGCATCCGTTAACGGAGCAGGTTGATAAATCTTTTAATGGCAAGGCTTATGCGGAAGAAATTAACCTTACAGCCTCTATTAACGACTCATCAAGTGGTTTATTTCCAATGAAAGCGACAACAGAAGACCCTAGAGCTATTAAATATGAAAAAGTCCTTGAAGTTATGAAAATAAGGCTCACAGACTCACAAAAACTAAATCTGAAAGAATTTCAAGCAATATATAAAAATAATATAGATAAATATGAAAGTGTAGCTAGAGCTTTAGGCTATTCTGATGATCAGCTTACTCTTGCAGGGAAAGCGATTGCCGCTATTCACTATAGAGAAGGCGGTGGAGATTTTAAAACTTATCTTCATAATGGAAATCCACTTGGGGAAAAAACAACCTCAGAGCCTTACGGAATATTTTTTAAAAAAAGCCAATGGAAAGAAGCTGCAGTTGATGCAATAAAACGAGATCTGGGAAATTATGGCTATAAATTACCGGAATCCTTGCCTGAATGGTGTTCTTTCGCCGAAGTGCTTAACGGTACAGGTTATGAGAAAAATAATATGCCTTCACCTTATATTTTATCTGGAACTAATCAATATGAAAAAGGTAAATATACCTCAGACAATACATTGGATAAAGATTATAAAGATCCGCAGATAGGCTTTGCCGTCCTAGTTTTAAAGGCTTACGGGCAGGCTGAGTAAACAAATATCAGCTGTTTTACTGATTACAAATAATTTATGTTTTACTTTCTCTTCTTATAAGTGTAAAATTTAAGAAATAACATTATTATTTTAAAATAGGAAGTTGTCATGAAAAATATCGCAAAAACTTGTTTAGTTGCTTTACTTTTATCAGTAGCTGTTCCATCTTTTGCTCTAGATAAAATGTATTCAAATAAAGAAACCTTTTTAGGTAAATACAAAAATGATATGTATTATCTGATTAATGACAGTAGTACAACACTTGGCGAAAATGTACATTATCAAGTTAAAAGAGTGCTATATAAACCTAGAAAATTATGGTTAAGCGATAATGTTCTTATTTATGAAATCACAGATAAATCAATGAGATGCAAAGATAAACTCGCAACTCGTTATAAAACCACTAAATACGGCGAAGATGACTTAAACTTTGATTATAAATATCATTTCACCAGATATAAAAAAGTTTTACCAAATACAGCCGATGATAAAGTATTTAAGCAAGTTTGCACAAGTAATTAAGAAAATGCCCTTCGGGGCGTTTTTTTTTGTGAAAATTCTTATGTTTTATTTGTTTTCACTTTTTGATTTTTGAAAAATAAAAAGGAAGCAAAAACAAAAACATTGTGCGTTCTTGAGCATTATTGGCTTCTTTTCTTACTGTTTGAGTTGTTCTGCACAAAATAATTTTTGAGAAAAGAGCCCAGTCGCTCGTTAGTGGTGGGGTTTAGTTTAGGTTTTTGCGAAAAAATCATATTAAAGTTTAGTATCTAATACTGAAAATTCTTATATAATAATTATCTGGTGAGTAATTATTTAGTTCTTATATATCAAACTTTCGACCGTTATTTTTTATAATATTCGGTTTTTATTTATTTGAGAGTTAGTTAGGGAAATATTATGGAAAAAATTAAATTCAGAATGTCTTTGTTCCTTTATTTGGCTATGTCCTATCTGTGTATAGGACTTGTAAGCAATATGGCGGGGATGTTATTGCCATATTGGGTTCACGACTTCAAACTTGAGAGTACAGTTTTAACTCTGTTAAATTCAATGATTTTTATTGCCTATGGGCTTGCTTCTTTGCCTCATGGCATTTTATCGAGAAAAATCGGACAGAAAAAATCCTTTTTATTAGGACTTTTACTAATTACATCAGGTAGTTTAACTTTTGGAGCTTATCCCTCTTATATAACAGGATTGATCTCTTTATTCGTAATTGGTACAGGGGTTTCGGCCCTTCAGATATCAGGGGCTATCTTAATCAATAAAATCAGCGATTATGAAGAAGATTTCCCTAAAAATATGACTATGACTCAGTTATTTTACGGGATTGGTTCTGCTTTAGGCGGATTATTATTAAATCAGCTGATTTCAGTTATGCATTTACCTTGGGCATATACCTATTTTGTTTTTGCCGCTCTTTTAGTTTTGATTTTCATTTTCGGCTTATTTTTAAAAGTTCCTGCACATGTTCCAAATCCAAATCCGACAAGCTATCTTGACTTATTGCGTCAACCTTTTGTTTTGATTTTTTGTTTGGGTATATTTATTTATGTAGGGATTGAAGTTGGCTTTGCTACTTGGATTCCAACTTTTTTAACAACAATAAAGAAATTTTCGACACACACTACTTATGAAATTATGTTTTTATTTTGGGCAACCTTAGCTACTGGAAGGCTTTTAGGTGGTGCATTAATGAAACGTGTTGAGGCACATAAACTTTTAACCATATATGCAGCAGCTGCACCTATTTTTATAACAATTGCGGTAATTTCACCCTTTAAATCTTTTGCAGTCTTAGGTCTTTTACTGGTTGGACTTGTGTGTTCAATTATGTATCCCGTAATTTTCTCCTCTGCTGTCGGAATAGCAGGCAGAGAAAAAGAAACGTCAATGGCTGGCTTGCTTTGCTTCTCTATTATTGGCGGAGCTGTAACTTCACCAATTATGGGTTATGTATCAAAATTAACAAATAATCTTTCGCTTTCACTCGTGTTATTTGCCTCGCTGTCCTTTATTTATATAGCTTTTGTGGGTATATATGCAGGTAAAAAGAAAGCTGTTTAATTCATTTTATTTAACTCCAAAACAAAATCGCCGTTAATTTAATAACAGGAGTTACGCAAAATTGTTTAAGAGCTAACTCTATTGGATTGTAGCGATGCCTAAACCTAAATGAATCCTATAGCTAGTATTGCGACTACTACTGCATATATAAAACCATGGTTATTTATTCAAAAAACTAGAGTTATATTCTAAATTTTCATAAAAAACTCTAAAAATAATCTCTTTTTGAAGCAAAACTCATTATGGTTAATGGTCAAAGTACTCATTGTGAGATTCATTTAAGCACAGCTATTAAAATAAGACTTTATTTTCAGCAGTTTTGATACTTTGCGTAACTCCTGTTAATAATTACGGCGATTTTTTTATAAAAAAACAGTTTTCACAAAAGCCTCATCTCGTTTTTGCTTTAGACATCAAAACCGTATCGCAAAGAACAAAGTCGACAGGTTAAAACAATCTCAGCATATCGAATTAATTAATCTAAAATATTTGAATAGGCTTCTGAAATTTCTTTTATTTTTTCCTCTGCAAGCTGTTTGCTGTGTTGTGTTGCGTCGGGATGCCATTCTTTTGTCAGCCTTCTATAGGCTTGTTTTATTTCATCAACAGAAGCACCTTTTGATAAACCTAAAACAGCATAATCTTTTGGGGTAGCTGTTGCTTTAATTTGTCGTCCGACTGTTGTTGCTACTTTTTCAACTGTTTTGACGGTTGTATGATTATTTTGTAGGGACTCAATCCCTTTTGAGAGCCTTTCAAAAGCACTGATTTTATTAGTATCGGGAGTCATTTTACGTTTCATGTCGTTTAAGAGCCTTGATATCATTGATTGTTCTTCGTGCGGTTTTGTTTTATGTTCGAGAGAGCTTGCCTGTCCCCATTGTTTAAGGGTGTTAATAATTTCCTGCTCTTTCTTTTTGCAGGAATTATATATGATAATAATAGGATGTTCTTCTGTTACTTTGATGACATCTGACCAAAGTCCGCCCGGTTTAGGTTTTGTAACTGAAATGCACTGCTTAATTCCTGACGGATAAAAGCCTGTACCGTTTTTTAACTCTGAAATATGCTGTTTAAGCATATCTACCGAGGAAGCAGGTACGGAAATTTTAATTGCACCGAAAGAAGTTTCATTTTTTTTTGCCTGATGATTTACAGAATAATTTGTCGAAAAGTTTTGTATATTCATGATCTTACCCTTATAGTCTTTTAACGATTGTAGTGTTATAAATTAGCTGAAGATAAATAATTGCTAATATTTAAAAAAGAATATAACAAAAGAGTTCCTAAATTAATTAGGAACTCTTTTAATATAAAAATCTATCTTATTTTGAAGTAGAAATATTTTTAAAGGTTTGTTTTGATTTTTCAGCTAAAGCAATTGCTTGATTTTGAATGAATTGAATTGCACTTTTTCCTTTTTCAACACACTTCATCATCACACAGTTCTCAGCACCTTGGTCATAGCTAAGAAATTTATAGCTTGTACCTTCTGGAGCTCCTGCGTTAGCAGATTTAATATATAATTTACAAGCCTTTTCTGTAGCTGCTTGAGTTTGTTGTTTTCCACATGTACTAGCAGCTATTTTACCTGCATTTACGCCTAATTCGCAAATATCAGCTTTAGGAGCTGTAGCAATAGCACCACCTGCATTTGCAATTAATAAAGCTGCTGTATTACCAATTACTTTTGCTGTCTTTGTAGCTCCACCTTGGAATGCTATGTTTTGTTGTGGTTGGGATAGTCTTAAATTGGTCATGTTGTTTTCATCCTTTTTTTTAAAATTCAGTTTTTACTTAAACGTGTCTGATTTGAAATCATATTTACATAATAACCCTAACAAAAAATAATTGCCTAACTGGCTAATTGACAGTTACAAAACTTTACAATTGAGCCGAGTCCAAATTCGGAGGCTAATGCCTAAAATAGACTGATTTGGTCTACTTTTAAATTGCTGAATAATCTGCGAATTTTTAAACTATTCAGAGTCTAATTAATAAATTATTTTTATTGATTTATTTAATTTTTAGCAATTTTAATTTTTTAGGAATTTTATATTTAATAATTAATTTGAACGGAAAATAAAATGAAATTTATAAATAATTATAATATGCCCAAAATAATGCCAGCTATTACAAAAAATAACGATAAAATTAATCAGACAAAAGAAATTTCCTTTAGTCGTCAAACTTCTCCTGCTGAAAAAATCACTAATTTCATTGAAGAGGCAGATAAAAGACTTACACAAGCAAAAATTTATCTGGATTTAGCAACAAAAGAAAAGGATTATAATCTTAAACATAAACTTGCCGCAAAAGGTCTTGGATATATTGATAAGGCGGAAATTCTTAATAAAAAAGCTGTTAAAACTGATTTAGATGAAGTTTTACCGCAAAATAGAGATGAAACCATAAGAAACACTTATGTTCAGCAGGGTAATAAAATCCGAAAAGTGGGTAGAGATTTAACTAAACAATTTTATGCTGCCGCTATTTCTCCTAAAGCCTATGAACAAATGAAGAATTATACTGAACGGTGTGATGACTTTTCATTAGGAGAATCCACATCTATAACATTAAATGAAGATTTTGAAAAAGGTTTTATATATTCAAGTTTTGAATATGATAAAAATGGATTGCCTATGATGAACGATTACTATAGAGGGTATATTAATAACGCAAAGTCAACTTTTCCTGTTTATAACATTCAAATAAATTTAGAGGATGACCCTGTTTTAGTAAAAGCTTCGCAAAGATTAAATGAAAATTTAAACAATATAGATAAAGCCGATTCTATGGAAGTGTCGAAAACTTTACTTAATACAGTATCAGAATTTTTTAAACCTGAATTAATAGTTGATCCTATTATAAAAAATGAGACAGTGCATTATTCTTGTTATAATGAAAATGCAATTTCTATAAATGGAAATGCACAGTATTATTCTGATTTTAAACAAAATCATTTACCGACTCGTCTTACAAATATAGGCGAATTCTCAGAGGGCGGTTTTGGTACACCTAAAGCGACAGCAACTTGTATTAATCAATCCTTATTTTTAAAAGCAATAGCTCAGTTAAGTGATATCCACACAACTTTGGTAGATAGGAAAAGTCATGCATGGCTTGAATATAATTCAGATGACGGTAAAAAGTTTGTTATTGATCCTAGAAATAAATTGATTTTTGACCTTACCGACAAAACAGGAACTGAATATGATATTTATAACAAGACTTTTACACCTATTTCTAAAGATGAATGTAACAATATTTTTGAAAAATCATATAATATTAACGGTGAAGGTTATCAGTTTTAATTTATAATTGCTTAAGTCTTTAATATGCTGTTATGATTTCTTGAATAAAGTCGAAAATAGTAGTATATTTAAAGTCTGGAGGGAAATAATCAATGAATCAAATTAAAACATCTGATATTAAAAACAAACTTGTTTTTGTAGGAATTGCTGCTTTTTTAGGGATAATGTTCTTAAATCCCGTTACTGTTATTGAAACAGGTGAAGTCGGCCTTGTTAAAACGTTCGGAGTTATTCAGGACAGAGTATTGCAACCGGGAATTAATTTTAGAAAGCCTTTTGTCGATGAAGTTATGATTTTTAATACAAAAAATCAGGCAGTAGCGGACGGAAAAGGTAATTTTATCGAGTCTAGCGCATATACAAAGGATAATCAGCCGATTACCGTTAAATATGACATCATTTACAATCAGCCATCAGCAACGCTAAAACAAATTTATTCTAAATATGGAAGAGATGTTGTTTCAAATAATATTTATTCTTACGTAGAAACAGCCTTTAAAACCGTATTAGGTCAATATACCGCCAGTCAATTAATTACGGAGCGTGAAGAAGTAAGGCAGAAAGTCCTTGCTAAAGCAAGAGAATATGTTGTAGATAGCGATTTGAACATTCCTATTGTTAATATTCAGAATATCCCTATAACAGACATTCAATTTGATGCCTCATATACCGAAGCATTGAAAAATAAACAGGTTGAATTGGAAAAAGCCAGACAAAAGGTTTATGAACTGCAATCAGCTCAAAGAGAAGCTCAAATTACGGTAACTAAAGCCAACGCAGAAGCTGAATCAATTAAAATCAGATCGAATGCGTTAAAAAATTCGCCTAACTTAGTTCAACTTGAAGCAGTTAAAAAATGGAATGGTGAAATGCCTGCAACCTATATAACAGGCGGACATCCAAACACATTTTTACCGCTTAAATAATTAACTATTTTATAGAACTTTATATCTTGAAAAAGTTAAAACAAATGCTATAATACTTAATACAGAGGGGTAAAGTGATTACTCACTCTACCTAATGAAATCTAGTTTTTTAACAAAAACCAAAGAGTTAGTATTGCGAGTACTAGCTCTTTTTCTGTTAAAGTTAATTGAACTATCATTTCATTCCCCCCTTTCTAGCCAGAGGGTTGGCTTTCTGTATTAAGTTTTTAAGGTTCTGTTTGATTAATAATATTATGTTAGCGAATTTGGGTAAATATATTAATTAAACGATTTCAGCATGACAATTTTCGCAAAATAAAAAACCTAAGAACCACAACCCACGAGCGATTTGCTTCTTTTCTCAAGAATGGTTTTGTGAAAAACAAGTCAAAGAGTAAGAAAAGAAGCCCGTAGCGGTCAAGAACTGCTATGTTTTTGTTTTTGCTAACTCGTACAATAAAATATATAAATAGACGTAATGAATAGTGGAAAAAGATTGTTTG
>JBAXKC010000039.1:0-22832 GCA_037137535.1 bacterium | reverse complement strand
ATTATAGACTCTATTTTACTGATTTTGTTTCATTTTTAACCAAACAGCTTCTAAGTGTTTTTAATTGAAAATTTGAGGATAAACATTTTTTCCATTTTTTTTCTTATGTAAATTAGCAAATTGATTAACCATTTCTCTATCGTTTGTAATGTCGATTAATTTTCTATCTCTCGGTTTATATCTATAAATCTTTTCTTCTTCAAGATCAATTAAAAGTCTATTAGCAGGGTCAAGAACATATTTATCTCCGTCAGAATTTACTTCTAGCCAGGCGTGAAAAGGTGATTGAACAAGGTTTGCTGTTATTGCATTACGTTCAACAAGCACTTTGCAAAGTTTAGCTTGTTCTGCGCATACACCTGCTCCTCGTTTTATTCCTATTTCAGGATTATCAGAAATTAAATTTCCTATATAAAAGGGTCTTGAGGGTTGGTGCTTTCTTTTTGAAAAAATATTAATTTTTCGCTCGTGTCCATCTTTTGAAACAATAATTTCTTCATAAGGAAAATTATTGTGCATAAGCTCAAGCACACTTTCCATTTTTAATAGATCTTTTTCTTTTTTGGTATTTGGCATATTTTCAACTTTGGTAAATTGTTCGCCAATATAATTAATAGCATTATTTAATATTTTATCTTTTGTTGCATCAATGATTATTGCTGTTTGATATTTAATCGATGAAGCTCCGGTTGGGCAGGCATTTTCATCATAATTATGAATTCCGAAAGTAAAACCATCAACAAATTTTTCTTTATAGAGCGTTAGCCAATCGTCAGTATTACACCTTGATTGATTATAGTTTTCATATTCATTAGTTTGTTTTAATGCTTCAGGTGACATATTTATTTTAAAAAGTTCTTTTAATATCTTTTTGTCTAATAGAAAGATATCATTGTCTTTGTTACATAGTTCTTCTTGCTTTTTATGATCAAGTGTCTCTATAGTTCCATCTATGTATTTATCATAAACATTAAGTGCTAAGTCACAATCTTTGTGAGCTTTATATAATAGTTTCCGTCTGTCTTTGTCATAGGTGTCATCAGTTAAATTTATTGCTTCTTTATAATTAATTTCTGCTCTTTTGATTAAATTATTTAATAAGTTTTCTTTATTATCTTCAAGTAGTAACTCTTTCATTTGTTTACTACTGAGTTTAACTGTTTTATTTTCGTAATCATCACCTTTAAAAGAAGTATATGTTGTTGAAATGTTTTTGTTTGATTTTTGTATAGTTTGAACATTATTTGTTGTCTTTATAACTAGTTGCATAAGTTTATTCCTACTTTAATAAAGCACATTTAAAGTAATAAAAACTAAATAAATATAAAGTTGCTTTTATACCATAGTCAAACTAATATTGAGAAACTTTTCTGAAATTATTTTAAATTAAGTTTAGAGTGAAATTTTATCACTTATTTTCATGAATGATTTTTTCTTTATGACTATTATTTTCTATCTTTGAGGTATCAAATTTACCAAAACTTTTATTGATTTTATGTGCTTTTTTATCCATTTCTTCTTTATGTTTACGTTCTTGTTTTAGAAGTTTATCAGCTTTGTCCATGTATATACTTGCAGCTTCAGGCATGCCTTGTTCATCTAAAGAAGCTGCTTTTGCTACTAGTACACTTGTATATTCATCAGTAGAAATTGACTTTGGGTCTATTTTATAGGCCATATCATAATATTTAACAGCTGCATCTATATCTTTTTGTCTATAAATTCTTCCCAGTTCAACATAAGCCAATGGATTTTCAAATTGTTTTAACGATATATTTAAAAGTTCTTCTGCTTCATCAGTATTACCCGCATTTACCAGATTTTCCGCCATATTTGAATAAGTTTCTGCAATTGTATTTTGTCCCTCTTTTATTTTTTCTTCATTCCCAGAATTTTTATAGTATTCTAAACCTTTTTTATATTTTCTTATGGATTCTTCAGGAGAGGTATAACGATATTTTTTCCCCCAGTAAAAGTATAAATCCCCATAATTCACAAGAACTTCTTCTTTTTCATTCTTATTAAGAGGCTCAATTACTTTAAAGGCAGCATCATAATCTTCATTATCGATATAAATTTTGGAGAGTTTGAAATATCCGTCAAATCTGCGATTATCACTTAATTCCATTGCCCTTAGGTATTCAATTTTTGCGTTTTCTATATTTCCTGTTTTTAGATATATATCACCTAATGAAATATGCCCAAAATAGTTTCGGGGATAATCTCTTACAAATTTTGAATAAAGATCTAATGCTTTAACCAGTTCATTTTTATCAATAAGACTTTTACCTATTGATAACCTTGTAGTCATATCATCAGGTGTTTTAATATCTAAAACCATTATTATGCTGACAATAATCATTAAGAAAATTACAAGCAAAATATATTTATATTCGTTAAATAATTCTCGCAGATTCAAATACATAAATTATATTATTCGCCTATTACTTGTTTTATCGTAATTTCTTCTATGTTATCAAGACCTTTAAGTTTTTTGTAGGTTTTATTAAGAGGATCTCTATCATAAATATCTATAATATATCTGAGTTGACTCATCGATTCATTGTTTTCTTTGCCTATTTTATTTAATTTATATTCAAAAATATCTTTGAATTCATCATTAAACCAACTTTGAACGAGTTCACAGGTATCTGTTGTACATAAAACGTTTATTTCTACTCGAATAGATTTCAATGTAAATTTTGATAAAATGCCTCTTTCTAAAGATCTCATAAGAACAAGTACGAGAAAGGAGAGCAAACTGCTTGCAAAGGCAATATCATACTTTCCTGCTCCTGCCGCCATACCTATGCTTGCAGTAATCCATAAAGAGGCAGCGGTTGTAAGCCCATAAATTGAGACTCCATGTCTTAGAACCACACCACCACCGATAAATCCAATGCCTGTTACTATTTGAGCAGCTATTCGAGCAGGATCTCTAGTAATATGATCGCCTGATACAAATCCTTGAATGGATAATAAAGTATAAACTGCTGAACCCATACAAACTAATATATGAGTACGTAATCCCGCAGATTTATTTGTTAATTCTCTTTCAATGCCGATTATAAAACCAAATGCCATTGCAAAAAGCAATCTGATAAAGGTTTCACTATGGAAAAAGGCTATCATTACATTCATATTTATACATCTAATTAACTATTTATAACAGCTATAATTATATCGTATAAACAGTATTAAATATAATTCATTTTAATTTATAGACTAAAAAAACTATCTCATTCTGCTTTTAGGGTCTAAAAAGTCTCTAACAGCATCACCAATTAAGTTAAAAGCAAGCACTGCAATAAATATCAATAATCCGGGAACTAATAACCATGGTCTATCCATTACATTAACAAATTCTTGGGCTTCTTTAAGCATATTTCCCCAACTTGCATCGGGTTGTTGAATACCCAGCCCTAAAAAGCTTAAACCTGATTCGGCAAGAATATAACCAGGAACACTTAGAGTTATGGCAACTATAACGTAACTGGCAGTTTGCGGAAGAATATGTTTTGTAATAATACGGAAAGAGCTTGCTCCTATTGCTTTGGCGGATTCAACAAATTCTTGCGTTTTTATGGATAAAACCATACCTCTGACAACTCTGCTTAATCCAGCCCAGCCTATAAAGGAAAGTATTACTGTTATTAATCCAAATCGTTGTGCTGATGTCATATTAGCTGGTAAAATCGCTGCAAGACTTATAAGTAGATAAAAACTCGGAATACTCATAAGTCCTTCGGCTATACGCATCATAATATCATCTACTTTACCACCGAAAAATCCTGCAATTCCTCCATAAATCATTCCTATCGGAAAAGAAATAAATAAAGCAAGAAAGCCAATAGTAAGAGAGATTTGTCCGCCATAAAGCAATCTTGAAAAAACGTCTCTTCCATTAATATCAGTTCCAAGTAAAAATAAACGTCCTTCTTTTCCTACTTCTACAAAATGAAGATTTAAAGGTAAAATTCCTAAAATTTTGTAGTTATAGCCTGTTGTAAAAAATTTTAAATAATGTTTTTTACTTCTGTCTAATTTGTAAGTCATCGTAAAAGTATTAGGGTCAAAAGTTCTTTTATAATTATAAGTATAGGGAAAAGATAATCGCCCATGCTTATCTATAATAAAAACTTTTGATGGAGGTGCGTATGAAAGCCTTCTATCGCTAAAATCTTCTTTATACGGGGCAAGAAAACCGGCAAAAGTTATTGATAGGTATAATATTGCTAATACAATAATTCCTATCAACGAAAATTTGTCTTTAAGCAATTTCTGTAGAAGAGATTTTTCTTTAAATGTTATATTGCTTTCCATAATTACCCCAATGTTATTCTAGGATCAACGATTTTTAGGAGAATATCAGCAATCAAATTACCGATTACAAGCATTATAGCCCCCATCATCAATGACGCCATTACCAGATTTATATCAAGCTTTATAACAGCTTCTAAAATAAGTCTACCTAGCCCTGGATATTGAAATACATATTCAGTAAGGGCTGCTCCGCTTAATAATGACGAAAACTCAAATCCTAACAGCGTTACGAGTGGATTTATCGCATTTCTGACGGCATGTTTGTATATTACAATATTTTCAGGTAAGCCTTTGGCTCTAGCCATTTTTATATAGTCAGATTCAAGTATATCCAGTAAATTACCTCTCATTTGTCTTTGTAATCCTGCTACACTTGCTGTTGAAAGAACAAGAACAGGTAGAAATAAATGATGTCCTATATCTAAAATTTTGCCAATTAAACTGAATTTTTCAAAACCAATGCTTGTTAATCCACCAACAGGAAACCAGCCTGTTTTTACAGCAAATATGAGCATTAAAAGTGAAAAGAAAAAAGTCGGTATCGCCATACCGATGGCGGATAAAATTGTTGTTATTCTGTCAAAAGCCGATTTCCACTTTAACGAGGCTATAATACCTAATGGTATTGCTATAAGCCAAGTTACAACAATTGTGATTGTCGTAAGTAATAATGTATTTGGAATTCTTTGTATTAATTTATCTGAAACTTTTTCTCCCGAGGTCGATACCCCTAAATCACCTTTTAAAGCTGAATCTGCCCATTTGAAATATTGCACTAGCATTGGTTTATCTAAACCTAATCGTTCTTTTTCAGCTTTTAAAGTCTGCTGTGATATTGCAGGGTTTAGTTTTAGCTCTGCTAAAGGGTCAACAGGACTTAATCTAATAATAAGGAAACTTATTATTGATATTAAAATCAATAATGGTATAGCTTGCATTATTCTTTTTAAAATATAAACGTAAATAGACATGTTTTTATTTTTCCTTAATATAGATTTCTTCCAAATTATGCAACATTCCGCCTATTATTGTAGGTCGAATATTTTTATATTTCTTTCTTATGGCAGATATTCTCAGCGGTGAGTATAAATAAATCATTGGTTTTTCTTTATAAACAATGTCCTGATATTGATCGTAATATTTTTTTCTTTCATTAAAAGCTAATGCGCTTGCGCCTTTATCGAACATTGTATCAAGTTGCGCTTCCCATGGGCGAAGATCGGCTTTTGTTTCAAGTTCTTTGCCTTTGCGTTGATTAAATAAATGTAAACTTCCTGTGCTGTACCAAACGTTTTTGCCGTTATGAGGCTCTAACGGACTTCCTGTCAGCCCAATTATTATGCCCTCCCAGTCTAGCGTATCATTAAGTTTACCGACCAGAACATTAAATTCAATCGGTTTAAAATTAACTTTTATCCCCAATTCTTCAAGGTCTTCTTTAACCATTACGCCAACAGCTTCACGTTCTGTATTGCCTGCATTTGTAAGAAGATTAAATTCAACTTGATTACCGTCTTTATCATGTAATAGTCCGTTTTTATCCCAAGTAAATCCTGATTTTCTCAAAAGATTTTTAGCATAGTTGATATCTCTAGGATGTCCATTTTTAATTTTTTGGTTTAAATATATTGAAGATAAAGCTTCAGCTGTAAATAAAGGCGCACCTACTCCAGATAATACATTTGAAACAATGCTTTCTCTGTCTATTGTGTAATCAACAGCTGTTCTGAAGTTTAAATCGTTAAACCATTTTTGCTTAATTGGATTTACATAGTATTCTCCTGCATCATTTTTTCGTTTATTTAAATTTAACGTAAAAAATGTAGTTCCTAAATCAGGGCCAAGATTATATATTTTATAATCGGAATGTTTTTCAAATGCTTTGAATTTTGATACCATCGAGCCGTTTATACCTAAAAAATCCAGCTCTTTCCCTTCAAATTTAAGTACCTGATTATTTATATCTCCAACAATTTGAATAATATATTTGCTTAAATATGGAAGTTGTCTTCCTTTTTTATCAATAAAATAATAATTAGTATTTCTTACAAACTCAACTCTTTGAGCGGGAATGTACTTTGATAATCTGAACATACCGCTGGTTACAAAATCTTTAGGATTTGTAGAAACTCCCCAGAATAAGTTAAATTCCTTTTCTCCTTGATTCGTTACAGCTTCAAGAATATGTTTTGGTGCAATTGGAATGCTTAATTGTCTTAAAAAAGGTGCAAATGTACTTGGTGTGGTAAATTCTACAGTTAAATCATCAATTTTTTTTAGCGAAGGCATTTGATTATTAACGAGTATGTTATCTCTCATGCTGGCATTACCAAAGCCTTTGGCTATAATAGTATTATATGTAAATAATACGTCATCAGCCGTTATAGACTTGCCATCAGACCATGTTAAACCTTTTCTGAGTTTTATTGTATAAACTTTGCCCGATTTATCGACTTTTATTTCTTTTGCTAATTGTGGATTTACTTCACCTGTATAAGCATCAGTATTAACCAATCCGTCAAACATTAAATCGCTCATTTCGCCTGAAGTAGCATCTTTTGATACCCATGGATTAAAGGTTTTAGGTCCTTCTCCTATTGATGAAGAAACAAGCGTTCCTCCAAATTGACCGACTTCGCCTCTTGCCTGTTTATATTCTACTCCGTTTATTTCCACCGTTTTAAAATTTCCGGGGGAACGCTGCTTTGTTACTGAAAGAGCATTTTCCTTTTCAGTATTATTAAATGACTTTTCCTCAATATCTGCATTAACACAGGCTTTAATCAATAATAGAATTATCAAAATAATTAAAGCAATCATTCCTATTCTTTTAAATAATTTTTTGTTCATTATTACTCTTCAAAGTTTACAGTAACACTATAAGTTTATTTTAAATAAGGTTAGTGTACATTGATAAGTAGACCTATTTTCAATTATCAATTCTTTAGATTCTTATTATGGCAACATTATACATTGTTTTTAAAAATATTTTGCTAAAAAACGCCCTTGAAGGCGCTTTCTAATTTTATTATGTTTTTGTCTTTTATTTGAGTTTAGTAAATATATCGTTATTTTTTGAAGATTTTTCTACAAATTTTTCAATAGAGGCTATAAGCTCTTTATCTTCAATAAGTTTTGCAACTAGTTTTGGTACAGTACTTAATTGAGGGTGAGTTGTGAGGCAACATAAACCAAGAACAACAGGTGTAGTAGTTTTTTTTGCTATATTATAAACAACATTTCTTAAATTAATCAGGTATTCCTCTATATTGCTTATAGCTATATAAAAACAATTTAATTTTCAATATTGCTTAAATATTTTAGTTATACTTTTTATTAAGAACAAGAATTGCTTAAATATGCATGAGGATATGAATGATCTTCTACATAACCAATTTTTCTATACATTCTTAATGCGGGGAAATTATCAGTTTCTACTGTTGCGTTTAGTTCAAATATTTTTACTTGTTCTTCTTTAATTTTATTTACTGCTTTGTCTGTTGTCTGTTTTAGCAGATATTTCCCAAATCCTTTATTTTTATAAGTATCTTTAATTCCTACAAGAGGAATATTCATAATTAGAGGATTTGTTAAATTTGTAAAACAAATTCCTACAACATTACCTTTATATAATAATACACTGGTAACCTTGTCTAGGAAAACACCATATTCTTCAGTTGTAATTTTAGTTAGAACATCACGAGTCCCTTCTAAGGTTAAAAATCTTGGATCGAATAAGGTGTCTTTTGCCTTACTAAAAGATTCAAATATTACATCGCAGGCTTGTTCAAAATATTCAGGCTTCCACTCTGTTAATTCATAATCTTCAGGTAAATCTGCTAAATTAACTTTTTTTCGTATTTTATCAGATAAAGGACTATCAAAAGGGAATTTTACTATTGTTTGTCCCACCATTTTAAAGCCTACCTGAACAATTTCCCTCATAAAGGATTGTTGTATGCCTAGAAGCGGATAGCTTATAACGTTCCAGAAATCTTGTCCTTTTACATCTTCAACTAGTCTAGCTAATAATTCTTTTCTTTTTTTATTTATAAAATTTTTACCTTCAATATGAATTATGTTTACTTCTATAGCTTGAAGATCGGATACAAAATAAAGTAAAAATCCGGCTGGTTTTTCATCTTCATATAAAACATAGCCTTTTAGTGTTTCATTTTCAATTAATGTTGCAGCATCTTCAAAACTTAATGGAGGGGTTTCAAATTTATAATCAACCATTGATTGAAGTCTAAAGGTCTCAAAAATATTTTTAAATTCCAGAAATGATTCTTTTATAATTTTTATGCTTAACTTACCGCAATCTTGCATGTTTTTTCCCCTTAAACTATTTGTTTTGATTATTATAGTTTAATTTTAAATAAATTAAAACATATATAAAAAGGACTTCCCGAAGGAAGCCCTTTTAGTATTTCTTAAGAAATTATGCGCTACATTTGCTGATAATACCTTCAGCAATGTTGTTTGGAACTGGCTCATATTTTGCGAATTCCATTGAGAAGGTTCCTCTACCTTGAGTTTTACTTCTGATATCGGTTGAATATCCGAACATTTCTGAAAGAGGAACTATTGTTTGTACTTTATGGATTCCTGTACCTTCAATAGCTTCCATACCTTCAATACGTCCTCTTCTTGATGACATATCACCGATAACATCGCCTAAGAAGTCTTCAGGTACTTCAATTTCAACTTTCATCATAGGCTCAAGTATTATACCGCCGCCTTTTTTAACGCCTTCTTTAACAGCCATACTGGAAGCAATTTTAAATGCCATCTCGTTTGAATCGACATCGTGATAGCTACCATCAACTAATGATGCTTTTACGTCGATAACTTCATAGCCTGCAATTACGCCGCCAAGTAAAGTTTCTTCGATACCTTTTTGAATAGCAGGAACGTATTCTCTAGGTACAACACCACCAACAATTTTATTTTCAAATTTGAATCCTGAACCTGGTTCTTGAGGTTCAAGTACAAGCCATACGTGACCGTATTGACCTTTACCACCGGATTGTCTGACGAATTTACCTTCAACTCTAACTTGTTTTGTGATTGTTTCTCTGTAAGCAACTTGTGGTTTACCAACGTTAGCACTTACTTTGAATTCTCTTAATAATCTGTCAACAATAATTTCAAGGTGAAGTTCGCCCATACCTGCAATAATTGTTTGGTTTGTTTCAGGGTCAATTTTAACTCTGAAGGAAGGATCTTCTTCAGCAAGTTTATTAAGACCGTTTGATAATTTATCTTGGTCAGCTTTTGTTTTTGGTTCAATAGCAACAGCAATTACAGGTTCTGGGAATGTAATTGACTCAAGAATTATTGGTCTATCTTCACTTGTTAATGAATCACCTGTTGTTGTATCTTTTAATCCAACCGCAGCAGCTAAATCGCCTGCGCAGATCTCATCAATTTCAGTTCTTTGATCAGCTTGCATCTGAACGATACGGCTAATTCTTTCTTTTTTACCTTTTGTAGCATTGTAAACATAGCTACCAGCTTTAAGAGTTCCGCTATAAACTCTGATAAAGGTTAATCTACCGACGTAAGGGTCAGTAATAATTTTAAATGCAAGAGCGGAGAATGGTTCGCTGTCATCAGCATGTCTTAATTCTTCTGTTCCGTCTTCAAGCACACCTTTAATCGCAGGAACTTCTAAAGGTGATGGTAAGTAGTCAATTACAGCATCTAACATAAGCTGAACGCCTTTGTTTTTGAATGCTGAACCGCAAACAGCAGGAATAAGTCTATTTTCAATAGTACCTTTTCTAAGACCACGAATGATTTCTTCCTCTGTAAGAGTTTCCCCTTCAAGGTATTTCATCATAAGCTCATCGTCCATTTCAGCCGCTGCTTCGATAAGTTGATCTCTAGCAATAGCTGCTTCTTCAACCATATCTTCAGGGATTTCCTGTTCGATAACGTCTGTGCCGATATCATTTGTATAGATGTAAGCTTTTTGTCTTACAAGGTCAACAATACCTTTTAATTGATCTTCAGCACCGATAGGTAATTGAATTGGGTGAATATTAGCTAAAAGTCTTGTTCTTACTTGTTCTATTACTCTTTGGAAATTAGCTCCGGTTCTATCCATTTTGTTTACAAATACGATTCTTGGAACTTTATATCTTTCAGCCTGTCTCCAAACTGTTTCTGATTGTGATTGAACACCACCAACAGCGCAGAATACAGCAACAACACCATCAAGTACACGTAATGATCTTTCAACTTCAATTGTGAAGTCAACGTGTCCAGGGGTGTCAATAATGTTTACTTGGTGATCTTTCCAGAAACTTTTTACGCAAGCAGAGGTAATTGTAATACCACGCTCTCTTTCTTGTTCCATATAATCGGTAACAGCAGTACCTTCATGTACTTCGCCGATTTTATGGCTGAAGCCTGTATAATATAAGATTCTTTCTGTTGTTGTTGTTTTACCGGCATCGATATGAGCTGCGATACCTATATTTCTAATTCGTTCTAAAGGTATGTTTCTAGCCACTTTTATTTTCCTTCTAACTAAACTAACCTATGTGTACAATAATATTTTATCTCAAACAAGTGAATTACTTATATAAAACTTTGTAAATTTGTTAAGTTTACTAAACATGCCAAACTTCCAACTAGTTTTCTTTTAAGACTAGGGACGTTTGACATCTTATAACGTTCAAATTTACCTAATAATAAAAAATCGGAAAACAATAAATGCTTTCCGATTTTTATTATTTTAGATTAATATCTGTAATGAGCAAAAGCTTTGTTAGCTTCAGCCATTTTATGGGTTTCATCACGTTTCTTTACAGATGCGCCGTTGCCGTTTGAAGCATCGATAACTTCATTAGCAAGCTTTTCAACCATTGATCTTCCATTTCTTTTTTTGGAATAAGCAATAAGCCAAGCCATAGCAAGAGCTGATCCTCTTTCAGGTTTAACATCTATAGGCACTTGATATGTAGATCCGCCAATTCTTCTTGCTTTTACTTCAACAAGAGGAGTAACGTTTTTAATAGCTTTGTTGAAAACTTCCATAGCATCTTCTTTTGTTCTTTCAGCAATTAAATCAATTGATGAATAGAAAATTCTGGAAGCTAAACTTTTCTTTCCTCTTTTCATAAGTCTGTTTATAAATTTTGATACTTCAACATCATTATAAACAGGATCTGCTAAAGGAACTCTTTTTTGAGGTTTATATCTACGTGGCATTCTTGATTATCCCCTTATTTCTTCTTCTTATCTACTTTGGTTCCATACTTACTTCTTGATTGAGCTCTGTTTTTAACACCGGCTGTATCAAGTGCGCCTCTCACGATGTGATAACGAACACCCGGAAGATCTTTTACTCTCCCGCCTCTGATTAGTACAACAGAGTGCTCTTGAAGGTTGTGGCCAACGCCGGGGATGTATGAAGTAACCTCAAAACCGTTGGTAAGTCTTACCCTAGCAACTTTTCTTAAAGCTGAGTTCGGTTTTTTAGGTGTTGTTGTATATACTCTTGTGCAAACGCCTCTTCTTTGAGGGCAGCTTGATAGTGCAGGTGATTTTGTCTTTGTTATCACTCTTGAACGCTCTTTACGAACTAATTGATTAATTGTTGGCACTTATTCCTCCTTGTTTCTGCCGTTTATTTTCAGAATACGTCATTATTATACATAATCTATAAAACAACAATAACTCGCTGTCAATGATTAAACCTAAATCTTAAACTTTTGCGTAGCCTCTTTGATTAATTAGTAGGATTTACGCAAAGTCAGGTTTAATAAAAATATGGAGCGTACGAGATTCGAACTCGTGGCCTCTTCAATGCCATTGAAGCGCGCTACCAACTGCGCCAACGCCCCACGTTATTTCATCAGAATAGATGTTGTTTTCTATTACTTTCAAAATATACTACAAATATGATTTCATGTGTTAAAAATTTTTAGGCTTTGTTACAAATTATGAATAGAACGCTATTTTCAAGAGATGAACTTAATCATATTAAAGCTATTTTAAATAATGGCGGTGTTATTGCTTTTCCTACAGATACCGTTTGGGGTGTTGGCTGCCTTGTTAATAATGAAGGTGCCGTTAATAAAATTTATGAAATAAAAGGAAGAGATAGATCAAAACCTCTTATCATTTTATCTGATGATATTAAATATTTACCTCCTTTGGTTAAGAATATTCCAAGTAAAGCTAAAGAATTAATCTCTGAGTATATGCCCGGTGCTTTGACTGTTGTATTGGATAAAAGTGAAAAGATTCCTTATACTATAACTTCACAAATGGACACAATAGGTTTTAGAATTCCTAATCACCCTGTTATAATAGACATATTGAAATTTTGCACGGATGATCATGTTCTAGCGACAACCAGTGCCAATCTCTCCGGTGAAGGAGCATATTCTTCAAGAGATGAGGTCGTTGCGAGTGTAGGCAATAAAGTTGATTATGTGGCGTCAGATTTTAATATTCCTTCTGAAGGCAAAGAGTCTACTGTTTTATATGTAAGTTCAGATAATAAAATTAAAATATATCGGCAAGGCGCAGTTTTAGTGGAGTAAAGCTGTTTACATAGAAAGGGTTTATAATGAATAGTGTTAAAATTGCAATCGGTTCTGATCATGGTGGGTATGAGTTAAAAGCCAAAATTATCAAGATTTTAGAAAAAGAAGGTTTTGCATTTAAAGATTTCGGTACATTGGACGGTTCTCCAATAGATTATCCTATTGTTGCTAAAGAAGTTTCTCTTTCCGTTGCTAACGGTCAGTTTGACAGAGGCATTATTGTTTGTGGTTCGGGTTTAGGCGTTGCTATTGCCGCTAATAAAGTAAAAGGCATTCGAGCAGTCACCTGCCACGATACATATAGCGCAAAAATGAGCAGAGCGCATAATAATGCGAATGTATTAACTATGGGCGGTCGTGTTATCGGCGATGAAGCTGCTTTTGACGTGGTTAGAGTTTGGTTGAATACTGAATTTGAAGGCGGTAGGCACCAACGAAGAGTTGAAATGTTAGAAGATTAATTTAACATTATATAATATTTACTAAAAAGCAGCTGATAATCTTTTATCAGCTGCTTTTTATTTTAAACCTTTTTTAAACTTCTTTTTTATCTGACAGCATTTTTGTGCCGAAAAATGATGCTAAAGCACCAACTGCTAGTCCTATTCCTATTGCAAGTGGACCTCTCTGAGACTTAGCCATTTTTATAGCCTCTTCTCCAAGAAGATTTTTCCCTTCATTAATAACTTTAACATATTTATCAGAAACGGGAATATAATTATTTGCAACATGGGCACCACATACACTCGCTATAAGAGAGCCTCCTACAATAAGAGCATTTTTAATGCCTGTTCCCTCTTGGGTATAAGCTTTTTTGAGATTTGTATTCGTTTCTCCAAATGAAACCATATTTTTTGAGGTATTTAAATCTACCATTATTTTCCTCCGAGTCTATTAATAGTAACAAGTTTTTTTGATTATATAATAATAAAAACCTTGTCTATTAGTTTCATGATTGTAATACTTAAATTGTTTTACAAATATTAATATAACTATATGAAGTGTTATATTATTAACTATAATTGTTTTTTTGCTACAATTAATACAATAAATTGTAGCTATAGTTTTTAGAAATGGTGGATGAAATGGAACTTGATTTAATAAGAAGTGTTGATCCTCAAATCGCTGACTTAATCTCTGAAGAATTAGACAGACAAAGAAATACAATAGAGTTAATCGCAAGCGAAAACTTTACCAGCTCAGCTGTAATTGCGGCTATGGGTACTGTTTTAACTAATAAATATGCGGAAGGCAAACCTCATAAAAGATTTTATAACGGTTGTGAAGTTGTAGATAAAGTTGAATCATTGGCAGTTGAAAGAGCAAAACAGCTTTTTGGCGTAGAGCATGCGAATGTTCAGCCACATAGCGGCGCTCAGGCTAATATGGCAGTTATGTTATATGCGCTTAAACCGGGTGATAAAGTTTTAGGAATGGATTTATCTAATGGTGGTCATTTAACCCATGGTTCACCTGCTAATTTCTCAGGACTTTATTTCGATTTTGCTGCTTATAAAACTGACAGCAATGGTTATATTGATTATGACGAACTTGAAAAAATTGCTATTGAGCATAAACCAAAATTAATTATTTGTGGAGCAAGTGCTTACCCTAGAACTATTGATTTTAAAAGATTTAAAGAAGTTGCTGATAAAGTCGGTGCTTTATTAATGGCTGATATTGCTCATATTGCAGGTCTTGTTGCAACAGGGCATCATCCGTCACCTGTAGGTTATGCTGATTTTATTACAACAACTACTCATAAGACTTTAAGAGGTCCAAGAGGCGGAATGGTTATGTGCAACGCTGAACATGCCGCTGGAATTGATAAAGCTGTTTTCCCAGGTATTCAAGGCGGACCTTTGGAGCATGTTATTGCTGCAAAAGCTGTTTCTTTTGGAGAAGCTCTTAAACCTGAATTCAAGCAATATTCACAAGATGTTATTGATAACGCTAAAGCTCTTGCAAAATCGCTAAATGCTAATGGTATTGACTTAGTCAGCGGTGGAACCGATAATCACATGTTGACTATTGATGTAAGAAAATTTGACAGAACAGGTAGAGAAATAGCTGATTTACTTGAAAGAGTTCACATTACAGCTAATAAAAATACTGTTCCTGATGATCCTAAAGGGCCATTTGTTACAAGTGGTGTAAGATTAGGAACTCCTGCCGCAACTTCAAGAGGCTTTAAAACAGCTGATTTTGAAATTGTTGGTGAAATAATTGCCGAAGCAATTAAAAATATTGATAATGAGGAAAAACTTTCTGAATTAAAAGAAAGATCAATTCAATTATGTAAAAAATATCCTCTTTATCCAGAAATGGTTTAAAATAAGTATTAAATAATCCGGAGGACAAACTTATTTTTACAAATTTAAATTTTCATATATGGGGATTTGGAATTTCCTTTATATTAGCGGTAATTATCGTACCTTTAGTTAGATTTTACTGTCTTAAAAAGGGTTTTGTTGATATTCCTAACGATAGAAAAGTCCATAAAACTCCAATACCAAGACTTGGCGGTGTTGCGATATGGTTATGCACGATTCTGACTTTTGCTATATTGGTTTTGTTAAATCGTAATTATCCTTATGGTAACGGTTTATCAGGAATACTTGTCGGTGGAAGCATTATGTTTCTTCTTGGTATGGTTGACGATCTTTATAATCTCACACCGAAGTTTAAACTTGTTATTCAAATCGGAGCGGCTTTGGTTGCCTGTTTATTGGGTGTTAATATTGATTTTTTAAGTCATTTTGGCGGTGGTTTTTCTTTAGGTCTTTTGAGTATTCCTTTAACAATTTTCTGGCTTGTAGGCATTAGTAATGCAATGAATTTCATTGATGGTGTTGATGGATTAGCGGGCGGTATTACCGCTATAAGTGCCGTAACACTTGGTGTTGTTGCTGTTCATACTCATCAGCCGATAAGTGCATTGGTTGCGGCTATTCTCGCAGGTTCTATGATGGGCTTTTTATTGTTTAACTTTAATCCAGCTAAAATATTTATGGGCGATTCAGGAGCATTGTTTGCAGGTTTTACACTTGCGGCACTTGCTGTAACAGGTGTATTAAAAACTGTTGCAGTTACTATGTTATTACCTGTAATGATTTTAGCTGTACCGATTTTAGACATTTCCTTTTCTGTTTTAAGAAGATTATCTAAAGGAGCTAATCCTTTCGTTGCAGATTCGGAGCATATTCATCATAAATTGTTAAAAGCCGGTTTTTCCCATAATAAGACTGTTTTTGTACTTTATATTTTATGTATTGCAGCAGGTACAATTGCAACAACCTTTGTTGGCGGTCAAAAGTCTTATTTAGCTCTTGTTATTGTAATATTATTTATAATGTTAGTGTTGTCCCACTTGTCAAAAAATAAAAAATTAAATGAAATTCATGACAAGATCGCTTTAGATTCCTCGGATCAAGAAGCTGAATAATTAAAACCTTAGATGCTATTAAACCCTCCATTGGAGGGTTTAATTTTTTGTTTATTAACTTGTAAGTATCAAATTAATCTTCATTTTTATTTGCTTTTAAGTCTGTTTTTAACTCTTTTGAACAAATATCAATTGCTGATTCACCTTCTTCGTCATCACCCCAAGCTAGTTCTTCTTCTGCTTGCTTAGCTTTTTCAGTAAATAATTTTGAGGCAAACAAACTTCTTGCTGCTACTTTTTCATTTTCGGTGTTATTTTTTGCTTTATTTTCAAAATGCTTGCTTACTAAGTATAAGGCTTCTGTTTTATCCGTTTTTCCTGCAATTTTTTCGTCTAATTTGTCTGCAAGTTCAGTTAGGTGTTGCTTGTCATCATTACTTAGCGAGCGGAGTAACTTTATTTCATTTGCTTTAGCTTTTTTTTGAGCAACTATTTCAGGTGGATCCCAGCTGGTTAAGCCTTCGTGTTTTACCTTTAATAATTCTTGGATTTTACCTGCTCTTATTCCTTCTTCTGTGTCAGGATTTTCTGATGAAAAGTTTTTAAAATATTCTTGAGTAGCTTTAATTGTTTCCACTAAATTTACTTTTGGCCCTGTAAGTGCAGAAACAAAGTCTGTTACTCCTTGTGATAACATTGTATTTTCATCAGGTTTTTTTGTGAAAAGGTCAATTGTGTTATCTTTCATATAGTAAAATCCGTCTGTTTTAGCAATGAGATTGTCCGGATGTTGACATAATTTATCCAAAGTATGCTTTACTTCTGCTCTGTTAATTACTCTCATCTCGTCAGGTGTTAGCTTTTCGTCTAAATGCTTAATCAGATTATTGTGATTAAGATGAGGTTTTCTGTCAAATAATCCGTTAAATCCTACATAATAATTTTTGGAATAAGCAGCAATACTTGAGTTCTGATGTTTGTCGTTGCTTGGTGCTGATTGAGTTTTGTTTTCTTTGTTGCAACTTTGTTTGACTGTGTTTAAGCTCGTTCTCATTACTTGAGAATTTATAGTTAACATTATAACCCCCACTCTTTAATTGTATGACTCCACTTGCTTTATATAAAGTCAGAACAAATAAAAGATTAATAGTCATTTTGTTCTTTTGTATTAAATTTGTAACATGATTATAAAAAGTATCCTGATAGCTTTTATTTATAAGCTATCAGGATTTGCAAAATATATTTAACAGTTTATTTAAAATTACTTATTTTTATATCTGGACAACCTTGTTTATTGTTAGGGATTTTTAAAAGTATTACTTCTCTTACTGTTGTAGGCGGTACAAAAGATTGATAACCACCGCAATGTTTTTTCATTATTTGTGGATTTGGTGGATACATCATTCCTCTGTACTTGTGTGCTCGTATTAAAGTAAAGATCATTAATAAAAATGTAGCCAGTATTATAAATATGCTGAAACTGACAGAAATTACTTTGATTAGCCCTATTTGTTTCATTGAATGAATTAATAGAAAAACTGCAATTGATAAACCAATTAACTGAAATACTATCATACCTTCATACATATACTTTTCTCCCTGTTAAAATTGTTCAATATAAACTTTTTCTGCTTCTTTCCAATTATCCACAGCTGATTTATTAATATTTGATTCGTGCAAATAGTACGCTAAAAATCTAAGTCTTTCATTTATTTCTTTTTCAGCTGTTATCCAATTAATAAGGTCATCTTCACCATATACTTTTGAATGAAGGAATGCTTCTTCTTTTATTCTTTCTATAATTATCTGATTTTTTTCTGCTGATATCCAATCATCAAAACTATTAACAGGTAAATTGTTTTGTATTCTGTTTAGATAGTTATAATATGCATTTTTAGACACATTTTCATAAAAACTGCTCATAAAAAACAAACTCCCTCTGTTTTGATTTTATTTCTTAATCATTTTAACAGTTTGAGAGTTTGTTTTTATTCTCTATATTCTTAATATTATTTTATAACCTAGTACAAAAGTGGAATATTATTTAGAGTTAACACCTGCACCGGGTTTTTGTCGTTTAACTGATAAAACATCGCTTATGCTTAATATGCTGTTGGTTATTTTGTTTAAATGTTCAATATCTTTAATTTCAAGCCCAATTTCTACAATTGCTCTTGATTTGCTGATATTTTTTATATTTGCATGGTTAATGTTAGTTTTATTATCGGCAATTTTTGTAAGAATGTCTTTAAGCACTCCAAGCCTGTCTATTACTTCAACTTGAATATAAGTAACAAAAGTCTTACTTGTATCAACTCCTGACCAATTAATGAGCATCATTCGTTCATTATCGGCTAGGGCTAAGTTTTTACAATCTTCTCTGTGAACGCTTACTCCACGACTTCTTGTTATTACTCCTATAATCGGCTCGCCCGGAACAGGAGTACAACATTTAGATATGTGGTAAAGCATACCTTCAAGACCTTCAATTACTTTGCTGTTTTTAGTCGTGCTTGTCGGTTTATAGGTTTTTATTTTTGGAATTGTATCAATGGCTTTTAATCGATTAACTACTTTATTAAGCGTTAATTCTCCATGACCTATTGCGCAAAACATATCGTGTTCATTTTGATAGTTAAGCTGTTTTGCAATTTCGGTAAGTTTTCCTGCTTTAAAATAGTCCTCAAACGCAGATTTGCCCAGCTCTTGTTCTAAAGCGGTATGACCTTTTTTGCCATTGTCTTCTTTCAGATTTTTCTTGAACCAATGACGAATTTTACTTCTTGTCTGGCTTGTTGCAACAATATTTATCCAGTCAAGTCTTGGCTTTGAGTTCTTATTCGTAAGAATTTCAATAATATCGCCATTTCTAAGTTTTGTGTCTAATGGTACAATTCTTCCGTTAATCAAAGCTCCGCTGCATTTATGCCCGATTTCACTATGAATACGGTAGGCAAAATCAATAGGAGTTGCACCGTTAGGAAGGTCAAGAACCTCACCCTGCGGAGTAAATACAAAAACCTGATCTCCGAATAAGTCTAACTTTACGCTATCAACGTACTCTTTCGCATCTTTGATATCGTTTTGAAATTCAACTAACTTTCTGAGCCATGAAAATTTATTTTCATCGCTTGAGTTTACTGTTGTCGGCATTCCTGCTTCTTTATATTTCCAGTGAGCCGCAACCCCGTATTCAGCGATTTCGTGCATATCTCTGGTTCTTATCTGAACTTCAACAGGTTTCCCTCTAGGACCAATTACTGAGGTATGAAGTGATCTGTATAAATTGCTTTTCGGCATTGCAATATAATCTTTAAATCTACCGGGTATTGGTTTAAAGGCAGAGTGAATTACACCAAGAACTTCATAACATTCTTTTTCGTTATCAACAATAATTCTTATTGCATTTATGTCGTATAAGTCATGATAAGACTTTTGTTTTCTTTGCATTTTAGAGTATATGCTGTAAAAGTTTTTTGCTCTTCCTGTAATAATAGCGTTAATATTCAAACTTTTAAGGCTTGTTTGAACTCTGTTTACAATAGCTTGAACAGTTTGATCTCGTTCTGCTTTGCTTTGAGAAACAAGTTGAGCTATTTCAAAGTATTTTTCAGGATTTATATATCTTAAAGACAAATCTTCAAGCTCGATTTTTATTCTGTTCATACCTAAGCGGTTAGCTAAAGGTGCAAAAATCTCTAAAGTTTCTTCTGCAATCTTTTTCTGTTTATGAGGAGCCATATAGTTTAAGGTTCTCATATTATGAAGTCTGTCAGCGAGTTTTAATAAGATAACTCTGACATCTTCCGCCATTGCTAAAAACATTTTACGGAAATTTTCAGCTTGTCTTTCTTCTTTTGAGCTAAAGCTGTATTTGCTTAATTTGGTTACACCGTTTACAAGCGTAATTACATCTTTTCCGTATAATTTTTCTATCTCTTCAGGCTTTGTGTCGGTGTCTTCTAAAATATCATGTAAAAGTGAAGCAATTATAGTATCGGTATCAGCTTCTAAATTTGCTAATATGCATGAAACTTCTACAGGATGGACAATATAAGGCTCTTCACTTACTCTGTATTGCCCTTGATGTAGTCTTGCGGCAAACTCATAAGCTGACTTGATTTTTTGAATATCTTCATCAGGTCTTTTTTGTTCTTTTAATATAGAATCAAGTTGATCAAATAATGTTGCGCTTTCCATAATTCTTTCTTTTGTATAATATTCTCATAGATACTTATTTTACCGCTTATTTAGAATAAAAGCTAGAATGAAAATAATTAAAAATACTCAAATTAATGCAAACATATATGATGACGGCATAAAGATCAGCGTGAGGGTAACGCCGAATTCCTCAAAATGCGAAATATCAGGACTTATCGAAAACAGTTTAAGAGTTAAGCTTGACGTTCCTCCCGTTGAGGGAAAAGCCAATGAAAAATGCATTAAATTTCTATCAAAAGTTTTTAAGGTTTCAAAATCATCTATAAAAATTGTTTCAGGTGAGAAGAATAAAAATAAAATCCTTTATATAAAAGGGAATGTTGACGATTTGGTCGAGATTTTGAATGGGGTTTTGGAGTAAGTTATTTAATATAATTTAAAAAGGAGAAATATAAATGAATATTGGAATAAAAAATATATCTTTTGGAAGGCTTCCGACTAAGGAGTTGGGGGTATTATCAGCAAATATTGCAGAACAACCTGAATTTATTGGTGGATCACCAGAACGCAGATCTGATTGGATGAAGCATATTGTTGAAGCAACTGAGGGCGATCAATTTATGCTTCAACAAATTAATTTCAACGAAGATGCTAAATCAGTTGCGATTAAGACTATCTTCACTTTGGATAATTATGAAGATGGGCATAAAGCTCTAAAGTATTTAACAAAATTACTTATAAAAAGAAGCGATAATCAAAAGGATAAATCTAACGAATTAAAACAAGTATTTTCTAAGTTAGATTGATTTTTTTGTTTGGGAAATATGGAATTTAATTTTAAATAAAATATAAACACTTTATTTAAGGAGGAAAGATGAAAAAAAAGCTCCTAGGAATTAATAAGCAATTATTAGAATTTTGTAATAATTTTTTAGCTGCGTTAATTCTTATCCTTGCTACGGTGTTAGTATTTTATATATTTAATAAAAGTTTATTATTGTCGTTAGCTTTGTTCCTTCTTTTTATTCGATTTGAATATTTCGATTTAATTTATAAATATAAAAAAAACAGTAGTTTATTAAAAATATTAAAATTAATTATCTATCTTATTATTATATTATATTTTATTTCTTACATTTATCAATTATTTAATCATACTTATGAAGCACGGTATTTAATGTCTTATACTTTACTCTTGATGTCTATTGTTTCCATAATAGCAAGAAAAATTAAACCTACAAATGAAACGATTGAAGATAAAAATATAAATTGTGTTAGTGATAAATTATTGATTTTGTCAACTAAAACTAATGTTAAAACAAAAAATAGTATTCTGATTTACCTATATAAAAGATTATTATCGTTCATTTTGCTATTTATAGGTAAATTATGTCATTCATTAGGTGATTTTAATACTGCAATTAATTATTATTGTAAAATTATTAATATTGGTGTTGGTAGATATCAATCCTCGTATTATTATATAGCTCTTTGTTATTTTTTCTTGGAAAAAAATTATTCTTATAACGGTGGTTATGAAAAAGCTATAGAGTATTATGAAAAAGGTTTTAACTTATATCCTAAATTCGTTAGTATTTCACCGATATACTTTTTTTCCTTTATATCAATATGTGAAGAGCAAAAGCGGTGGGATCTTATAATCAAATATCAGGATTTAATAACAGAAGATATAAAAAATACTTTTTTTGTATCTTCCTTTATTAAAGTTGAATGTGGAAGTTTTTATGGATCTATGGCTAGATCTTACTACTATAGTGATATACCATATGCACTTATTAATCTTGAAAAATATATAAATATCGATAAGCTTAATAGAATGTTTAATTATTTTAATGTTGCTGAAGATTTCAGAAAGAATAATAATGCTGATAAAGCGTTTGAATATTATAACAAAGCACTTGAAGTAAGGCGATCTGATTTTAAAAAAATGAAGAAAGAAAGCTATATGGACAATTATTGGGTTTTATTATATATTGGCTATCTTTTCAAATATGAGGATAATATTGAATATTGGCAAAATAATTTGAATGAAAGCTATGACAAAGAATATTTATATAACAGGAGTTACGCAGCACAAGATAAAGCAGCATAATTATTGACTTTTTCAGAATGATAAATGTTCAAATAATCCTGCCGAGCGGTTTCGATACTCTTGTCAGGATATTTGTTTTTCAAGAATAAAAAAGCATCCATACAGGCATTTATATGGTTGATTTGAGCTTTTAAAGTTCTTGCATAACATTCCTCTAAGTGTAAATAGGACTTTAAATCCCTAAATATTGTTTCAATAATCCATCTTTTTCGATATAGTCTCCAGCTTGAGTTTGACATGCCCCCAAAAAATCCCCCTATTTAAAACTTAGTGACTCCTATGTAAA
>JBAXKC010000038.1:0-23158 GCA_037137535.1 bacterium | reverse complement strand
TACAAAAAGAATTTAAAAGTTTTACAAGAAAAGTGCTAGTCTAGAGCCTTATTTATTATTAATATCTAATTCATACCATAATGTTTTATATATAGGAGCTATATTTATTATTGAAGAATCTGCTAATTTAGTTATAGGGACTTCTTCTTTTCTATTCCCTTTTTCATCAAGAGCCCATACATGAATTTCTTTATCGCCAGAAAATCGTATTTCCGAATCAATACCTTCAATGATAGTCGGAGCTGTCCCCCAATCATTTTCAACTAATGAATTTTGTTCTGCATTCCATTTCATGTCTGTATTTCCATTATAACCCGTTGCAGTTATTAAGATATTGTTATTAAATTTATTACAATTCATTTGAGTCATAGTTATAGCAGCCCAATCTTGCTTAGTTTTTAATATTTTAATGGAAATATCATCCTTAAATCTTATAATCTTATTTCTTTCAGCTCTGCCTATAAAAGCTTTAGATAATGGAGTATCAATTATTAAATTTTTATTTTGTTTATCCCAAAAAAGTTCGTTTGTGTCACTATTTATAACATTATTATTAGTCACTTCTTCCGTAGAATTATCATGAGTTACTAAAGGAAATAAACTAAATCCTATTCTGTGCTTTAAAGCGTTGTTACCCTTTAATCCAAAAACCGTTGTACTTATCCAACTTGTTTTAACTGTTACCATTTTGTCTATAATTTCTTTGTCAGGAACAAATATACTTTTTATCTCTTTGGCAGGCTTAACGTCCATTCTTCTAAACAACGCAAAAGACGGAATTAATGAACTCATTTTACTGGGATTTTGAGATATATCAAAAAATCCATTTATTTTTTGTGAGTTATAATTTTTAATCTGCATATAATCAAAAGCAAAAATACCATCCCAGTCTTGAAAAGCAGCATATGCCGACAATAAAAGAAAAGTCTCTGAAGAAAAGGTGTTTGGGGCAGAATGATTATATTCAGTAACAAAAAATGGCTTATTCACAACATTAAATTGTGCAAGCTCACTTATACAACCGCCATTATTTTCACCAGTCATAGAAATATTATTTATATACCAGTTATTAAGATCCCATGCTCTTCCCGGAAAAACAGGATGCTGCCAATAGGAGTGGGAATCAATTATATCCATTTTTTTCTGTGTTATAAAAGGACTAAAACAGTTTTGCGTTCCAATAATTAAACTTTTAGAGTGCAAATTATTTTTAATGTAATCATACATACTATTATAATAATTAGTTTCTTTTTCGACTAAAAATTGAATCCAATCAACTTTTATTTCATTATTAATTTTATCATATGGTTCAATTGCTTTAATATTACCTATAGTATAATTTAAAGTTTTCCACTTTTTATTTAATAAAGCATTATCAATATATTTTCTTTGTAACCATTTATTCCATTGATACTCAAGTTCCGAGATATATAATGATGGAGTATTATCTCTGTTAATAGTCCTTAATGCCCACCATTCTCTAATTAGCGAATTTTCATTATTTATTTCAACAACTGCAATACATGGATCTTCTACATATTTTAGACCTGTATATGGATTTAAATGGGTCAAAATATCTTTTGCGTAATTTTTTTGCATATTTATCATATCAGGATAAAACAGATCAACACCTTTATAGGCTTCAGGCATTCCATCCCATTTAGGTAGATTGGGATATTTTCTAGCTACATGAAGGTTGATGTCGGAATAAATACCATTTTGCTTTAATTGGTATATAAAATAATCTAGTTTATCTATTTGTTCCTGATTTATTGAGAGGAAATCTTTGTTCAATAATCCATCAGGATAAGCCCTTGTATCCATATGATGAAAACGAACGCAATTTATTCCAAACTTTGCCATTCGTTGAGCAATTTTTTCGGCGTCATAGTGATTAGGGAAATTTGCAGAAAAAGTCATATTTACACCAATAAACTTTATACGTTTACTGTCTGAATAAATATGTCCATTTTTTATTGAAAGACAATCTTCTTTTCCAATCGGTTTTTTATTCCAACTACTTACATCAGTAATATTTTTTGTATTGTCATCCCAAGGTAAGACGAAGGGAAAAAGATCATTTGACTCAGCTAAACTAATATTAGCTAAAGATAATAAAGCTATAAGAAGAAAAAGTCTGAGTTTATTCATAATCAGTATTTAAAA
Source organism: bacterium (assembly GCA_037137535.1). GTDB lineage: Bacteria > Cyanobacteriota > Vampirovibrionia > Gastranaerophilales > JBAXKC01 > JBAXKC01. Next base: position 20,992 of record JBAXKC010000038.1, on the reverse strand, counting down.
TGTATCCATGAGAACCTTTGTTAGATATAACTTTACCTGGAATACCTGCAACAACAGAATTTTCTGGAATATCAATTGAGACAACAGTATTTGCAGCTAAGACAGAGTTGCTACCAATGTGTATATTTCCAATTAATGCTGAACCAGGAGCTAATAATACATTATCACCAATAATCGGAGCTCCTTTTTTTGAGCCTCTACCTACATTTGCAAAGGTTACTCGGTGTAGTATATTTGCATTTTTCCCTATAACAACAGTAGGTCCTAATGCCGTACCAAAAGCGTGATATAAACATAAACCACTACCAATTTTAGCTTTATAGTGAAAATCCATACCATATTTTTCTTTATAAGTTCTAAAAAACAAAATAGAAAAAGCCAATAACAGTTTATTATTTTTCATATAAAAATGATGACAGAGTCTATACCAGAAAGTAAGCTGAAAACCTTTATTTAAAATAAAATTTTTCAAAAATATTTTAAAATTTGTCTTTCCTTCATATCTATGTAAATCTGATTTTATTAAAAATATTAAATCTTTCAATGTTAAAGTCATTGCATATCACTTTCTATCTATCTTTTTTAAATTCATATTACGTCTAAATTAACACAAACTTAACTCTAAACGTTAGTTGAAATAATATTAGGAATACCAATTACTGTTGAATCATCGGGAATATCTTTTGTTATTACACTATTTGCTTCTACAATAACATTATTACCTACTTTGCAATGACCAATAACAACTGAACCCGGCTTCAGAATAACATTATCTCCAATTTCAGGCCCATAAGATTTATCTCTTCCACTTGCACCTATAGTTGTGCATTGATACAATTCAACGTTATTTCCAATTTTTATAAACTCATTTAAAGCAATACCAAAAGCAAAATCGATATATAATGCTTCACCTATAGACGTTTTATATGAAATATCAATATAACGTCTCTCTTTAACAATTCTGAAAAGAGAAACAAAAGGAAATAAAAGAATTTTATTTTCGCTTTTATATAGATAATGACAAACTCTATAAAGAAAAACCACAATAAAGGACTTATTAAATAAAAGAGATAAAGAATTTTTCAGTTCTTTTTTTTGTTTGTATTTATAAATATCAGATCTTATAAGACAAATCAGCTCTTTAAATTTCATGATAATTCCTTATATAAAGAATAGTATTTTTTTGTCATTAATGAAATATCATAACTGGATGCATAATTATTAGAAATTAATGCAATATCAATCATATTATCTCTATTGTAGTAAAAGTATGTAATTTTATCAACAAGATCATTATAATTTTCAGACTCAAATAATAAGCCGTTTTTATTATTTTGAATTATTTCAGCCGGTCCGTCAATATTACTTGCAATCACAGGCAACCCAGCCGCCATAGCTTCTATAACAACAAGCCCAAATCCTTCATATCTTGAAGGCAATATAAACAAGTTAGATCCTGCCAATAATTCTGAAATATCATTTCTATTGCCTAAAAATTGAACATTATCCGAAATATTACCCTCTTCAACAAGTTGTTTTAAATACTCAAAAGATTCGTGATCACTAACACCACCAACAAATTTGCAACTAAATTCAAGTCCATTTTTTTTACATTCAATCAACGCTTTAATTAAAATATCTTGACCTTTTTTAGTATGTGTAATTCGTGAGACATTGATTATGTCTAATTTACTATTGTTTTTATCAATAATAGCTTTATTTTTGGAAAAATATCCAACATCCACTCCATTATTTATTTGAACAACATTATTATGTGAATTATTTATACATTCATCATAGACAGATTTTGATATTGCAATATTTTTATCAATTAAATATCTACTAATAAAAGAATGAAACTTATTAAACGATTTCACAATATTAGTATCATGAATCGTAAAAACTGTTTTTAGTTTAGGATTTAATAATTTAAATATAACTTCCCATTTTTTACACCCCGGATCATGGGAATGAATAATATTAATTTTATTTTTTCTGATAATATTAAATAAATCAAAAAAGTATCTTGGATTTTTACTATTTTCTTTTCGGTGTAAAAAATAAACATTATATCCAATAGAAACTAATTCCTCTTTTAATTGCTCATTTAATAAATCATTAACTATTACAATGGAATAATTAACAGGAAGATCTAATTTTTTTGATGATTTTAACTGTTCGATTAACAGTTTTTCAGCTCCACCAACCTCTAATGAAGAGATTAACTGCAAAATATTAATGTTTTCATTATGCATAAACTTTTATTCTCTTTCTTGTCGAAAAATGTTTTTTATATAAAAATTATACCTAAAAGGAGAAAATTATGAACGATATTAATAGTAAAATTTCAGTTATAATACCTTGTTATAACTATGGAAAATATATTAATGAAACAGTTGATTCCGTTTTAGCACAAACTTATCAAAATTTTGAAATAATTATAGTAAATGATGGGTCAACTGATGAATATACTAATAATTTATTGAAAAATTATGATAAACCTAAGACAAGGGTAATTAATATTGAAAATCAAGGTGTATCAAAAGCCCGAAATATAGGAATAAAAGAAGCTAAAGGAACATATATACTTCCACTTGATGCAGATGATAAAATAGAAAAAACATTTTTTCAAAAAGCAGTAGAAATATTAGACTCTGACAGCGAAATAGGTCTAGTCTTTTCAAACTATCAATTTTTTGGCAAATTTAACAAAACTGCAAAATTAAATTATAAATTTCCAGAATATTTAATTCTTAATAATTGCGCTATTTTAATAACATCTTTTTTTAGAAAAGCAGATTTTGAAAAAATTGGCGGATTTAATGCCAATATGGTAAAAGGACTAGAAGATTATAACTTTTTACTTTTATTAATAAGTTCTGGAGTAAAAGTTCATCATATTAATGAAACTCTAATTTATTACAGACAACTGAATGAAAAAACTTCTCGATCAAATTCTTTAAATCTAACTCAAATAAAAGAATGTTATTATCAAATTTATAAAAATCATGAAAAGCTTTTCCAAGAAAACATCAAAGTTATTACCGACAGAATTGTTGATACCGAATATGAACAAAGAAGTTTTAAGAAACAAATAAAATACTTAAAAGCGATGTTACTTTTAACAATTCTTACAATGTTAGCGGTTACTGCTATTCATTCCCTCTTCATTTACTTTATTCCTTTATATTTTGCATGCTTAGCTTTTTTATTTAAAAAATTCGGTAGAGGCTAATTTTTAAGTGATAAATTGTAATGAATGATAAATATATGAGTAACAAGGTCAAGCCAGAAATCAGACTTAGAAAATGATAGAGTTTTTCTAGTATATCTGCCTAAGCGTTGCCTTATAGTGTTATTAAATCTTTCTATATGAGCGGTTTCACCGCTGGTTTTATCTACAGATAGATGATTTTCAGTAAATACTGCATTATAAGTATCCCATAAATCACTAAATTTAAAGGTTTCCTTGTATTTTTCAGGAATTTTTTCTTTAAGTGTTCTGCAACTTTTTTCTGTTCTATCACCAATAACATAGGCTACAACCTGCTTTGTTGCCCTTGATAAAGCAAGCCAAAGCCACCTTTTATTAATCTTTTTCTTTACAAAAGTCCATTCTTCATCCAATTCAAGAATATCATCTTTTACTTCAATAAGTGTTTCTTCAATTGAAGGAAGTTGTTCGATTATTTTTTTTTAACCAGTCCGAAACAGTCTGTCTTGAAACGTGAAATATTCGCTCTAATCCCCTTAAGCTAGTTCTCTCAAGATATGCCCTTATTATTTCACCTTTTCTTGCCTCGTTATATTTTTTTTCAGATTCTAATATTCTATGTGCACCACAATTTTTACATAAATATTGCTGTTTGCCTGAAGCATTATGACCATTTTTTACTATTTTGCTACTTTGGCATTTTGTACATATTCCTAATTTTTCCCTCATTTTCCTGCCCTCATTTTGTCTGACAATTATATGACGAATTTTTTATCACGTTGTTTCATACCACTACCAAAAATTCAAAAGTTAATCTAAATTCATAATTTTTTATTATTATAGATAAAATCCTCTGAATTATATAATTCAGAGGATTATTCTTTAGATTATCTGTATCTAACTTATGAGTGCCATGTATTTGAAATAACTGTCATTAATTCAGCATTATTTTTTACATCAGCAACACTTGAAATAGAAACATCTGCATGTTTTTCAGTATAAGAGTTGATAGCTTGTATAATTTGATTAATATCAGCTGATGTAATTAAGGTATTATTATTTAGTTTAATATCACTTATCATGGGGTAAGAATAAAATTCTAACTGACCTGAAACAGTTATTTGATCTTGATTAACAACATTACCATAATCAATAACCAAATCAGAGCCTTGTTTATATAAAGCTATATTTGATTTATCAACTGTATTTCCAAATAAAACTGAGTTTGAATCAGGATTTATATTATAAATCTTATCTTTTCCATCGCCATCATTAAATAGAAATGTAGTATTTCCATTAACTCCACATAATGTATCATTGCCAGCACCACCAACAAGCGTAGTATTTGGTGCATAAGCTACAATACTGTCATCGTTATTCGTACCGTACTTAATTATTGAACTTGCCATAACATCATTAGGGGTAAAATAATCTATTTCTGCTCCTAAATAAGCTCCATTTACATCATAATTATACTTATCTAATCTTGCAAGTTTCCCAGCTTGATCATAACTGTCAAATTCAGTCAATGTCCAATTTTTGTTATAGATACTTTTCTCAATAACAGTTCCGTCAGAAGTATATTTTTCAATACTTGAACCAGTCCTAACATTGTTACTATCAAAATTAACTAATGTTTTTTCAATTACATTTCCATTTTCATCAACTTTGTCTCTACCAATAAAATTCCAATTTTGATTATAGGATAGTTTTTCTGATAAAACTCCGCCATTAGAATATTTATCTATTTCAGCTCCAACAAATGTACCATTTGCAGCAAAATTATGCTTTTCTTGTTGAGTTAAAACTCCATTAGCATCATAAATATCTAATTCAGATAATTTATTGTTTGCAGCATAAGTGTAATCTAACCTTGTAAGTAAATTTCCGTTTAAGTCATAGTTCAATTTAGAAGTTACAACCCAATTTTTATTAGAAAACTCTTTTGATGAAATAGTGCCGTTAGCATTATATTTTTCAACACTAGAGTTTGCAAGTGCTCCATTAACGTCATAATTAACTTGTTTTTTTTCTGATAAATTTCCGTTAATATCAAATTTATCAACTTCTATAATGTTCCATGACTTATTAAAATAGGTTTTTGCGGAAACTAAACTATTAACACCGTATGAATCTTTTTCAGCAGCAATGAATTTACCATTGGCATCATATGTGTCTTTTTCTATAACAAGTCCGTTTTGGTCATAAGAATATTTATCCTTAGTGATAATTAGACCTGCTGCATCAAAATTATTGGATACTAAAACATGTGAATTATTATCATAATAATTCTTTTGTGATCCTAAAAATGCACCTGTTGCATTATCATAATTATATTTATCTACTCTTGCAATTTTTCCGTCATTACTAAAACTGTCATATTCAACAAGAGTCCAAGTCTTATTATAAATAGCCTTACTTAACATTACGCCGGTAGCGCTATATGTTTCAATTTTAGAATCTGTGAATACATTATTAATGTCAAAATTAATCTGTGTTTTTTCTACGATATTTCCATTAATATCAGCTTTTTCATTAGCAATTAAATTCCAATTTTTATTGTAATATAATTTTTGAAGAAGAACGCCGCTAGATGTAAATTTATCTATTTCTGTTCCTGCAAGCTTCCCATCAGCATTATATGAAGTTTTTTCATCTTGAATTAAAATACCGCTAGAATTAAAAATAGATTTTTCTATTAATTTATTACTGGAATTGTATTGATAAGCAGAGGAGGAAGTTAAATCGGCATTAGAATCAAAAGTTCTTTTCGCTATCACATTCCAACTACTATTATAGATACTTACTTCAATAGTTCCATCTGCATTATATTTATTTACTTCTGCCGATATAAATTTGCCATTTGAATCATAGCTGTCTTTTTCTATTAATCTACCATTTGAGTCATACTTGAATTTATAAGTGTTAGTCATTTTGTGTCTCCTTAATCAAATAAGATCTTTATAACATTTTATTTATAATTACTACTGTAGTTTAAAACAAAATTTATGAATAATTAATAAAAAAAATGAAATGTAACAGTAAAATTAACATAAAGAATAGCAGTCTCAATATGATATATTACTTGCAATGCTTTTATATACTCTGATATTCACAAAGTATATAAAAATAGTCTACATTGCATATTAATTAATCTTTAGAGGTATAAACAGATTTTTGTTTCATAAAATATATAAAAAGCAATAAACTTGATAAAAGTCTGGTGACTAATGCACTTGATGCTGCTGCCACAATACCAAATTTAGGAATTGTATAAATATTAATAAGTATATTTACTGCAAGTTGAATATATCTAAATAAAACAATTACTTTAGGTTTTCCTAAAGGATACATAGATTGTTCTATAGGCAATATTGAAAAACCAATTAAAGTACTAATTGATAATATTTGCACAATTAAAATAGAATCATCATATTTATGCCCAAAAAGCAAAGGAACTATATATGGAAATAATGGAATAATAAATAATAATAGAAAAGATAGTCCTAATATTGGTTTTGTAATACTAAGAGTTAGATCAAATAGTTTTTCTATTTTTGTTTCTGCCATTTTAGGCAACATTACTTTACCAAGAACAGCCGGTAAAAATGAAATTATTGACAATAAATTAAAAGCTGCGGAATAAATACCAATTTGAGTATAACTTACCCAAATTGACAACATATATATATCAATTCTTCCCATTAATGAATTGCCGATTGATAAAACTAACATCCACTTTTCATAATGAAATAATTCAAGAACTAAATTTTTTGATAATTTATTGGTAAGAAATTCTTTAATAAAGAGATAATAACGAGGAATAAAGAATAGAACGAAGAACAATGGTATTATAAAAATAAATGTTATATATTTTAAAGAAATTAATTTGAAAAGATACATCGTTGTTGCAAAAGCTACAACAGTTAAATATCTTGTAATATTTATAAATGCTCTTAATTTGAATTTTTGTACACATTGTAAATAAGTATCATTAACAAAAAATATAGATTCTCCTAAAAAACCAATTATAAAGACTGGAATAAATTTAATTAGTTCAGGTTTATGCATTTTAATTAAAAGAGTTTGACCAAACAGAACTAAAGTAAAGATTACTAGAGAAATTATTGATAACTTTATAAGGAAATAAAGACCAAAAATAGAATTTTGCTTTTCTTTATCTCTATTTGAAAACCTAATTGCAGTATTTTCCATTCCAAAATCGAAAAGCTGGCTAAACATAAGAATATTAATAAAAATAAAAGAATATATTCCATAATTGTCAGGTCCAAGATTTCTAACAAGAATTAATATTATTAGAAAGCCAAGTACCTTTGTTACAATATTTTCCATAAAAGTAATACTTAAATTTTTAACAAAACTGCTATTGACGACTTTCGCCATATAGCTTGTGATTTTTTGCATACACGATCCCCAAAATTAAATAAATAAGAACTTGAAAATTAAATCGATTGAAAACAAGGTCAAATATGCCTTGAATAAAAATACCTGAAATGAATAAGAATGCCATAAGATACATAGCTTTATAGTATTTTTTATTTGAGCTATTAAAGCCTTTTAAAAAATTTATTAAATTAACTATGTAAAAAGCTATAATTGTGAATGTTCCAATAACTCCTACTTCGATTAGGTTATAAATATAAAAACTATGTGCTTGAAAGTATGAAGCATCCACCAATGACAAATTAGATGGAAGAAATCTAAATATTTCCTGATCCACTGCACGTAAACCATTTCCTATTAAAATTGTTTTTATACTTTGTGAAAAAGCCATCATATTAACTGCCCAAATATGATCTCTTGGATTTAATGTGGAAAAATATGATGTATCTTTTAAAAACATATATATTAGAAATAATGGAATTGTTGACAATACAAATTTCAAGAAAAAGTAAAATTTATTTTTATCGATGATAAATAAAAATAATATGCTAGTTAAAAATATTGTTATAAGACTATTTCTTGAATAAGTAGTAATAACACCAAAAAGTAATATGAAAAATAAAATATTGTTTTTTATATTACTTTTTAATAAAAAATGTCTCAAAGGAATTAAAAAAACAACAGTTATACATAATAAACCAGCCAACATGTTAAAATGGGTAAAAGTCCCTTGTCCATGCCAAACAGCTGTAGAACCAATACCTAAATAACCTAAATATCCTCTATTATCAATCCAACTGGCACCAAATCCACCGGTTAAAGACTGTAAAATACCAAGACTTGCTTCAAATAATGCAACATAAATCAAAGATTTAATTATATCGGATATTGATATTATTTTAGATCTGATTAAATAAACTGTTGAATAAAATAAAAGAACGAGTTCAATATATTTAAATATACCTTGATATCCGTTATGAGCTGAAGAAGTTAATCCTGTCACAAGATAAATGACAAAAAGAATAACGAACCATTTATCAATAGGTGTTTTTAGTGAAATTTGTGATCGTTCAGTAATATATTTATAAAAAATTATAACCGAAGTAAAAACTATAAGAAGATCTGTCTGATTTATCGGTAGTTCTTGAGATCCAATAAAAAAAGGAGCGGCAAAAGGAAGGGTAAACACAAGCAAATAAAAGCAATATTTTGGATTTATCACTAAAAATAGAATAGCTGTTAGCATTACCGTCATTATTAAAAGATAATGTATTGGGATTATTAGCATTAATGCGCCTAATGCCACAGCTATTATAAGAATTAAAGATGATAAGTTTAATTTGTTTAAATCAAAATATGTTTTTAGAAACGATATGTTCAAGATTGCCTCTTTTATTTATTTTCAGTTATTGTTTCAGTATTTTTTTTGCGATCTGATGAATGCTCATTGCAAGCAATATATTCTATATATTCTTTCTCAAAAGAAGAATCTTTTTCTCTTACTATTGTACCAATAAGAGGTGTTTCTGTATCTTTAAGCATTCTTGTTATTTTAGAAAGCATATTATAGGTTACTGTTAAATTTGCCATTAATGCAACGACATCACTCACGCTGGAAATTAATAAAAACTCAGGAGCAACAAGTATCGGAGCAGTGTCAATTAAAACCCACTCATAATTTTGTTTTAAGATACTTATCATCGCCTCAAAAGCTGCTGTTCCAAAAAACTCATATGGGTCACTAACAGACTCTTTATTAGCTAATACGGTTATGCCGTTTTTATCAACTTTTAAGGAAGACAGAAAATCATTTGCATCAATAAACTCTTTATTTTTTAACTTTTTCTCAAAAGCAAGAATTATATCTGATAAATTAAATTGAATATCATTATCAAACTCTGCTTGATTGATAATAGTTGGATTTCTTAAATCAGCATCAACAATTACAACAGAATGTCCTTGTTTTTTAAGTTCAAGTGCCATTGTATATAAGGTATTAGAGTTAGATTTAACTAAAGATGTTGAGCTGAAAGCAATTACCTTTGCATCTCGCTTGTAACACTTAATAACAAATTTAGATAATATTTTTTTATAAGCAGCTTGCTGTATTTTATAATTTATTGATGGGTCTTCTTTATCGTTTAACCAAGGAATAACACCTAGAATAGAACTCTTTGTCACTTCTTCTATAGACTCTACATCATCACAGATGTCTTCAATATAAGTCTTAACTGTTGAAGCAGCAATTCCCAAAAAGCCACCTAACATCAATGAAAGGAATAAAATATGAAATCTGCTCGGGAATGATGGGAATAAAGGCTTACTTGGAGCATCAATAACAACGATATTACTTACCGCTTCAGCTTCTTTTATTTTAGCTTCAATTTGCTTTTTTCTAAGCTCATCATAAGCCATAGCTAAATTTGATTCATCTTGTCTTAAATTATCCAAAGTATATTGTGTAAGTGGCATTTTTTCTTGTACTTTGTTGATTTTATTAATAGTAGTTTTTATTGAACGTTCTTGAGCCTCTAATCCCATTAAGTTGGATTGTGCCGCAGCTAAATCGGTAACAAGCTTTGTTCTTACAGAATCATAAATATTTATTTGATTTTTTTTCGCAGGCTTACCAAGCGTTAACGAAATTTGAGATTGAATTTGAGCTTTAATTAGGGTTATTTGATTTTGTAACGCCACCATCTTTGGGTTAGTTGGCGAGTTTTTAATTAAATCAAAAGCATACTGTTGACTTATTTCATTAAGTTTTGATCTTAAATCAGAAAGAGTTTCATTATCTGAACCTAATGCAACAGCGTTAATAGCATCTTTTGCCTTTAAAGATAATTGATTTTCAATTTCTTTAACTGTTGATTTTTGACTTTTTATGTCGGCAGAAACAGTTTCTAATTTACTTACAAAGTCTGATTTCTGAGCAATTGATTGTTTTGATTCTTCATACACATCAATTGCTAAACTACCTTCTCTGTATGTTTTAATTTTATCTCTAACTTCAAGTAATTTATTTTCAATATCAGTTATGTTTTTATCAATATAAGTACGTCTATTCGTTCTGATTTCTTTGTTTATATCTAAATTGATTTTTTTATAACCGTCAAGAGCTATTGTTAAAAACGCTTGTGCATTATCAGCATTGTTCCAGGCAAGGTCAATATCTATTGTATCTGTACCCATTTTATTTTTAGCCTTTATTATAGTTTTGGCTAATTTATCTGGTATTTTAACGTTTTTAACTTCATCAGGGTATTTTTTTTGAATTTCAGCATAAATATACTTTGATAATTCTTGAGAACTTAAAAGCTCTATCTGGTTAAATACAGGATTCCCTGATTCAGTAAGAGGTTTTATATCACTATTTTCAGAATCGTTTGCTTTTACATAAGTTTCATTAGAAATATCTTTAATCAAAACTCTTGCCGTTGACTTGAATTTTGGCTGATAAAAGACACAAAGAAAAATTATAGCCCATGCGAACATAATTAAAATTATTTTAAGTATTAAGTACTTATCTTTAAAAAAGTTTTTTACATATCTATTTTTTAATATTTTATTATTATTCATTATTAAACCTTATTACTTACCGATTACTTGATATCTAAGTGGCTTAAATACTAAAGCCCAGTTATTATAAGTATTTGCAACACCATTAAATGGACTTATCAACCTTGTAGTATAATCAAAGGCTTTTGCAAATAACGGACGAGGTTTTTCCGGAACATAAATTAAATCATTAGGGTATAAAACAATTTCTTTATTCATAGGATCAACTTTTTTAGTAATAAGTTTATCATTGTTATCAATTCTACTTAAATAAACATAACTTGGTGCGTATGCAGAATCCTTAGGATAGCCACCTGCTTGAATAATAGCAGAGTTTAAGTAAAGTGATTTGGATGAATTCAAATTAATTTGTCCGGGGTTATTTACATAACCGAAGACTCTTACCGGAATTTCACGCTGTGCTATTGTTGAAGTCATATATTTCTTATATTTTTTTTCATCTATAGCAAAAGGAGATAATAATTTAGGAATATAAATTGAATCACCGGCAATAAGGTATATATCTTGTGTTGTATCCCCATTTTCTATCATTTTAAATAAATTAACTTCAAATTCTGATTTATCAAAATTATTAGTAATTTTAACGTGCTCTAAATCAGCATCGTAAGAAAGTCCGCCCGATGCTACTAATATATTTGAAAGCAAAGGAGTCTTTCTTTCAATCAATGTTTCCGGCTTACTACCACCACTTTGAGTTTGTGATGTTGAAGTATCCGTATTTAATTCATAACTTCCCGGATTTTGAACTGCTCCTGAAACGTAAACAATAAATGATTTTGTTCTTTCAAGATTTATTGTTATTTGAGGATCATTCAAATAATATTTATATTTTTGGTATAGAACTTTATCTAACTCAGAAATACTCATTCCTGAGACATTTAAGACACCTAACGGAGATACGACAATAGTGCCATTAGGCTGAACTCTAATGCTTTTTTGTTCAAATTCGGGAGAGTCGTATACTGAAATACTAATTACATCATTAGGCCCTAAAATATAGCTTCTTGCGGCTAATTGAGAGATAGAACATGTTAATAGCTTTGAATTTTCAGCATGAACAGCATTATTCACATTTGTAGAAATAATGCTTAATGCTAATAAAGTTAATATTATTCGCTTATACATATACTTAAACTTCCATTACTTTCTTATATCGCTAATTATAAATATATCAAAATATTTAGACAAGTCTACAACTATAAACACTTAATATATTTGTAACACAATAACTAAATTTTGCTTAATTGACTATTTGTAATTATTTCACCGTTTAGCTTTTCAAAAGAAGCTATCGTTACATCATTTCCGATAATACAATTTTCTAAATGAGCATTTTCTTCAATAGTAATATTATCCCAGAGAATAACATCTTTTAATACGGCATTTGCTTTTATCGTGCAATTATTGCCAATAACACAATTTCCATAGATCTTAACCTTATTTTCTATTACGGAATTACTTCCGACAATTGCTTTTCCATAAAATTCTACACATTCGCAGACTTTACAGCTTTCGCAATGCCATCCGTTTTCAAAATCAAGATGTGGAACATCAACTTTTACTTTATTAAGTAAAATATCTACAGTAGTCGCTTTATATTGTTCAAAGGTACCTATATCGTTCCAATAGTCATCAATTTTAAATCCATGAAATTTTTCATTATTTTCAAGTAAGGCAGGAAATACATTTTTTGCAAAATCATAAAAACTACTTATTGGAATATAATCGAAAATTTTTGAATTAAAAACATAAATACCTGTATTTACAAGATTGCTTTTAGCCTCTTCAACAGGAGGTTTTTCTTGGAATTCAGTAATTTTAGAATTTTCATCAGTAATAACAACACCATATAAATGAACGTCTTCTATTGGCACTTCTTTTAGAGCAATTGTAGCGATTGCGTTATTATTTTTATGGGCATTAATTATAGTATTCAAATTAATATCAGTTAAAGCATCTCCACTTATTACAATAAAGTCTTCACCCTTGTCAAAAAAGTATTCGCACTTTTTAACACCACCAGCTGTACCAGACAATTGACCTTCATATACATATTCAAAGTTAATAGATTCATTATCTTTAAATTTATCGTGTATTTGTGACGCCAAAGTATGAGTATTGGCAACAATATCTGTAATACCATACTTTATAAGGTGATTTACTGTTATTTCCATAACAGGAGAGTTTGCTACAGGTATTAAAGGCTTTGGGACTTCTAAAGTCAATGGATTTAATCTAGAACCTGCTCCTGCCGCCATGATCATTGCTTTGCTTACCATAAATAATCCTTTTAAATATCTAATGTTTTGATTGTATTTCTATTCTACACTAATATAATAAAGTGAACTAAAGATTATAAATTGCTTTTTTTTAAAAGTACTTTATAATTAACTCGAATTAGCAGATAACTGAATTAAGCTTTAATTTGCGGCTATAACCGTAAATTAAAGCTTAAAATTTTTTTGAACATTAATTTTAATTATATAAATATTAAATGTTTTTTTTTAAATCAAAAGCATTTCAATTTATTAATCTAAGCTGCCTAATAATTAATAAAAAATGTGTCATATTGTTGTCGAGTATGTAAAGAAAGGCTCGATTACATGGAATAAAGCATATCCGAGTGATGTAACAAACAAAGAATAGTAAACTTAAAAAGAATATATGCCACCAACAAAACCTGGTGGGTATTCGCGTAAACACTAGATTAGAGAGATTATTACTCCCATAATCTACAGAATGAGAGCCGTTGCCAATAGCGACAACTACCAAAGGATTTACCACCTACTAAAACAGTTTTTGATTATTTTATAAAATTGTCATTGGATTGAACTTCTGAAAATATGCATAATAATGTTGTGGGTTTAGCTCGTAAAAAAAATCAAGGACGAAATTCATTATGTGTTAATAATTCACAGTCAATCATTAAAAACAACACTTGCAAAAACAGAAAAGGTTTTGATGCTGGTAAGAAAATCAAAGGACGTAACTTGAATCATTTTCATATGTATCGCTACTCTCGCAGGGGCATGGATTGTAACTTTAAGTTTTGCTTCCATTTTGGCAAAAACAAAAGTGTTTAAAGTTAAAATACCTAGACAAAAGCATAGAATATGATTATTATTGTAAAGGCTGGATTTTATAATATGGAGTAATAATGAAAAGAGTTTTATTATCTGCGGCTTTACTTGCAGTGATTTCGTTTCAATCTCAATTACAAGTGGTAGCTGCTGAGTTAAATTCAAATCAATCAGAAATAGTTTCACCCTTTAAATTAACAAATAGTATTCAAGGTGAGCAAGCTCCACAAGTTAATCAAAATATTAAATTTCAATACTCTAACGCTATGCCCCCAGCTCCATCAAATGAGCTGAATGTATCCAATCAAATAAAAACAGGTGTTAGTAAGGATGAAATTCAGCTTAAATTACAAGAAGAGCAAGTACCACATAAGGAAAATGTTTTAAAGGCTTGGGTTAAACAAGATAGAGCAACAGGTAATTGGCATGGATTAAGAGGAAAACTCGAGGATCATGGTCTTTCTTTTGAAGGCTATTATTATATGGATAACCTTTTGAAAACCAGAGGTGGTTATGAAGAAAGAAAAAATGGAAAAAAAGCCATGTTGCTGCCTTACCTTTATTATGGTGCAACTCTTGATACTGAAAAAGCAGGTCTTTGGAAAGGTGGAACCTTCTATACAGCGGCAGAACTTTATGGAAAAACAGGAATGTCTTTAGATGAGATAGGTGATACTGCGGATGTAACTTCACTAGATGGATATACCCAAAGACATCAATTAACGCAATACTGGTATCAACAGAAATTATTTAACAACCACTATAGAATAAAAATTGGTCGTGATTCGACACTTAATGAATTTGACTATCAAGCAACTCGTTCAAGTTTTGTTAATTTTGGTATGGTTGATAATCCTATGTTAACTCAAGCCTATCTTTTGCCTGCAACTCCTTATGCCGGTTTTGGTATTTTAAACGAAATTAAGCCGACTGATAACACAAGTTTAAAAGTTGGTGTCTATGAAGGTTCTCCTAAGCCTGGAACTCATTCACCTGCTGGTTTTTTCAATGGCAGAGGTCATTATGTAACAGCAATGGAAGCTGCATATACTCCAACAATAAAAGATCATTCAGGTAAATATTATTTAGGTTCATACATTCATTCTGCTAATTGGGAAAAAGTATATAATGGAGATTTAGCTCATTCTAATAGAGGTCTTTATTTAGGATTTGAGCAAAAAATCACAAATGAAAAACATGATGCTGAGCAAGGCTTAACAATAAATAGTCGATTTGGAAAATGTCCATCGGATAGAAATTTAATAACTGCTTATTATTCTTTAGGCGCAACTTATAAAGGTTTAATTCCAAAGAGAGATAAAGATTTACTTGGCGTAAGCTGGTATTATGCTAATTTAAGCAGAGACTCAAAAAATCTTTCTTCCGAGGGCGGAACAAAAATGCATGACGAAAAGGCTATAGAAACTTTTTATAACTTTGCAGTAACACCTTGGTTCTCTATTCAGCCAGACTTTCAGTATGTAGTAAAACCTGGTGGTACTGGTTGTAATGCAACAATATTTGGATTAAGAACAGTTTTTACTTTTTAGCTTAGGGAATTATAGGAATTAAGGTGATAAATAATATGTGGAAAAGTGTTTTTAAAAACCACCTTTCTTTTCAAACAATAAAATCGAGAATTATTGTTTCTACTTTGGCTATTTCGGTAGGTTCATGTTTGTTGATTAGTGTTATAAGCATTAATAATGCCTCTAGCTCGTTAAGCGAGCAATCAAAAAACAACTTACTTTTGACAGCTAACAATGAAGCTAAAAAAGTAGATAAGTATTTTATTGAAGTTGAACGATCTATAGATGGATTTTCTGCATTTATGCAATCTACTTTTGATACAAAACAATTCAATAATTATCACTATGCAAAACAATATAGAGATAATGTCTTTGCTCCCGGAATAAAAGCTTTTCTTCAAATTACACCTAATGTACTTGGTATATATGGAGACCTTGATCTTAGAAGAATAATTCCTGTTAAAGCTGGTTTTGCAGCTGGTGCATGGTATGTTGCAGATAATGGCAAATATACTAAAATGAATATTTATGATGGCAAAGAAAATATAAAAACATTTTCGAGAACTGACCCAAGTATGGGCTGGTTTTACGCAATGTTAGACTCTAGAACTTTAAGTCGCTGGGATGAGCCTAATATTGAGCCAACACTTAAAATTCCTGTAGTAAGTTATTATCACACAGTATTTAAAAATCCTAAAGATACACAAAGTGAGGTAATAGGGTTAGTTGGCACTGATCTAGCTTATGGGAATTGTGCAAAAGAAATTAATAACATTAAACTTTATAAAACAGGTTCTGCATTTTTATTAAGTAAAAGTCTTATTTTCGCAGCAAGCAAAGAGTATAAGTTGACTGATAACTTTGCTAATGTAAAAAAAGGTTTATATAAGCCTATAGTTAATCAAATACAAGAACAAAAATCAGGTATAATAAATTTCAATCATAATCTTATGGCGTTTTCAAAACTACATAATGGTTATATCCTTGTAGTAACTGTGCCTGAGTCGGAAGTAATGGAAAGTGTTAATAATTTAAAATCATTAATGTTTTTTATTACAATTGCTATTTTAGCGATAGCATCTACATTAGCTATTCAAATGGGACGCATTATGTCTACTCCTATTGAAAATCTGATTATTTCAATGGGTAAACTTACAGATAAAGATCTTACTATTAAAATAGATGAAAATAATGATAAAACAGAAATAGGAACATTAAATAAATCTGTAAATAAATTTGTGAAAAGTCTGTCAACAATGATAAAAGATTTTAATAGTTCATCAGTTGATCTTGCTGATAACGCATTAGCTTTGTCAAACAATGCCAGTGAATCAGCTAATGGAATTCAGCAGGTTGCATTAGGTGTTACAGAACTAGCAAAAGGTGCAACTGAGCAATCAATTAGAATTAATGATATCTTGAATAATTTAAAGAATATAAATGAATCAACAGCTCATATTTTTTTTAATATAGAAAATACGATTAATCTGGCAAACTTAACAACTGATAAGGCTAAAAAAGGATATGATTCTTCGGTAACTTCTATAGAAAAAATTAATAATATTAAAGCTACTACTCTTAAGGTTTCTCAAACAATAAACCTATTAAGTCAAACAACTGGTAATATTGGAACAATTGTAAATATTATTAATACAATATCAGCTCAGACTAATTTAATTTCCCTTAATGCTTCAATAGAAGCTGCAAGAGCGGGTCAATTTGGAAAAGGTTTTGCTGTTGTTGCAACAGAAGTAAGAGCATTAGCGGTTCAATCATCGACTGCTACACAAGAAATTAATAAAATGATTGCAAACATCAAAGCTCAAACAGAAGCATTAGTTGTTGAAATTAAAGATTGTCTAGAATCAATAGATGAAGGTATTTTAAAAATAGAAGAAGTAGGTTATGATCTTAGTTCAATAAAAGATGCAGCTATTTCAACTAATAGTGATATTAGACAAGTATCAAGCGAACTAGAAACATTAAAACAAAATTCAGATAACGTAACGTCTCACCTGGAAAATATGGCGGCTATAATAGAACAGTCTGGATCATTGTCTGAAGAAATCTCAGCTACTGCGCAGGAGCAAATGGCTATTGCAGAGGAAGTCGGAGCAAGCTCAAATATACTCTCAGCTGTTGCTATTAAGCTCAAAGAGCAAATATCACAATTCAAAGTTTAATATAATACAAATAAATATTTAATAAAAAGTTACTGTAAGTTCAGTAACTTTTTTTTGTGAAATTTATGATTGAATAATATTTATTGGGAATTTAAATATTGCTAGGATATTATTTTTATTGCACATTAACGTTAAGTTGGCTAAAATATAACTTTACATTAAAAAGTTATATCGGGAGCCATTTATGAAACTTTGGAGTGGAAGATTCGAGAAATCTACAGACAAACTTACAGATGAATTTAATGCCTCAATTAATTTTGATTGCAGATTATATAAGCAAGATATTTTAGGAAGCATTGCTCATGTGCAAATGCTCGGTAAACAGGATATAATTCCTCAAGAGGAAGCAAAAACAATCGAAAAAGGATTGAACCTTATACTTGAAGAAATCGAAAAAGGTAAAATTCAATTTGATGTGTCCTGTGAAGATATACACATGAATATCGAATCTTTATTAATTGAAAAAATAGGCGAAGTAGGGAAAAAACTTCATACAGGAAGAAGCAGAAACGATCAAGTAGCACTAGATTTAAGAATGTACATGAAAGAACAAATTAATACCGTTCAAAATAATTTAAAAACACTTCAATCTGTATTACTAAATATTTCTAAAGAAAATTTAACTACAATTATACCAGGCTACACTCACATGCAAAAAGCACAGCCAATAACACTTGCCCATCATTATATGGCGTATTTTGAGATGTTTAAGAGAGATATTGAAAGATTAAGTGATTGTTATAAAAGAACTAATATATTACCTCTTGGATCAGGAGCTTTAGCTTCAACAACTTACCCTTTAGACCGATCCTATGTAGCTGATTTATTAGGTTTTGATAATATTACGCAAAACAGTCTTGATGCTGTTTCTGACAGGGATTTTGCAATAGAGTTTTTGTCATGTGCCTCAATGATTATGATGCATTTAAGCAGATTTAGTGAAGAAATAATACTTTGGAATACCAATGAATTTGGATTTGTAGAAATTGATGATGCTTTTAGTACAGGCAGTAGCATAATGCCACAAAAGAAAAACCCTGATATTGCTGAACTTACCAGAGGAAAAACAGGAAGAGTTTACGGTGATTTAGTGTCTCTTTTAACTACAATGAAATCCTTACCATTAGCCTATAACAAAGACATGCAGGAAGATAAGGAAGTGATATTTGATGCAGTTGATACCTTAAATATTACCTTGCCTGTTTTTACAGAAATGATTAGAACTATGAAGTTCAATAAAGAAAAAATGTATTTAGAATCAGGTAAAGGCTTTACTAATGCAACGGATGCTGCTGATTATCTAGTGAAAAAAGGTGTTGCTTTTAGAGATTGTCATGAAATCATCGGCAAAATTGTTTTATATTGTATTAAAAGCAATAAAAGTCTTGAAGAACTGACAATTGATGAATATAAAACCTTTTCTTCTATATTTGATAATGACATATATAAAGCCATCTCATTAATAGAATGTGTAAATAAGCGTTCTATTACAGGTGGACCATCTGAAGAAACAATGAAAAAGATAATAGAACGTTATCAAGAAATTTTATAGGTAAAAAAAAGCCCCTTCAAAAATGAAGGGGTTTTAAGTGCTGTGTTTATTTATATTGAATTCTTTGAAATTAAAATTTAATATTTTTCTTTGTATTAATATCTATTACATTGTCAAAATCAAATAATAAATCATCAACTTTAACTTTATCTTTAGAATTAAGAAATTTTATTAAATTTAATGATGAATTATTCATTTTCTTGTCCTTTACTACATCTACATATATATAAAGTATATACGGGTGGAAAAATTGCTAGTTCTTAATTTGTTTTTTAAAATTGTTTCAAATATGTTACATTTAAAATCAAACTTATTTTTTAAGTTCAATTATTGCGTTTCTGTCGTTAGAATTACCGCAATTAAGAGGTTCTTCTTTGCATTGTTTTGCAAAATCAGCATTTAAAGTTTTATAGTTAACTTGTTTAATTTGAGTTTTTATAATAATTTTCCCATTTTTTTCTTCAAAGTCTAAAATTCTGTATGCATTTGGAAATTGAACAAGAGCTGGAGTTGCTATATATGCAATATTATTAACTACATCAACTTTTGCAGCATGATAATGCCCGGCAAGAACAGCAACGACATTTTTATGATTATTTATTATATTTAGGTAATCATCCACATTTAACACTTTATGAGTAGCACTTTTATATGGCTCAACAATTGGGAAGTGTTGAAAAATTATTACATGCTTATCTTTGTTTAAAGTTAATTGATTATCTAGCCACTTTAATTCTTCTTTATCAAACTTTCCATTGGCACTAATCATATTATCAATAACGCCATCAAGTCCTATAATAAGCCAATTAGGCTTAGGACTAAAGGAATAATACCTTTCATTAGGAATATTACAGTTCGCCTCATTCAAAATATTCATATAGTGCTGTTTTGTTAATTTTCCAAAAATTGCAACATCATGGTTTCCAACTATTGCAGCCCAAGGATATTTTATTGTTTTGATTATGCTTAAAAATTTATTTAATTCTTTTTCATCAGGGCTATTAATCATATCCCCAGAAAATATGACATAATCTGTATTTTTAATATTATTTATTTCTGAAACAGCTTTACTTAAAATAGCTCCAGAATCTTGAAGCAGTCTTTTTCCATGATTATTTGCTTTTTCTTCGTAATGAACATCAGATATTTGTATAATTTTAATTGAATCAGCTTTATTGGGAATTAATTTCCTAAAATCTAACAAAGATTGACTTGTTACTTTATTAGCAGAGCTAATGAATATAACTAAAGTTAGAGATAAAAGAATTGTAAATAAATTAAACTGTTTAAATTGACGCATATTATCCTCATAATTATCTTTTCAAGTTAAGCTATTATAATAACTGTTTATAAAATTATTACATTATAAACAGAATTTCTATTTTGATAAAGTAATTTAAAAGTATTAGAAGCTGTTTGGTTAAAAACATTTTTTAACGGTAACCCTTATC
>JBAXKC010000037.1:0-23988 GCA_037137535.1 bacterium | reverse complement strand
GATTTGGCTTAGAGCTTTTTGATGTAAGTGATGTTATGGAAAACAGCAGTTTCACAGCTTTTGCAGATGTTGTAAAAAGTGGTGGAACAGTAAGAGCTATCTCCATTCCGGGAATTGCAAATTACAGCAGAAAAGATATGGACGATGTTCGTAATCTTGCTATTTCTTTTGGAGCAAAGGGTCTTGCATGGATTACATATTGTGAGGACGGAACTGTTAAATCACCTGTTCTGAAATATTTAACAGAAGAAGAAATCGGACTTATTCAAAAAAGAGCTGATGCTAAAGCTGGCGACGTAGTGTTTTTCTTAGCTGATAAAGCAAAAGTTGTGCTTGATATACTTGGAAGATTAAGACTTCATTTTGGTGAAAAGCTTGAAATGATAGACCATAGTAAACATGATTTACTTTGGGTTGTTGATTTCCCGATGTATGAACAAGATGAAGAAACAGGAAGACTTGTAGCAGT
Organism: bacterium; assembly: GCA_037137535.1. Lineage (GTDB taxonomy): Bacteria > Cyanobacteriota > Vampirovibrionia > Gastranaerophilales > JBAXKC01 > JBAXKC01. Next base: position 23,519 of record JBAXKC010000037.1, on the reverse strand, counting down.
TCACCATCCGTTTACAGCACCTTTAGATGAAGATATTGAGCTTATGGAAACAGCACCTTTAGAGTGTCGTGCAAAAGCTTATGACATTATCTATAATGGAAATGAGCTTGGTGGCGGAAGTATTCGTATTCATTCTTCAGCTCTTCAACAGCAGAATTTCAGAGTTTTAGGACTTGCAGAAGAAGAAATTTCAGAGAAATTCGGGTTTATGATAGATGCGTTCAAATACGGAGCACCTCCTCATGGCGGAATCGCTTTAGGACTTGATAGATTAGTAGCACTAATTGTAAAAACTCCGTCTATCAGAGATGTTATAGCTTTCCCTAAAAACTCACAGGCGAAATGCTTAATGACTGATGCTCCTGCTGTTGCTTCGGAAGCTCAGCTTAGAGAGCTTTATATTAAGATGGTTGTGCCGAAGAAGTAATTATTAATTGTTATTTTAAATAGGGTAAGCTATATAGCTTACCCTGTTTGAGTTTTATATGCTTCAACGATTATTTCTTTGATTGATTTATAGTTTCAGGATTAATCCAAAGATCTCTCTCTATATATTTAAAAGAATTTCGTCCTTCCACATCAACCCTAATAAAATCTGACATTACATTTCCCAAAAGATGTCCAATATTAAACAAGATAGGATTTTTAGATTTTTTAAAAGGATTACAATCATTATTTTTCTCAAAAACAGCTTTATCTGCCAGTTTTGTAAATTCCTTTTGTCGTTCTTCAGGCAGGAATTCTGCAATATCTCTAAACATTGATTCAAGCCATTTTATATTGTCAATATTACTAAAGCCTTCTACCATTTCTTGAAATGGTTTTTTTTCCATTTTAGCTATTTTCCCTGCAACTGCTTTTGTAAAATCTTTTGGGTTTGAAATATTATGATGCTCCATGTTTAGAATAATTAAAAGTTTTTCAGGATTATTTACTTCAGGAAGGATACTTTTTACCTCTTCTCTGACTAGGTTTAATATAGGCTCAAAATGATTACCTTTAAAGGAAATGCTATCAGGCTTAATATTTTGAATTTTATTAGTTTCTTGTGCATTATGTGTTTTTTGAGTGTAACATTGAGTTATACTTAGATTTAAATTTGTTTTCATTTTTATCCTCTTAGTGCCTTTAGCTACAAATTTTTTAAAAAATTTATTATATATAAAACATTTATATTTTCAAAAGTGTTTACGATTTTAAAAACGATATAACAAGAATTCATAATAATTTATATCAATCAAACAAAATGGTTTCTATTCAATACAGAAACCATTTATTAATTGCTTGAGTTTATCTTTTACTTTGCTTATGAGAATCAGTTTATTGTATAAGCAAGGTGTTTTGGGCTTTTAGGTTTACCAGCTTTTATTTATTCCTGCTCTGTCTATTGGAATTCCTCTTGCGTTGGCATTTTTTATATAACTTTCAAGTCCTGCCTTATCTCCAATTGATTCAAAATACTGCACCCAAGATATTTTACCTGATGATGCAGCCGCACTTCCAATTTCTTTAGCATTATTAAGACATTCATTTGATAAAGAGGTTTGACCTAGACTTTTATAGCATTTTGACAGCCATGTATAGTTTTCTAGTATTTTTTTAGAGCCTTTTTCTTCTTTTAAAAGTGTTTTTAGTTCATCAAGTACAGGTTTTACATATTCTTTTTTATCAGGTTGTTTTGCAAAGGTATGAGCAAGTTGCTGTAAGCCCTGCATTAAAATTTCTTTGCCTTCTGCTCCTGATTCTTTAGCTTTTGCAATTGAATACATTAATGAAGACTCAGCGGCAGCATAACCTCCTCTTTTAGTTGCCTCATAACCTGCAATTAATTGTTCACTTGAAATTTCTTTTGCACTTTTTGTTGCAAGCGAAGAAAATCTTGAAACACTTTTAGTTATAGGGTTTTCAAAACGTTCAATCATATAACCGTCAGCAAGCACTTTTTTTTCTATAATAGAGGCTTTGGAAGTGATTTGCCCCATAATGTTATCAGCAGTGTTTTGTACTGCTTTTGTAAGTTGCGTGCCTTCATTTCCAATTAATTTTGTAAAAAAATTTTTTATACCTGTGAATCTACCTGAAAAAGCAACTTCTTGTTTGCCTGTGGGTTTAGCTTTAGTAAAACTATCTTCTGGCGCATCTTGTGTTAACAAAGAAGTATTGTTCTCTGCTTTAGGTTGAGTTGAGACGTTGTAATTTGTAGTAATCTGATTCGTCTGATTAAGTTTTGAAATCATTCATTCCATCCTTTAGTTATATAAAAAAATTATCAACAATAACTGATTTACCTGTAAGATAATAAAAACAAATTGCCTTTAAAAATTGCTTATACTAATCTAACCACCTTTACCCCTTTAGCAATGATTTTCTTGCATGATTATAAATAATCTTTACTCTAATGGTTAATTAATAATAAAAGATTAGCTTATATAATTTAAAAGCTAATTATTAAGATTATTGGGGATGTTTATGAAAATTGAGATATTACAAGGTTGTATTGCTTGTGGAGCTTGTGAAACAATTAACGCTGAAGTTTTCTTTTTAAATGCGGTAGCTCATATACAGGAAGAAAATATAATAGGGAATGAAGATGATTGCTATACAGCTGCTGAACTATGCCCTGTAAATGTAATAAAAATATCATTAGAACTTTAACAATATCCCCCTATTACTTTATGTAATAGGGGGATATTGTTATTTGAATCAGTGATTAAAGTTTATTTCTGAAATTCGTTAATAAATTCAGATTGAACTTTTACAGCATGTTCATAAGCATTAGGATTATTTTCTTTAGATTCTTTATTGTAAGATTTCTCAAAAACTGCATCTGCTGCCACATGAGCGTTTTTATTCGCACTGAAAGCAAGCATATCTTTTTTGATATTTTCTACCATTTGAGCATCAAAGTTTTTAAGGTTTAATCTTTGTGCTTTTTGAACCTGAGATCTTCCAAGGAAATTAGTTGGAGAATTTCCTAAGTTGATATTTTTGTCTTCATATTGTTGCGGAGTGGCTTGAGCGTTATGTTCTGCTTTTTTATATTTAGGGCAATTATTTATATTTGCGCTCCTCACTCCATCGTTTTGAGGAAATTTTGGCATTTTTTTTGAACTCCTATTGTATGATTCTCTTCTTCTACATGTTTAAAAACATCATTTTAAAAAAATTGATAGTCTTTAAAAAAATTTAATAAATATTTAATAAAATACTATATTAACAGTATTTTATATTTTTTACATGCTGCCTCTCATGAACTAATTGAATGAAGTTTAAATACTAAAACAGTTTATCTTTAAAATCAATAGTCCTGTAATCATACAATTGTCTAACTCTTTTTTAAGATATAAGTTTTTTCATATCTCTTACAGCAACTTCAAGACCTGTAAAAACTGCCCTTGAAATAATACTATGCCCGATATTCAGTTCTTCTAAACATTTAATATTTAAAATTCTTGTTACATTATTATAATTAAGCCCATGTCCTGCATTAACTCTAAGATCAAGGTGATGAGCATGTTTGGCTGCTTCTTTTAAACTTTTATATGCAATTTCCTCATCATTTGTGTTAAACGCTTCTGCATATTGACCTGTATGAAGTTCAATAAAATGAGCCCCAATCCTAGCAGAGGCTTCGACCTGTGCAAAATCTGGATCAATAAACAAACTTACAATTATTCCTTCTTCAAGAAACGGTTTAATATATTGTTTTAAGTGTTCTTCCTGTCCAACAATATCCAAACCGCCTTCTGTCGTTACTTCCTGTCTTTTTTCAGGAACGAGAGTTACGCTGTATGGCTTAACTTCAAGGGCAATTTCTCTCATCTCTTCTGTTGCTGCCATTTCAAGGTTTATTCTTGTTTTAACGGTATGTTTTAAAAGGTTTAAATCTCTATCCTGTATATGTCTTCTGTCTTCACGAAGATGGACTGTAATTGCATCAGCTCCCGCAAATTCAGCAATTGCCGCAGCTGTGACAGGATCAGGCTCAACCCCGCCTCTTGCCTGTCTTAATGTTGCAACATGATCTATATTTACACCTAAAGTTACCATTATTTTATATCTCCAATGAAATAATCTCTTTTTTTTAATATAATGAATATAAGATATTATATATGAAAAAAAAGTTAAGATATTAAGCTGATGGACAAAATACTTTCAATAAATTTTTCGCATAGAATGAAGGGGAATAGTGATTCTTTATTGTCGCTTGTGGAAAAATCCATAAACAAAACTTATTCTGATAAAGAACTTAAAAGATTAAATATAAAAGATTTGGATATAAAAAATTGTATCGGCTGCATGTCCTGTGCCATTAATAATAATTTTTGTTTCTTAGAGGATGATTTTAAGCAGTTTACGGATGAAATTTCCGCATGTGACAGCCTTATAATTGCTTCACCTGTTTATTTTCTTGGCGCACCTTCGAGTTTAAAAGCTTTAATTGATAGAATGCTTTATTATCATAATATTATTGACTTTGCTAATCCTAAACCTGCAAAAATTATTATTACTGCTGGACGTAATGGTTGGCTGGGTAATGTTGTTGAAGAAATAGCAAGATTTTTATTATCTTCAGGGTTCTATCTCAATGATTTGAAAATATTTTACGCTCAAGGACCCTCTGAAGTCTTATTAACTGATAATATTAGTAATGAAATCGAATTATTCACAAAAGAGATGTTTAGAAAAAAAACGGTTCAAAACCCTTCTGCACAATGCCCTTTATGTAAGACGGATAAATTTGCAATAACAGGACAAAATCAAATAAAATGTTCTATTTGCGATATCAAAGGGGAAATTATTTCCTATGAAAATAACAGAGCTTTGATATTATTTGACGAAAGTGATATAAATAATAGTCGATGGGAGTATAATAACCTTAAACAACACATGGTTGAATGGGTTGAAAAATCGGGACTGAAATATAAATCTCGTGTTCGGGATATATTAAAAATAAGAAAACAGTTACTAAGTTAGTCAAAGGAAAAAAAAATGATAAATGTTAAATTGCCTGACGGAAGTATAAAAGAACTGGAAGATAACTCAACTGTAGCTGATCTTGCAGGTTCTATAAGCGAAGGTCTTAAAAGAAATTCTGTTGCTGCTGAAGTAAACGGTCAAATTGCCGATATAGGCACAATATTAAAGGATAATGACGAAGTTAGAATTTTAACTTCAAAAGATCCTGCTTCTTTAGAAGTCTTAAGACATTCAACGGCACATATTATGGCTCAGGCAGTACAAAGACTTTATCCTAATGCAAAAGTTGCTATTGGCCCGAGCATTGAAAACGGATTTTATTATGATTTTGATATTGCTGATCATCAGTTAAAGCCTGAAGATCTTCCTAAAATTGAAGATGAAATGAAAAAAATAATAAAAGAAGATCAGATTTTTGCAAAAGTTGATGTTAAAGATGTAAATGCTCAAATTGAAGAATTTAAAAACAAAGGCGAAATATATAAAGCAGAACTTATGACCGAACATGCCGAGCATAATCCTACTTTATATATGAATAAATCCAAAGATGGAAATATAGTGTGGAATGACTTTTGTAGAGGTCCACATTTACCGTCATCTAAATTTGTTAAATCTTTTAAACTTTTAACCGTTGCAGGAGCTTACTGGCGTGGTAATGAGCAGAATAAAATGCTTCAAAGAATATATGCTACTGCTTTTTGGACAAAAGAAGAGCTTGATGCTCACCTTTTAAGACTTGAAGAAGCTGAAAAAAGAGATCACAGAAAACTTGCAAATCAGCTGGATTTATTTAGCATAAGAGAAGAAGTAGGCTCAGGGCTTATCTTATGGCATGCCAATCTTAGCGTGGTCAGAGAAAGTATTGAAGAATACTGGAGAACCGAACATAGAAAAAGAGGATATGATATCGTTTATTCTCCACATATCGCAAAATCTCAATTATGGGATATATCAGGACATAACGAGCATTTTAGAGAAAATATGTTCTATATGACCGTTGATGAACAGGATTATGTTCTTAAACCAATGAACTGCCCGTTCCATATACTTATGTATCAAGCAAAAAGACACAGTTACAGAAACTTGCCCATCAGAATGGCAGAACTTGGAACTGTTTACAGATATGAACGTTCAGGTGCATTACACGGTATGACTAGAGTAAGAGGCTTTACTCAGGATGATGCTCACATTTTCTGTACTCCTGACCAATTCGTAAGTGAAATTAATAGAATTATTGATTTTGTTGATGATACTTTGAGCATGTTTGGTATGAAATATTCAGTTGAACTTTCAACAAGACCAGATAACTATGTAGGTACGCTGGATGTTTGGGATAAAGCAGAAGCAGGACTAAAAGAAGCTCTTGATTCAAAAAATATTTCTTACGAAATCAACGAAGCTGACGGTGCTTTTTATGGTCCTAAAATTGACTTTAAATTAACTGACGCTATCGGAAGAACATGGCAAGGAGCTACCATTCAGCTTGATTTTAACCTTCCTATAAGATTTGACCTCAAGTACACCGACAAAGACGGTTCTTTGCAAACTCCTGTAATGATTCACAGAGTTATTTTCGGAACTATGGAAAGATTTATCGGTATATTAATCGAACACTATGCAGGTGCTTTCCCGACATGGCTTGCTCCTGAACAAGTTACACTTGTTCCAATCTCTGAAAGACACGTTGAATACGCAGAAGAAGTTCATTCGATGCTAAGAGATGCAGGAATAAGAGTTAATCTTGATGACAGAAGCGAAAGTATGAATTATAAAATTCGTGAAGCACAGGTAAGAAAAGTCCCTTATATGCTTGTTATGGGCGATAAAGAAGTTGAAGATAAAAAAGTCGCTATAAGATCAAAAGAAAAAGGAAACTTAGGCACAGTTACGGCTGAAGAGTTCCTTGCTCAGATATTAGAGGAAGTCCGATCAAAAGGAAAAACCAAAATAGGCGAATAAATTTTTAACAAGTCCGCAAAAATCATTGCGGGCTTGTTTTTTAATTAATAATTATTATGTAATTCAATTTAGTTTGTTAAAATCAAGGAACTTTCAATGTTAAATACAATTAATTCTAATAGAACTGATTTAAAGTCTCAAATGGGTTTTAAAGCACTAAATTCAGCACAAAAAAAGGTGTTTAATCAACTTGAGCATTATCTTGGAGAAAAAGGCATTAATGAAGCTGATTTATCACTGAAAAAATTAATGGACACTTTACATGCAACAAAAGAAAATATTGATCAAAAAACGGTTCTTGTTACTTATGGTGGAGGTAAAGACAGTTCTTACATGACTGCCTTTGTACGTTATATTCAATTAAAACTGTTAAAGCCAATTGAAAATAATAAAACTTTTAATATTCGAACAATTACAAATCGACAATCACATATGCCTGATACTGTTATGAATAATGTGCATAATGTCTTTATAAAGTTAGGAATGTATAAAGATAAATTTGTCGAGTTATTTGTTGCTGATGATGATCAATTAACTCAACTTACTAAAAAGTTACCTATAATAAAATTACCTATACCTAAAAATGTTATACAAAGGGACAGAAAAGACCTTTTAATGGCAGGAAATCTAACTAACGGAGAAGGTAGAAGACTTTATTGCGATTTCTGTAACGGATATATGCAAAAAGGCGAAGCACATGCAATAACACATGGAAACGGTGTGGATTTAATAATAACAGGGGATTCATTAAAGGAAATAGTCCACTATAAAAAATGGATTAATAATTTAGTTGAATTTGTTACGGGGAAAGAAAATACTCAGAGGAAAAAAGGCTTTATGGATTACATGGATGACATTAATACTGTTTCAAAGAAATATAATGAAGAAATCCATGGTGAAAACGGGCTTAATAGATATGAAATGCCTAAACTTGCAAAAGGACAAAAAATTCCAATTCTTTATACAATTTATGGTGATACAAAATATGACTTGAATTCTCATAGAAAATTGTTAGATGAATTTCTTGGCTTTAAATTCAATTCTGATGATTTAAGTTTTTCATTTACCGAAAGTGATTGTTCCGCTCCAGCATTAATGGCTGTTTTAAGAGGAATAAGAGTTGAAAAATTACATAATCGTAGTTATGAGGAAGGAGTAAAGGAATATATAGATCAATTAGCATTACCTGTGATGAAATCTAAAGAATTCCCTCAAGACTTAATTAAAGCTCAAACTGAGTTATACAATTCTCCCAAAAAAATAAATAATATGAAGCAAAAAGTTTTAAATTTTTATAAAGAAAGATTAGGCGTTACTGAAGAAAATTTAACATGTATGATTTATAGTCCTTTTGCAGAGCACGCTAAAAATTTGAATTTGTATATTCAAAAAGAGCAACCTGAATTAATTCCATACAATGAGAGAATTAAACAGATATTATCAGATTCAAAGTTAGAGTTAAATGATATAGATAATTCTATAATTAAAACATTAGAGCAAAATTCTGGAATTACATTAAATGACATGAGATATTTATATCAGAAGTCTTTATTCCAAAATAAGACAGGTGATTCTTTAGAGGCTATAAAAACAAATAATCCTAAAATAACTGATTTAATTACTAAATTTAATGCTGATGATCCACATAAAAGAAATATACAATTACCTGATGGAAGCTATGAAGAAATTTCTGGAAGATAATTTTTAATTAGTCAATCTAAGTTATTTAAGTAAAAGGGATAAATTAATGAATAAATATAAATTATTAACGGGAAGTTTGTTATTCTGTTTTATTGTTGGTGTTTCGGCTAATGCTTTTTCTCAAATAGCTAAAGATGAAAAAATAGACTCAACTAAACTTTCTTCTACACAAATAACTCCACATTTATTAGAAAAAATAAATGATAAAAATATAATTTACTGCTCTACTTTTCAAATGGCATGGGCTTCGCTTAAAAAGAATATAATTAAAGAAGAAATAAAACTTCTTCAACCTCCCACTACTGCAACTATTTTAAATAAACAAGAATTTCCTGAAAATGCTTTGGAAGAAAGTAGTTATGTTGCTATGGCAGGGTTTGGCAAAGATGATATTGTAAAAAAAATAAATAATGAATTAAGAATGAAATTTAAAAATAATGCCCCTGTAGTAAATGAAAAAATTGGCTATTATGATATATTTGCTTATTCCTTTCTATATAAAGAATTATATTTTAATACAGCTTTTGAACGTTTAATTAACCCTATTGAGTTTAAATCAAATAATAAAAAGTCTTATGTGTCAGCATTTGGAATAAACAGCTTTGATTCTTCAACAAATAATAAATTGGCAGAACAAGTTTCAATTCCATATTATAAAAATGATAATGAATTCATTTTAAAGTTAAAAACAGCTAAAGACGATATTTTATTAGCAGAATTACCTAAAAAAGAAACTTTATCCGCTACATTGAATTATTCTCAAAGATTAATTTCTCAAAACAAAGAAACCTATTTAACAGAAGGTGATTCCGTTAAAATTCCTATAATAAAATTTAATATAGGTCACAGCTATAAAGAATTTATAGGCAAGGAGCTTTTAAATACTAATTTTAAACCAAATAAAAATATTAAATATTTCATAGCTAAGGCAACACAGGACACAAAGTTTAAGCTTGATGAAAAGGGCGCAATATTAAAATCTGAATCAAAAATAGAGGTAAAAGCGGGTTGTGCTTTAATTTCACGACAAATAAAAAACTTGACCTTTAATAAACCGTTTCTTCTTTATATGAAAGAAAATAAAAGCTCTATTCCTTATCTTGTGATATGGGTAGAAAATCCTGAAATACTTGAAAAAACAAAGCCATAAAAATTTTTTTATAATATTAATTATTTTATTAAGAACTTATAAAAAAAGGTTGAAATATTTTTATAGTAGCAGTACAACTATTTAAACACCAATGTTAGAGTTAATAGCTAAAGGAACTATGAAACTATGCCTGAATTAGTAGTAAGACTGGTAGGAACAGCAGGTGACGGAGTCATTAGCGCAGGTGACATATTTACACTTGCAACAGCAAGACATGGATTGTATGTAACTACATACAGATCATTCCCCGCAGAAATTCGCGGTGGCGGACAAAGTTTATTTCAATTTAGAATGAGTGACAAAAAAGTCCTTACACCTTCTGATGTTTGCGATGTTTTAATTGCTCTCAATGAAAAAACATTAATGGACAATATAGGCGAGCTTAAAACAGGCGGTATTGTTATTTATGACAACTCCGAAGAAGCTTGTAATCTTGATGATTACAGAAATATAACAAAACACTTTGTGCCAATAGCTAAAATTGCTAAGGATTGTAATAATGCTAGAGCAAAAAACATGGTTTCACTTGGTGTTTTAGCTGGATTACTTCCTAAAGTTCAATTCTTAGACCAATTAAAAGACGATGTAAGAACAAGATATGCCGCTAAAGGCGAAGATGTTATTAATCTTAACATTACTGCTCTTCAGGCAGGTTATGATTATGCCAGAGAAAATCTTGCTCAATATAATAATTTAGAATCGGTTGACATGGTTCCATCTGGTAAAAAACTTATCATGAGTGGAAATGAAGCTATTGCATTAGCCGCATTGGTTGCAGGTTGTAGATTTTACTCAGGTTATCCGATTACTCCTGCTACTGAAATTATGGAATGGCTCGCTAGAGAAATGCCAAAAGTTGGTGGTGATGTAATTCAATGCGAAGATGAAATTGCTGCAATAACGGCTGCAATCGGTGCTTCTTATGGCGGAGCAAAAGCTTTTACTGCAACAAGCGGACCTGGGCTATCACTAATGTCTGAGGCTATCGGACTTGCGTCAATGGCTGAAATTCCACTTGTTATTGTTGATGTTCAAAGAGGCGGTCCAAGTACAGGATTACCGACAAAAACAGAACAATCTGACTTAAATATGGCGATATACGGAACTCATGGCGATACACCAAAAATCGTTATTGCTCCTATTGATGTTGAAGATTGCTTCTATCAGACAATTAACGCTTTTAACTTTGCAGAAAAATATCAAGTTCCTGTAATTCTTCTTTCTGATGCTTCATTAAGTCAAAGAAGAGAATGTGTTGATATGATTGATATTGAAAATCTTGAAATTATCGACAGACAAAAATATACTCAAACTGATGAAACTAAAAAATATACAAGATATTGTCATACACATAGTGGTGTCTCACCAATGTCAGAACCTGGTGTCAAAGGCGGAGCATATATTGCGACAGGTCTCGAGCATAATGAAGGTTCATCTCCATCATATGCAGCTGATATTCACGCTGCTATGACTGAGAAAAGGTTTAAAAAACTTGAGACAGCGACTCATGATTTTAGAGCTGCTAAAAAATACGGTCCTGACGATGCAAAAATCGGTATTATCGGTTGGGGAAGCACTTCTGCTCCTGTTCTTGAAGCTATCGACATGGCTGCTGAAAATGGTTACAGCATTCAGGCTTTATACCCAAGAACAGTTTATCCGTTCCCTAATAAGTGGATAAATGACTTTATTGAAGATAAAGAAATTTTAATAATTCTTGAAAGAAACTATAGTGCACAGTTTGCTAATACCATCGTTTATAGATGTACTTGTATGAATAAAGACCTTAAAATCTATAACTTCCAGAAATATAACGGTGAACCTTTTACCTCAAGAGAAATTTATAACAAAATTGAACTCGTTATTAGAGGACAATCTCTTAAATTTACCGTTCATCAACATGGAACTTCGTTATAGAAATTTATTATTAGATCATTAAAGAACTAATTTTAAGAAAGGATTATAAAAGTGTCTAGTAAAACAGCAAATGATTATAAAAGTAATATTAAACCGAGCTGGTGCCCAGGTTGCGGTGATTATGGCGTATTGACTGCATTATTTCAGTCTTTTGCCGAATTAGAATATGAACCAGATGATACTGTTTTAGTATCAGGTATCGGTTGTTCAAGCAGACTGCCATACTTCGCTAATACCTACGGTTTTCACTCCATTCATGGAAGAGCTTTACCCGTTGCAACAGGTGTAAAAGCGGCTTCAAAAGGTGCTAAAAATGTTGTAGTTGTTGGTGGTGACGGAGATGGATTCAGCATTGGCGGAAACCACTTTATTCACGCAGCAAGAAAAAACCCTAATATCACATATATCGTTATGGATAATGAGATTTACGGTCTTACAAAAGGACAAAACTCTCCGACTTCACACAGCGATCTTCTTACAAAAATTAACCCTTATGAATCAATTGAAGAGAGAATAAACCCTGTTCTTATGGCTCTTTCGTTTGATGCGTCATTTGTAGCAAGAAGTTTCTCAAGCGATCTTCCTCAGATGAAAGAATTAATTGTAAAAGCTCTTAATCATCCTGGATTCTCTTTTGTTCATATTATTTCGCCTTGTGTTCAGTACAATAAAAAAGTTACTTATGAATCAGTTAAAGAGAGAATTAAAAAACTTCCTGAAGATCATGATACAAAAGATAAAATTTCAGGAATGAAACTGGCATTTACCGATGATTACTTATATACAGGTCTTTTCTATGATGTTGTAAAACCAACTTTTGAAGAAAAACTTGAAAATGTAAGAAATAAGTGTCAAGCTCAATCTCCGACAGGAAGTTACACAATTCAAGATATTATGAAGCAATTTGCATAGATAATATTAAGTTTATAGCTTATAAAAAATGACCTTTGTGTATAAAGCAAAGGTCATTTTTATTGAAATTCTAGGCTGAAAGACTAAAACTAAAGGTTGTGCCTTTGCCAACTTCTGACTCAAACCATATTGTCCCACCATGCGCTTCTATAATTTGCTTAGATAAATATAAACCCAAACCTGTTCCAATTTTTCTTTTTTCTGTAGGATAGCGTTGAAATATCTTAAATTGATCTTCTACAGAAATACCTTCGCCTGTATCTGATATTGAAGTTATGATATTAGTCCCTTCTTGCCTTGCGGATACGGTAATTTTAATTCCTTTGCGATTGTGAGTTATTGCATTATAAATTAAATTTGAAATAACTCTGCTTATCTCATTTTCATCTACTGCAATTTGAGGCAAATTATCAGGAATATTAATAATTAATTCATCATTTTGATCTGCCGCTAAATGCCTTACAGTTCTTATAGATTTATCTACAATTAAACCAATATTTATTTTTTGTCTGTTTAATTCATGTTTTTCAGTATCATAGTGATAAACAGAGAGAATATTGTTGACAATTCTTAGTAAATCCTCATTGGTTTTATAAATATCACGTAAATATTCAATATAAGTTGCACTATTGAGAGCAGAGCCTTTTGACATCATATATTCTAATGCTTTTTGTTCTGCGATAATTGGACTTCTCAGGTCATGTGTCAGCGTGGCAAAAAATGTTTTTCTTATTTCTTCTGTATTTATACGTTTTTGATTTTCAAAATAAATAAGTGTAACATTATCAATCATTAATTTAAGTACATCAATTTCTTCATCTGTCCAAAATCTTGGAGTTGAAGAACAAATCATATTACTTGAAGTAAAAGGGTTATTAGGGTCTATATTTATAAATTGATTATCCCTGTTAATATGTGGATAAAGAATAAATGAACATATCTTATTTTGCCTGAAAAAGACCTTAAGCTCTTCATTTAGATCGTCATTCTCAATATCTTTTACCACTATTACGTTTTCATTTCGTTGTGAATAAATATCGTCTAAATATTCTAATAAGGGTAAATGTTTGTTTAATAATGAGTTATGAGAATTATCTTTTAATGCCTCATTCATGACATTAACGATCTTATTGGGCGTATAATGTAAATGAAGCAATCTATCCGCATTATATAAATGTAATGCTTTTTTAAGAAAATAATCAAATATATCATCATGATTATTAACATTTCTTGAATGTAAAATCAAATCTCTAATAGTTCTTTCTGAATCAAGTGAACTTTCAAGAAGTGAATGCAATTTGAATAAATCAATACCGATAGAAATTTGCTGAACAACAGGCTTTAAGAGTTCTATTTCTTCAGTTTTCCATTCTCTATGATTTTTTATTGTAGATATTATTAAAATACCTACTGGTTCATCCTCTTTATTTAAAACAGGTAAGATAATTGCTGATTTTACCCCTCTAAGTTCTAAGTCTTCTTTATAATGACAAAATTTTTCATATTCTTCAATATTATTTATTATAATGCTTTGTTCTTTTGCTAAAATAGCTTTTATAATACAATTGTCTAAATCTTTGCTATTAGAATTTTTTCCAAGAAGAGAAGGAATTGAGACATCTTTAACATATTCTGCAATAACATCAGAAAAAACACTTAAATTTTTATCAAAAAACCTGAAAACAGTTCTATCTGCATTCAAATAAGTACCCACTTCTTTTACAATATTTTCTAAAGCATTATTAATATTTTTACTCTGTAACACTTCATTTATAATTTTTCTCAGAAAATTTTCTGTTTCAATTTTTTCGCTTATTTCATTAAATAATGAGGATTGTTTAATTGCCGCAGCTGATTGGCTTGATATTGTTCTCATTAATTCAATATCACTCGTAGAAAATTCTTTTTGTTCTTTTATAAAATTAATAAATAAAAAACCCAAAGGTTTTTCCATATAAATTAGAGGAGCAATTATAAACGATTTAACTTCTAATTTTTTTATTAATTCTAAAGTAATATCAGGCAAAGAGATTTCATCTACATTATTTACAGCAATTACTTCTCTCCTGTAAAACAGATTCAATGTAAATGGATTAATTTCTGATTTTAAAAATTCTATTCCTTTTAATTTTTTTGCCTGTAAATTATTAACAAAAATCTGATAATCATTTACAGGTAAATAATTGTCATTTTCAGCATCATATTCTACAAAGAAAACTCTATCAGCATTAAATAAAAGACCCGTCTGTACAACAATATTTCTTATTACATCTTTTTTATCAACAGAACGAACCAATGAAATCAATAAATTTCTTATACCTTCTTCTTTATTAGCATAAGACTCTATCATGTTAAATATACTATTAATTTTATCTGCAAGAATACCTACTTCATCCGAGTTTTTTATATTTAAAGTAAAATGTCTTTGATTAGGAGTAATATTTTCAAGATTTTTCATAAGTTTATCAAATTGTGTTGTGATACTAGCTGTAAAAATATAAATTATAAATAGTGCAATAATATAGAAAGCTGCAAATACATATTCAATGGAAAAGTTAAATATAACGTTAGTGAAAGCGGTTATTGTTAGCAATAAAATAAAATAAAATGAAGTTAATAACAGAGAGGTATAAATTAATACTTTTTGTCTTATTCCA
This sequence comes from bacterium, assembly GCA_037137535.1. GTDB lineage: Bacteria > Cyanobacteriota > Vampirovibrionia > Gastranaerophilales > JBAXKC01 > JBAXKC01. The sequence continues at coordinate 8,243 of JBAXKC010000037.1, read as the reverse complement.
AAAAATTTATTTGTAAAATCTAAATCTTCAAGATTTATAAATAAAATAAAAGAAAAGATTAATTTTGAATAAGTTACAATTAAACTTTCAAGTAAGGTTCGATATTCAGGAGTGACAAAATAAAATTTAAGCATTGATATTAGTAATAACACACTAAAAACAGGAGTGAAAAATGGTTTTTCTTCTTGCTTTTTTAAATCATAATAAATATAAGCGGATAAGAAAAATACTGCATTATCAATAACATCAAAGGCAGGATTATATAAAAGAAATCTTGAAATATAAAAATTAAAAGACTCAGGGGACACACGACTGAGTGTTTCCAAACTTAAAATAATAAACAAGACAAATAAACTTAAAAAAGCTATAAAATTCTTTTTTGTCTTTGAAATAGTTTGAATTGTTTCGACTGATTTTGGTTGAATTAAGCTGAGTAAAATAGAAAAAGCCATTAATATATCTGACAATACAGGATATATATATTCTAAGATTTGATAATTTGAATTATGAACTAATAAAAATTGATCTGAAATAAAATAGTATAAATGGAATAAATGAAAAATACTCGCAAATAAAAAACCTACTCCAATAAGCAACATTTTTATGGAATTTTTATTTTTAAACAGTTTATATGATTTTATTGATATTGCAAATAAAAAATAAAGTATAAAAAGTTTGAAAATTAAAAGATTATAAAAACCATAAATATTTTGAACGGCAAAATAAGCATAGTTATTTATATTCATAAAAATATTGCTTAAAATCATAGTTAAAACCTTTTTCCTTTGTCTTAATTTTATTTATCAAGATAGTAGGAAATTTAAAAATATCAGAACAAAGATTCATAATATTTTATTCAGATTTTAATATGTATTATTGTTTTCCACATTGGAAGTAAGGGTATTATCCATAATTAAGAGATTAATTCTTAATTCACTTGAGTCGCCAAATAATGAAGAGTTTTATAATTAAAATTAGCGACTCAAGTTAATTAACTTTTTTCAAAATCCATGCCATGTTTTGTCCTAGTGTTCTCATTATTTGAACACCTTCTAAGTCTTTTTCCACATCACCTTCGCCCATACCTATACCCATATTCCAATAAGATGAGCCTGGAACAACCATTTGAGCAATCAGGAAAAAGTAATTCAATGCGCTAAAAACCGATGTTGCTCCTGCTCTTCTTTCTGCAACAACAGAAGTACCTATTTTTCTCTGAAGTAAGTGATTATTTGCTCTTGCAACAACCCCTGCCCTTTGAGTTAGTGCGGCCATTTCTGCTGACATATTGCTGAAATAAGTTGGAGAACCCAAGATAATTCCGTCTGCTTCAATCATTTTTTCGAGATAAAAATTAAGATCATCGTTTTCAATAATACATCTGCCATTTTTTAATTCTTTGCATTTCCCGCAAGCCATACAGCCTCTTAAAGGTTTTTGAGCAATATTGAATAATTCAGTTTCTATTCCTTCTTTATTTAATTCTTCAAATACATAATTGATTAATATTGAAGTATTCCCATTTTTTCTCGGACTTCCGTTAAATCCAACAACTTTCATTATTTTAGCTCCTATCTTTATAAATTATTGATATTCTTCATAACAAACTATTTCACTTAAAGTTTTACGTTTTTTAGGGACAACCAGCTCTCCCTTAGCGTATCCTATCGGAGTCAAAGCCACAACTTTTATTGATGGCGGAATATTTAATATCTCTTTAACAGGCTCTTCAAAAAATGCACCTATCCAACAAGCCCCTAAGCCTAATGCATGTGCTTCTAAAAGCATATAAGAGAAAGCTATTGATAAATCAACAGTATATGCAGGTTGTCCGCAGGTCATTACATGGCTTGATTCAACTGCACATGCCACAATAACTATAGGAGCTTCCGCAATAAATAATTGATTTCGAGAGGCAATAGCCAGTTTATTAATGGTTTCTTTGTTTTTAACCACAATAAATTTCCATCTCTGCTTATTGCTTGCTGATGGAGATAATCGCGCTACTTCTAAAATTTTATCGATCTTTTCCTGTTCTACTTCTTTATCTACATATGAACGAATACTGCTTCTTTCACTTATTGCCTTAAAAACATCCATAATATATTTCTCCGTTATTCCTCTCCAACAAAATAATTGATAAAACGTCATGCGAAACTTGTTTCAATATTGACTAAATTTTTTCATCTATTTCAAGAAAAGGTCGATGGATTCAGCCATCGACTAATTTTTTATCTTTTTCACTAGTTTTACTTTTGTCAGTAAGCAATATAATCTATCGGGTAATGTGCTTTTTAAATTCAATTATTAAAAAATAAGTTGGATTGGTATAAAAATGTAATTAATCTTTATATCTATCTACTTTAAATATGTAAAGTTTTACAGGTTCATTTTTTTGAATTCCTGCTTTAAGTCTACAGTGATCCATTTGTTTTTCGGCTGTATCAATTCCTTCTAAATCGGGCAATAATAGCCCCTGTCTGCCTGATACCCCTACAAGAATAAGTCCGTAAACTTTTGGATCAAGTTCTGAGATATGAGCTACAGGTTCAGGTGCATGAAGTATATCAACTGAAATAGTTAAATCAGCAAGTTCTTGTCTTTGAATAGCAGGAAATCTAGGGTCTTTTGTTGCTGCTGAAATAGAGTTGCTGATAATTTCTTCTGTAACTGAATTTTGTGTAGGAAATATTGTTCCAATGCAACCTCGCAGTTGATCATTTTTGGTTTTTATGGAAGTAAATGTTCCTGCTTTATCGATACTTACGTCATCAAGTTGAATTGGTAATGTCGGTTTCTTACCTTCTTTTATCATCATTTCTACGGTAAGTTTTGCTAATTCTTGAGGTTTCATAATGAATAATCCTTTTTATAGCTCCGCAACAAGGTAACCCACTCCAAAAGGAGCTTCGTATGAATAAATATGGTTATGAACAGGTAGTCCGTTTAATATTCCGAATGCTACCATAAGTGAATTATAGGCACATTCACCGGCCTGATGCCTTAATGTCTGATCTAAATTTATGATGTCTTTGTAATCTCCTTGCTTCACTAATTCAATAAGTTTATTATCGAATATTTTTCCTTCGGGGCAATAACCGGCAGGGGCATTAATTGTCACTTTATGGCTTAAATCACCGCTTGCTATAAATACAGCTTTTTCGCCATAATTTTCTATAGTTTCTTTTATTATTCTGCCAAATTTAAGATGTGATTGTCTATCAAGTCCACAATAATTTATAACGCAAACTTTTGCTTTGTAGCCGGCCTTATTTAAAAAATACAAAGGAACAAAACTACCATGATCAAGTCCTAAATTTTCAGGGAATTTTTGCATTTCAAGTTGTTCATTTTTTGCTGATTCAACTAATTTATCTGCAAATTGTTTATCACCGGGAAAATTTAAAGTTAATCCGCTAACTCCAAATCTTGCCATATTGCCAATTATTCTATCTGTATAATAAATTCCGAATTTATTTCTATCAAATACAGAATGAGGCGTAATTATAACAATCAACTCGGGTTCTAGCGAAACAATTTTTTGAGAAAGCTGATTAGCACCGTCTATACTTATTTGTACTTTGGGAATTTCTTTGCCGCCTACTTCTTCAAGCATAATTGGCGGATGTGGCATAATTGCCGTCATTAAAAGGTTATTTATTGTCATTTTTTTATCCCTTTAATAGCTTTTCACTTTTATTTAACAGTTGTGATATATGAATACCTGCATTTTCTCCCATTGCAAGACAAGTCGGCTGAATTCTCAATGAAGCCTGCGCTCTGAATGTTGCAGAAATACATCTTCCAACAACCAGTAAATTATCTATATTTTTTGGTAATAAACAATCTAACGGAATTTCATAATAATCATTCTCGGGTAGCATTTCTAATACACTTTTATTTTTTTCCTGCGAATGTATATCTACAGGATAATTAGACTTCGCTACACTATTTTTAAATTTCTTTGCTGATACGATATCTTTTTCAGTTAATGTATATTTACCTACAATTCTTCTTGATTCTCTAACACCTATAAGTGGAGCTATTTCTGAGATAAAAGCATCTTCAAAACCTATAAAATATTTTTTGCAAAATTCTGCAATTCTCAATATTTGTTTTCTTCCCATTATATAGGCATAACTTAAATCTTGAGGATTTAAGGTATTTAATTCTTTTTTTGAGGAGATTCTAGGGCAGTTAAAGGCAATTGTGCTTTTTTGTCCGGGGACGGAAAAAATCTGAAAATATTCAACGTCCTCGGGTTTTATTATTTTTTCTTTCAACCCTAATTCAAAGATAGGTTTTAATTTCCAATCTTTGTCTTCTGATGTATAGGCTGTTGTTAAAAGTATATTTCCGTTTTCATCTCTGCAAACAGGTGAAACATGATCACTTGGATCAATGTGTTTTATCCATTTAGCTAATGCTTCTATATCAACGCCTGACATCATAAATCTTAGGCTTACTGCTTGATTTATACCGTTTTCGTTTCCTCTGACGTATTCTACTCCTGCAAAGGCAGCTAGGTCAGCATCTCCTGTCGCATCGATAAAATATTTTGCGTTATAAAATTGTTTACCTGCCTTGTTTACAACTTCAATTGATGTGATTTTGTTTTCGGAAACAGTTACATCAGATACAATGCTGTCAAATAATATTTCTACACCTGCTTCTTCGCACATGTCATCTAATACGTATTTCATTATTTCAGGATTAAACCAGCCGGAATTTAAGTTTTCATGAGTTCCGCCATTGCCGCTTTTTCGAAGCCTGTAGGTTAATTCATCAAAAAGTGGAGTGTTTAGGCTTTCTCCATTGGATAACATATTTTTCATCATAGGAGTAACAAGACTTGCTGTTGCTGTTCCGCCTAAAAAACTTAATTTCTCAACCAGCAAGGTTTTACATCCGTTTTTCGAGGCTGAAATTGCTGCTCCGACACCTGCCATACCGCTTCCTGCAACTATTAAATCCCACAAAACTTTAATCTCCATCAAGCTTATTTTCATAATTCTACACTAAAACTCTGTTAATATACCAGTTAATTGTTTAATTACAGAGAACTATTTTTACTGTAAAATCTTTATAAAGGTGAAATTATTTTCTATCTTTTATTAAACTAATTTTATATAATAACTGACGTAGTATCAATATTGGATTAATTAGGTATATGCTTTTAAATACAAAAAAAATTGCGATTAAAACTCTTCTGATTTCATTTATCGGATTAATCTCTTGTCCTGCTTTTGCATTTAATACTATGCTTAAAAGTCCTCAATCAATTGATAAAAATTTCTCTGATGTGTCAAAAATGATTGCAGAAAGTTTTTTATTGCAGGGAAATTACAATAGAGCAAAAGAGCATTTTGAGAAAGCTGTTGCTTTGAATTCTGAAAATATTGAAGCAAGATTAAGCCTTGCTGCAATATATGAAGCATTAAATTACAATCAAGAAGCTGAAGCTCAGTACAAACAAATATTACAGCTTGATAACGAAAATAAAAAAGCTAATTATTATTATTCATTATTTTTAGGCAAAATGGGTAGAAATAATGAATCTTTATCTTATGTGATTAAAGCCTCGTCTTTAATGCCTTATAATGCTTATATCAACTATGATATCGGTGTGATTTATGCACAAAAAGGTGACTATATAAATGCAGTAAAATATACACAAATATCGGTCAGTTATAAACCTGATTTTCCTGAAGCACTTAATAATATGTGTTTTGGCTTAGCGAATATAAGAAAGCCTTCAGAAGCTATTTCTTATTGTGAAAAATCTTTGAAGTTGCAACCTAAAAGCGCACCTACTCTTGATAGTACAGGTTTTGCATATTACGGAATCGGCAATTACAAAAAAGCCGTTGAATATTATTTAAAAGCAATAGAGTTAGATCCATCATTAAGTGAGATATATCTTCATCTTGCTGATGCATATTATAAATTGAATAATAATGAACAAGCTTTACAAACTTATGAAAAATATATTTCTATTGAAAAAAATCCACTTGATAAAGATAGAATAGAAAAAATTATTAATTTATTAAAAATAAATAAAACCTTGAAAATCAAGCGTGAGGAGAAGAAGAAATGAGCGAAAATCAAGGACCTTCTCTATTTGAACTTAAAAACTTTATAATAAATAAAAAAATTGTCAGTTTTCATCTCTTAAACGATAAAGTAATAACAGGTAATATAATCTGGCATGATGTATTTTGCTTTCATGTTAAAACCGATACAGGTCAAGAAATAACCGTTTTAAAATCGGCAATAGCTTTTTATACCGCCATAAGTTAAAACTTTTTATCGTCTTTTTTCGTGGACTCTTCAATATGAATTTTTTTTATAAAACTTTGATGTTTTTGCGAAAGACCAATATTTTGCAAAGACAAATTATATTTATTTATATCGGCAAGTATTTTTTGTTGCTCATCTAATTGTGCAGGGCTTAATTTTTGCGGTTGAGGCGGTTTAAATGAGGCAACCTCTTCTTTTATCTTTTGTGGTTTTTCTATCTTTAAAACCAGATCATCAAGATTTGTGGCTCTGTATGAGCTATAGGAAGATAAAATTTCCTCTGAATTTAAGCCGTAATTGAATTTGTAGAGCCATCTTAAAGTGTTTTTATCTATTTCAGAAGCAGTTTCAACCCCAAACTGATGAGGGACATACATTATGTCAGATTTGAAAGGACTATGCCCTAATCCTAGAGCATGACCCACTTCATGGACTATTGTGTGGTAAACTTCATTTTTATCTTGATAGCGGGCATGTAAAACACCGTCAGAGATTCCTATGGTTATTTCTGCCGAAAAAAGTCTTGATTGATTATCAAAATTAAAATTGCAATCACCCAAAGAACTTCTGTCTACTCTTCTCCATTCAAGGTTAATCTGAGATGCGTTTAAAGTTCCTACTATTTGAAAAGAAACTAAACCGTCAGAGGCTTTTTCCCATAGTTTGAGCGCATCAAAGACCATTTGTCTGTAAGCATAAACATCTCCTTGAGATTTGTTATACCACCTGAAAGGTGCTATATAGACAGTCAAAGGCATTGCTGAGTCAGGCCAGCGAATGATTTTATTATTTCTTAAACATTGTTCTACATATGTTGTGTATTGCATTTTTTAAAGGCACGTAACTTTCTATTTTCCTATATTTATTTTATACTGTATTAGCAAGATATTGGCAATTATTTTAATGAAATTTCTTAGGGGAGGTTAATAAAATGCAAGGATTCAATCTTCAAAAAATGATGAAGCAAGCTCAGGAAATGCAAAAAAAAGCACAAGGTATGCAAGAAGACCTTGAAAGAGCTGAATATACAGGTGTTTCAGGCGGTGGCGCAGTAACCGTTGTATTTAACGGGAAAAATGAAATAAAATCAATTAAACTTAAAAAAGAAGCTATTAATGCTGAAAATCCTGAAAGCGTTGATGATGAAACAGTTGAGATGCTTGAAGATTTGATTTTAAGTGCAATCAGCGATGTTAACAATAAAGTTTCATCTGCACTTCAAGATAAAATGAGCACATTAACAGGTGGATTAAATATTCCGGGGTTATTCTAGATGCAATATACCAAGCCTTTGGCAAAACTTATCGAAGAATTTCAAAAGTTGCCGGGAATTGGTCCTAAGTCAGCTCAAAGAATGGCGTTTCATCTATTAAAAATGCCTCATGAAGAGGTGAAGAATTTTTGTAACTCTATTTTGGATGCAAAAGAAAAAATTAAATACTGTAAAATTTGTTTTAATATGTCTTCTCAATCTCCTTGCGAAATATGCTCGGATGAAAGAAGAGAAGATAATATTTTATGTGTAGTTGCTGAAACAAGAGATTTAATTGCTCTTGAAAGAACGAAAGAACTTAAAGGCAAATACCATGTTTTACAGGGGTTAATCTCTCCTCTTGATGGAATAGGTCCTCAGGATTTGCGTGTTAAAGAGCTTTTAGAACGTTGCGGTAACATTGAAGTTAAAGAGATAATTTTAGCTTTAAATCCTTCAATTGAAGGTGAAGCAACAAGTTTATATTTAAGTAAGCTATTAAAACCGCTTGGTATAAAAGTTACAAGGATTTCATTCGGTCTACCAATCGGCGGTGATCTCGATTACGCTGATGAAGTAACTATTGTTAAGGCTTTAGAAGATAGAAGAGAAATGTAATAAAAAAACTCTAGTTTAAAACGGGTTCTTAACAAACTTTCCTGATTCAGATAGAAATTAAATTTACACAATA
>JBAXKC010000036.1:0-24455 GCA_037137535.1 bacterium | reverse complement strand
CATTCGGGAGTTAGTGGGACAAATTAAACAATGCGCTATCAGACATTCGGGAGTTTTGGTTTCTTATATTTGAGGGGAATTAGAAATATTTAAACAAAAAAAGACTCTAATGAGTCTTTTTCGCTATTTATACCAATCCAGCTTATTATTTGCTAATTCACCTTAAAAATTGTCCCTTACTCATACCTGAGCGCATCAATAGGATTAAGCAAAGAAGCCTTATAAGCAGGATAAAATCCGAAAAACATGCCGACTAATGCAGAAAAGCCGAAAGAAATAATTATTGAACCAGCGGAAATCATTGTTGGCCAGCCTGCAAAAGAAGATAGCACATTTGCTCCTATAATACCCAGTACAATACCCACAGCACCTCCAAACATCGATAAAATCAAGGCTTCGATTAAGAACTGAAGCCTTATATCCCATGTCTTAGCGCCAATAGACATTCTTATACCGATTTCTTTTGTTCTTTCAGTTACAGAAACAAGCATGATATTCATAATGCCAATACCACCAACAAGCAATGAAACAGAGGCAATTGCCCCTAAAAGAAATGCCATTACATCAGAAGACTGTTTTGCCATTTCCATTGTCTGCGTGAGATTTCTTACGCTAAAATCACTTTCCTGTTTCAATCCAATATGATGCCTTTCTTTAAGAATTTGATTAATTTCATCTTCAGCAGTATATAAAGCCTCTTCGTCTTTAGCCTTGACCATTATTACTCTTACCATGCCGGGAAATTGTGAACCAAAAAGTTTTTTCTGCGCTGTGGTAAGCGGAATAATTATTGCATCATCTTGATCCTGCCCCATAGCGGATTGTCCTTTGCTCTGCAAAGTACCTATAATGGTAAAAGGCACACCTTTTATTCTTATAACTTTACCTTCGGGATCAACATCACCAAAAAGGTTTCTAATTACAGTCTGTCCTAATAAACATACTTTTGTAGCATTTTTTACGTCCTCATCTGAAAAAATTCGTCCCGAAGACAATTCCCAATTTCTAATATCAAGCATATTAGGTGTTGAGCCTGTTATTTGCGTAGACCAGTTCTGATTATTATATATAACCTGTCCAACTCCTGCCAATAATGGGGCTACATCCAGAACTGAAGGTGATTCTTTTTTTATGGCTGCAGCATCTTTAACCGTTAAAGTCGGTTGAGTACCTGAACCCATTCTTATACCGCCCGATGAAGTAGAGCCTGACATAACCATAAGAAGATTACTTCCCATGCTTGAAATTTGATCTGATATCTGTTTGCTTGCCCCCGAACCAATTGCCAGCATAATAATAACTGCAGCGACTCCGATAATCATTCCAAGGCTTGTTAAAGCAGAACGCATTTTATTAACTTTCAATGCTCTAAACGCTATTTTTAATATTGAAAAAATATCAATCATTTTGCTTTATTTACCTCATCACTTATAAGGTTTCCATCTTTAAACCGTATAATTCGCTTACTATATTCAGCTATGTCAGGTTCATGAGTTACAAGAATAATTGTTTTCTTATTTTCCTCATTGAGCTTAACGAAAAGTTCCATAACTTCTTGGCTGGTTTTTGTATCAAGGTTTCCTGTCGGTTCATCGGCAAGTACAATCGGGGCATCATTAACAATTGCCCTTGCAATAGCCACTCTTTGTTGCTGTCCGCCTGAAAGTTGATTTGGGGTATGATGTCCTCTATTTTCTAATCCGACAAGCTTAAGAGCTTCGTTTGTCTTTTCTATCCGCTCTTTTAGAGGAATTCCTTTATATATCATAGGAAGTTCCACATTTTCAACGGCAGAAGTTCTTGATATAAGATTAAAACCTTGAAAAACAAAACCAATCTTCTGATTTCTAATATCAGCAAGTTCATCTCTGCTCAAACGAGTTACATCAATGCCGTCTAAAGAATAATTGCCTTTGGTTGGCTTATCTAAACAGCCTAAAATATTCATAAATGTGGATTTTCCTGAACCCGATGTTCCCATAATTGAGATAAACTCACCCGATTCCACAGATAAAGATACGCCATCAAGAGCCTTAAAACAGGTATCTCCCATTTTATAAACTTTCTGAATATCAGATATTTCGATAAGAGCCATTTTTACAGCATCCTCATGTTAGGAGCTCCGCCGCCTTTTTTGTGACCTTTAGACTTCTCAATAGTTCCTACTATTACTTTTTGACCTTCTTTAACTTTATTAGAAATTATTTCAGTATTTTCTCCATCGCTAATGCCTGTTTTGACGGCTATTCTTTTTGGCTTTTTACCATTTAATATCCAAATCCCTTGCTCTTTAAACTTTGGAGCATCATCATCATTAATAGGGGTAAATCTTAAACTTGAATTAGGAACTAAAAGCATATTTTTCTTTTTATCTGTAATGATTGAGACATTAGCCGTCATACCCGGTTTAAGCTTAAAATCCTTATTATCGGCATTTATAACTACGTCATAGGTAACAACATTTTGAATTGTTATCGGTGCAATTCTAATTTGCTTAACCTTACCTTTGAAAGTTGTATCGGAATAACCGTCTAAAGTATATTCAACCTCTTGACCAACTTTGACTTTTCCAATATCAGACTCTGCAACGTTTGTATCAATCTGCATTTTAGTCAAATCTTGCGCTACAAGAAATAATGTAGGAGTCTGAAAACTAGCCGCAACAGTCTGCCCAACTTCAATATTTCTTGAAACAACTATACCGTTTACAGGTGAAACAATTTTAGTATATTTTAGTAAAGTCTGATTAATTTTAAGTGCTGCATTTGCCTGACTTATTTGAGCCTGTGATGAAGCGACAAGTGCTTTATTTGCTTTATAGTTAGATTCAGCTAAATCAACATCGCTTTTTGCAATAAAATTCTTTTCATATAAAGATTTATTTCTGTTATAAGTTTTTTGGTCATTAACCATAATACTTTGAGCTTTTTGAAGATTAGCTTGAGCGTTATATAGATTAGCCCTACTTTGTTCTACTTGCGTTTCAACAATAGCAGGATCTATTTGAGCTAAAAGTTGCCCTTTTCTGACAGGAGAATTAAAATCCACATAAATACTTTTAATTACACCTGATGTCTGAGTGCCTACGCTGGTACTTATTACAGGATTAACAGTCCCTGATGCGGTAACAGTTTCGACTATATCACCTTTAATTATACTTTCTGTTTTGAATTTTGGACCTTTATCGCTATTGGTTAATATAAAAAACGTAGCCAAAGCTCCTAAAATTAGCACTACGCCAATTATTATTTTTTTCATTTTACCCCCATCGCTTTTTCGAGATTGCTGCGAGCTGTATTATAATCATATAAAGACTGAACATAAGATAATTGAGCATTGTTAAAATTAACTTCAGCATCCTGAAGCTCGACAAAATCCCCAACACCTGCTGTATATCGTCCATTTGCCAATTCTAAGTTTTCTTTTGCCTGTTTAACAATTAGATTAGAAACAGGTATTCTTTTTTCCGCTTGCGTTAAATTAATATAAGCCTGCTGAACTTCATAATAAATATTTTGCTTTAAAATTTCCACTTCAGACTTTGCAACATCTAAATTTGCCTTAGCTTCATTAATTTTATTTTTAGTCAAAAATCCGTTAAAAACAGGAACATTAATATTTGCACCTAATGCCCAACCATTATCAACGGGGAATTTATTTCCGCCTGCTCCATAATTTGCAAAACCTGATAAAGTAGGATAATAATCTTTTTTCGCAAGCTTTACAGAAGTATCAGAAGCTTTTTCTTTTAATAACAAAGACTTTAAGTCGGGCCTATTATCAAAAGCCTTTTTTATTGCAAGATCTAAACTTATATCATATTTATCAAAATTAAGTTTCTCAATTATGTCATTTTTTACGATTTTAGAAGTTATAACAGGTTTATTAACAGTATTCCCGTTGTTTTTTTTATTATCTTTATTGGATATAGATAACTCGTCAACAGCATTATTATTATAATTTACAGCATCTGCGATATTATATTCAGGAGCATCATAAAAGCCCATAGCTTGATTTAAACTTGCAATAGCTAGTTGATAACCGTTATTTGCTTTAATATAATTTAACTTTGCATTACCCAAATTAACTTCTGCATTTATTACATCAATTTTAGGTTTAACTCCAGCTTGAAAAAATGCTTTTGACTGTTTTAAATGATTTTCATACTGTTTTATAGATTTATCAGCTATATCAGAGTTTAATTTTGCAGATAAAGCTTGATAATAAGCCTGTTTTACATTATAAGACACATCAACTATCGTATTTTGAACATCAGATCTTGATGCGTTCAAGTTAAGTTTTTCAATTTTTATTTTTGTCGGAGTTTTGCCAAAGTCATAAATAAGCTGATTTACTCCAATACTTCCCGAATATTGATTTGTAGTTTTATCAATTACAGAATTAGTAATAGGGTTTTCTCTGCTATATCCCGTAGAAAGATTAACCTGCGGCATATAGAAAGACTTTGCCTGTCCAATTTTACTTTGATTTATCTTAGTAAGATTGTTGCCAAGATTAATATTAGGATTTTTACTTATGGCGATATTGATACAACGTTCTAATGTTAAAGTTTCACCTTTATTTATCAATAAATCATTAGCAAAAACTTTAATTGACGACAAACCTGCTAATGCATAAATTAATAATGCAATAGCAAACTTTTTTTGATTAATTTTATTTCTCATATTAAACCACTAACTCCTACCCACTATCAGTAGTATAGCAATATCAAAAAAATTATGTGATTTTTCTGACTAATTTCCTATTTTTAATGGAATTTAGAACTAAATTTAATTTAATTCGCCGAAACTGTTTCTGTAATTTTACCACCTGCTGCTTTATACAAACTTAAAGAGTCAATAATATTATCAACTTTACTTTGAATCTGTTCTTGCTCGAGCATTGCATATTTTTCTTTATATTCAAGTGTATCAAGATAAGAAATTAAGCCTTCCTTATATTTTGCATCTATCAGATCAAGATTTTCCTTTTCCAGTCTAAGCCTGTTAAGATTATCTTTATCTTTTTGTCCGTCCGTTTTTAAAGCAACCAGACTATCATTTACCTCTTGAAAAGATGTAAGTATTGTTTTCTGATAATTCTCAAATAATTGTTCATAGTGGAATTTTTTAGCTTTTAATCTTGCTCTTCTTTGTCCGCCAGAAAAGATTGTTTCTGCAACTCCAACACCTATTGATGCTACATAACTATCCCAATTTAGAACTTTAGAGAAGGTATTTGAATTAAAGCCAAATTGCCCTGAAAGTGAAATATCAGGAAGAAAATCCTTTCTGGCAAGGCTTACGTCAATTTTAGCCTTTTGAAGTTCAGCTTCTGCTTTTAATATATCAGGTCTTTTTAAAATAACATCAGAACTAAGATTTAATGGAAGATTCTGAAGTCCCTTTATCTCATCAAAAGAAGTTCTCTTCAAAAACAAAGAGTTATCAACACTTTGACCTGTTAAAACAGCAAGCTGATTTAAAAATAGACTTTGATATTTTTCAAGATCATTTAATTTTGATTGAGCTTCTGTTAAAGCCTTATCCGCTAAAATAACATCAGAAGTAGAACATAAACCGAAATTATTCTTTTCTTTTGTCAGTTCTGCAATATTTTTTCTTAAATCAATAATATTTTTTTGAAGTTCTATAAGTTTATCAGTTTTAACGGCATTAAAATATATCGCTGCAACCTCTGAAGTTAAAGAAATAAAAGCAGCTTTTTCATCACATCTCACAGCTTCAAGCTCTTTAGACATTCCAATCGTCTTATCTCTGTTTTTACGCCATAAATCAACTTCATACCTCACATTTAAAGGTAAGGTAAATGAATTTTGAACTACTGAAGGTACTGAAAGTGAAGCAAATTTAGTACTTCCTGAGGTTTTTTGGAATGAATAATCAGAGCCAATTCCGATAATTGGAAACTCTTTCCCTAATGATTCACTAAGCAAAGCCTGTGATTCAGAAACTCTTAATGTTGCCATTTTTATATCATGGTTTGCTTCAGCTGACTTAGCAATATAAGCACTTAAATTAGGATCATTAAAACTTTCCCACCATGGGGCATTAATATATTCAATCCTGTAATCTTGAACTTGACCTTTTAATTGCTTGGAAGAAACCTGCTTAATATTAGATTTATCTTTAATTTCACTACTAAATGCAAGATTACTTGAGGTTAAAAAACTAACTGCTAATGCTAAAGTTAGTATTTTTGTTCTATTCATTTTAATTTCCTCGCTAGGTTCAGCTGATATAACTTCGAATATGTTTTAAAAAACTTAATAAAAAATATATTAATCTATTCATTTACAAAATAAATATGTTACTATGATAACTATTATGATGATAACATTAAGCTCAAATTAATACAATATGGATTTAAAGGGATAAAAAACCTGTATATTTATATTATTTTATAGAAATAGAAACTTTTATAGGTAGGTAAAAATGACTAAAGAGACCGAAACAATAGAATTAAACACCGTTAATGATGAAATAGAAGAAGCAAAAAAGCCTTTTTATAAGAAAAAACGAATTATTGGAATAGGTACACTTTCACTAATAGCGATTATAACTGGTTTAAATTACTACAATCACGCAATGACCTATGTATCAACCGATAATGCTTACATAGAAGGTCATCATATTCAAATAGCATCAAAAGCATCAGGAACAGTTACTCATGTTTATGTAGACGACAATGAAAATGTAAAACAAGGACAGTTAATTGCAGAACTGGATGACAGAGACTATAAAGCAAAATATGATCAGGCTGAGGCAAAGCTGGAATCAGCGATTGAAAAACAGAAAAGTGCAGGAGTTAATGTTGATTTCACAGCAATTACATCAAAATCAGCTTATGACATGGCAAACTCAGGTGTTGGTGAAGCAAAAGCCTCAATAAAAATGTCTGACAAGCAAATATTACAAGCTAAAGCAAATTTAGCACAGGTAAATGCCGATATTGAATCAGCAAAAGCAGAATTTAAACTTGCTGATATAAACTATACAAGATATTCTAACCTTTTTAAAAAAGGCGTAGTATCTAAACAAGATTTTGACAAAGCAACCACCTCTTATCAAACACAAAACGCAAAACTTACATCCGCTATTAAAAAAGCGGAAGGTGCTTCATCAGCGGTACAATCAGCTTATGCAAATAAAGAAGCGGCAAATAAATCATTAGAACTTTCATTAGGAAAATTAAGAGGAAGCAGTACCTTTAATGAACAGGTATCAATGAGCAGTTCACAAAGCAGAGCAGCAATTGCAGAAATCAAACAATTACAAGCAGCAGCAAGGCAGGCTAAATTAGACCTCAATTACACGAAAATCTATGCCCCTAAAGCAGGTATTATCACAAGTAAATCCATTGAAGAAGGCGCTTATATACAAATAGGTCAACCTTTGCTGTCAATTGTACCTGAAGACAGATGGGTATTAGCAAATTTTAAAGAAACCCAATTAACCAAAATGAAAGTCGGACAAAAAGTTTTCATCAAAACAGATGCTTACCCTGATAAAACTTTTAAAGGACATGTAAACAGCATACAAGCCAGTACCGGAGCAAGAACAAGTCTCTTCCCTCCTGAAAATGCAGTAGGCAGTTTTGTTAAAGTAGTTCAAAGAGTTCCTGTAAAAATCGTTTTTGATGAAAAAATCAATTCAAATTTTGCAATAGTGCCTGGAATGTCCGTCATACCTGAAGTTAAAATCAAATAGACACAACAATTATGGCTAATATATTTACAAATTACTTTACTCAACAATAGCCATTAGTCTTTTAGGACTATGCCATATAGATATATTTTTAATATCCCTTATAAAAAGTATATCCAAAAGGATATCTTATAGATTGATGAATATAGTTTAGTTTTAACTTAATATAATAGAGCAGATAATTTTAATACTACACTAAACCCAATACATCTTAGATGTGTTGGTTTTTTTTTGCGCTTATAAATTAACTTGAACTCGATTTTCATTATTTGGAATAGAATAAATAAGTTCTTTTCCATTATTTTTTATTAATTCTTCAAGTTCAAAAGCATTATTAATTAAAAAATTAACTTTTTCTTTAAATAAATTACTATCGAATTGTTTAGAGTGATTTCTTATTAAATCAGCGTCCCAATTTATTGACTCAGACTTATTAATAGCTTCATTTAATGACTGAACTGACTGTTGCTCAAACAATACACCTGTTTCATTATCTTTTACTATATCTAAAGCCCCGCCTGCTTTAAAAGCAATTACTGGCTTACCTGCTGATTGAGCTTCTGCCATTACAATACCAAAATCTTCTTTACCGGGGAAAACAAAGCCCTTACAATTATTCATAAATTTAACAAGATCTTCATCAGATACTTTTCCTGTCATAACTATATTAGAATTGGCTTTCTCTTTTAATTTATAATATTCAGCACCTTTACCGACGATAATAAGCTTTTTACCAGATTCATTAAAAGCCTCAACTGCTAACTCAAAGCCCTTATAAGCAACAAGGCGACCAACCATAAGATAATAATCATCTGTCTCTTCGTTTTTAAATTTATTTATATCGACGGGCGGATGAAGAATTAAAGATTCTCTATTATAGAATTTTTTAATTCTCTTAGCTGTATAAGATGAATTCGCAAGATAATGGTCAACTCTGCAAGAACTTGTTACATCCCACATTCTGATATAATTAGAAATTATTGAAGTTACTATTTTTTTTAACGGTGATAAGTTATTAAGTTCGGCATAAGTCCAAAACATATCCCAGATATAACGTGCTGGCGAATGGCAATAACAAAGATGAACAGCATCAGGTCTTGGTATTATGCCTTTTGCAACACAATGATGTGAAGAAAACAAAATATCATATTTTTGAAGATCAAAATATTCTACTGCACTAGGCATTAGAGGAAAATATGCTTTATATAACTTTTTTGATAATGGCAAATTTTGAATATAAGATGAAATAATTTCTTTATCTTTATATTTATCAGGCATAATGGCTTGATTATAAACAGTTGTATAAGTAGGAGCGTCAGGAAATAATTCATATAATGCAAATAAAACACTTTCAGCTCCACCAATGCCACCGGCTAATTGATCAGAGATTATAGCTAATTTATAATCATTATTAGTTAACATTTATTACAAACCATTTACTTTCTTTAAACATAAACTTATAATTAATTATACACGATAGATTGTTTATTTTATTTAATAAAATTACTATGTAATATTTTATTAAGCAATTTTTAATGTTAATAATTTAAACTCTAATTTTTTCAAAGTAAATTAGAGCTATTATATATATTACCAACAATTAGATTCTAAATTAAGAGGTAAATATATGGAAAATAAAATAAATGACATTAAGGATGTCCGAAACAACATCCTTGATTACTTTAATGCACTTCAATTAAATTTCTCAAGTCAAATAAATATCCTGCAGAATTTAATAAAATCATCAAACAATAAAAATGACAAGACTAACTTTAATAATAAAGAAACTATTTATGATATTCACACAAATACGCTTCAAAACTCAATTTATATATCGGATGAAATAAAAAAAATAAACTTATTAGATATCAAAGCAAATAATTCGGACAAAAAATTAATAAATACTACAATATATGGCGGAACAGGAAACGATATTTATACTTTCGGAAAAGGTTACGGACAAAACAAAATCATTGATGCAGGCGGTATTGATACAATAAGACTTGTTAATGCAACAATTCCAGATGATTTAAATTTTTACAGAATAGGAAATTCTCTTGAACTAAGAGTAAAAACCACTTCTGACTCTTTAAATCTTGATAGTTGGTTTACAAATCCTGATCAAGTAATCGAAAAACTTCAAATAGCTAAAAGTGGAACAATATCTAATATATCTGACTATAAAGATAGATTTGTAGGCTTACTCGAAGGCTCTTCAACAAATGACACCCTAATAGGTTTTGAAAATATGAAAAACCTTTTTGACGGAAAACAAGGCAATGACTTTATGTATGGAAGAGAGTTACAGGATACATATATATTTGGCAAAGGCTACGGACAAGACAGCCTTTTTGATCTTGGAGGGTCTGACACTATAAAATTTAATGCTGATACAGATAAATCCGAGGTTGAGTTTTACAGAGTCAACAACGATATGCAAATCAGAATAAAAGGAACCTCCGATTCACTTAACATTGATAACTGGTTTGTATCTGACCAACAAAAAATTGAACAATTTTCCTTTACAAAAGATAACTCCTCTTTTTCCGCAAATGATATTAAAGATTATAAAGGATGGGTGCAGGGAACTGACGGTAATGAGACCCTTCAAGGCTGGACAACCGATGATATAATAATTGGCGGAAAAGGAAACGATACACTATATGGACTCGAAGGGAACGACACATATCTCTTCAACAAAGGGGATGGAAATGATTTTGTCGCTGATACTCAAGGAAATGATGAAATTATTTTTGGAAAAGACATTAGTAAAAATGATATTTCTTTCTTTAAAGTAGATAACGACTTAAAAATCAACTACGGAAACGGCGATGAAATAACTATAGCAAATCAATTTTTTCAGCCCTTTACCATTGAAAAAATATCTTTAAACGATGGTTCATTCTTGTCTAATAACGATATAAATTTAATAATTCAAAATATGGCGTCATATTCACAGGAGAAAGGACTTACTCTTACTTCTGCAACAGACGTAAAATCAAACAGCGAATTAATGACAGTTATTTCAAACAGCTGGCATAAATAACCAAAATTTCAACTTGACCTAATGACCTGTAACTATCATATTTTGATAGTACAGGTCATTTTTATTACGGCCAACAAGGATATAGGAGTGTTGCATCTTAAACCCGAATTCGCCTTGACTTTAATTATTAAGTTTTGTAACATATATTAAGCTCAACTAGCAACTTTTTTATTCAGCTGGTTTTAAGCTCGAGGAAACAAAATTATTTGTATTAGCAATCTCGGTAAACTTCGATCTCGGTAAAAATTAAATATTAATTATTTTAAGTTTAGTGTGTGGAAAGAAAGGAAATGTGAGAATGTCTGGATTCTCCGGAGTGAAGACTTTAGGGTGCGCTCAGAGTCGCTATGATAGACAGGTTTCCTTAAGCTACTATAAGCTGACAAAAAAAATTGAAAGTATTACTGGAACATTAAATAGCAAAAAATCAAAAGAAAGCAATTTTAACTCTATTAATAAATGCTCCATTGAATCTATTCTTTCATCTTTAAAAATTTCACCGGAAGAAAAAGACTTAATTAAAGATTATATAGAAACTCCCTTTTTTAAAGCATTAACAAGAAATAAATCAAAAGAAGAATTAAAAGAAATAATAAAAGAAGTAGCAGTAAGTCTTACTTCTGTAGAGTCTGAACCTGAAAATAAAGAGAAAGAAGTGATTGATCAACATCATTGTTGCAATATTAAAATATCAAGCCTTTTTGATATTATTACATCGGACGCTTTCACCTCTAAACAAAAATTTATTATTCAAGAATTTAGTAACACCTTACCATTTTTTCTTTTATTTGATTTTCATAAACGAATATTTGAGGGTGAAGTTCCACTAAATATAGTTAAAAATTTAATAAATGACTTTATTTCAGAGTTATGTCTATACAATATTAACAATAGAGATGATTTTTATAAAAGTTTAAACGGAAGAAATAAACAAACACCTGCTCAAATAAGTAACTTATACAGCAAATTAACATTTAGAAAGTCAATAGCTTCGTTGTTTAATTACTCTGATTTAAAATTCAAACTTAAAATAATAGAAGAACTCTTCACAGAAATTAAAACACCCGGAAATCTATTAATTTCTGCTTACGATGAATTTGAAATAAATTCAGGTTATTTTAAAAACTACTGGACAGAAAATAGCTTATATTCATCAGGTGAAAAAAAAGCTGTTCTTTCTTTATATATCAGAAATGAAAAGTATAAAAATATTAATTCAGAATATTCATTAATTCAAAAATTACTTAAATCTAACCATGATGAATTTAATGAATATAAGACAGTTTTTCAGTCTTTAGGTTTTAAAACTGCTGAAATTTTAGAAGTTATGGACAATGAAATGGATGATGTCGAATTTAAAAACATTGTAAAAAACACAGTAAACAAGATGATTTTCATTGAATCCGACAATATCCATATCACTGATCCCTTTAAAAAGAAAATATTCCAAAAAGTTTGTTTGAAATAAATTTTATTTTTGCTTAATTATGCAGTAACTTCAAATTTTGTAGCATTTTCACTCAGGGCTTTTTGAAATTGCCCTTTTAACTGAGTGATCTGTTTCTGGTTCAACTCAGAATAAATTATTGAACTATTAATTAAAGTTACATCATCTTTTGAAAGTTGTGGGGAATTTGTATAAACTTCGACAATATTATTACCTGGAATATAAGAATTAGTACCTATATGTACCTCACCTTTTCGTCCTTGCTTTTTAGCTGTATCTAAAAATGAATCTGCTAATTTATCACTATCTGAAGAGTTTGATAGTTTAAACTGATAATTGCCTTTAAAGGATAAATTGTTATTAACTTGCATTAGATTACTCCTATTTGCTTATGATTATTCTCTACTTTTTATATATTGAGTAAAGAACTCTAAATTTTCAAATTGCTATTAACGTGTTTTTTATTTAACAAAAGTTAATGCAAATCAAAAAGCAAATATAAATTATTTAATAAAGAATGAAACAAACATAATAATATTTAAAAGAGCAACAATAATACCTGTTACCCATAAAGTAATGCTCGTCAGCTTAGAGTTAGCATATTTACCCATAACTTTTTTTGAAGAAGTTAATTTAATCTGCAAAAAGATGGTTAATGGTAATTGAATACTAAGAGCTATTTGCGAATAAACTAGAGCATTAAAAGGATTAGAAACAAAAAATATTATTAAAACCGCAAATAAGGAAGTAATCAACACGCCCATAATTGAATGCGAATCTTTGATATTATAAGGCTCGTTGAATAATCCTGAAAATATAGAACCGCCTGCCATGCCTGCTGTAATAGAAGAAGATATACCCGAAAATAAGAGGGCAACAGCAAAGATAAAAGCAGCTTTGCTTGATAATAAAGGTTCTAAAAGCAATTCTGCCTGTTTCAAGTCTGTTACAACCATATGACGATTATAAAATACTGCAATAGCAACTAAAATCATTGCACTATTGATTGCCCAACCTATAATCATAGAAAATAAAGTATCTAAAAACTCGAATTTCAATTGTTTTTTAATTACTGCTTCTTCTTCAAGATTAAACTGCCTGCTCTGAATAACTTCAGAATGCAAAAACATATTATGAGGCATAATTACTGCACCTAAAACACTCATAATAAGAAAAATAGAGCCATGAGGAAAGGACGGAACAGTCCAACCTATTGCGGCTTTAGCCCAATGAATATGAACAAGACTAAGTTCAATTAAAAAACAAAAACCAATGATTGAAACGAAGCCAATGATTAATTTTTCAAGTTTTTTATATGAATTAGTGAATAGTAATAATAAAATTAAAAGAAAGGCTATAACTGCACCAATTTTTATAGGTATTTTAAACAACATATCAAAACCTATCGCAGCACCCATTATTTCGGCTAAGGCTGTTGAAATTGAGGCTAAAATGGCTGTTACTAAAATAGACCTTGCCCATATCGGCTTAAGATATTTATTTGCAGCTTCTGACAGGCATAAACCACTTGCTATACCTAATCTTGCGGCATTATGCTGAAGCAATATAAGCATTATTGTCGATAAAGTAATTACCCATAAAATGTTATAACCGAATTTAGAACCTGCCGCTAAATTTGCGGCCCAATTACCCGGGTCAATAAATCCAACTGTTACAAGGATTCCAGGTCCAAGATATTTTAAAAATTCACGAGCGCTTTTACTATGTTTATGAGTTTTTATAAGAAAATCGTAAATAAAATTTTTCTTCATATAAAAAGTTTATAAAACAAATGATTTAATCTCAAGAAAAATTAAAATAGGTAGAGAATAATATTAATAATTTTCCATTCATATATATTGATTACGTTATGTAGACTATGAGATTTTGCAATTAATCATATAAATTATGCAAATTAACAATAAAATGTTATTCAGGCTTAAAGCCTTATAAATAAATGGTAACAAGGCGATGGTCTAGACCAATAGATCAACTAAAGGTCTACTGTTTAAGTATGAAAAATATACCTTTGGGTCGATGAGCGACTACTCGATAAGAGGTAATATTCATAGTGTAGTTAAACAAACAAAAATACTACAGAGTGATTAATAAACCACTTGCTGGGGTTTAAGTTTACTGGGGAGGTTGTACATGAGAAGAGTGAATACTCGTTCTGACGTTAAAGTTTTAATAGTTGATGACAATTATGACCATGCTGTTGGCATTAGAGAATTGATTAATATCGAAAGTGATTTTGAAGTAATCGGTTCTGCGGCAAAAGCTGATATTGCTTGCGGTCTTATTAAAAAACACAATCCTGATATCGTTATTGTTGACATGAATATGCCTGACGTAGACGGTATAACAGCGATTCAAGAATTCAAAAAAGTAAATGAAAATGTAAAAGTTCTTGTATTAACAGGATATGACGATTCTGATTTGGTTTTCAGAGCTATGAAAGTCGGAGCTAAAGGCTATATCTTAAAAACTATGGCTGCTTCACAATTAATTCTTGCTATGGAAGAAGTTATAAACGGAAAAATCTTCCTTCCTGCTGTTCTTGCCGCTAAGTTCTTCGAGCATTTCCAGACAATGTTCAAAGACGAATCAAAAACAAAATTTGAGGACGAAGAAAACTTATTATCATACCTTACACAAAGAGAAGAAGAAGTTCTTGACCTTCTTACTCAAGGTGTTACATATAAAGGTGTTGCAAAATCATTATTTATAAGTGAAACAACAGTTAAAACTCACGTTAACAATATTTTCCAAAAATTACAGGTTAACGACAGAACACAAGCTGTACTATACGCTATCAATCACGGTCTTGGAAAAAGAAGAAAAGTAAAAGCAGCTGTCTAACTTGTAAATAGGTTTAAAAAATGAAAAAGAACTTCTCAAATTCCCTGGCAGACTTATTTGAAAATATACAACTTGATACCTTCACTAAACAGACTCTTGTAAGTCTGTTTAGGTGTATGGCAGAGACGGTTGTAGATACAAAAAGTGATGCTGTGGCTCTTGTAAAACTAAATGATAAAAGCAAATTTGACGGACTTATAAGCCGTTTAAAGTTTTCAGGCATAAAAGTCTATGATTATTCAGATAATCTTTCTGATGATATTCTAAAAAATGACGAATTTCTGGTAATTATGGCTGAACGCTTTTCAGTATGTCTTTTCTGGGACAAAATAGAAAATACTGAATTTGAACTTTGTCAGGGATTATGCTCTCTTGATCCTGCCGTAGTTAAAAAATTATACGAATTCCTTCAAGCAGTTCAATATAATGAAGAACTTGATTCGGATATATTAAAAATAAAGCAGGACAGAAGACAAAATGAGAAGTTTACAAGCATTTTAAACAAACTTGTCGCTCTCATTGAAGGACAACAAAGAGATTTAATCTGTCTTGAAACCGAAAATGCAGAAAACAGAAGAAAAACTGAAGAAAAAGAAAGACTGGCAAATATTGGTTATGCATGCTCGGCTGTTGCTCATGAAATAAGAAATCCTTTAAGTCTTTTAAGCATCTACAGCAAAGTAATTAATACTAATTTAGGTAAATTAGTCTTTAATTCTTCTGATTTATCGATAAAAGAAAGCATATTAAATGCTACCCAATCAATTACAAATGCTGTTACAAGCCTCGATAACTTACTTTCAGAACTTTTAGACTACTCAAAACCATTAGAGTTAAACCTTAAAGAAAATAACATTGAAAAAACTGTTGATGATGTTATTTCTCTAGTTAATCCTTGGTTTAAAGAAAAAAATATTAATCTTGTTGTTAAAAAAGACTTACATTTACATACAACTATAAATTTTGATCAAAACAGAATACACCAGGCACTAATTAACCTTTTAAAAAATGCATTGGAAGCCTCGCCTGAAAATTCTGAAATAGAAATTGATCTTACTTTTAATGAAGCTGATGAAATGCTTTACATCAAAGTTAAAGATCAAGGAAACGGAATAGCAAAGCAGGACAGAGATAAAATTTTCAAGCCTTATTTTTCTACAAAGAAAAAAGGAACAGGAATAGGACTTGCAAGAGCAAAAGAAATACTGGAACTTCATAACGGAAGTTTATCCTTATTAAGCTCAGATGAAAAAGGTACAGTTTTTGTATTCAAATTGCCGACCTTTAACTATTAGGAGGAAGAAAAAATGGATTTTCTTTCAAAAAGAAGCATGGATGTTACCGCACTTGCGATGGATGCCTTATCAGCAAGGCACAAAGCACTTGCAGGTAATATCGCAAACGCTAACACACCTGGATATAAAAGGGTTGATGTTTCTTTTGAAGGACAACTTCAGGGCATATTAAGCAAAGAGTACGAAAAAGATGACATTAAAGCTCAAAATAGCCAAATAGCAATGAATAATCATTATCGTGAAGTAAACGCTACAAATCTTGGATTAAAATATACTCCGAATGCTCAAACGCTTGGACTGGATAATTACTCTAACGCCTCAAACAGCATTAATCCAAAACTTTTAGAAGACAATTATAAAGACTTCAATGCACAAATTATGCCCGATAACGAGTTTGCAATGGAAAAACAAAACGGTAATAACGTAAACATTGAAAGTGAAATGATCGAATCAGTAAAAACAGGTACACAATATTCAGCATTATCTCAATTAATGGAAAAAGGATTTAGAGGAGTGCAGGATGTAATAAGAGGAGGCGGTGCATAATGAGTCTTGATTCTTTAAACATTAGTGCATCTGCATTATATGCACAAAGAGTAAAAATGGACACAATCTCCAGTAATATGGCGAATGTAAACACTACCAGAAAACCTGACGGAACAATTGGCGCATATAGAAGAAAAGATGTCGTATTTGCAGCTGAATATAACAAAGCTATGAATAATGATGTTTCTTTTGACGAAACTCAAATAGGACGAATGGGCGGAAACCCTATGTTAAGGGGAAGAGTTAGTTCTGATTCAACATCAGTATCTACAGGTGTAAATGTCTCTCAAATTGTTGAAGATCAAAGCCCGACTAAAAAACTTTATAATCCGTCACACCCCGATGCTGATAAAGATGGCTATGTAGAAATGCCGAATGTTAACATAGTAACTGAAATGGTTGACATGATAGCCGCAAACAGAGCTTATGAAGCTAACGTTACAACAATTGATACAACAAAAAGTATGATAGCATCAGCTTTACGTATTTAATAAAGGGTAGATAAATGTCAATAGGACCTCTTGGGGACATAAACAGCTTTATAAATATGAAAAAATTTGATCCGATGAATGAGGTTAACGCTCTTTCAAAGGGGAATTTTCAAGGCAAAATTGAAAATAACCCTGCTTCGCTTCAAAATTATATTAATAATGCGTTTAATAACAACCAGAACGCCTTTATAAATGACGGTCAATTGCAAGACGACTTAAAAGCATTAACATCAAAAAGCCCTACATTACAGGGCGGAGTTCAGTTCAATCAGCCCGATAATAATATCAGCACTCCTTCTATTGATGGTCTTGATGGAATGAGCCCCGGAAAAGCAGCAAATGCTTTTTCAAATATACTTAACAATCATTTAGCTAATACTACAAAAATGCAAAATGAAGCGGATAATCTAACTGAAAGATTTGCTGCGGGTGATAAAATTGATGTTCATACAGTCATGATAGCTGCTGAAAAAGCCAGTACCTCCATGCAATTCACAATGCAGTTAAGAAATAAAATGCTTCAGGCCTATCAAGAAGTGTCAAGAATGCAAATTTAGCGATACAAAACCTTTCAAATTTTTTCAAAAGATAATACAATAGTATTACTAGATTATCTTGGTTTGGGGAATAAGCTTTGAATAACCACTTTGGTTTACTTTTAAAAGACTTAAAAAAGCTGTGGGATGGGCTTGGACTGCCACAAAAACTGGCGATCTTTGCTCTCATTATTATTTCATTTGCAGCTATATCATATTTTATTGCTAAATCAACAGAACCAAACTGGGGCGTTCTTTATTCAGATTTAAGCGAAACTGATGCTGTCGCAGTTATAGAGAATTTAAAAAAATCAGGCTATACCTATAAAATAAGCGATGATAAAAAATCTATCCTTGTTCCACAAGAGCAAAAAGAAGATTTAAGGCTTATGATAGCTGAAAATGATGTAATAAAAGACAGTACCCCAGGGTTTGAGCTTTTAGACAAATTACAACTGGGTGCAACAGATTTTCAAAACAAACTTACAAGACAAAGAATCTTTCAAAACGAATTGACAAGAACCATTGAAAGAATTAAAGGTATAAAAAAAGCAAAAGTTCAAATAGCTGACCCTGAAAGATCTATATTCAGCGAACAGGATGAAGCGCCTACCGCTTCAGTATTACTTATCCTTGAACCGGGTGTAACACTAAAACCCGAACAGGTTAAAGCTATTAAAAACCTTGTTGCTAACGGAGTTCCTCGTTTAACTGCAGAAAAAGTATTTATTTCCGATCAGTTTGGAAATCCATTGTCTGAAGACATGAATAATAACTCGGGCGGTGGAATTGCCGATTATAGAACAAGTTTTGAAACAGATACCTCAAAGAAGATTCAAAAAGTTCTCGAAAAGATAGTTGGAACAAGCAACGTAAGCGTTCAAGTCAGCGCTCAAATGAACTTTGACAGCAGCCGCTCCACTATTGAAAGATATTTACCTGCAAATACAGATGCAAATACTCCTGAAGGTGTTCTTGCAGGAACAGAAACAGAAGCCGAAAATTATGGAAACAACGGAAGCCAACAATCAAATATTCAGAGCATTCCGAGTAACGTACAGACAGGAAACGGTAAAAATGTTAATTATGTAAAATCTAAAACAACAAAAAGCTTCAATGTGTCAAAAGAAGTGAAGCAGGTTGTTTACGCTCCAGGAACGGTTCAAAAGCTTACTATTGCAGTTGCTTTAAATAAAATTTTAACAACTGCAGAGACAAATCAAATCAGAGATCTTGTTATCTCTGCCAGCGGAGCTGATACAAACAGAGGTGATATAGTAACAGTTACAGGCATGCAATTCGCAGAAGACGCTCAAGCAAATAATCAAAAGCTAATGGACGAAATAGAGAAAAGCTCTCAAACTGACCTTATTGTTAAACAGATTGGACCACTTTTAGTAGTTCTTATTCTAGGATTAACAGCATTATTTGTATTAAATTCATTAATCAGAAAACCTGTTAAAGGTGAAGAAGTCTACGATAATGATGGTTATGATGACGGAGAAGCTGACGATGGAGAACCTGATCTATTAGAAGCAGTATCTATACCTGCGATTGAAGCAAAATTAGATCCTGAAGTAGAAAAAATGAAGACGGATATAAACAACATCATTTTAGCCGACCCGTCTGAGGCTGCTAGGTTATTATTAACATTTATTAAGGAATAAATTCGATGGCTGAAGTCCCAAAAGCGATGGCGGATATGTCCACTACTCAAAAAGTAGCGGCATTACTTATTGTACTAGGTCCAGCAACAGCTACAGAGGTATTGAAAAATATACCCGATGAAGAATTAATTGAAAAAATCACTCTTGATATTGCAAGTATGACAAAACTTTCAAAAGAAATTCTTGATGAAGTAGTTGAAGAATTTCATTCCCTTTTTAAAGCAAGTAATTTTTTATCACATGGCGGTATGGGTTATGCTAAAAAGCTCTTAGTTCAAGCTTATGGCCCTGAAAAAGCCGAACAAATTCTAGAAAAATTAATGGCAACATTACATACAAACCCTTTCCAATTCTTTAATGAAGCTGACCCGATTCAGCTAGCTACGTCTTTTCAGAATGAAAACCCACAGCTTATTGCCTTAATTCTTGCTTATTTAAAGCCCGATAAGGCGGCAGCGGTTTTAAATAACCTTAGTCCCCAAACTCAAGCGGTTGTAGCGATGAAAATAGCTGAAATGGATAGAACTAACCCTGAAATATTAAATGAAATTGAAAAAATCATTGAAAGTAAATTTTCTTCGGTTGTATCGCAAGATTACTCAAAAGCAGGCGGTGTTGATGCTCTTGCTAATATTCTTAACAGAAGTGATCGTTCAACTGAAAAGAAAATCATGGAAACCTTAGAAGGTTATGACTTAGGTTTAGCTGAAAAAGTCAGAGAACTTATGTTCGTATTCGAAGATATGGTTATGCTTGATGACAGATCAATTCAACGATTACTTAGAGAAGTTGAAGTTAAAGACCTTGCAATGGCTCTCAAAGGTGCTAATTCAGACGTAAAAGAAAAAGTATTCAGAAACATGTCAGAGAGAGCGTCACAAATGCTTAAAGATGATATGGAATATATGGGACCTGTTAGAGCAAAAGAAGTTCAAGAATGTCAGACAAAGATAGTTGCAATTATCAGAGCGCTTGAAGCAACTGGAGAAATTGTACTCGTAAGAGATACAAATGAGGAGGACTTCATTGAGTAGGATTAGAAGCGATGCTGTCATAGTCGGTGGTTCTTATGTGGTTGGCAAAGATAGTGCGGCTGACTTACAGAAAGAAGAAATCTTAAATATTGCAAGAAGTCAGGCAGACAGTATTATTGCTCAAGCTCAACAAAATTCTCAACAAATGCTTCAAGAAGCATCCAGTCAATCACAGGCAATGATAGGACAAGCTGAAGAAATTCAAAGACAAGCTCATGAAGCAGGACTTCAAAATGGATTCAACGAAGGCTACGCAAATGGTTTTGAACAAATATCAAATGAACTTGCAAATCAGATAAAAGCAGTTAATGTACTAGCAGGAGCAGCTTTTAAAGTTAAAAATGAAATTATCTCTTCGGCAGAAAAGGAAATAGTAGAGCTAACTGTTTCAATATCAGAAAAAATACTTAAAAACACTCTTGAGGTAAGCCCCGATATAATCTTAAATATTGTAAAAGCCGCTATCGGTGAATTAAAAGAAAAAGAAGACGTAAAAATAACAATTAATCCTGATAATGCAATACATATTTATCAATATTCAGAATTTTTAAAAGATACTATCAATGGACTGAAAAATATTAAAATAATTGAAGATAGAACCGTTCCTTTTGACGGTTTTATTGTAGAATCCGTAGAATCAAGAATTGATGCAGGAATCAGCACACAAATAAATGAAATTAGCAGAGCATTTATTCAAGAAGCTCATAAAGCAACTGAACAAATGGAATTACCACAAGAAATCGAAATTAGAATCAATGAAAAAATAGAAGAAATTCAAATCAATGATAATTAACTTTGACAATTACAAAAAAAAATTAGAGACGCTAAATACTTTTAAGCCAATAGGCAAAGTTGTGGAAGTTATCGGACTTGTCATAGAGGCTGATGGACCCTCTTCAAGCATTGGAGACCTATGCCACATACAGAACGGAAGTAGCGAAAAAGATGTTATTTGGGCAGAAGTAGTAGGTTTTAGGGCTGATAAAGTGCTTCTTATGCCTTTAGGTGATATGGACGGCTTAAAACCGGGTGCAAAAGTAATAAATTCAGGTGGTGCGCTTGAAATTACAGTAGGTTCTCAACTACTGGGAAGAGTTCTTGATGGTTTAGGACAGCCTATTGATGATGCAGGAGCTATAAGAACCTCTAACAAGTATTCTACGAAAATTGAAAAATTGAATCCGCTAACAAGGAAAAGAATACATGACCCTTTATCTATGGGAGTCCGCTCGATTGATGGATTTATGACAATAGGTAAAGGTCAAAGGGTTGGTATATTTGCAGGAAGTGGTGTCGGGAAAAGCACAACACTTGGTATGATTGCAAGAAATACCTCAGCAGACCTCAATGTTATAGCTTTAATTGGAGAACGGGGAAGAGAAGTTCGTGAATTCATTGAAAATTCACTTGGCGAAGAAGGATTAAAACGTTCTGTCGTTGTTGTTGCAACTTCTGACCAACCATCTCTTGTTAAAATCAAAGCTGCAAACGTTGCAACAAGTATTGCTGAATATTTTAGAGATTCAGGTAGAGATGTAATGTTTATGCTTGACTCTTTAACTCGTATTGCTATGGCACAAAGGGAAGTAGGACTTGCAATCGGTGAGCCTCCAGCTACAAGAGGTTAT
The DNA here is from genome assembly GCA_037137535.1 of bacterium. GTDB lineage: Bacteria > Cyanobacteriota > Vampirovibrionia > Gastranaerophilales > JBAXKC01 > JBAXKC01. Next base: position 2,176 of record JBAXKC010000036.1, on the reverse strand, counting down.
ACTCCGTCAGTTTTTGCTATTATGCCAAAACTCCTAGAAAGAACAGGTCCAGCAGAAAAAGGTACAATAACAGGACTTTATACCGTATTGGTAGAAGGTGATGACATGAATGAACCTATTTCCGATACTGTCAGAGGTATTTTAGACGGACACATAATATTATCAAGGGATTTAGCTTATAAAAACCATTATCCCGCTGTTGAAGTATTAGGAAGTTTAAGTAGGGTAATGCCTGAAGTTACGACTCCAGAACATAGAAAAGCAGCAGGTAAATTAAGAGATATTATGGCTACATATAATAAAAATGCTGATTTAATAAATATTGGAGCTTATGTAAAAGGAACAGATCCTAAAATTGATAAATCCATCGCTTTAATCGACACAATAAATGACTTTTTAAAGCAGTCTACATCAGATAATGCCGATTATAACCAAACAATTCAAACGCTCATTAACATCGCAAACAGGTAACAATATTAAAACGGATATAAGTTTAAAGGCGAACAGGCAGTAATGCTCGGAGCAAGTGAAATTTTATATAACTTCGATTAATTCTTTGCTTTTTTCAAAGGTACAACTTTCAAATGTCTTTTAAATTCTTCATAAAATCCGCAATTACTTACTGTCATAACATCATCAAGTGTTACAACCCCTAAACCCAATGCATGAAGCAACGGACATGCCACTCCATGGTTATAATTCTTACAGCAGGTGCATTGATCTTCTTTTTCAACAAAGACCACTCCATCTTGATAATACATTTAAGCTCCGAGTAAAAATAAGTTATTTGATAATAATATTATACTCATTTTTCATGCTTAAATGTGGTGATGATTTTTTAAACAATAAAAAAGACCCTATTATAAGGGTCAAAATTAGTGGAGGGCTTTTATGAATCATTTAACATTCATTAATTAAATTAACGAGAATGTTTGGATTCAATATATATATTGAAATACTAACCAGAGTTAGGAACAAGTGGTTATTAATAAATATTAAGTTAAGTTTTAAGTCGCTTCAAACAAATTATGCCTAGTTCTTGTATGAAATCAGCCCAAATTATCGATCAATTACTTTTATACTACTTAACCAAAGAATTTAACTTGTTATAAAATACAGGTATAATTTCAAAAAAGCATTATTATTTGGAGATACTTATGAAATTTGCGGTAATTTCAGATATTCACGGAAATCTAAACGCTCTTGAAACAACCTTAAATGATATAAAAGAAATAGGGGCGGAAAAAATCTATATATTAGGCGATTTAGCAATGGCAGGAGCTGAACCGTCTGAAACTATTGATTTCATCAGAGAACTTGCTAAAGAAAATAATGTTTCAATAATACAGGGAAATACAGATGAAATGATTGTAAATTATTTCAGAACACAAGATGAGAAATATTTTCCTCCAAATGAAATAATGACCGAAGCATTAAAATATGCAACAGATTTATTAATAACCGATCAGATAGATTTTTTAGAAACACTTCCTCCTCAATTGTCTGAGAATATAGGCTTATTAAAAATACTTTTTGTTCATGGATCACCGAGAAGAAATAACGAAGACATTATGCCTGATATTTCTCAGGAGAAACTTGAAAAAGTATTAAAAGACATCGAAGCGGACATAATTTTTTGCGGCCACACTCATATTCCTGCAAAAATAGAATATAAAGAAAAAACTATAATAAATACGGGAAGTGTGGGTCGACCTTTTACCGAAATACCTGACGCAAGCTATGTCGTAATAGATTATCCTGATTTTAAAAATAAAGACTTTACTGTTATTCACAGAGCTTTAAAATATGACAATATCAAAGTAGCAGATACACTAAAAAAATTGCCTTTTAAAGGAGCGGATAAATTAGCTGAAATGCTTATTAATCCGACAGAAAGATATCCTAAAAATTAAGACTTAATGAGATCATGAATGGAGTTTAAAATGTTAAATATTACACAAAAGCTACCAAATAGTAGCTTAAAAAAGAATAATCAGACTAACTTTGGAAACAATCAACCAATAACTGCGAGAAATAATCAAAATTACTCGAGAGTGACCTCTTTAAAAGATGAATTAAATAATGTCATCGAAAATATTGGAGGAATAGAAATAAGAAGTGAGAAGCTGTTTGGTTAAAAATGAAACAAAATCAGTAAAATAGAGTCTATAATGCT
>JBAXKC010000035.1:0-25614 GCA_037137535.1 bacterium | reverse complement strand
TTTACATAGGAGTCACTAAGTTTTAAATAGGGGGATTTTTTGGGGGCATGTCAGTGAATGAAAATTTAGAATTAGTTTCTAATACTTTTAATGAAGCCTATTATTCTTGTACCTATATGGGATTACACAATGATATAAAAATAAAAAATAAAATAAATCGCCTTGTTCAAGAACAACTCAAAGATATAAAAATAAAAAACACTCCAAATAAAAAGAAAATAGCAATAATTAGCGGAAGATGGAATCGAATAACAGCCGTTTGTAAAAGTTGTTTTAGCTTTATTGAGTCATTAAAAGATGATTATGACTTAACTCTTATCACTTTTGGTGTAAATTCTTTGCATTCAGACAGTTCTTTATTTAAAGAAATAAAATATATAAATTTTTCAGAGAAAAATCCTGATATAAGTCAAATACAGGAAAATGATTTTCAATTTGCTTATTTTACTGATATAGGTATGGATCTTGAAAGTATTTATCTTGCAAATCTTAGAATAGCCCCAATTCAAGCAGCTGGTTACGGTCATCCTTCTAGCACTTATGGAGCTGAAATCGATTACTGGATAGGAGGAGCAGATGTTGAATTAATAGATAAAGCAGATTTGAACTATTTTGAAAGACTTGTTCTTATTCCGGGATTAGGTCAGCATTCTATTTACCCTAATTATCAAATTCAAAATATTAAGAAAACACGATCTGAATTTATAATAAACTGCCCTTGGGGAATAAAAAAAATTAACGATAATTTAATTAATTATTTAAAAGAAATAATTGATAAATCAGAAAAAAAACTTCTTTTTAGAATTTTTCCTGGTAGTGGTGGATTATTAAGGCACAATAATTATCTTCCTTTTTTGAAAAAAATAAATTCTATATTAGGTTCTGAAAATGTAGAAATAATTATAAATAAAAGATATCAGGAATACATGACAATTTTTGAAGAAGCTGATATAACTTTGGATTCATATCCTTATGGTGGCTATAATAGCATGGTAGATACAATCTATTTAAGAAAACCTTTTGTTGCTTTTGAAGGTGACAGATTTTTTAGTAGAGCAGCTTCTCAATTGCTGAGAGAATTCAATTTGCAAGAATTAATCGCCACAAATAAAGATGAATATGTTAATATTACCCTAAAACTTATTAATGATGAATTTTTTAGAAATCAATTAAATGAAAAATTTAATACCTTAAACTTAAATGAAGCTTTATTCTTTTCAGGACAAGACAAAAACTTCAAAACTGCTATTCAATATCTTATTGAAAATCATGAATTATTAAAAAAAGACAAAACAAAAACTCCATTAGTTATAAGTTAGAGATTCTGCTAGTTATTTTACTCATGCTAATCGAAAGATTATGTGTTTAATTACATCAATAATCGATATCAATGGAATAATAATAAAATGACACCTGTCCAGTCTTTATCTCTGAAAAGTCCATTTCATGACTCGGAATTTTCAAATTACTTTATATATCATGTTGAGTTATTATAAAGTGGGAGGTAATTTAAATATGCGTTCTAACTCAGTTGAAGAAACAATAAGTAAAGCTTATGACTATTATATTGCTGGTAATATTGATAAAGCAATTAGTTGTTATAGAGAAGCACTAAGTCAAGATTCTAATTATGCACCAATTTATCTAGGCTTAGCTTTAATATATGGAAATATGTATATTCAAAATACTAATGATAAAAATCTATTTATATTTGCAAAAAAGAATTATGAAAAAGTTTTGCAATTACAGCCCAATCTACCTAAAATACATGCTGACTTAGCATATATTTTAAGTGTAAAGGGAGATTTTGAGGAATCAGCTATTCATTATAAAAGAGCATTAGAACTGGGTTTAAATAATGCTGAAATATACTACAATGCCGGAGCTATTATTAGTGAAATAAATTGTGATGAAGCAATTGAATATCAATTTAAAGCATTAGACTTAGAGCCTGATAAAGCAATAATTTACCATAATTTAGGTTATGCTTATATGGCACAAAAAAGAGTTGTAGAAGCTGAATGGTACTATAAAAAAGCTATTACATTAGAACCAGAGTATTGGGAAGCATATGTTAATTTAGCAAATTTATATTTTTTAAATAAACAATATAATAAAGCCTGGGATCATTATGAATATAGATTTTTAAAAAATATATCTATAAAAAATAGACTTCCTAATATTTCAAAACCTATCTGGGATGGTTCTTCACTTATAGGCAAAACTATTTGTGTTTACTGTGAACAAGGGTTAGGAGATATTATTAATTTTATCCGATACGTACCTGTACTTTCTAAACTTGGTGCAAAAGTTATACTTAAATTGCATCGTGACTATTCTTCACTTGAAAAATTATTTAAAGATAGTAATTTGAAAGCAGAGATACTTGATCATTCTTTAGATGATGAGAATATTGAATGTGACACACTTATATCTGTTATGAGCTTACCTCATAGATTAAAAACAACTATAGATAATATCCCCTATAAAGATAATTACTTAAAAGCTAAACCTGAAAAAGTAACATATTACAAAAATAAGTATTTTGATAACACTGATTTTAAATTAGGCATAGTATGGAATTGTAGAAATAAAGAAGTTAATGATAAATATAGATCCCTCAATGATCTTTCCTATTTTTACCCTTTTTGCAAATTAGCTAATGTTCAAGTTTATTCGTTGCAAAAAGGTGATGGAGTTGATGATTTGAATAATTTACCTGATGATATTAACATAATTGATCTTGGCTATACCTTTAATGATTTTAGTGATACTGCGGCAGCTATAGAAAATCTTGACCTTCTAATTAGTATTGATACAAGCGTTCCACATTTAGCAGGTGCTTTAGGAAAACCAGCTTGGATTCTTTTATCATATATACATAGTTGGCGTTGGACTTATGACCTTAAAATTAGCCCCTGGTATAATAGTATTAAATTATTCAGACAAGAACAGCAAAATGTATGGGCTCATCCGGTCCAAGAAGCTTATGAGCATTTTAAATCTTTAATCCAGTCTAGAAAAAATTAGATCAGAATATTCTCCACTCATAACAATCGATCCCGGCTATCTTAAACTGAACTGTTAATTAAGATATAATTTTACCCTTTTTAGCAATTATACACATGCTGGATATATAGGAAAAAAAGCAATGCTACTTATTTATTTTTAATGGCTGTTAAGCTAGAGAATCAAGGAAGAAATATTTATCAGCAGATTAAAGACAAGATAAAAAAATAAAATGAAACAATTTCTAAACTTTATCAAAATAAATTATTTCTTCTTCTTTTCTGTCATTTAGATAACATAAACAGTCATTTTTTTTAACTGTTTTTGCAAAAATCTTACCATTTTTATTATATCTTTTAGCAAACCATTCGGCTTTTTCTTTGCATAATGTCCAGCTAATCCCTTCAATAGAATCAGCACCACGATAAACAGTTATTTCTTCAGAAAGGTTATTGAAAAATTCAAGTTCTTGCTCTGTCATAAGCAATTCATTTTTTTCTGCAAAATATTTAAAAAGTTTTATCCAATGTTTCATATTTACGCTTGGATTTTCAACTAAAACCCAAGTGTATGTTAATAATTCAGCTTTTATTTTATCGTCTACGTCTGCTTTTTCAAAAACTGCACACAAAGGGGCTAATTTATAGGGTAGCTCATGTGAATCAATGTAACGGAAATAATCTTGATTTTTAAGGGCGTTTTCAGCATTTTCTTTATTAATTTTATATTTTTTATTTAGATAATTATTATGTTCAGGCATCCCTGTATAAATGTCCACTACATATTTATGGTGTATTATGTTTTCTTTTAGTGAATTCTTTAATTCCTCAATGAGTTCTGCATTTTCGCTCTTTTCGAGAGCAAAAGGATTTTCAACAAAATGAAATTCTTTTTTTTCTAACATTTTTTAAAACACCTAATATGTGAATAGCTGAAATATTGTCTTTGTAAATGCTAAAGAAAAGTGTAGCAAGTTAATTACTCTATTATTTTAATACAAAAAAATTCTATAAATTAGGAAAATTAGTCCTGAAGATAATTTTGAATCCCCTTTATAATCTCGACACTTTCCTTTTCTCCCAGCTTTAAGTAAGGTCTAGCAAGAATCTTAACCTTCTTGCCCCTGCCTGCATCACCACCGAATTGATGAATAGCCGCATAAACTTTATTCGTACCGACTACGGCAGAATTTTCGTCATATTTACTTGTAATAGAAGCAGCAAGCTCACCTCGTCTTTGTAAAATCCTGCCGGGCCAATAGCCTTTTTTCTTTCGCTGTTTGATTGTAGATTCAGAGAGAGGTGTCCATTTTTGTCCCTCTTTTTCAAAGTTTTCTTCAACAGAATCCTGCATAATTCCTGCAATATTTTTCATAAGCGGGCGGAGATTTTGAGACTTTTCCGCCAGCTTATTTAAAAGTTTTTGCAGTTCCTTATCCTCAACCTTTATTTCTATCACCGTTAAAAATCTCCACAATCGGATAATTTGCAATAATAAGTTCTTTGAACATTTTGTTCTTAGGACTTTTATTGTTTATGCCATTTTGTCTTTCTACTGCAATCATCTCATACCCTGCATAAAGTTCTCTGACTTTTTCTGAATCGTCATAAGAAAGCAAGAATCTGCCTTTGATGTTTTTCAATAAATCTCTGAGTCTTTCGTGGTCAAAGTCTTTGGTTGACGTTGTTTCATATCCGCAGCCGAAAGTATATGGAGGGTCGCAGTAAAAGAACGCTCCCTCGTGGTCATACTGCGTTATTAACTTTTCAAAATCTCTGTTTTCAACCATAACCTTATCAAGCCTTTTATAAATCGCATCAATTTTTAAAAGCGTATTGGCATGGCTTTTACAAGCTCCGCCGGCTGATTTTTTAACAGTACCGAAACTCTCGCCTCTGCCTCCGAAAGATCTGGTTATAAGGAAGAAGAATTTTACTGCTTTTTGAATATCGGTTATAGGTTCCATCTTTAAAAACTGCATAAACATTTCTCGAGAGCCTAAAAGATATCTTAATTCCTCCTTTAACGCTTCAGGATGATATTTTACAATTCTAAATAAGTTTACAAGCCTCCCGTCAAGGTCATTATAGATTTCTAAATCCGCCCATTTCTCTTTATAGAACAAAATCCACGCACCGCCGCCGAAAGGCTCTATATATGAAAGGATATCAGTAGGGATTAACGGTTCTATGGTTTTTCTTAAAAGTCTTTTTCCTCCGACCCAATTTAATAACGATTTTTTATCAACTGCCATATATTTCTCTCCTATATTATTTATTCTCTTTACCCGGGTTATAGCTCCACCCGACATCAGGGGATATTTTGTGTTCTGTTAACGGGTCTGTGTAAACGGCTACAGGTCTTAATTCTCCTGTTTTCTTTGAAACTAATCTTAATTCCTCTGATAATTGTGAACTATCAACACCTAATTTACGTTCTTTTACATTATCTTCAGATAATGCCCTGACTCTGCACCTACACCCCCAGCCGTTTGGTGGGTAAAAACTATCCCAGAAAGGGTCATCAAATCTAAATATTCTTCCGTTTAACATTGAATGAGCAGGTCTTGTTTTTTTATCCATAACCGCCACATATTGCCAGTAGGGTCTGTTTTCAACATTTTCTATTTGTTCTTTATACCGCCCTGCCATATATGAGGTTTGAATATTAGTTCTGTAAATTGTCTTTAATCTCCAAGGAGAGCCAAGCTGAACTGTTATAACTTCATCTCCGCCTGGGATTAAATCAGCTTTTTGAATAAGATTTCTTTTTAAAAGCTCTGCTCTAACGTCTTCGGGTTTTCCTGAAACAATGCCCCACCAGCCTTTGTCTTTTAGCTTTGGTTCAAGCTCTTTTTTAAACTGTTCAAGTGTTAAACCATTTTCCATTGCAGATTCTACTGCTTCTCTGATATCAGATAGGATGTCTTGTTTCATAACTTTCGCTACTGTAAAAGCCTTCTGATGAGCCGATTGCCAAGTATCTTCCCAGTCCCAAGAAAATTCATAACCTTTGTTTTTAAGAAATTTTATTGCTTTTTCGGGCGGTAAGTTAATGAGATATTTTAAGTCCATTTATTCTATCCTCAGCCATATTTGCAAATTCCTGATTAAGCTCAATACCAAGCCAGTTTCTGTTTAGGCTTTTAGCGACTACTCCAGTTGTTCCGCTTCCCATAAAAGGGTCAAGGACTATTCCACCTTCGGGGCAACCTGCCGATATTGGCGTTTCAATAAGTTTTGGAGGATAAACTGCAAAATGAGCACCGCCAAAGTTTGATGTAGCAATATTCCATACTGCTCTTTTATTTTTGCCTTTTAATTTACCGCTTAATATTTTCTGCTGTATTTTTTCAAAGTTTTCTTTACTTAATCCTTTATAAAAAGAGCCTTTATTCTCATTACAGCCGCCTTTACATCTTTTAATGGTGGACTCTTTAAACGGCTCGATTTGTTGTTCAAAATAGTAATCTTTTGTTTTAGTGAAGAAAAAGAAGTATTCAAAATCTACGGTAAACCTGTCTTTAGCACTTGTCGGGGTGCAATTGGGTTTTTGCCATATTATTACGTTTCTAACAGTCCAACCTCTGCTTACCATTTCTATTGCAAATCTAAAAGGCAATAACAGAAGCTTTTTTGAAGAATAAGTATCTCCTATGTTTACCCATAGAGTTCCTGTATCTTTAAGAACCCTTTTTACTTCTTCAAAAACATCGCAAAGGTGCTTAATATACAGATTAAAGTCTTTTTCAAGTCCTAATTCACCTTTCCAGGCTCCACAGAGAGTACAAAAATTCTTTTTATCCCATAAATGACTGCAATCTTCTTTTCCGTCCCAAACAACAGGATTTGTTCCATAATCTCTAAGAGCCCAATATGGCGGAGATGTAACTGTGCAATCAACACTTTGAGAAGGCAGAGTTTTTAAAACATTTAAACTGTCTCCGCATAAAACTTTATTCATAATCTTTTCACTCACAATTTAGTCGCCCCCATATTTCAGATATAAAGAGGGCTTTTTGCAGCTGTGCTTCAATCTCTTCCGTATTCAATCCCTGCTCTGAAAGCTGAGCATATATCTCTTCATAAGAATTACCATCTTTAATTTTTTTAATAACAGGAGCTAAAATACTCTCTGCCTGTTTTTGCAGTTCTTTATCAGAATAAGAAAAATTATCTATTGCCTGCTGATCAGGAAATTCACTTTTTTCTTGAGAAAATTGTTTAAAATTAGTCTTTTTTTGGGGTTCTGTTAAAACTCCCGATATTTCAATATCTTCTTCATCAAACCCGTAAGCCTTCATTAGATATGCTTTTGTGAATTTAACGCCTGTGTCACTGAGGATTTTATCTCTTTGAGATAAGGTTAAATCAACGTCTTCATCTTCATACATTTCAAAAAGAGGAATATCTTTTTCGCTGTAATTTAGCGAATAAATCCAATGAATGAGCTGATTTAAAGTTTTTTCAACAAGCTTTTTATCTCCCGTTATAATCTCTTTTCTAACATCCATATGAGTTTTAGAAGCAGCGAAACTGCCTTTGCTGCCAAGTTCGGTGGTTAAAGTCTGCCCGAGAACTGCTTTTGATATTTCAGCATTCATTTTGTCTATAAGTTTTTCAAAAACATCAGCAGAAGAGCCTTTTGCTCCTTCAAGTATTTCAATAGAACTATCATCAGGTATCACCGCAATAGCGTCTACCACCATCGCATCAAGCATATCAGCTAAATTTCCTGATTCTTCAGCAGTTGAACCTCTCGGGTGTTTGCCTACTAAAAAAGGCATTCCGTATTTTTCTGTAAATATTGTCCAAAATCTTACTCCGCCCTTTTTAAAAGAAACAGGCCAGAATACTCTTGATAAAGTTCGCTCTCCGTATGGGTTTTCATAACTCGGATTGTACTGAGGGCAAAGAAACTTCTTGTCAGGCAAATCTTCACCGTAGTAATTTTCTTTAGTTCGCAGTTTTAATTTATTATCATCATCAAAACAAAACCACTCAGGCGGTTTTGCCTTTATTTCGGCAGGTAAAATCATATTGCCCGATTGTTGCCATAATATTTCAAGGGGCTGAAAGCCAAACAGAGTTGAGTTTAAAATCTCTGATATGACAGAATAAAGGTCTATTGATTTAAAGAAGTTTTCAATAAACTGTGATTGTTCTGTTTTATCTTTGCCTCTATTTATTTCCCACTCTAAGGATAAAACGCCTGCTTTTCTTGATTGAACGCAAGCCCAAACGTGCGGGTCACATAACAGCTCTTTATATATCCTGATATCTTTGCCCTGCTTTTTTAAAACAGAATCAGGATCAGGGAGCATCATTCCAATATTATAGAAATTGTATGAGCGTTTTCTTGTGGCTATTTCTTCTGATAAATTTTTATCTGACATTATTTATCCTTTGGATGTATTAAAATACCGTTTAAATTCTATTTAAATTCTTCGCTATGGGATGTTTATACAAGGTGGGCTGTCTTAGTATGCAAAAACTAAAATAGTGTGCTTAAAAGAGCTTAGAGGTAATTTTTTGTAATTTCGTAAGATTCTCTTCTTCGCCTTGTAATAATATTTATTGGTCCGATATTTGATTCGGCGGAGTGAAGTGCTAAACCAAGAGCCCAAAACCTGTCAGCGTGACCTGATGCTTCTGACTTTTCTACGTCAAATCGAATATTACCGGAGGATGATGTTACTCGCCTTACAGAATGCAAATCTTCTCTGATTTGATGTTCAGCCGGGATATATACAGTTTTATCCTCAAAATTAGTTCTAAGATTATACGCAAGTTCTTCTTTTACTTTGTTGGTAAAGGTTATAGCCTCAACTCTGTATTTGCCGAATTGTCTTTGAGCTGTTTCTGCCAGTTGCATTCCAAGTCCTGTAGCATCTATGCAGCAACGCCTTAAAGTCTTGTGCTTTAAAATATTTGCTAAAACTTCCTGCTGGATATGAAAAGGAGTTTTTTCCATTTCTTTTATCATTCGGGTGTATTTAACTTTTCCTAAAAGCTCTAAAACCCAAATGACAGAAAGGTCTTTTTTTCTGCCGATGTCCATTCCGACAAATAAGTCGCCTTTTACTTCTGATAAAATTTTATACAAATCATCGGCTTCGCAAGAGTTTATCAGCTCATAGGTTAGAAAAGAGCTTGCTTCATCAATAGCTTCGCAGCAATATTCCTGCCTCCAGGTATATTCGTCAAAGCAATCTTCCCTCTGTTCTTGAATCCAAGCTTCTTTTTCTTCATCTGTAGTTACTCTACCGTAGATTTTATCGGCTAAACCCTCTGTTACCGCTAATTGAATAGGTGTAGTATGCAAGCTCCATTTGGAATTGCCTTTGTTTACTTCTTCAATAAATTTGTAAAACCTGCAATTTTGTCCGTTGTGGGTAGATAAAATTCTTAAAGGGAAACCCCAGGTAACGCAAGGTCTTGCTGCTGTCCAAAGTTCATCCTGGCTTAAATGGTGTGCAAACTCATCCAGAATTACTTTTCCGCCTTTAGACCTAAAACCTTTAGGATTAGAAGATAATGCATGAATCTTTGTACCGTTTGAAAATTCAATAACAAAGGCTTTAATATCTTTTTCAGAATCAATAACAACATTACCTAAAGGCTTTGCCGCAATATTAAAAAGCTTTACCCATTTTTCACAATACAAAATATATTCTTTAGCAGCAGACTCATCGGCGGAGGAAAACCAAACAGCAGGAACCTTTTTAGCTACGCAATCTCTCACATCTTCATAGGACTGAACGTAAGTAGCACCAATTCTTCTGGACTTCTCCCATATTTTAACTTTGCTGTTATCGTTCAGCCATCTTTGTTGATAGGGTAAGAAATACTTGTTAAGCTGCATTACTCCTCGCTATTCATTCCTAAAACTTCTTTTTCTATTAGTTTTATTACATCTTCCGTTAAGCCTTTAGGTTCTTGAATTTTCTCTTTTTTAACCGCTACATCTTCGTACTCTTTGATTTTTGTAATTAGAGGAAGCATTCTTGTAAATGCATACATTCTGCCGGGGTCTACTTTTTCTCCGTTCTCAAGGTCTTGATTAATGGAACGCATAAGTTTTTTTGCAAATTCATAAAGTTCTTCGTGAAAAGCTATTTTTGACTGTATGTATTTTTTCTTTTTATCATCCCAGCCATTTTCATCTTTCCAGTACCTGACAGTCCTTTCACCAAGCTTAAGCCTTGAAGCTATTTCTTCAATAGTCATTTGCTCATACACAAAACATCTTTCGGCTTCGTTGTAGTGCAAATGCTTTTTAGTCAAGATCCTCCTCCATTTTCTGAATTTTTGTGCCAAGTAATTTCATTTCATTAATAACATCACGCAATCTGCTCATAGAATGGAAAGCTTTTTCAACATCAAGTTTTGTAACGTCTTCCTCGTAAGGATTTAAAAAGGAACGAACAAGAATGATGAGGCCTGATGCTTCTGTATCAAGAGTTTTAAACTTCTTTCTGCATTCAGCTAATTGCCCTTTGTGCTGCATTCTTTCAATATTCACCAATTACTCCTCATTGTTTTTCAAACCTTTTTTTAATATCGGACACCATAAATTAGAGTCGATTTTCAGCTCTATTCTTGATAGCAGTGCCGCATGATATTGATTTGTTTCAAGAAGGTCTTTTAAAACTTTAAAGTTGTTGTTAAGCACATCTTGAAAAGTTTTAACCTGTGCTTTGTGGTAGATGTACCAGATTGCAAAAATTACGGCAGGAAATCCGATATTTTTCACAAGTTCGATTAATAAAGCGGTTTCAGTCATAAAATTATTTTTCCTTCGTATATTTTTTAAAGATGACACATCTGAATGCTTCATTTCAACGCCGTTAATATACTCCATTAACGGCGTATATTAACAGCGTTGAAATCGTAATAAAAAAACTCCTATACTGCCTTTTATCGCAACGTGTTTAATTTTTTTGCAAGGAGAGAAATAAAATGGCAGAGAAAAAATCCTTTTTACAATCAAAAACCTTCTGGGTAAATGCTGTATCAGCCATGGCAATAGTTGTTCAATCTCAAACAGGCTTCATTATTGACCCTGCTACTCAAGCCATAGGAATTACAGTTATTAACGCAGCATTAAGAACTATTACAAAACAACCGATAGGAATTTAGAATGAAACACTTTGAAATCTTCAAAGCCGGCTCATATCCTCAAGGAAGTTTTACGGAAAAAGATATTGAAATCCTAGCTGATAACTATGACCCGACTTTTTGTGAATCACCAATTACGCTAGACCATGAGCAAAGCGGTCCTGCTTACGGCTGGGTATCTGAATTAAAAGCTGAAAACGGCAAGCTGACGGCTCAATTTAAAGATGTATCCGAAGAACTGAAAGATTTTGTAAAAAACGGCAAATACAAAAAAATCTCAGTTGAAATATACAGAAATCTTGAAGGGAAAAAGCCTTACTTAAAAGCCGTATCATTCCTTGGAGCAGCTATACCTCAAGTTAAAGGAATGTCCTCTGTTCAATTTAAAGAAGGCGAATCTGATACCTATATCTTTGAAAACGCTGAAACAGCTAATGTTCAAGCTCAGCTCGATGATTTAAAACAACAGTTTAATATCTTCAGCGAAAAAAACACCGATAAAACCCTTGTCGCTTCGCTTCAGCAAAGTATTACAGTTTTAAGCGAGAGTATTTCTAAATTTCAAGATGAAAAAACTGCAAGAATTTACGCTGAAACAGAGCTTTTTACGCTAAAAGAACAAATCCGCAAAGACGAGTTTAATCTCTTTGTAGATACCCAAATATCAAGCGGAGTTATTACCCCGACTCAAAAAGACACCGTTTTAAACGTTCTTGAAAACCTTAAAGGAACAGATAAAATTACAGCCTTTAAAGAATTTATTAAATCTCTTCCAAAACAAGTTGAATTTAATGAAATAGCTACAAAAAACAAGCAAGTGAAAACTGATGACGAGGTTATTTCATTTGCAAATGCAAGCGAAGAAAGTCTTGCCATCTACAAAGAAGCAAAAACACTTGCAGATAAAGAAAACATACCGTTTAAAGATGCTTTATTGAAGATATATAAATAGGAGCGACCATGGGCAGATTAGAAGATTTACGGATAAATGCGTATTTATCTGAAGTAGCAAGAGGTTACAGCAATAACGCTTTTATAGCTGACGCTCTCTTTCCTACAATAGAATCAGAAACAGAAAAGATTGATATCTTTGAATTTAACAAAGAAGCTTTTCAAGTCTATAACACAGAAAGAGCCATAAGAGCAAACTCAAACGTTATGAGTCCTAAAGGCTTTAACAAAAAGAGTGCAACCTTAACAGAACATGATTTAGCCTACCCCATCGATTACAGGGAAGAAGAAGAATCTAAAAAAGTAAAACTTCAACTCCACGCAACAAATGTAGTAACAGAAGGTTTAAGACTTAAGCACGAAAAGCAATGTGCCGATTTAGTACAGAATCCCGACAATTACGCTTCCGGGAATAAAATATTGTTATCGGGGACGTCTAAATTCACCAGTGATTTATCAGAACCATACAACGTAATTGAAGATGCTAAAGATGCTATCGCAAGTAAAATAGCACAAGACCCAAACACGATGGTAATAGGACACGATTGCTGGAAAAGATTAAAAAGACACAAACAAATTAAAGGTTTGATAAGTGATACTCAGAATAAATTGGTCACTTTAAATTTTCTTAAAGAAATCTTCGAAATACCTAATATTGTCATAGGAAAATCTGTCTTTGTAGATGAAAACGGCAATTTCGTTAAAGTGTGGAGTGATAACATAATTCTAGCCTACACCTCAACCCTATCTTCAAGAACAGAATATGACCCTGCTTTTGCCTATACAGTTAAAAAGAAAAATGCTCTTAACGTCGACGAATACAGAAAAGAAGGCAATAAACTCAAATACATAAGAGCAACAGACATTTACACACCATTTATGGTTGGACCTGAAGCAGGATTTTTAATAGGAGGAACTAACTAATGCCTAAATTTACAGTAAAAGGTACTGATATTCTGCATAATAAGACGTTATTCAAAGAAGGAGACATTATTGAGCTTACGGAAAATGAAGCAGCAAAGCTTGCAGATTATCTTGTGCCGATAATTGAACAAAAACAGGAAGCCAAAAAAGCGGTGAAAACGGCTAAAGAAACTTCTGCAAATACTGAAAATATAGTTCAAAATACTGAAACACCTGCTGAAGGAGGTAATGATGGAAAAACTGTATAAACCTCTTTTGACAGATTCAATAAAGGCTCCTGCAAATATCGACAAACACAGATTTATAGGCTTTGACGGAAATTACTGCATAGAAGGAGCTAAAGCTCTCGGCGTTTCGGAAGTTGAAATCGAAGCAGGACAATTCGCTCCCGTTATTCTAAATGGTATTGTTTTAGTCAGAACCGCAGGCACAATAATTCAAGGGGCTAAAGTTGCATCAGACTTAAACGGCTACGCTATTGCTTTTACAACTGGAGAAGCAAACGGCTATTCCCTTGATAATGCCGAAGCAGGAGAGATTATACGACTGGTAAGAGGAATATAATGTACTGCACTTTAGCTGATATTCAAAAACAAATATCAAAAGATACCTTAATCCAGCTCACAGACGATAATCAAACAGGTGAAACAGATACTGTTATTGTCGATGAAGCAATAATTTATTCCGAAACACTTATTGACGGATATTTAAGAGGCAGATACATTTTACCTTTAACCCTTGTTCCAGGTGTAATTAAAATTATTGCCGTTGATTTATCTGTTTTTAGGCTTTATTCAAGAAGATTTCAAACTGATACACCTGATGCCATAAACGAAAAGTATAAAAACTCCATAAAAATGCTTGAGCAAATTCAAAAAGGAATTATTGCTCTTGGTATTGAGCTAAAAGCTAATATCAGCGAATCAGCAATATTTAGAACAAATAAAGACCGTTCTGACAGAAGCTTTTCTAAAGTGCGTTTAAATGAATATTAAAAATGTTGAAACCCAAATTATTGAGCTTCTGAAAATAAAAATCAATGACCTGAAAATTGAGGGTTTCCCTGAAAAACCTGCCGACTTTAAGCTCATTCACCCCAAAGGAGCTATTCTTGTTCATTATCAAGGAGCAAACTACTCCGAATCTAAAAGCATAGGCTGCATTTTACAAGAGAAAAAGCTTGAATTTAGCATAACTGTTGTAATGAAAAACCTAAGAAGCTATGAAGGAGCATATTATTACCTTGATAAAACAAGGCAGGTTTTAACAGGCTTTATTCCCGAAAACTGCTCAAAACTTCTTCCGCTAAAAGAAGAATTTATCGGTGAAGACAACGGTATTTGGCAGTATTCAATAAATTTTGCCACCACAACAACAGTTTTAGAATATGAGGATGATTAAAAAATGCCTGCAAATTTCTTGCACGGAGTTGAAACAATAGAAATTACAAAAGGGGCAAGACCTATTAGAACCGTTAAAACTGCTGTAATTGGTTTAGTAGGAACAGCTCCCGTTGATACAATCGAAACAGAATTTAAAACAGTTAATCAACCCGTTTTAATTACAAATGAAAAAGATGCCGCTAAATACTTCGGGCAACCAACAAGCGGATTTACCATTCCCTCAGCTCTTAATGCCATCTTTGATCAGGGAGCAGGAATAATAATTGTAATAAATGTCTTTAACCCTGATATTCACCCAACTATATCAGATGTTAAACTCTCTGATATCATCGGCGGAGTTAACGAACAAGGTAAAAGAACAGGCTTACAAGCTCTTAAAGACAGCTATTCAATATTTGGCTTCTTTCCAAAAACACTAATTGTCCCAAAATATTGTGAAGATAAAGCTATCGCTGCTGAAATAAACGCAATAGCAGGAAATATCAGGGCAATAGGTTTAGTTGATGCTCCTGTCGGTACAACCGTTCAAAATGCCATCACAGGAAGAGGACCTGATGGAACAATAAACTTTAATTTTAGTTCAGATAGACTTATTTTTTGTTATCCGCAACTCAAAGTTTACGATACTGTAACTGATTCGGTTAAGCTGGAACCCTATTCTCAAAGATTAGCAGGCGTTATAGCAGCTAAAGATATTGAAAAGGGTTATCACTGGTCACCTAGTAATACCGAGATTAAAGGAATTATAGGAGTTGAAAGACAATTGACTTCAATGATTAATGACCCGAACAGTGAAGTTAATCTTCTTAACGAAGCAGGTATTTTAAGTATTTTCAACTCCTTTGGCAGCGGTTTCAGGACTTGGGGCAATAGAAGTTCAGCTTATCCTGCTTCTACTCACCCGACAAACTTTATTAATATACGAAGAACTGCTGATATTCTTCATGAAAGTGTTGAATATTCTATGCTTCAATTTATAGACTTTCCCATTGATAACGGCCTAATAGACTCTATTTGCGAATCAGTAAACGCCTTTATTCGCTCTCTTATTGGCAGAGGGGCATTAATAGACGGTAAATGCAAATTCAACCCCGACAAAAACCCTCCCACGTCGACCGCTGAGGGGCATCTATTGTTCGATATAGAGTATATGCCTCCAACTCCGGCTGAACGCATAACTTTTGAAAGCTTTATTAATATTGAACTATTAAGGAACCTAGGGAAATGAAAGTAAAAGTTAATAAAAAAGGCGGTATCGACGTTTACGCTGATAATGACGACGTATGCTTTGAATGCCTGAATAACACCGATTGTCCTTTGATAGAAGCACTAAGAAATGAACTTGTCATTATGCACTACGAAGAAATTGAAATTCAAAAATGTAAACTTTTAAAAAAAAGAAAAGTTTCTGAGGTAAATAAATGAGCAAAATTAAAATAAATAGGCTTACAAACGCCAATATCTATATGGACGGGAATAATCTTCTCGGCAGGGCAGAAGAAATCCAGCTCCCTCAAATAAAGCACAAGATGGCAGAACATAAAGCCCTTGGAATGGTAGGCTCTGCGGAGTTCTTCGCAGGAATAGACAAGCTAGAATCTAAAATTAAATGGAACTCACTTTACACAGAAGTTCTTAAAAAAGCCGCTAATCCTTTTAAATCTGTGCAAATTCAAGCAAGAGCAAGTTTAGAAACATACAACAGTATGGGAAGATTAGCAGAAGTTCCTGCAATTGCCTACATCTCAGGAACATTTAAAGAATTCCCCCTCGGCACTTTTAAACCACAGGATAACGCAGAATATGAAACAACAATGAGCGTAAATTACGCAAAACTTATTGTCGGCGGTGAAGAAATATTTGAAATAGATGTTTTAGAAAATATTTATAAAGTGGATGGGGTTGATGTTTTAGCTGTTTATAGGGCTAATATTGGAGCTTAAATATTATGAAACATTAGCAAGCTTTTTAAAAGAAACGGTATAACCTAAAGCCCTAAGTATTCTTGAAAGAGTATCAAAGCGTGGACTTACTTGATTAGAAAAAATTCTATATAAATTTTGTCTGTTTAAATTAGTCTTTCTTGCCAGCTCTGTTATTCCGCCTTTAACTTCAGCAACTCTTTGTATCGCAATCATTAAAGCTCTTGTATCACCGTCAATTTCATACTCTTCAATTGCCGCATCCAAATAGGCTGTTGACTCTTCAGGGTCTTTAAGATATTCAAGCATAAAATTATCAAATGTTTGAAATTTATCACTTTTTTTCATATTAATCACCTCTGTATTCTTTTAAATAACTTTTAGCTTTAGCAATATCTCTCACTTGAGTGGATTTATCACCGCCAGAAAATAAAATAATGATAACTTTATCTTCTTCTGTGTAATAAATTCGATAACCGGAACCAAAATCAAGTCTGAATTCATATAATCCATTACCTAATGATTTACAGTCTCCAAAGTTACCATCAGTTAATCTGTTTAATCTTAAAAGTATTCTTCTTTTAAAACTTAAATCTTTAATAGAATTTAACCAAACTACAAATGGCTGCTTACCTTCAGGAGTTTCATAATATTTAATAATTTTTCTATTCATAATTAAAGCGTAGCATATTTACGACAAAATTCAACTGGAGAACAATAAAATGTTAGAACAATCAAAAGAACTAATCCTGCCAAGCGGAACACCCGTTACTTTAAGAAAAGGCAAAGGTCTTGACCTATTAAACGCTCAAAGAAAAGCCAAAACTTCTGATGAAATAATCTTTGCCCTTATTGCAGAACTTGCACAAATTAACGGAGAAACATTAATTTATGAGGACTTGCTTGAAATGCCTCTTGAAGATGTTTTAGCTCTTCAAAAAGAAGTTTCGGGAAAGTTCCAATCATTACAGCCGAGTGCATAATCCACCTTTGTAAAACAACAGGCTGGCAATTGAGTGAAATTAAAGAAATGAATCTGCCTGAACTAGAATTCTGGGTAAAAGAAGCAATTAAATCAAAGGAAGAAATATGCTAGACACAATGATGAAAGTATCTTTAACCCTCATCGCCTTTGATAAAATGTCGAGAGTAATTAAAGATGCCGTTAATACATCAAATGAAGAATTTGATAGCCTGCAAAAGAAAATCAAAGAAACATCAGAAGCTGCTAAAAATATAGGGCAGGGTTTTCTCTCCGCAGGTGCAGGAATGACAGTAGCCGGTGTTGCTCTCGGGTTAGCTATGCAAAAACCTATTGAAGCTTTCGCTGATCTTGAAGATGCCCAAACAAGAATGAAAGTAGCTTTTATGACAAGTTCAGGCATTGATTCGCAATTTCAAAAAATAAATGTGCAAACTGAAAAACTGGGAATGAAACTCCCCGGTACAACAAGAGATTTTACAATAATGGCAGCAAGACTAAAAGAACTCGGTATCGCAAGTAAAACAATAGCAAACGGCGGTCTTGAAGGTTCTGCTTTTCTAAGAGTCCTACTTGGAAACGTTTCACCCGAAGGCGTAGCAGATATTACGGCAACATTTTCTAAAAGCCTAGGCATAGCCGAAAAAGATTTTGTAAAATTTATTGACCAAATTCAAAGAGCAAAATTCGGCTTTGGTCTTGCCCCGGAAGAGTTTGCCTACACCCTAAAATACGTAGGACCGATATTTAAACAGCTCGGCATATCAGGATACAATCAAAGTAAATCTGTTCTGGCTCTCTCAGGTGCTTTATCTCAAGCAGGGATTAAAGGCGAACAGCTTGGAACTTCTCTTAGAGGAATAATGCTGAATATCCCAAGTCTTGACGATAAACTTGAAACTAAAAAAATGAAAGAAGTAAATGAACAGTTAAAAGCAACCGGTATTCATCTTGAATTTTTTAAAAACGGTAAATTCCTCGGTCTTGAAAATATGATAAAACAGGTTGAAAAACTCAATAAACTTAATTCTCAAGACAAATTAAACACAATTAAAAAACTATTCGGCGACGAATCAGCTACCGCCATATCAGAAATGGCATCGCAAGGACTCAAAGGATACCAAAAAGCTCAGCAAACATTAGAAAAACAGGCAAGTCTACAAAAGCGTTTAAATGAAATAACAGCAACTTTTAAAAACTTGTGGGAAGCGGCAACAGGAACTCTTGAAAATACTTTTGCAAAGTTTGGTAGCACTATCTCCCCTGAACTCAAAGCATTTGCGACATATTTTAATACAATGTCAGAGAATATAGGCAAATTTGTAGATAAACACCCCCTCTTAGCAAAGAATATAGCCTTAACCACATTGGCATTAAGTGCCGGTTTAGTTGTTTTCGGCACTCTTAGCCTAGTTGTAGGCGGAGCTTGTTTGATGTTTTCTAATTTATCGGCAGGCTATGGAAAATTTCTAAGTTTAGCAAGAACTTTATCTCCAATATTAAATTCAAACGCAATAAATTTAGCTAAAATGATGAAATTTAATTGGACGGCTTCATTTCTTAAAAACCCAGACCAGACGTTTGGCGGTGCTATGCCATATATGAGAAGGTATTCAAACCTCTGGACTAATCTTGGGATTGATATAAAGCAGGCAGATAGCAGGATGAAAAGCTATATCGTTAATAACGTCAAAGCTTTTCCTACAAATTTCAAAAACTCAATAATTCAATCAACAACAGCGATGAAGGAACTGGCTAAAACTCAATTGCTAAATTTTAGAACAAATTTTCTGACGGTGTCTGGACTAAAAAATATCGGCAATGCTTTAAAATCTAATTTCTTAACAGGAATAAAAAGTGCAATAACAGCTGTCAGAGCTTTTTCGCTTACTCTTCTGACTTCTCCCATAGGCTGGATAGCAATAGCCATAGCAGCAGCTGCATTCCTCATTTACAAATACTGGAAGCCGATTACAGGATTTTTTAAAGGTGTCTTTAAAGGACTAAAAGAAGGACTCGCTCCACTAAAACCAGCGTTTAATTCTTTAGCTAAAGCCCTATCGCCTGTTCTTACACCGTTAAAAGCAATATGGGAATGGTTCAAAAAACTCCTTCAACCCGTAAACGATACAGGCGGTGCAGCTGAAAAGATGGGAGTAAAGTTTGGCAAAGTTCTTGCTCAAATAATTCTAAAAGTTACTGATTTAATTAAAAAAATGTTTCAACTTGGTGCTAAAATCGCTGATTTTCTGTCTTTCGGGATGCTTTCAAAAACAGGGCAAACCCAAAAAGCAATCGGCAAACACGCTCAACTTATCAGAGACCATCTCCCCCATTCCCCTGCTAAAATCGGTCCGCTTAAAGATTTGCACAAGGTCAAACTCATTGAAACTATTGCCGCAACCCTAAAACCAGCTCCATTAAATACTGCGATGAATAAAGCTCTTAACTTTAAGCCTAAAAAAATATCTATGAACGGTAATAATAATGGCGGAAGTATTGCAATTCATTACAACCCGAATATCTCTATAAACAATGCAAGCCCAACAGCCAAAGAAGATTTTGCCAAAATGTTACACCAGCATAAAGGTGAAATAGAAAAAATCATTAAAAACTCACAGCAAAAACAGGCAAGACTTGCATATTAAGGAATTTAAAAGATGTTTGCACAATTAGGAACTATTCAATTTAATCTAATAACATATTTTAACGCCCTTGATGAGAGCAAAAGATACACCTTCGCCGAGCATCAGACGATAGAATCTAAGCCAAAGCTCCAATTCATAGGCGATGAGCTTGATGAAATAAATATTAAATTAAATTTCCACTCCTCTTTTTGTTACCCGGAAGCAGAACTAAAAAAACTCAAAGATTTAGCTTCTACTCACCAAGAATATCCTTTCATATTAGGCAACGGCAAATATATCGGTAAATTTGTAATTATTGAACTCTCTTCAACAACTCAACAATCGGACAATCTTGGCAATTTAATTTCAATCGAAACTCAAGTCAGGCTGAAAGAATGGAATAATTTACAAATAAAAAAGAAAACAAAAAAACAAACCGTTAAGAAAAAACAAGCAGTTAAAAGTAGTAATAAAGCCGCTAAAACCCCAAAACAAATAGTGAGGCAATAATGGAATTTTATGAATACATCACTAAAGACGGTGACCGCTGGGATTTAATAGCCTACGAGTTCTACGCCGATGCAACTCTCTATGAGCCAATTATTAAAGCAAATCCCGATATTTCAATAGCACCAACGCTACCTGCAGGAATAAATCTTCAAATCCCTATTTTAGAAGATAAAGAAGAAATAGAGTTTATTTTGCCGCCCTGGAGAAATTAATGCTGACACCGATTTTTAAAATTGAATATGAAAACAAGGACATCACCGCCAATATTTCGCCAAATATCATTTCAGTTTCTTATACCGACTTTGAACATGGGCAAAGTGATGAAATAGAAATTCAAGTCGAAGATAAAGATAATCTCTGGAAAAGTCAATGGTATCCAAGTAAAGGGGATACGCTAAAGCTTAATATAGGATATATAGGTGAAAAGCTTTTAAACTGCGGAAGTTTTGAAATTGATGAATTGGAATTCCACGCCCCACCTGACACAATAACCATAAAAGCTCTTGCAGCTAATATTAAAAAAGCTCTTAGGCAAACAAATTCCGCAGCTTACTCTAATAAAACGCTAAAACAAATAGCCCAAGAAATAGCCGATAAACACAAACTAACGCTTGTCGGCAGTATTCAGGATATAAAAATAGAGAGAATTACTCAGCATAAAAAACGTGATCTGGATTTTCTTAAAAACTTAGCTGAAGAATACGGATATATTTTTAAAATCTCTGATAATAAACTTACTTTCTATGAAACAGCCAAACTTAAAAGTGCCATTTCAACAGTAATTATTAATAAACAGGATTTAATATCCTACTCAATAAAAGATAAATCGCAATACTCAGCCTGCGAAGTCGTTTACCACGACCCTAAACGCAAAAAGATTGTATCTTCTACGGTTAAAGGCAACAGCGTAAAAGCTGACGCTATTAAAATAAATTCAAGATGTGAAAACTCACAACAGGCAAAGCTTAAAGCTCAGGCAGCTATGAATAAAAATGCTCCCGTTGAAGGAACAATCACAATTATAGGAACTCCATACCTTGTTGCAGGCTTAAACATTGAACTCAAAGGACTTTATCATCTGAGCGGAAAATATCACATAAAAAGCTCTAAACACGCAATAGACAGGATGTCAGGATACAAAACGGAATTGGAGATAGAAAAATGTTAAAAAATGGCTCTAAACTGCCGGCTAGCCAACTCAAGTTTGGCATAGTAACTGAAATTGATGAAAAAAAAGCGGCGGCAATTGTTAAATTTCAAGATGCAGACGGAATTCCATCCTTTTGGCTTCCTGTTTTGCAAGCTAAAACCTACAAAGATAAATTCTATTTTCTACCTGATATCGGCGAACACGTTGCCTGCCTTATGGATGAGAACTTGGAAGACGGCGTAATACTCGGTGCTATTTACTCAGAGCAAGACACCTGCCCCGTTATTTCTAAAGATAAATTTAAAATAAAATTTAATGACTCTACAGAACTTGAGTATGACAGGCTTGAACACGTCTTGAACATCATTTGTCCAAATATTAATATACAAGGAATTATTAACCACACAGGAACGTTTTTTAACTCCGCAGGCGTTTTATCTGAAGGCGAAATAATCGACCACACAGGAAGTATGCAACAAATTAGAGGGACGTTTAACAAGCATACTCATAATGAAACTAATTCAGTAACCTTAAAACCTAATCAGGCTATGGAATAATGACTACCATAAATGAAATAAAATCTGTCGATTGGCAGTTAAAACTCAATGAAACAGCCTCTGTAGTTGAAGGAATAGACGATATTGACCAATGCATA
Source organism: bacterium (assembly GCA_037137535.1). Lineage (GTDB taxonomy): Bacteria > Cyanobacteriota > Vampirovibrionia > Gastranaerophilales > JBAXKC01 > JBAXKC01. Next base: position 3,361 of record JBAXKC010000035.1, on the reverse strand, counting down.
TTAATAATTCTCTCAACTAAAAAAGGCTCAGTCCCACATCGCCCCGAATTTGGCTCTTATATTTGGCAATATATAGACTCTCCGGTTAATGAAGCAGTTCCTAATATCATCAGAGAAGTTATTGATTCAATTGCATTATGGGAGCCAAGAGTAGAAATAACTTCTGTTACAGCAGAAATTATTAATTCACAGGTAAAAATTAACATCGGAAGAAAAATCAAAAATACAGATATTTCAGGGAAATTGGAGCTGATTTTATGAATAACCTGCCTGAACCAAACTTTATAGACAGAGATGCAAACAAAATTACTCAAGAGTGGATTGCTCTTTACGAAGAAAAAACAGGGAAAACTCTTTACCCTGCTCAAGTAGAGCGAATTATTATTGACGTAGGAGTTTACAGAGAAAACCTGCTCCGCATCGGTATTCAAGAAGCAGCTAAACAAAATCTTGTTAATTTTGCTACATTTCCTATGCTTGATTATTTGGGTGAACTCGTTGGAGTAGAAAGGCTTAAAGCCCAAAAAGCCAAAACAAAAATTAAAGCTTCAATAACTGAAACTAAAGATTATGATATTGAAATACCTGCTGGTACAGTAATAGACGGCAAAACAGGATTTAGTTTACTTGAAAATCTTGTAATTAAATCAGGCTCTTTGTTTTCGGATGAAGTATCTGCAGAATGTTTAGAAGCAGGAATAATCGGAAATGGTTATCTGTCATTAAACTCAGAAACTGATGGAGTAAAGCTTGAAAATACAGTTATAACAGCAGGTGGGGCTGATGAAGAAGACGACGATACTTACAGATTAAGAATAAAACAAGCTCCCGAAAAATATTCAAACGCTGGAAGTAAAGGAGCTTATGAGTTTTTAACAAAATCAGCTCATCAAGATATCATTGATGTTGCCGTTATTTCACCGCAATTACCTGCAACTGTAAGCTATAAAGTAAATGGCGTTAGTTACTCAGTCACCGCAGATAAAAACAACACTTTCACCGGAGCAAAAATATCATCAGGCTCTATTGATTACATAAACGGAAAAGCAACCCTTGCCTTTAGTGAAAATGTTTCAAATATCGAAGTAACTATTCCCCCAGCCGGGACAGTTGAGATTTATCCGCTTGCAAGAAATCCGACTCCTGCAATTCTCGATATGGTTAAATCAGCACTAAATGATGAAACAAAAAGACCGCTAACCGATAACGTAATAATTAAATCTCCACAAGAAGTTAGTTACGGTATAAACGCTGAAGTAACGCTCTTTTCCTGGGCTGATTCTATTATTGTAAAAGCTGAAATTAATTCAATACTAAATAATTATGTCCAAACGCTAAAATCAAAACTTGCTCAGGATATTGTGCCTGCTAAAATCTCTTCTCTAATTTTATCCGTAAACGGAGTGTATAACGCAAATCTTATTTCCCCAAGCTATAAAGCATTGGCTCCTTATGAATGGGCAAACTGCACATCGGTGGTGATAAATGTTTGATTCCCCAATTAATAATTCCCCAATAATGGCACTAATAGACAAAATAGGCTCAATTGATTTAACTCCCTTGCTTGTTTATTTAGTTGATAACACAGAACAATCAGCTCTTATCCATCTTGCCGACCAGTTTCATATCTTAGGAAATGAAGGGTGGAATATGGTTACAACCGATTATGAAAAAAGAAATCTTATTAAAAATGCCATAAAAAATCATAAATACAAAGGCACTAAAAAGAGCGTTATAACTGCTCTTGAATCACTCGGCTTTAACGTAGAACTTAAAGAATGGTTTGAATACGGAGGAAGAGCTTTTCATTTTAAATTAAAACTAACCTCCCTTAGCCAAACATATCAAGAAAATTTAAGCGAAAAAATTTCAAATTATGTAGATGAGTATAAAAATGTAAGATCCGTTCTTGAAAACTTAGAACTTGATTTACCTGTAATAACTAACACACCAATAATTGGCGGATGCAGTATTATCGCCTTATGTATCAGTGGAGAACCCATTTATGTCTGATTATACTTTAATTTTAACAACAGCAGGGCAAGCTAAAATAGCTCAAGCCATTGCTCTTGGCACGCAAATAAACATTTCTCAAATAGCTTTCGGCGATGCTTCTTATCAGCCCTCAGCTAATCAAACAGCCTTAGTTCACGAAGTTAAAAGAATAAATATCAGCAGTAAAAGCATTGATTCAGAAAATAAATTAGTTCTTGAATCCTTTCTTCCTGCCTCTGATTATGGCTATCAAATAAGGGAAATGGGGATTTTTGATAATACAGGAACTATGATTGCAGTTAAAAAATATCCATTTATTGATAAAATTAATCCGCAAACAGGAGCTTTAATTGACCTGTATATTAAAGAATATCTTGTTGTTTCAAACTCTACTGTTTTTAATATTTCCATAGACCCAAATATTTCAATGGCATCACAAAATTTTGTTAATGAACAAATAGAATTATATAAATATACCCACCCTGAAACTCATCCTGCGCCAATGATTACACAAGATACAACTCACAGGTTTGTAACCGATATTGAAAAAGATAAATGGAATAACTTAATTTTAAAAGGCTCCGGTTCTCCTGAAAATGTTGTAACATCAACTATTATCGGGCAATTGTATGAAGATACAGCAAATAAAAACCTTTATATGAAAAGCACAGCAACTGGAAATACAGGCTGGGAAGATATTACAGGGAAGCAAAAAAGGCGAATAATTCAAAATAATCATGGTTTTGATAAAGATTTTATTTATTGCGATTCTAATTTTTGGAAAAAAGCAATTGCAACCGCTCCATCAACAACTGCAACTCATTTTGCGGTTAAAGTTGATAATAATACTTTTGATGCCTATGTAATAGGTGATTTTGATATTATCACTGATTCAGCAGGAAATGCTCTTGTATCAGGCGAGTATTACTTTTTATCAAATACTGTTGCAGGTAAAGTTACAAAGGTAAAACCTGCTTACGACATAGCTCAAGCGGTTTTAAAAACTAATAATAATTACTTTAGTCTTGATATATCTGAGCCTCAATACATCGGCAGAGATATTTACAACTGTCCGTCGATTGGCTCTATCTTTGATTGGGGCTTATCAACACCTCCTATGGGTGCAGTTTTTGCACAAGGACAATTAATTTCGGCTGTAGAATATGTTGATTTTAAAAATAAAATCGTTGCAAGTAATGATATTGATGAATTTGGAATTACTCAAACTAAACTTTATCAATGGGGAAACGCCGAGCATTCTTTAATCAGATTACCCAATCTTTCAGGACGAGTCCGAATAGGGGCAGGAGGAAACTGACATGCCCCCAAAAAATCCCCCTATTTAAAACTTAGTGACTCCTATGTA
>JBAXKC010000034.1:0-26327 GCA_037137535.1 bacterium | reverse complement strand
TTTACGTTAGGTTCTGTTTTTTCAGCAACTGATATTGTTTTAGCAGGAGCTTTAACTTCTTTTGTTGCAATTTTTACGTTAGGTTCTGTTTTTTCAGCAACTGGTATTGTTTTAGCAGGAGCATTAACTTCTTTTGTTGCAACTATTATATTAGGTTCTGTTTTTTTCGTAATTGTTAATGATTTAACTTCGTTTTCTTTAACGGTATTTTGAGCGGCAGGATTTATAGTAATCATTTTTTTATCATGCTCAAACTCTTTTGGTTTTTCAGAAACCTTGATAATTTCATTTGATTCAGTAGTATGCTTTGTTTCCAAATCTATAGGATTTGAATAATCGCTTGCAGGATTAATGAGCTCAAATGCCTTATTGAACTCTTCAAAGGCAAGATTTAAACTGCCCAGCTTTTTATAGCAAAGACCAAGATTGTAATGTGCTTGTGAATTAGAAGGATTTAATCTTATAACTTTAAGCAAATAATCAGTTGCTTCTTTATAATTTCCACTTTGAATATTATTCACCGCAAGATTATAATTAACTTTTTCAGAATTAATTTCTTGCGAAGAAACACTAAATCCACCAAAAACAAATATGGAAGCAAATATAATTATTTTAAATTTATTAAACATAACATCTTACTTAAAATTTAATTACTTATCTATTATAAACAGTTTTGAATCTATAAGCTAATACATTAAGAGTATTATAATGATTATACAATGAATTTTTTATTAATAAGAGTTTTAAATACTGGATTATAGGGTATAATAAATAATATATTTAAATGATAAACAATCAATTGCTAAACAAATACAATAATAAAATGCAGCATTAGTCAGGGAGAGACGAAAATGGCAATAACTTTTAGTGGCGTGGGGTCAGGATTACCCGTTAGCGACTGGGTAACACAGTTAATGGCAGTAGAAAGACAACCGACAGATAAGCTTATAGCTAATCAATCTAAGTTGCAAAACTCAAAATTGACTTTGAATACTTTAGAAGGAAAGTTTTCTTCATTAAGAAGTACAATTGAAAAATTTACAGATGGAAATATAACTTCATCTATGGATTTATTTAAAAAAATGTTAAGCTCTACAACTAATAACACAATGGCAACTGCAACTGCCACAAATATAGCCGTTCCTCAAACCATTAAACTAAAAATAGATAATTTAGCTACATCAACTAAAGCTCAAAGTGTTTCAAGTGTTGCAAACAATGCGGATGCAACTACTAAAATAACTTCACTTGCTAATGGTAGCGGTACTGTTGGCAAGTTCAGCATGTATATAAACGGAAAAAAAGAAGAATTTACATTAGCTGATGGCGCAACATTAGGAGATGCAAAAACACTTATAAATGACAGATACTCCGCTGCTAATGGTTATACGGACGGTCTTGTAGTTGCTGATATTACACCTGAAGGAAAGTTTCAGATTAATGTTGATGAATCACAAGTAAATTCATTTAACTTAGGTTCTTCCTCAGATACAAGTAATTTCTTCAATGTAACACAATTATCTGTATCACAAATAAATACAGGTACAGCAGATGCTCCTGTCTGGAAACCCGACAAGGCAGAAAGTGCAAATCCTATATCATCTGTAAACACACAAGGCAAATTAGTCAGTAATGAAGCTAATCTTAAAAATACAGTTACAACAGGAACATTTAAAATTGGTAAGGCTGAGTTTACTGTTGATGAAAATTCAACAATTTCTTCAATAGTTAATAAAATAAACTCAGATTCTACATCAGGCGTTACCGCTCAATTTGACCCTAGAGCTAATAAACTTTCTTTGACTTCTAAAACACCGGGTAAAACAACTATAAATTTAGAGAAAGGAACTAGCGGCTTTTTAGAATCTATGGGGCTATTGGATAGTAGTGGTAACGTTGTTGATAATTCTCAAACCCTTGGAAGTAACGCAAAAGTTTATATTAATGATGCAACTGATCCTGTAGAAGTAAACTCAAATACTCTATCATCAGATGTATCAGGTATACCGGGTGTAACTATAAATCTACTAAAAATAACAAAAGATACTGATAAAGGCACAGATTTTGTTAATATCAATATCTCAAGAGATAATGATCAAATTGTAAAAGCTGTAAATGATTATTTATCAAAATATAATGAAATTAATAGTGAAATTGATAAGCAAACTGCAACAGGTGCTGATTTAGCAAATGAATCCGCTTTGCAAAGAATAAAAAGTGATTTAAGATTTACATTTTCTAAAAGTGTAGCAGGACTAAGCAAATATAACAGTGCTTCTTCAATAGGTATAAGTACAGGTAGTGTTGGAACCTCTGTCAAGGCTGACGTTAAGACTTTTTCACTTGATGAAACTAAATTAAGAGATGCACTTGCGAACAATCCTGATCAAGTAAGAGCCTTATTACTTGGTGATTCTTCAAAAGGTGTGACAGGTCTTTTTCAATCTTTAAAAGATAAAGTTGCCAATACATTAGACCCAACAGCCGGTTACTTTAAAAGTAAGAAAGATTCAATGTCATCATCGATAAAATCATTGACAGACACGATTGCTCAGCAAGAAGACCGTTTGACAAAAAAGAAAGAAACTTTAACAGCTCAATATAACGCAATGGATCAAGCTATTGCTCAAATGAAATCTCAAGGTAATGCAATGAGTGCTATGGGATTATAAATCTATTAGGCAATATATAATAAGAAAAACTTCCGTTTGTAAGTAATTACTTTTCGGAAGTTTTTTTATAAAACACTTTCATGTTCACAATAAGTAGCTTGTAATAACGATTAATTGTTACTCTGCTTATTTTCATCAAATTAATGTTCTTATCTTGCCCCTAAAAAAGAATAATTACCTAAAATATAAACGACAATAAAATATAGGCAATTTACATTTAGCTTTTGTTTTTATGTAAAAGGCGATATTTCTATGATGAAGAGAATGAATTATTGAATAATATAAGTTTGACTAAAATAAACTTTAAATATCAAAATAAATCTATTGAAAAGCAGGATAATATTAAGCAACCAAGCAATATAACAGAACATTCATTTACTAATTCATCAATTTATTCTAATAATGAAAAGTCTTCTCAGATAGCAAAAGCCTTTCGTTCTTTTACAAAAATACAGGATTCTCTGGGTTATAAATTTATTAGAACTTTTAAAACGCCTCTTTCTTCTTTAGAAGGTACAATATATCAACTAAACAATGGTCATAATGTTATAATTTTACCTAAAAAAGGTTCTATCGCCGTTCAAACGCACGTTAAAAACGGTTCATTTGATGAACCTGCTGAATTAAAAGGAATAAGTCATTATATTGAACATATTTTAGCCGGTTATGTCGAAAAAGAAAATTGGAAATCAATTAGTAAAAATGCAGAAACAAATATTACAGAAACTCGTTATCATTTTAATCTTCCATTACAGCATGCCGATGAACTGGAAAACTATTTTGCGGAATTTGCAGATTCAATAATCAAGCCTGATTTTTCACAAAAAGCAGTTGATAAAGAAAGACCAATAATATTAGCCGAGGCAGGAGAAAGCCCTGACAGTGACTCTAAAAGGGCAGATAAACTTGCAATTAAACAGCTTTTTAATACAGAAAAAGTTTTTTTTAATACAATTGGAACCGAAGAAACAATAAAAAATATTACACCTCAAAAATTAACAGATTATTATAATAGCAGATATGCCCCTAATAAAATGACAACTATTATTGTAGGTGATATTACAGCTCAACAAGGAGTTGAACTTGTAAATAAATATTTTGGTAAACAAAAAAATTTAAATATAAAATATGAGCCACCTATAAATAATTATAAAATAACAAATCAACCTATCAGATCTGATATTGTCAGAACTGATCCAAAGCTTGACAGAGCTGCAATAAGTATTAATTTAAAAGGGTTTGATGAAGATAATTATTTGGATAGAACTAATGCCAATGTTTTATTTAGTACATTAAGTGAAAAAAGTAAAAATCGTTTTAAAGAATTTAGCGGAAGTCTAGATATTACATATAGTATTATAAGCACAGAAGCAAATGCTCCAAACATAATTTCTATTGATGGTTGGTGTGATAAAGGAAAGGAAGAAGACTTTCTTAAAGCCGTATATAAATATATTGAAGAATCAAAAAAAATAGCTATATCGCAATATGATATTGATAGCTACAAAAATGATTTAAAGCTAAGTTCCTCACTTTGCTCTGAAGAGTCAGAATTATTAAGTAATTCCATTGGGAGCAATTACGGACCTAATAATAACATCCAACAATTTGAAGACAGATTAAAAACTATTGATAAAATTAGCGGCAAATCTTTAATAGACTTTGCTAATAAGTATTTTGACCTCAATAAAGCATCTATTGTAGTTACACACCCTCAAGAGAAAAGTGCTGAAATTGAACAAAAAAAAGTTTCATTTGCAGGAAAAAGCCCTATTTATGAAACTAAAGACATAAAGCAATATACACTAAAAAATAATATTCACTTAGTAATTCATGGTGCTGATAATGTTTCTACTGCCAAAATAGACTTTAACATAATTAATAAAAATACTCCTAAACAAAAAGTAGGAACAGCTAATATACTTAGAAGTATGCTTCGAAACGGTGTTGATGGAATAGAGAAAGAGTTTTTCAAACAACAGTTAAAGCATGATTCTATTGACTTGGATGCTAGTACCGGATGTAGAAATATATGTTTTTCCGAGTTTTGTAGAGGAGAACAAGCGACTAAGTCAATAGAAATGGCATTAAAACAATTAGCAAAACCTCCTCTTACTCAAGATAATCTTGATGAAGTAAAAAAAGATTATCGAAAAATTGTTAAAATAATGGAAAAATATCCAAGTGATTTTGTTGATAATGAAATATATAAAAACACTATTCTAGAAACAACAACAGCTGACGTATTTAATAATTTCGAAAACATTACACTAGATGATGTTAAAAATTTATACAAAGATTTGCTTAGTAATTCTAAAGCTTGTGCAACAATAGTACTTCCAAAAGCTGAATTATTAAATCAAGAGCAAAGTATTATTAACAAATTATCCTCAATTCCAATAGTATTTAAACCCTTTGAGTACAGCTCATTCGAAACACCTGAGGCTATAACACCACTTAAAACCTCAAAAGTTTTTATAAAAGCAAAAGATGAACAACCACAAAATCCGGACTTTATTGCAAGTATTAGCCAAACATATAAACTGATAACTCCTAACAAACATTATGATCCAAAGTTATCAGTAGGTTTATCTTGTTTAAATAATATTTTAGGCGGATCAAGTAGCTCTCGATTAATGAAGGATTTAAGGGAAAAACAAGGTCTAGCTTATGAGGTACGCTCATCTTATGATTATTATGATCAATTAGGTTCAATGACATTAGAAATCAATACAAATACAAAAGAAGATAAATCTAATATTCAAAAGGCAATTAATGGATTTAAAGACAATATTAATAAAATTATGTATTGGCCAGTTTCAGATGAAGAATTAAAACTTGCAAAAGATTCAATGATAAGCGGAATATTTCAGAGTTATGAAACAGCACTAAACCTGAATGGCGCACTTAATGATGCAGTATATTCCAGGCAAGGACTAAACTTAATTAATGAAAAACTTAAAGCAATTAAAGAAATAACTCCCGAATATATACAACAATTGGCAATAATGTTATTTAAAAATCAACATTCTTTATTTGGGATTCTTGCTCCTAAAGATGCATTAAAGCAAAATGAGGAATTCTTTGCAAAACTTGGCGAAGTAAAAGACGTAACAATTAAGAAATAGCATAATTTTAAGCTACATTTCCAATAGCTATAATTAATTTTAATTTACAATAACTTTATAAAATCATAATTAAGGTTTGCTTTAATAAAATAATGGGCATATTAGAAATAATGAGCTGTATATTATATATAACACCAAGAAGATAGCGGAGCTGGATAGATATATGAGAAATGGACAAAATCTCGCAGAATTTGGCATGATTGGCGGACTCGTTGTTGGAGTAAGTGTATTAAGTTTTATTTTATTTAGTGAAAATTTATCAAACTTTTTTAGTTCAACGTCTGTTGCTGCGGTATTCAAAAGTAATAGAGCAGAAAAAGAAGAATCTCCAACGAAATATATCTCAGGTGTAAATCTAAACATCAATAATCAAAGTTATAGTTCACCTATAGAGTCAGTTATTGCCAATAAAATAAATTCAAATAATTTTGAACAGACATCAGGCTCATCCGGTCAAATAAGAGAAACTCTTGATGTGATAAGTAACTATGTAAATCAAGTTAAACAATTAATCAATAATCCAAATTCAGGACTTAGCGGAAGTGAAATAAGTAGGTTACAAACAGCGTTACAAAAATATGAAACAGAAATAAGCAATTATGTGGCTCTTGATAACAATAAAGCAACAAGTGCTAATTTAAAACTCGCACAAGCTCTTGATGTATCGGTAAACTTATCTATAAATGGAGATACGGCAAAGAATTTTTATGATACTGTTACTGATATTTTAACTTCTATGCCGGATACAACACAAAAAAAATTATTAAGTGAATATTCTGATAGTATCTTGAATATTGGTGGCAGTTTAGATTTTAAAGTAGACAGTCGCCAATTGCAAAATTTAGGTATTCAATCATATGAATCTCAAAAACAATATGCCGCTACAATGATTACTAATAAAGCTACTGAAATATCTGGTTCATTAGCTCAATTTATCAGTACTGCAGATACGACTAACACAAAAACAGCGACAACAGCTAATTCAACTACTATAAATCCTACAACTTCATTAAATTCAAACTCAACAACAAATGATGCATATACAGCTATTCCAACAGGAACAACATATGTAGCAACAGCAAACACTCCTACATATACAATAGCAAGCACTCCTACAACTATTTCAGCTTTACCTATAACTTCTATTAACTTATTAAAACCAACTTTTAATGATTTAAAGGAATGTGTAGCAAAATTAAATACGAATATTCAAAATTATGTTTCAGGAAAAAATGCAGCAAAATCACAAAAAGATATATACGACAATATAAAAACACTTACTGAACTTAAAAATAAAATAGCATTACAAGCACCATCAGATCCAATAATCGGAACAATACAAGAAATGATAACTAAAAGTCAGGGCATATTTTCAATAACAAGCTATCAAAAACAAGCATTAAGTATAAAATTAAAAACAAACACTTTAACAACTGCTCAAATAAAAGAAATAGATGTTTATAGAAACGGAACATATCAGGACCTAGCACCGACAACCTATAATAACGCTGTTTTATGTGAAAACATAGGTGGAATTGTAACAAATAATCAATGTAATACAAACTAATAAGTTAATTGATTAATCCATTTATAAAGTGCTAAAAGATCAAAAGGTTTAGGCAAATATACATCAGCTCCGCAGTTTAAAATTTCTTCTTTATTATAAACTGTTGGTGTTGTGATAATTTTAATATGCCTTAATTCATTATCATTTTTGATAATGCGACAAAGTGCTATTGCATTGTCAAAGTTCTGATCAGATACATCTAAAATAATAATATTAGGACGCTGTAACTTTATAGTCTCGATAGTTTCAACGGATAAAGTTTCCGCAATAGCAACATAACCTTGCATTTCAAGCGTAGTTGTCAAAAGATATGCTAATGAAGCATCATGCTCAATTACTAAAACTTTGGTCAGATTATCTCTATAAGAAATATCTTCTGTGGAAATTTTAGGCTTTTCGCTGACAGAATAAGAACCTTGTTTTTGTTTTGCAAGTTTGCACATATCTTTCACCGCATTAATTGCTTCAAGATAACTATATTTTTTATTAACAGATGAAATTATACCTATTTTAAGATTAACAAAAGAAATTCTTCGTCCAGCTTTATTAATTCCGCTGACAATTAAATAACCTCTTTTTATATCATCTTCACTATAAAATCTTGGAGCAACCTTGTCAAAAGCAAAAGTTAAAAACTCACCTAATTTTTCAGCCTTTATTGGTGAGGTTATAAGAACAAAATCATTATCTTTAATATAGCCAAAATAATCATCAGGGTCTAAAACTGTTTTTATAATAGCGACAAAAGTTTTTAAAAGCTTTTCTGAAGCAATTTGACCGTATATTTCATTATAATAAATAAAATTCTCTATATCTATATACAAAAGAGCCCAGTTATCATAAGAATTAACAGCTCTTTTTATGACCTTATTACTAAAAGTAGCTAAAGGTACACCTGTAATATAGTCAGAAAGCTCTTCTACACGTCTTCTCAAGTGTGCGGAAATTCTAAAAGATAATTCTTCAGAATCTATCGGCTCGCTTAAAAAATCATCCGCACCTGAACTCAAAGCATCTAATTTATCCTGTTTGTAGCTGGATTTAGATAATACAACAATAATTGGTCTGAATGTTCTGGAGTTTTTTCTGATTTTTAAGCAAATATCAGATACATTTAATTCAAAATTATCAGAAATAATAATAAGCTCTGGTTCAAATTTTTCTATAAATTCAAAAAAATCGCTTAAAGTATTAGTTGTAAGTGCTTGCACATTAGCATTAGATTGAATAATTCTTTTATATTTTTTTGAAATATCTTTTCTTGAGTCAGCTATTAAAATAGCTTGCTTTAACATACCCTATCCCTTTTAAGTATATTTTCCGAGCTTGCCATAGGTAAAAGAACACTAAATACTGTACCATTTTCTTTATTAGATGCAAATATCTTTCCACCTAAACTTTCGACTAATGTTTTTGTAATATACAATCCCAATCCCGTACCTTGAACTTGTCTTGTCATAGGATTATCAATCCTTGAAAATTTAGTAAATATTGTTTTTATTTTATCTAAAGGAATGCCTACACCATTATCCTCAATATCTATGCGGATAAATTCATTATCATATAAATCAGCATTAATAATTATTTCTGATTTTGGATAAGAATATTTAACAGCATTATCGATTAAATTAACAAAAATTTGCTCAAGCTTATCTGAATCGACAAACAAATCAGGTAAATTTTTATTAATCTTTTTTATAAAAATATGTTCATTTGCATTAATTTTAATGGTTTGAATAATATTATCTATAAATTTATCAAAATTAACCGATTTTAGAATTGGCTTATCTACACTTGACTCCAAGCGAGAAACTGTAAGCAAATTCTCAACTAACCTATTTAGTCGTTCAATCTGAGATTTAATAATATATAAAAATCGTGACTTTTGTTCTTCAGATAATCGGTTTCCCGAATTAATCAGAGTATCAACAAAACCTTTTAAACTTGTTAAAGGTGTCCTCAGCTCATGACTGACTGTACTGACAAAATCAGAATGAGCCTGACTTAAAGAAGAAAGTTCCTGCAAAGGTATTATCGAAAAAAGACAATAACCGCCATCTAATTTTGAATATTTAACTCTAATAAGCATATTTTCAGAATTTTCACGAACGAGCTTTGTTAATAATTCGTTTTTATCATTTGATAAATCCAATTCAGGCATTAAGTCATTTAATTTTAAACCATTAAGGCATAAATCATCACCTAAAATATTATCCATTAAAGAATTTATATAAATAATTCTGAAATTACTGTCCACAAGAAGAACAGCATCAGGAAATAATTCAAACAAACTTAAATTGGTTAAATCTAATTTCATCATAATAAAATTATAACAAAAAAAAGAACCTGCTAAATAAATAACAGGCTCAATTTTACTTATATAAATATTAAGTTTCTACTTTGAATATTCAGCATCAATAACATCATCATCAGATGATTTCTCTTCTGAATGTGCTCCTTCTGAACCTTCAGCAGCTTGCTGCTCAGAAGCTTGCTGATATGCAGCTGAAGAAATAGCATACATAGTTTCTTGAAGTTTTTCTGAAAGAGATTTAATTTGATCAAGTGAAGCTTCATCTTTTACAGCTTTTTCAAGTTCTGTTTTCTGCTCTTCAAGTTTTTTCTTGTCATCTTCAGAAATTTTGCCTTCTAAATCTTTAACAATTCTTTCTGCTGAGTTAACAAGACTTGTAGCATTATTTTTAATTTCAGCTTCTTCTTTTTTCTTTTTATCTTCTTCAGCATGAGCTTCAGCTTCGTGAACCATCTTGTCAATTTCACCTTTATCAAGATTAGATGTACCTGTAATGGTAATATGCTGAACTTTGTTGGTAGCTTTGTCTTTTGCGCTTACGTTTACAATACCGTTAGCATCAATATCAAAAGTTACTTCAACTTGAGGAAGTCCTCTAGGAGCTGGTGGAATACCATCAAGTCTGAACATACCTAAAGACTTGTTGTCTCTTCCCATTGGTCTTTCACCTTGAAGAACTTGAATATCAACAGCTGTCTGGTTATCATCAGCAGTTGAGAAAACTTGGCTCTTGCTTACAGGAATAGTTGTATTTCTAGGAACTAAAGCCGTCATAACACCACCAAGTGTTTCAATACCAAGAGTTAAAGGAGTAACGTCAAGAAGAACTACGTCTTTAATTTCACCTGCAAGGATACTAGCTTGAATAGCAGCACCAACAGCAACTACTTCATCAGGGTTTACACCTTGATTAGGATCTTTTCCTGTTACTTCTTTTACAATTCTTTGAACAGCAGGAATTCTAGTTGAACCACCGACTAATACAACTTCATCAATTTCAGAAGCTGAAAGTTTAGCATCAGTTAAAGCATTTTCAACAGGTTTTCTGCTTCTTTGAAGTAAATCATGTGATAAATCTTCAAATTTTGCTCTTGTAAGAGTCATTTCTAAGTGCTTAGGTCCATTAGCATCAGCTGTAATGAACGGTAAGCTTATATGTGTTTCAAGAACGGTAGAAAGTTCACATTTTGCTTTTTCAGCAGCTTCTTTCAAACGTTGCATAGCTTGTTTATCGTTTCTAAGATCGATACCTTCTTGTTTTTTGAACTCATCAACTAACCAGTCCATAACTTTTTCATCAAAGTCATCACCACCAAGGTGTGTGTCGCCGTTTGTTGAAAGAACTTCAAAAACACCGTCACCAACTTCAAGAATACTTACGTCAAAAGTACCGCCACCTAAATCGAATACGAGAACTTTTTCGTTTGATTTTTTATCAAGACCATAAGCTAAAGCAGCTGCGGTTGGTTCGTTTACGATTCTTAAAACATCAAGACCAGCGATTTTACCTGCATCTTTTGTTGCTTGTCTTTGACTGTCATTAAAGTAAGCAGGAACAGTAATTACTGCAGATGTTACTTTTTCGCCAAGATATTTTGAAGCATCATCAGCTAATTTTCTAAGAATCATAGAACTGATTTCTTGTGCAGTAAGATTTTTCCCATCAATATCTTTTTTGTAATCAGTACCCATGTGTCTTTTGATACTGCTGATTGTTCTTTCGTGGTTTAAAATTGCTTGTCTTTTAGCAAGTTGTCCAACAAGTCTTTCGCCTGTTTTTGTGAAAGCAACGATAGAAGGGGTTGTACGACTGCCTTCAGCGTTAGCGATTACGGTTGGTTTTCCACCTTCCATTACTGCTACAACTGAGTTTGTTGTCCCCAAATCTATACCAATTGTCTTAGCCATAGTTTTCTCCTCGTAAATATAAAAAATTTTTCTATCTACTATATGTATATCAGCAAAATAGCAAAATATGAATTTTCTAAAGGAAAAATTAATATTTTTATACATCATAAGTTTCTATAACCAACCAATTAGTCTTGACATAAAGCTCTAAGTAAGGTAAATTTTATACAATTTGATTAAACAAACGAAAGAAATTTTTTATAATGAAAACTCCTTTGAAGCAATATTTAATACTGAGCTTAAGCAAAAGTTTTCATTTATATTTCAATTATTCAATTAATATTTAATCCCTGAATTTATCGGGGATTTTTTTTGGAGGAAAAATGCAGTTATTAAAAGTAAAACCAACCAAAATTCACAAAGCTAAGGTTATACAAAATACTAAATTATCCGATGATATTTATAGATTAGAGCTGGTTGCAGACCTGGAAGAAGTAAATCCCGGTAATTTTATATCAATTTTATGCGAAGGGAAAACTTTAAGACGACCGTTTAGCATTGCAGGATTCAAATACAATAAACTAGAAATCCTATATAAAGTTAAAGGCGATGGAACAATTTATATGTCAGAACTTCGCCCTAATGATAAGGTTGACTTCATAGGCGCATTAGGAAACAGTTTTAGCATAAATAACCATAAATCTTTATTAATAGGAGCAGGCGTTGGCGTTGCTCCTATTAAATTTTTATCTGAAAAACTTAGCGAAAAAGGTATAGATAACAAAATAATTGCAGGATTACAGACTAATATAACTGATTTACTGCCCAAAAACTCAACACTCTACACAAATGATGGAAGCTCAGGGTTAAAAGGTTCTGTTTTAGATAATCTTGAACAAGAAATAATAGAATACAATCCTAAAATTATATACACATGCGGACCTAAAATAGTAATGGAAACAGCTGTAAAATTAGCTAAAAAATATAATCTGCAAATAGAAACAGCTTTAGAACGTGATTTTGCTTGTGGAGTCGGGGCTTGTATGGGCTGTATTGTTGAGATTATTGAGGAAGACGGACTTGTAAATAAAAGAATTTGCAAAGACGGGCCTGTATTTGACGGGAGGAAAGTTATATGGAATTAACAAAAACTGATTTAAGTCTTAATATTGGCGGATTTAAACTTAAAAACCCCATAATGATGGCTTCAGGGACATATGGATATAATAATGAATATGAAGACTTTCTTGATGTATCAGAAATAGGTGCAATTCTAACAAAAGCAATAACATTAACACCTAAAAAGGGGAATCCTCACCCGAGAATAAAAGAAGTTACTAATGGAATGATAAATAGCATTGGGTTGGAAAATGTAGGAATTTATGAATTTATAGAATCCAAGTTGCCAATTTTAAACGATAAAAATATTAATTTTATTGTAAATATTGCAGGGACAAGCCTTGAAGAATATTCAGAAGTTGCAAAAATCTGTAATGACAACGGTGTAAAAGCCATTGAATTAAACGTATCATGCCCAAATGTAAAAGAAGGATGTCTGGAATTCGGAAAAGATCCAATAGCTTTATCAAAACTAATAGAACGAGTAAGAAGTTCGTTTGACGGCTGTATTATTACGAAATTAAGCCCTAATGTTTCTTCACCTCAAGAAATAGCGGTTATTTGCGAAAAATCAGGAAGTGATGCAATATCCGCCATAAATACATTAAAAGGAATGAGCGTAAAACCAATAATAAGTGATGGAAAACTTGACTTTAGCTTTGTGAAAGGCGGTCTTTCAGGGAATTGCATAAAACCTGTGGCTTTAAGCTATATTTATGAAATTAAACAGGTTGTTAATATTCCAATAATAGGCATGGGTGGAATAAGCTGTTTAGAGGACGTTTTAGAGTTTTTAGCAGTAGGTTGTTCAGCAATACAAATAGGGACTGCAAATTTTACACATCCAAATATAGCGGAAACATTAATTAATCAGCTTGATAAATATCTCAAAGAAAATAATATAAATAGTTTTGTAGATTTAATAAAGGAATAATACAATGACAAACTTTGATTTCATAAAATTATTAACGGAAACAGAAGCAATGCTTGAAGGACACTTTGAACTAAGTTCGGGTTTTCATAGTAATCAATATTTTCAATGTGCAAAACTTTTACAATATCCTGATAAAGCTGAAATTGTCGCAAAAAAAATAGCAGAACAATTTAATGCGGAAGAAATTGATATTGTCGTAGGGCCAGCACTTGGCGGTGTTGTTATAGCCTATGAAGTCGGTAGAGCTTTGAAAAAAAGAGCCATTTTTGCAGAAAGAAAAGACAGCGAATTATTAATAAGAAGAGGCTTTGAAATTAAAGAAAACGAAAAAGTCTTAATTATTGAAGACGTAATCACAACTGCTAAATCAGCAATTGAAACTGCAAACTTAGTTAAATCTCTAGGCGGCAATGTTATCGGATATGGTTGCATAGTTGACCGTTCAAACGGAGAAAGTGGACTGGAAATAAAATCCATAGTAAAAATTGCCCCTGAATTATTTAACCAAAAAAACTGCCCAATGTGCCAACAAAATATAAAAATTAATAAACCTGGAAGTCGCCCTAAACCTATACTTGCATAAAAACGCACAATCCCCCTTAGCGATAAGGGGGATTAATTTTACTACTTAGATCATTTGCTTAACTTAATTGTTTAAATTGTTCCTGTTGTCCATAAAGTGCGCCTATTTGTTGTTGAAGTTCAGGCGGTAACTGCGCTGGGCTTATAGCACCTGCTGCAACTTGTGCTTTAACTTCTTCGAGCATTTGTTTATGAGCGGCGGAAGGATCAGTGTACATACCGATTTGGTTATTTTTGTTGATATTAAAGTAAGTACCAAAGTCTTTATTGAAATTACCTGTTAATAAAGTTTTATCATTTGTTCTTGGACCACCTGCCAAAACTTCACCATTTTTGTCCATAATTACTGCGTTTTGTTGACCGCCTTGATTAACTGGTAGTTCAGAAGTTGTATTAACTGAATTATTACCACCTGCCAAAACTTCACCATTTTTGTTCATAATAGCTCCGTTTTGATTAACAGGCTCTTGAGGTGCATATTTAGGGTCATTGAACTGATTTGCAATCTCTGCATTATTATTAACAGGAGCTTCACTCTTTGGTGCATTAAATTGTTGTTTTTTAGCATTAACAAACTCTATAGCTCTATTAATTGTATTTTTAACTGGATTTGGAGCTTTACTTATAATATTTTGCAATGTTCCAGATGGAGGAGCTAATTCTTGTGGAATCTGCTGAAGAACCTCATTTTGCTTTGCAGCTAAATTTTCATATCTGTTTTTATAAGCATTTAATTGATTTCTATAGCTTACAATCTGATCTTTAGTTAAGTTTTTATTATTTTTAATCTCTTGTAAAAGATTAGATCTAGTTGTTCTAATCTCAGCCATTTCAGCTTTAATTTCACCTAATTGTTGTTTCGCAGCAGGATTTGCATTTACAGCTTTTGCAGCAGGAGCTTCAACTTTTGGTGTGGCTGGAGGTGTCGCTTCTGGTGTTGCAGGTGTTTCTACAGATGTTGTAGACTTAGCGGTTGCTGCGGTATTAGTTGGAGTAGGTGTTTCTGAAGCGACAGAAGCTGTATTAGTATTTACTGGAGTAGCTGTTTCTGATGCGACAGAGGCTGTATTTGTATTTACTGGAGCTGGAGTTTCTGATACAACAGAAGCTGTATTAGTATTTACTGGAGCAGGTGTTTCTGATGCAACAGAGGCTGCATTAGGAGTTGGAGTTGTATTAGTTTGCACGGGAGCAGGCTCTGCATTAGATTTAAACCAGTTTTTAGGATTCCAGCTAACTTCAGGCTTAGGCATTTTAATGCCTTTAACAGCATTAACTCCATCATCCCAAGTACCTTTTAAAATGTCTAAAGGTCCCTTGCCGGTTGTTTTTTCGAAACCTTTTTTGGCCATATAAGCACCGACTAGATTAAATGTACCTTCACCAACATCTTCAAACGCTTTTTCAAATTCTTGACCATCACCTTTACCTGCTGCTTCTACAGCTTTTCCTGCACCGGTAACAAATTTAATTGCACCTTGAATACCACTCCATAGAGCTAAACCTGCACAAACAGGAATTGCAACAGGTGCAGTTAAAGGACAAGCACAAGCCGCAGCTGCTACACCCATAGTACCCAAAGTCATGGCAGCTTTAGTTGGTGTTCCAAACATATTTTTAAGAGGATTTAAAATTACACCTTTTGTAAAACCTCTAGTAGCCTTACCAATATCACAAGATCTTTCTTCTGAAAGCATGCCTGGCTGACCGTACATGTTTGGTTGAGCGCCAAAAGATAATGTTTGATTTTGATTTAATAAAGATGTTCCAGGCATTAAAGGATTTTGTCCGTAAGAACCAAAAGAACCAAATTGTGGAACTTGCATATTAGCAGCATTTTGAGGAGTAAATAATGCAGGATTTAATGGTGCTGCATTACTATAACCATTAATGTTATTCATCATTGCATTAGTTTTTGCATTCAATGCGGCTAGAGTCGGATCTTGATAACTGGATGCTCCATAAAAATTCATATAAACTATCCCCCAAGTAAAATATTTTTATCCCTTATTATTAAAAAAACATTTACGGTGTATATATTGCGTATATTTTAAAAAGAAAGCACTATTCTTAATAAAAGTTTACATTTCCGTGGATTAAAAAAACAAACCAAAAAACACGCAGAAAGGACTAATACTGTGTGTTTAATAAATAAAATAATGAAAAATTTTAATATGTGTTTAAAATATTAAATCTGGTATCTTCATCGCAAATCATTGCGCAAAAAGTGGTAATTAATTCACTATTCCACTTTATACCTGCTTTTTTAATATAAACATCTAAAATCTGATCAATTGGCAAGGCTTTTCTATATGGTCGATCTACACTCATTGCATGGAACGAATCTAATATGGAAATAATTTGAGAGCCTGCTTTTATTTTATCTCCCTTTAAACCATACGGATAACCTGTTCCATCAATAAATTCATGGTGCCCTAATATTATCTGTAAATAATCGCCAAATATTTCCATTGGTTCAAGTATTTTTTTAACCGCAATTAACGGATGCAATTTTACTTGAATCCAATCATCTTGAGATAATTCACCTTGTTTTTGAAAAACAGTCTTAGGTATCATTAAATAGCCAATATCATGCAATAAAGAAGCAACTGCAACGTTTTCCACTTCTGCCCATGGCAAGCCGGCCTCTTTTGCAAGCAGCACAGAACCTCTAGCAACAATTGAAGAGTGTTCATAAAAGTAATTGTCATATTCCTTTAAAGAACATACCAGTTTTTGAGTTTTTTCAAATATTAATGTATTAACATCAACATTTTCTCTTTTTAATAAACTCTTAATTTTTATTTCATTTAGCGACTTGATATCCTGACAAAATGTAATTTTTTTCTCTTTTTCCCGCAATAGTTGAACATTTGCTTTTAACATTAAATCTTTATAAGAAAAAGCATCTTCAGGATAACTTAACAAAGATAAACAAAAATTAATTGCTGAACCAAAAATTTCATTGATAAGAATATATATTTTTTCTAAATGTTCCTGAACCTCGATAAAATCAATTTCAGAAAACATTATTATTACTCTACCCGATTTATCAACTGTATAAAAATCAAGATTTGGTCGAAGTGAACTATCAAGATCATTAACAAATAAACTGATAATTTCATCTTTAGAAAATAATTTGTCGCAATGTTCTAAAAACTCAATCACAACGAAACAAAATGGTATATTTTGCTCATTGTACTTATTTATCTCAATCTCAACAATTGAATTTAATTTTTCAAAAGCTATCAGATTATTCAATTAAACTACACACCTAACACTAAACAGATTAATACTACAATAATACAATACTATAAAAAATAAAAGCCACCTTTTGGGCGGCTACCAGACTTTGGGGAGGAGGTTGGGGTATGACCATTTGTTTGGTCTTATAATTTATATATCGGCAACTTTATTAAAAACTTTAGTACTTTATTTAAAGTATTTTACAATTCTTAAAATTTATTATTCCGCAGCATAAAAAAACCTAAATACTTGTAAACATGCCTAATTATCAACAAAAATAAAATCAAAGATGAATTTATACAATTATTTTAAAATTCTTTCTAAATCAGCTCGTTTAGGAAAACTAACTACTGAATTTTGAAAAAAGTTAAGAAATAGAGATTTAATAATATGTTGGAACATGTAGTGAAATTCAGTAAAGAAGATTAAACTAATTTCACGATTAATCTTTTATATCCAAACAAGCACAGACTTACAGGGCAAAATTTATTTATGTTAAAATTGTCATGAAAATTATAAATAAAAACATCTGGAATTTAATATGATTGTAATAATTGATTATGGAATGGGCAACTTAAGATCAGTATATAAAGCCTTTAAACGATTAAATATAGAAGCTACCGTTTCATCGGCTACTAATGACATAAAAAATGCTCAAAAATTGATTCTTCCTGGTGTAGGACATTTTAAAAACGGAATGGAAAACTTAAACAAACTAGGGCTTATTGAGTTATTACACACTAAAGTAATTGAAGAAAAAACTCCAATTTTAGGAATATGCCTAGGTATGCAATTATTCACAAATCATAGTCAAGAAGGTGATGTTAGAGGATTAGGCTGGATTAATGCCGAAACGATTAAATTTAACTTCAATGACTTAAACAACAAACTTAAAATTCCACACATGGGCTGGAATTCTATTAACATTCAAAAAGAAAGTCGGATTATGTCAGGCTTAAATAATTCAAGTTCTTTTTACTTTGTTCACTCCTATTACGTTAATTGCAACGATAAAAATGATATTTTATGTAAAACAAATTATGGAATAGAATACACATCAGCTGTAGAAAAAAATAATATAACAGGAATGCAGTTTCATCCTGAAAAAAGCCATGATGAAGGATTACAAATAATAAATAACTTTGCAAAGGACTTTTAAATGTTCAGACCAAGAGTAATACCAGTTTTATTATTAAAGGACAAAGGACTTGTCAAAACAGTCAAATTCAAAGACGGCAAGTATGTTGGCGATCCTATAAATGCCGTAAGAATTTTTAATAATTTAAAAGCGGATGAACTTATTTTTCTTGATATTCAAGCAACAAAAGAAAACAGAATAAGCTCTCTCCAAGTGATTCAAAACATTGGAGATGAAGCTTTTATGCCTTTTTCTGTCGGTGGTGGCATCAGAACAATTGACGATATTAAGCAGATTATAAATGCAGGCGCTGAAAAAGTAATCATAAATACAGCAGCAGTAGAAACTCCTGAGCTTATAACCGAAGCAGCAAATCTTTTTGGCAGTCAAAGTGTAATAGTCTCAATAGATGTAAAGAAAAATATTTTTGGAAAATATAAGGTTTACACAAAAAACGGAACAAAATCCACCAATCTTGCACCTATTAAACATGCTCAAAACATGGAAAAACTTGGAGCAGGCGAAATAATGATTAACTCTATAGAAAAAGATGGAACATTAAGCGGTTATGACATAGATATTATTAATCAAATATGCAATAGCGTTGATATTCCTGTTATAGCCTGTGGAGGATGTGGAAAATACGAAGACTTAACTGACGCTGTTAAGCTAGGCAACGCAAGTGCCGTTGCAGCGGGAAGTATCTTTGTTTTTCATGGAGCTAGAAAAGCAGTTTTAGTAAATTATCCAGATAGAGAACTATTGGGAAATTTATTTAGTTTTTTCAATTATTAAAGTTAAAAACGAAGTAAAATTATAATTTTACTTCGTTTTGTGTAGTGTTAAATAAATACGAATTATTTAATATTTAATTGAAAAATATCAGGTCTAGCATAATGCCCGACTACATCAAGATCAAATTTAGCTTTTATAATATCATCTAAATTCAATTCAGCAGAAATTATACATTCTTTATTATAAACAGGTTCAACTAAAAATTCTCCAAGAGGACTAACAATACAACTTCCACCTCTAATTAAAATTTCAGATTTTTCATTTAATGCAATTCCCTCAGGATAATCTTGTTTAGTCATAAATTGACAGGCAGATAAGACAAAACAACGTCCTTCTAAAGCAATATGCCGAACTGTCGAAAGCCAATTATCCCTATCATCAACAGTTGGAGCACAATATAACTGGATATTTTCTTGATACATATGTGTTCTTAATAAAGGCATATAATTTTCCCAGCAAATAACAGCTCCAATATTTCCTATATTTGTGTTGAATACTGGTATCGTAGAACTGTCACCTTGCCCCCAAATTATCCTCTCCATAGCAGTTGGAACTAATTTACGATGCTTACCAAGATAAGTTCCATCAGGTGCAAAAAACACGACTGAACAATAAAGTGTACCACCTTCTTTTTCTAATACCCCTATAACAAGATATACTTCATTTTCCAGAGCCAGCTCAGATAAAAATTTAATATCCTCTGAATCACTACTAGTGTCTATAGCAGAGTCATAATATTTTTTATATAAATCTCTACCTTCTGATTTCCTATAGCCTAGTTTTACACCAAAATCTTCACCCTTTGGATAGCCTCCTATGAAAGTTTCAGGAAATAAAACAAGATTTGTATTATTTTGCTTAGCTTGTCTAGTAAACTCCGCAACTTTATTTAATGTTTTATGTTTATCAAAAAATACAGTTGAAGACTGAACAATTGATACTTTTACTTTATTTAACATAATAAACCTCTTATTTTAATTATAAAATAGAAACTTGAAATCAAAAGTATCTTAAATTAAAGATCTATTTATTTCGATTTTAGAGACTAAACCATATACATATTGATAGTTTAATATGAGAATACAAGAAAGTAAAAAGCTGACTACAATTAATTTAAAAAGAAAATAAAGTAATTTTAGTGGATTATCTTAATAAAAAAAATATAAGCAAATCTGTTTAATTTTATAAATTCTTATCATTGTAAACTTAAATTCGAATAAATTATTTAAATATTTTTTTTTAATACTATTAATTTTTTTTATTTGCAAACTTTTAATGAATAGGGAAAAAATACCTCTAGCTATTTATATCAAGGTTAGTTTTTTTTGTGAATTATTTAGAGAGAGTGGGTTAATGTTAACTATAAATAGAACTCATGGGATTAATCAAAATTATAGAAAAATTAATGAAAATAAAGAATGCAAAAATATAACTGCAAATATACAAGATCACCAGAAAATAACATCGTTTGGCTCAAATCCAAAATTAGCCTTTGTTGCAAGTATTGTTGCATTAGGTTATCTATGTACAAATCTTGGAAGTTGTGGAATGAAAAAAAATGAATCCATAACTCCAGAAATTGAACAACCAACAACTACAATAGTAGAAAAAAATTCAAATACTTCGGCAACAATTCAGCCTTTCATAAAAAATATTGATGTTTTAGCATCTCAACCAACTGAAAAAGCAGAAACTGAACTTACCTACGAACAAATGCAAAAAATTATAGACTTAACAGATAATGATACAAGAATTATAGATTTAATAGTCGAATTAAGTAAGGTAAAATTCACTGCTAAAGACATAGAATATGCAGAAAAGCTAATTGGCGCTCCACTTCAAATAAGAAGCGGAATGGACTCAGTAAACATTCTTATAAATAACAACAAAAAGATTAAAGCAGTTAATGTTGATTTAGATGGAGCATACCTTGCAACTTGTTCTAATCCTATACAAACAATATGCGAAACAGGAGAAATAGTAATTAGAGAAGATTTGCTCAAAGTTGATAATAAAACCAATAAATTTGCTCTTGAAGCCTTTTTAGCTCATGAAACAGGACATTTGATAAATAATATTAAAGATGACAGCTTACAGGAAGAATTGCATAATTTTTTAATTACAGCCTTAACTGTAAAATCATTTGATGATCAATATGGTAATACATTAAATTGGAAAACGGATGAAGCCTCAACATTTGCATATAAAACTTATAAACGAATATTTAATAATCATTCACAGAAACCTGAATTTATAAAGGGATTTATTAATTCTTATAAGGATTATTCTCTAACTTCAGATGGATTTACCACCTCTTTTAACCCTGAATCATCAAAAGAGTTAAAAAAAGTCCTAAAAGAAAAACAACCGCCACTTTTAGCTCAAGTCTTAAAATCAAAAGAAAAGAACAGATAAAACGAATAAGTAAATCCCTAAAGAATAAATTCAACTGTTTATACGGATAAATTTAAAGCATAAGATGGATTAGTATTTAATGGTTATGAACACCAACGTAACAACCATTCTAGGAGTTTGCCAAGTTAGAAATCATATGTGGAATTGAAAGTTTTTAGAGCAGATTATCTGAACTTCATGGGCTAAAATCAGAAGATTTATACTTACACTTAAAAGAGTCATAATTTAGGTTTAACAACAGAGACAAGGATTTACGATTACCCTGGTTGTTAAAGAGTTTTAGCGTTTTCTTATTTAGCCCACTTTTTAGATCTGTAGTCTTTTTTATATTTATATAAACAATAATGACTGCAAGTTAATTAATTGTTATAATTTATACTTTTAATAAACATGCTTATTTTGTCGCAAGCTTCTTTGCATAGTTCTATATTAGTAACTTTAGCCGCTATTTCTAGTTCAATGGCTGACTCTCTAAGTTCATTAATGTTTAAATTTCCGCTAGTGCCTTTTAAAGAATGAGCTTTCTCGGCAATTGCTTTAAAATTATTTTCTTTAATAGCATTTGTAATTGTTATTGTCATATCAAGCAGAGACTTTATATATTCTGCTAAAAGTTCTTCTGCTTCTTCATTAGTGAACTCATGTCCGTCTACTATAACTTGTAATATTTTTAAATATTTATCTTGAGGATTTGACTCGACTTTATTTATAACTAGTTCATCATTTATAACTTTTTCTATTTCAGAGATAAGTGTTTTCTGATTAATTGGTTTAGTTATATATCCATCCATTCCAGAAATAAGGCATTTTTCTTCGTCACCTTCAAGAGCATTAGCTGTCATTGCGATTATTGGAATATGTTTTTCATTATGTTCCATCTCTCTTATTATCATTGTTGCTTCATACCCATCCATCACAGGCATTTGACAATCCATAAGAATTAAATCGTAATTAACAGCATTATAAGCATTAATAGCTTCTCGTCCATTATTTGCAATATCACAAATATAACCACAATTATTTAAGACTTTGGCTGTTAATTTTTGGTTTGTAATATTATCTTCTACTAATAATATTTTATATTTATTTTTTACATTAGATTGTTTCATTATATGTTTTGTTAAAATAGCCTCATCTTCTTTATGATTTACCATATTAACTATAATCGCAATAAGATGAATTGGTTAAAGAGTTTATCATTTAATGTTTGAAAAGCCTAATTGTGAACGGATATTTATCCTTTTATGAGTTAACAATAAAATGATTTGTATAATAGTTTTATTTAATAATGCTTTTTGCTTTGTAAGCAAATTTTTGATTAGGATATATATATGGTTATATTTTAATATTAATGTTTACAAAAGTAATAAGAAGACAAGAAAATAATCATATATATACAAAATAGTCATTAGATAGCCACGTTTCTGCCAATCTTTAAAATTCTTTAAATCACTTTTGTGTAATAGATTGAATTAAGTTGCTATAATTTTCTGATTTTTACTCAACTACAAGGCTAACTCACCAGCTTAATTATCATTAAGAAATATTAAGTAGCTGGATTGTTTTAAAAATTCGTCTTTACATTTGGTTACATGTCAATTGACGGAAAGTATATCCTCTGTTAATATTAATTATATAAGAGAGCAGTCGCCAGTAATAAATAACTTTTACAAAAGTCAAAATATACTTTTATCATATTGACAGCATTAGCATAGATTTTAAAACTTAATATCAATCTATATCAGGCGTTATGACGTTTAACTTTGGTATGTTGCTTTAGTGGACGGACTATAGTGCGAAAATTCAAGTACAAAATTCTATTAGAAATTAATAGGAGTCATAACCATACTTTAAAATGTGATATATCCTGCAAAAATCAATACCATCAATTATCCCGCCGTTAGAAAATTGAAGGAGATTTTGTTATGCTAGAAAAATGTGAAAAAATTGATTCTGCTATCTCAAATGAAGTTAAAGACACTAATTTTTTTCAGGACGACGCTGTAAAGGCTTATTTAAAGCAAATTTCTAAATATCAATTATTAACACACAAAGAAGAAATTGAATTAGGGAAAAAAATTGCTGATGGTGATTTATCAGCAAAAACAAAATTAATAAGAGGAAATTTAAGATTAGTAATAAGCATTGCCAAAAAGTATATTAAAAATAACCTTCCATTTATTGATTTAATTCAAGAAGGTAATTTAGGGCTAATTGCGGCAGCTGAAAAATATAATTATAAATATGGTTATAAATTTAGCACTTATGCAACATGGTGGATTAGACAATCAATAAATAAAGCTATCTCCGAGCAGTCGCACAGCGTAAAAATTCCTGTTTATGTATATGAAACTCTCTCTAAATTATCAAAAGCAAAAGAAACTTTGCAAAAAGAGCATAGTTCTATTTTTTCTGACGATCAAATTGCAGAAATGGTTAATATTGAAAAAAATAAACTTGAAAATTGCAGAAATGCCTTAATTAAATCATTTTCAATTGATGCTGCTATTGAATTAAAAGATGGAAGTGAAATTAATTACGCAGAGTTTTTAGTTGATTATAACGCTAAAACTGATGAGCAAACTGAGGCTGAACATTTAAAAAAAGATCTTGAAAAAATGTTGATAAAACTTAAAGATAGAGAAAGAGAAGTTTTAAAAAGAAGATATGGTTTAAGTAATTTTAGAATTCAAACTCTTGATGAAATCGGCAAATTATACGGTGTGACAAAAGAATGTATAAGACAAACTGAAATTCGTGCAATTAGAAAAATCAGAGAACAATGTATTACCGAAAACTCATTGGTTTGTTATCTTTAATTACATTGAAAAGCCCTTGTTATCTAAACAAAGGCTTTTCGGTTATTAATAAATCGTAGTATTTTTATAAATTAATTAACACTTAATTCTGCCGACTATTTCAAAATTATAGGTTTTATCCATTTCTTCATAAGCAATTACGTTTATACTCGGTACCACTTCATTTAAAAGAAGAAACAAGCTTTTTCTTATTCCGGCCGGAACTATAAAAGCAAATGAAGATAAATCATAATTACCGGATTTGATAATATCAATTACTGATTTTATAATTTTTTCAACCTTACTGTTAGCTACCATTTTATAAGAACCTTCGTATGTTTCATTGGCTAATATCTCAGATAAAAGCTCTTCACAATCTTCTGCTAATAAAACTGCATTTATTGTTCCATTAGTGTCAGCAATAGAATTACAAATTTGTCTTTTTAATTTAATTCTAAGTTTTTCAAGGAATTCCTCTTTTGTATTTCCTTCATTAATTACATCATTGAATTTTTCAAAAACAAAGATTATGTCTTTTATTGAAACTTTTTCTCTTATCAGCGATGCAAAAATTGATCTTAAATCAGAAATAGTTAGAGCTTCAGTAATTATATTTTCAACTAAAAATAAATTTTCTGTTCCAGCTATTTCTATATATCTATTTATGTCACTATAATCAAGAACAAGATCAACATGTTTTAAAAGACAATATTCAAGAGCTTCAATAATGACGTCTGTTGTTGTTTTGCCTTTTTCCCAAAATGTTTTTGTTTTTGATTCTTCTATCCAAAAGACCTTTTTACCTGTTATAGGATCAATATCTTCTATCGCATTTTTAGGCTTTCTTATGATATTTGCCTGTCCTGCAAAAAGCCTTATAAAGCCAGGGTAAACATACCCTGAAAAGGCTTTAATTCCACGAATATCAATTCTGAATTCATTAGCCTCAATTGCTTCAAGGTTTGTAAATCTTATCGTAGGTAAAACATAGCCATATTTATCCGTTAATTTCTGTCTAAGATTTACACTTTCAGAAATCAAGGAACCGTCTTTATTAATATCAACAATATCAGTAAGCTCTTCGCTAACTATTAGAGTTATTTTTTCCTGACTTATTCTTTCATAAGCTGGTTCTGGGCCAATTATCTGAGTTAAGGCAGCTTTTAAATCTTCTACATCTTCCAGTTTTAAAGAAATTTGCTCGTTTAATTCTTCTCTTTCGTCATCAGTAATACTACTTGAGTCAAAACGCTCTTTAATTTTATCAATTTCATTTTGCTGTTGAATAATCTGTTGTTGAATGTCAACACAAAGCCCATAAGCATCTTTTGAAGGGAGAAGACTTTTTTCCATTCTCGTCTTAAAATTGCTTACATCAATCAGTTCTTTGTCTTCTAATTCTTTTTCTTCAACAGCTTCTCTGTTAAAAATACAATTATATTGTAAAGTGCCGTTTTTCCCTTCTGTTTCATGGAGCATATAAAGCTCCCAGTCTGCAATAGCATAAGAATTTAATAGATTTTCCAATACATCGGGATCATCAGCAGGACAGGTTCTGACCAAATATTCACGTCTTCCCTTATCAAACATGGCAAATCCTTTCTCGAAAAGCTATTCTCAATGTATTAATTATCATGTTAAAGAACTTTTCAACATTTGTAAATTGTTATTTTGAATTAAATTTTAATCATATCAAAAACGATACAATTAAGCACCTATTGACCTGCCCCCGTTTTTCCTAACGATTAGAACTTAGTACTCCACGAGTTTC